>CAZWCA010000052.1:0-3482 GCA_964632255.1 uncultured Smithella sp. | reverse complement strand
GAGCTTGCCAAAGGGAGGCGCTTAATTTGGAATTGGAATTAGGAGCGCACTTCGGCAACACCCGTTAATTCCGGATAGAAAAAGTACGGCACAGGAGTCACCGTCAAGGCTGCAGTTTTTCCGTATCCCTTGATCTGCAGGTTGGGGCAATTAAAAAACATTAGCATTTTCGGCCGCTCCCTGACTTTGGCAGTGGCGGCCGTTGTTTTTATGGAACAACCTCAATAACGCCTTCCATGCCTTTTTCCCGGTGGCTCTTGGAAAAAGGAGCCGACTTGCTGCAATAGATAGGAAATTTACCGACTTTGGTGGGGGTGAACTTGATGATTTTAGGGGTTGAGCTCAAACTTTCTTTAAATTCTATTCCTGCCTCCGGTGATTTGGCGACAATGTCGTGAGGTACCAATCCCTGTTCTTTTGATACCTTCAATTCCACCGGTATGTTAACTTTAACAACTACATGATTCGGCTTAAAAAAGTAGCTGCCGCCGATAATTTCCACCTTCGAGACACCGTCCGGGCTAACGGGTACTATTTTTTCCTGCCCCTCCGCTCCGACCGTTGTACAGAAGGCAATCAAAACTGCGGCAATGATGAATAGAAATCTTTTATACTTCATGGCTCCTCCTTCTTTGCAGGTTTGTGAAAGGTTTACTTTTTATCCAAATTTTTCACAACAACACTCCCAATCCGATAACTATTTGCGTCAAATAGAGGCACAGAATCATTACCCCGATTGCAAGATGAGGCGTTCTCCACGATGACTCCGGTCCTTTTATTTTTTTGGAAACTGCATATTGGCCGCAAAGAAAGAACACGATCAATGATCCTACGGCCAAATGAAGCGGGTATTCCAACACCCATCCTTTGTCAATAAGGATTAGAATCAGGCCGGACAAATATCCCGCGAGACCCATGGCGGCAAGAAGAGGACCGAGTCTTCTGTGTCTTTTCATGGCGGTAATTTCAGGCTTTTTCCTTTTCCTTCCTTTTCTGATTGTCAGTCCCAACCAGGCCTGGTAAAAAAAAGCAAGTGCCAGCAGGGCGTTGAAGGAGCCATGAACAACCTTAAAAATATCTATCAGCAGGCCGAAAGTCATATAAAAAAATAATATTAAAAAAAATTTATGTCAAGATCGATCCTGATTTGAATTTAAAAACAAGCCTTGCCTGTCAATAAATCTTGACTTTGATTTTTTTACATGCTAGCAACTTGCACTATAAAAATGCTCTCTCACAAATTAGGATTATTTTGGTGACCCCGCAAAGGGGTAGAATAGGGAATCCCGTGCAAATCGGGAACGGACCCGCCACTGTAAGCAGCGACGACCTCCCATTTTCTCAATGGTTACATTAATGAAATGTGCCTCTGAGAAGAAAACCACTGTCATAAATATGATGGGAAGGAATGGGACAATAGAATGACCTGTAAGTCAGTAGACCTGCCAAAATGAGTTTCATGCAAAGTCGATGGAAAAGATTGCATGAATGCATGTATGGATTATAAAAACGTTTAATCCCCGATCATGGCAAGTGATCGGGGATTTTTTTTGGAAAAGACGTCCTTCAGTCAAGAAGGACGTCTGGAAATGGATCGTGTATGAAAGCAGTGGCCATGTCAGCAGGCGGGAATAACTGGATCAGTATTTTGGCATCGTTGATGGTTCATACGTGCTTCATTTCAATCTTCTTAATGCTTCCGGCCCTTCCTTCACATGATATTCAAACATTCCTCATTAATTTCGAGCAGCCCCAGGAAAATCAATTTACTACTTCCGCTCCTACTCCGGCACAGGCAGCTACGCCACATCGCAAGATTGTCCCCCCGGCCAAGACGCAAAGCCCACCGAGGCAGCCGGCGCAGCAAAACACTGATGTTATTACCGAACAGCAGCCGGATAATGTGCCCCCCGTCCTAGCGCAAGAATCGCAGCTGCCGCCGGCAAAGGCAAACGTTGTGAACGCTGCTTCGGCTGCACCTCTTAAACAGGGAGGCGAAAGGAGAACAAACTCAGGCGTCCTGGATACAAAGTTTGGCGAGGGCAATGCCCCACGCTTTCTTCACCGGGAACTGCCGGTCTATCCACAGCGTGCACTGCGTCTGGGCATGGAAGGGAAAGTTGTGCTCAAATTATTTATCGATCATACAGGACGACTACTGGATGTGACAGTTATTGAGTCTGCCGCTTATGGTTTTACGGAAGCGGCAATCAATGCCATTAAAAAGTCCACCTTTGTGCCGGCTCGTATAAACGGCCAGAGCGTTGCTTCGCGGGCAATTATTAACATTCGCTTCCACCTGTTGTCTGAATAAAAGAAATTTTAATTTCGAGGTGAAAAGTATGGCCTATTTAGGTTTGATTATTGACTATGGTGTTTTAGGACTTTTGGGAATCATGAGCGTTGCTGCTTTATCGATTGTTATTGAAAGGTATCTGACCTACAGAAAAATCCAGACACAACAGTTTCCGGACAAGCGTCTGTTGGAATATGAATTGACCAAGGGGGTTCATTTAATCGCCACTATTGGGAGCAATGCACCCTATATCGGCTTATTAGGCACCGTACTGGGCATCATGTTCACATTTTACACGATGGGAACACAAGGTTTCATTGATACCAGCAAAATTATGATTGGTTTGTCCATGGCACTCAAAGCAACGGCTGCCGGACTTCTGGTAGCTATCCCTTCAATTATTTTTTATAACCTGTTACTGCGGAAGGTAAAAGGAATTTTGGTTAAATGGGAGGTAGAGCATGAAAGATGATAAGGAGTTCAACTATATCAATGTCATTCCGCTGGTCGACGTTATGCTTGTTTTGTTTACTATTGTCCTGACCACATCCACCTTTATTGCAACAGGCATGATTTCCGTATCCCTGCCCAAGGCATCCAAGTCTCAGGCGGAAACCCTCAAGCGGCAGATTGTATCAATAGACCGGCAAGGCGTGATCTATTTAAATGCCACGAAGATCACCCTTGATGAATTAAGCAAAGAGATCGGCAAGATTGACAAAGATACTCCTCTTCTCGTACGTGCGGACAAAGACATTGCTCTGCAAATTTTTGTGGATGTCCTTGATCTTTTGAACAGCCACGGCTTAAAAAAAGTGGCCATTCAAACCGAGAAAAAAGAGTAATTCAGAGTTAACATCTGACAACTAACGTATAGGGAGGCAGGGAAGCACCTTTGGCCGAGGATTCCCTGCCTCGAAAGGGCAACGTTCGACTGAACATCACCTCTTTTATTTTTTTATATCAGAAAGGGGGTGATGTGTAAAGCAACAGGAGACAGGCTTATGTTTAAAAGATTTCTATTTCTGGTTTTATTGATTTTGTTTTCCTCAAACACTTTTGCTGAAGAAAAAAGCGAGGCAGATCCTGAGAAAAAAGAGAAAGATTTAACAAAACTCGAAGAGATCGTGGTTACTGCAACACGAACGGAAAAAGATCTGAATTCAGCGCCGGGAAGCGTAAATGT
>CAZWCA010000051.1:7006-19270 GCA_964632255.1 uncultured Smithella sp. | reverse complement strand
GGGGGTGCAGGGGGAGGACAAACACGCAGGCCGACACAACATTTTGTCTCATTCCATGCTCCGCGTGGGAACGAGCTAAAGCGGCGTCCAGCCGCCGCACTCCAAAGCCAACTGATGCCCTCTTCGGTCTCAATTCTTCGGTCTTCAGCCTTCAACAGCCCTCCTCGATCTTAGCTGTTGCTCATCTCTATCAACTCCTGTAACTTCTTAACCGCTGCACCGCTGTCGATACAATCTGTTGCAACTTTGATTCCTTCATGAATATCCAGCGCCTTTTCTCCGGCGACAATCGCCAGTGCGGAATTGAGAATAACAACGTCGCGGCAGGCTCCTGTTTTGCCGCTCAAAACATCTCTGGTTATCTGAGCATTGAATGACGGATCGCCGCCCCTAATGGCTTCCAAAGGATATGTTTTCCCGAAGTAATCAATGGGATTAATGTTGTAAGTCCTGATAATGCCGTCTTTCAATTCGGCAACGCGGGTTTCGCCCGTTATCGTAGCTTCATCGAGCCCGTCGGCGCCATGGACAATGAAAGCCCTTTTTGTTCCCATGTTTTTTAATACCCCGGCAAACATTTCCGTCAGTTGCGGATCATAAACGCCCAGAAGCTGCGCTGTCGCTCCGGCAGGATTGGTCAATGGTCCCAACATGTTGAATATAGTACGAATGCCGATTTCCCGGCGCGGTCCGATGGCATATTTCATTGCTCCATGCAGTTTGGGTGCAAACAGGAAACCGATGCCGATCTGCTGAATGCATTCCTCTACTATCTCCTGATCGGCGCTGACATTGACGCCGAGCGCTTCCAAAACATCGGCGCTGCCACAGGCGCTGGACACGGCGCGGTTGCCATGCTTCGCAACAGTGATGCCGGCCGCCGCCACAACAAATGCCGCGGTGGTCGAGATATTGAACGTATTTAAACGATCACCGCCGGTACCGCAGGTATCCACAATGGTAGTTGCACAGGCATTAACATGGGTCGCCTTCTGACGCATTATGCGGGCCGCGCCGGTAACTTCGTCTACGGTTTCGCCTTTCATCCGCAACGCCGTTATCAAAGAACCTATCTGAGCGGGTGTGGCATTGCCTTCCATTATTTCTTCCATTGCCGCCATCATTTCCGCTTCGTTCAAGTCTATTTTCTTTACCGCCTTGTCGATTGCTTCCTTAATCATGGATTAATGCTCCTTTCGTCCGGTATATTTCAAAAAATTTCTAATTATTCTTTTGCCCTGCGGGGTCAACACCGATTCTGGATGAAACTGAATTCCCTCCACCGGATATTGCCGGTGCCGCAAGCCCATAATCTCCCCATCATCGGTCTCCGCGCTGATTTCCAGGCAATCCGGCAAAGTCTCCCGCTTCACAACCAGGGAATGATATCGCCCCGCGGAAAATGGATTGGGCAAACCGGCAAAAATCGTTTTACCGTCATTGCGCATGAGCGAGGTCTTGCCATGCATGATTTGCCGCGCCCGGATAATTTCGCCACCAAAGGCAAATCCTATCGACTGATGTCCCAGGCATATTCCCATAATCGGAATCGACTTGTAAAAGTTGCGGACAACTTCCACGGTAATCCCCGCTTCCCTGGGCGAACACGGTCCCGGTGAAAGAAAAATTGACTGCGGATTGAGCCTGCTTATTTCTTCCAGGGTAATCCTATCGTTGCGGAAGACGCGCACATCTTCACCCATTTGCAACAGGTACTGCACAATGTTGAAGGTGAAAGAATCATAGTTATCAATCATTAAAATCATAATAATACCTCTAAAAACAATGTTATTATCACTTACTTGCCGTTTTCAATAATAAACCTGCCCGCCGCCAGCCTGACCGCCTGCAACATCGCCCGGGCCTTGTTCAATGATTCCTGATGCTCTTTTTCAGGAACCGAATCATAAACAATGCCGGCACCGGCCTGGATAAAAACTTTGCCGTCTTTAACCAGCATTGTCCGGATGGTAATGCAGAAATCCATATTGCCGTTGAAACTGAAATAGCCGACCGCACCACCGTAAGTACCGCGTTTTAACGGTTCCAGTTCATCAATGATTTCCATTGCCCGGATCTTCGGCGCGCCGGTTAAAGTTCCCGCTGGAAAAGTAGCCGCCAATACATCGAAGGCATCCCGCTCGCGCGCCAACTGGGCGCGGACATTGGATACCAGATGCATCACATGCGAATATTTTTCGACAACCATATACTGGTTTACCTGCACGGAACCGGTTTGAGCGACCCGTCCAAGATCATTGCGGCCCAAATCCACCAGCATTACATGCTCGGCCCGTTCCTTTTCGTCGGACAACAGTTCGTCGGAAAGCTGCCGGTCTTCCTGCTCGGTCCTGCCTCTTTTCCTCGTACCGGCAATCGGCCGCAGCTCCATCGTTTGTTCTTCCAGGCGCACCATGACTTCCGGTGAAGAACCGATCAGAGTTGCATTGCCGAGCTTGAGAAAGAATAAATAAGGGGAAGGATTGATGAAACGCAAAGCGCGATAAAGATCAACCGGATTGGACCGGCATTCCGCTTGAAAGCGCTGGGAAAGCACCACCTGAATGATATCTCCGGCTGCTATGTATTCCTTTGCTTTTTCCACGATGGCTTCATATTGTTTTTCAGTCATATTGGAAGTGAATGGTATCTCGCCGGCATCTGCTGAATCTTTTTCCTGATGAACAGCCGGCATGGACAGAGTCTTGATCATATCTTCAATTTTGCGGCAGGAAGCGGCATAACTTTCTTCCAGGGATTCGGCATCTTCGGTATAGGCGCAGGCAACGATTTTAATTGTGTGCCGGACATTATCAAAAATCATCATTGCATCGCTGATGATAAAAACGGCTTCATCAAGCCCCAGGTCATCATTCCGGCTTCCGGGAAGTTTTTCAAAATAGCGCACCATGTCGTAACCCAGGTAGCCCACGGCGCCGCCGTAAAAGCGCGGCAGACCGGGAACGGAGACAGGCTGGTAACGATTGAGCAAATCCCGCAAATATTGCATCGGATTGCCTTTATGCGCCCTTTCCGTCACCCTGTTTTTTTCCGTTATGACTATATTTTCTCCGCGAACTTGAAAAATAACTCCGGCATCAGTGCCCAAAAAGGAATATCGCCCCCATTTTTCGCCGCCTTCAACACTTTCCAGCAGATAAACATGATCCTTCTCCTGCAATTTCATTAAAACGGAAACCGGTGTTTCCACATCGGCTAATATTTCCCGGTAAATGGGAATAAGATTTCCTCTTTGGGCCATATTGGTAAATTCTTCAAAACTTGGCTGAAACATGTTTCATTTCTCCTTCGAACATAGATTCTGCAGGTATAAAAAAAGGCCGTGAATTTCGTTCACGGCCCTGGCTTTAAAACAGAAACAAAAAAGCCGTGAAGATGAGAGTCTCTCCACGGCTTTGATTTTAATTAATAAAAATGATCAATGGCGGACGACCCCCAATATGTGGTTCCACCACCACCAACCATTTAAAGATACTGATAAAATTTTCTTTTCCATAAAAACATCCTCAAATTATTAAGTATTTTCTAACAATATTAAAAGTACTTGTCAATAACTTTTCCTCATTCCATCAAAAAACATTTTATCTGAGGAAATTATCATATCTTTGCAGCGTTTAGTGTACAGTTAGCAGCAATCCTTTAAGATATCTTCCTTCCGGATGACCGAGGGCAACAGGATGATCCGGCCCGGCTTCCAATCTGGCCAGTACTTTAAGATCGACTCCGGTATCCCGTCCCGCGCCAAGAACAATCTTGGAAAAAAGATCTTCGTCCATAAAATTGGAGCAGGAAAATGTCGCCAGTATTCCTCCCGGAACAAGCTTTTTGATCGCCTGCAAGTTTATTTCCTTATAACCGCGGGAAGCTCTGTTCACGTCTTTCCTGGTTTTGGCAAAGGCTGGCGGATCAAGAATAATCAGGTCAAAGGTATCCGTCATATTGCGCAAATAGGAAAAAACATCGGTTTCAATTACTGGGTGAATTTCACTGGAATAGCCGTTGCGCTGCAAATTATCACGGGCGGCGGCACAAGCGGCATTCGATATATCCAGCGATACCACCTGCTTCGCACCACCGGCCGCACAATAAACGGAAAATGCTCCCGTATAGGCAAAGCAGTTCAATACCCGGGCATTGCGGCAAATCCCGCCAATTTTTTCTCTGTTTATGCGCTGATCGAGGAAGAAACCGGTCTTTTGTCCTCCTATATAATCAACTGCAAATTGAAGTCCGTTTTCCTTTATTACCACCGGGCCGGATAAATCATCGCCTTGCAAAAAGCAGGTATTATTCTCCAATCCCTCCAGAGAACGCGACCGGCCCTGACTCTGTTCATAAATAACTTTTGGTTTTAATTGGGCTGTAAGAGCATCGACAATGTGGTTCTTCTGCTTTTCCATTCCAGCCGTCGTGACGGAAATAACCGCAGTTGTATCATAAATATCAACGATCAAGCCGGGAAAGCCGTCGCCTTCGGCATTAGTCAGGCGATAGGCATTGGTATCGGTTTTGATAATCTTTTTACGTAAAAGATAAGCTCCACGGAGACGATCATTCCAAAAATCCGCAGAAATAACCTCATCCGTGTTGGAAGTTAAAAAACGAAAGGCTATGTCTGTCCGGGAATTGAAAAAGCCCAATGCCAACGGCATTCCCGCCGAATTTTTGGCCAGAACAATATCGCCTGCCGCCGGTTTTCCTTTGACCGCGGCAATTGCCCCGGAAAAAACCCACGGATGCCCGTGCAACAGTGCAGCCTCACGCCCTTTTTTTAATGTTATTTCCGGATAGGTAAGTTTTGCCATGGATTTTTTACTATCGTTTATTACGCTTATTTGCAAGGACGATAAATAACTTCACAGCAATCATCACCTGCCGCCCGGCTTTTCACTATAGTCATCTCCACATCAATGCCGCAAATTGATTTGAATTGACCTTTATTTATGCTCATAACGGCCTCACATACAGGACGACCGGCATTGTCCAGACCCACATCGCAACTAAAGCCCGATATAGTTGTGAAATGGTAAAGCTCATCGGACAGATGGCAGGTCACCATTTCACCACTGCTCTGTTTATTTCTTTTATCAAGAAGATCAGCCGCTGATTTAAAATTAAATTCAGTCAGTTTTGTTTTCAATGATTCACCGGAAGCCGACCCCATTTGATACCACACGTCCCTGATTACCGGAATCGCCTCCTCGCCGAATTTTTCATAGAAGAGCCGGGACATTAATGCCAGAGCCTGATAGGCAAAGTTAATTTTTTTCGTGGCCATGTTTTTTTCTTCAATTTTCATGGCAACCATGCTCATGCTGAGCGCAGGAAATACCGGAATCATTGAGATTGCCGGAAAGCCAGCTTTGGGCAACTTCCTTTACATTGCCCGAGCAGCCGCGCAAAACCTGGATGCCGTTCATTGCCAGTACATTGACGGCCCCCTGTCCCATATTTCCGGCCAGCATATACTTAACACCCATCTGCACCAGAGTATGCACAATATTGGATTTGCAGCCGCATCCGGCAGGCGAGGCAACCACTTCCTCGGCAACTATATTTTTTTGCTCACCCACGGTAAATACCGTAAAATATTCACAATGTCCAAAATGTTCATCAACCATGTTCCTGTATGATGGTAATGCAATCTTCATATTTTTCTCCTTTTAAAGCTTAATTTCATCGATCATGACTTCTTCCCGCAAGTCATAGTATTTCCAACTTTGAAATCTTTTATAAGCATATGCCCAAAACTCTGTCAAGGATATTATGGTTTATGGACACTTTTACTTTTTTTGTGTAATGAAGAGTTAAAAAAAGGAGGATGACCATGATCGACAAATGGCTCAAGGAGATAAAAAAAACAAGTGACCCGGAATCCCTGGGAATGATCCTCCTTCATAATGGAGTCGTGCGCGGAACGGCCAAAGATGGAAAACCGGTAAAAGCCATGCAGTTATCCTATAACCGGGAGGCTTTGGAAAATTGTGTAAAAGGTCTTGAAAAACGGGAAGGAATTACGGCGATTCGCGCCTGGATAAATAACGGCTTGTTAAAAGTCGGCGACGATATAATGATTGTCCTGGTTGCCGGAAGATTTCGAACCGATGTTTTGCCCGTTTTTCAGGAACTGCTTTCGAAAATAAAAAACGAGATTGTTCACGAAAAAGAAGTTGATTATTAAACATAATGATCAGCCAATAATGTGAAAATATTGTTGGCACCTTCAGTAATCATAAAAATCAGGAGAAAATAAATGCACGCCGTTATCATGGCCGGCGGACGGGGAACAAGATTCTGGCCGCGCAGCAGGGAAAAAAAACCAAAACATTTACTCGATATAATCAGTCATAGAACCATTATCCAGGAAACAGTCGACCGCATCCTGCCGCTTATCGAACCGGCGAATATTCTTATTGTCACCGGCCGGAAGCACGCACGTATGCTCATAAAGCAACTCCCTGAAATTCCTTTGGAAAATATTATCATTGAACCGGAAGGCAAAAATACGGCGCCCTGTATCGGCCTTGCCGCGCTGCATATACAGAAGAAAGCCGGTGACGATATCATGGTTGTGCTGCCTTCCGACCACGCAATTGCTGATACCGATAAATTCCTGCAAGTTATCAATACTGCGGTGCAGACGGCGGCCAATGAGGATGCCCTGGTTACTATCGGGATTAAACCGACAAGTCCGCAAACCGGTTACGGCTATATTGAGCGTGGCGATTCGATAGAAAGCGGAACAGCCGAAGAAGTTTACCGTGTAAAATCAATAAGAGAGAAACCAGATTTCAAACGTGCCTCGGAATTTGTAAAAAGCGGAAAGTTTTACTGGAACAGCGGTATGTTTATCTGGAAAGCATCGACCATTTTAAAATCAATTTCATGTTTCCTGCCTGATTTATCTTCGGGGCTGGATACTATTAACAAAGCGCTGGGATTACCCGGAGAAAAAGCTGCAGTACGCCGGATCTATAAAAATCTGGTTCCTATTTCCATTGATTACGGCGTTATGGAAAAAGCCGACAATGTTTACACCGTCAAAGGAGATTTCGGCTGGAGTGACGTGGGTAGTTGGGATGCTCTCTGGGAAATATCGGCCAGGGATAAAAACGGCAACGCCGTGATCGGCGGCAGCAATGTAATTTCTGAGGAAAGCACCGGTTGCCTTGTTTACAGTCCGAAAAAGCTGGTTGCCCTGGCCGGCGTGAAAGATTTGATAGTTGTGGAAACAAAGGATGCCTTGCTTATCTGCCCGAAAGGCAACTCTCAGGACGTTAAAAAAATAGTCGACACTTTGGAAACAAAGGAACTGAAAAAATACTTATAAATCCTTGGAATACAAAACATACCGCGCTTTACTTGTTCCCCTTTGGAGGGGGCGAGGATGCTTTTTTCCATTTCATATTCCGCATGGTTATTTGAATTAAGATCAGGCTTCCCTTAAATTGATCCCCCTCAATCTCAGTGAATTACCGATAACAGAGATGGAACTGAAGCTCATAGCCGCAGCAGCGATAATCGGACTCAATAAAAAATCAAATGATGGATAAAAGATGCCTGCGGCCACAGGAATACCGAGAGCATTGTAGACAAAGGCAAAAAAGAGATTTTGTTTGATATTACGCATCGTTTCCCGGCTCAACTTTCTGGCGCGCACGATCCCCCGGAGGTCCCCCCTGAGCAGCGTTATGCCGGCGCTTTCCATCGCCACATCGGTCCCCGTGGCCATGGCTATACCCACATGAGCCTGAGCCAAAGCCGGGGCATCATTAATGCCGTCCCCCGCCATAGCCACTATTTGCCCTTCTTTCTGCAGTCTCTGTACCTCTTCTTTTTTTCGTTCAGGCAAGACTTCGGCAATAACGTTGTCCAAATTGAGTTTTCTCGCCACCGCTTTCGCCGTCGTAAGATTATCTCCGGTCACCATGGCGACACGAATGCCTTCATTATGAAGTTTTTGAATTGCTTCCGTTGTGTAATTTTTTATCGGATCGGCAACTCCGAGCAGGCCGGCGATCTCTCCATCTACCGCAACAAACATCACCGTCTCGCCTTCATTGCGCATTTCTTCCGCTTTTACGGCGGCACCATCTGATTTGATGTGGAGATCTTCAAGAAGGCTCTGATTTCCCAGGGCTACGTTGTGACCTTCTATTTTACCGGTAACGCCCTTTCCTGTTCGGGATGCAAAAGAATCGGCTTTTGACGGGCTGATTCCTTTCTCTCCGGCACCCGTTATAATTGCCGAGGCAAGAGGATGTTCGCTGCCGAGTTCAATGCCGGCGCCATAATAAAGGACTTCGTCTTTATTCAAACCATTATAAGGGATTACGTCAACAAGCTTTGGTTTTCCCTCGGTAAGGGTTCCTGTTTTATCAACAATCAGCGTATTTACTTTTTCCATTATTTCAATGGATTCCGCATCTTTGAAAAGCACGCCGGTTGTTGCTCCTTTTCCCGTCGCGACCATGATGGACATTGGTGTGGCCAGCCCCAGAGCGCAGGGACAGGCGATGATCAGAACGGCAACGGCATTGATGACGGCATACGCCATCCGCGGTTCCGGCCCTGCCCAGGCCCAAATAATAAACGTTAAAAAAGCAATGGCCAGAACCGACTGAACGAAGTAACCGGATACGGTATCAGCCAGTCTCTGGATCGGCGCCCGGCTGCGTTGCGCCTCCGCGACCATCTGGACAATCCTTGCCAAAACCGTATCAGCGCCTACTTTTTCAGCTCTCATCAGAATACTGCCCGTTCCATTTACAGTGGCGCCGATCACGCGATCACCCGATTTTTTGGCAATAGGAACAGGCTCTCCCGTAACCATGGATTCATCGACAGGACTTGTCCCTCCGATGACTGTACCATCCACGGGAACTTTCTCTCCGGGACGTACGCGAAGAATATCACCTATCCCCACTTGCTCAAGAGATATGTTTTCCTCCGTACCGTCCTGAAGAATCCGTCTTGCCATTTTTGGAGTCAGACCAAGCAGCGCCTTGATGGCAGTGCTTGTCTGACTCCGGGCTTTCAGTTCAAGTACCTGTCCCAAAAGCACCAGAGTTGTGATTGTCGCCGCGGCTTCAAAATATGAACCGATTTCACCGCTTTTATCCCGGAAAGAATAAGGAAAAAGATCAGGAAAGAGAGTAGAAACAACACTATATACATAGGCGACACCGACACCCAGGCCGATCAGGGAAAACATGTTCAGGCTTTTATTTAAAATCGACTGCCAGGCCCGTTCAAAGAATGGCCAGCCTCCCCAGAGAACAACCGGAGTAGCTAAAACAAACTCCATCCATTTGAGAGTTCTTGCTGAAAGGAGATTTTCGACTTGCAGCCCCGGTATAAGATCGCGCATGGCAATGATAATCAGTGGAATAGTAAGTAAAGTACTGACCCGGAAGCGGCGTCTCATGGTTATCAGCTCAGGATTTTCCTCTTGTTCGGCGGAAACGGAACGCGGCTCCAGCGCCATGCCGCATATTGGACAGGTCCCCGGCTTGTCCCGTATGATTTGCGGATGCATGGGACATGTCCATTGTGTAGGCAAGGAAGCCGATTCCGGCACGACGGGTTCAAGAGCCATGCCGCATTTCGGGCAGGCTCCCGGCCCTGCCTGACGAATCTCCGGATGCATGGGACAGGTATAAATGGTTGAACCTTTCATTTCACAAGTCTTCTATATCCGCTTTTCGTCTTTTTTGCCTGCGTAAGATTCGGGATTTTTATCAAATTTCTCTTTACATATTTGTGAACAAAAATAATAGATATCACCCTTATACTCGGATTTACCCCGAGCTTCATCTTTCTCAATACTCATATTGCAAACCGGATCAGTAACTTTCATTATTTTTTTTCTCCTTTGATTTTTTTATTTTCCGGGGCCTGCGATGATCATCTTAATCATTTGCATTGGTCCGAGATGTTCGATGTGTTGGATCGACAAGCCCGCTTTTTTAACATTTTCTACAGTCCGCCGGTTGATGTTCGGCCCCAGCAGATTAGCAAATAAAGGATTCAACACATCCATAAGCAAGCCGATAACAGGCCGGTCAATCCGGACATGCTCCAGAAGAAGAATCTGGCCGTCAGGTTTCACGACACGCCGCAGTTCTTTCAAGCCCAAAACGGGATCGGGAACAGAGCAAAATACAAATGTTGCTATGGCGGTATCGAAAGAATTATCCGGAAACGAAAGAGATTGAACATCGCCTTCCATAAGTTTGACGGGAAGACCAAGTGTTTCAGCCCGCTTCTTGGCACGAGGCAGCATTTTATCAGCTATGTCTATGCCGGTAATGTCAACATTTTTAGGATAATAAGGAAAATTCTTGCCCGTACCGACACCTGCCTCAAAAATTTTACCCTTTGCATGAGCAAGCAGTTCCCGACGCCATTTTTTGAAGACCTTTTCCGAAAAAAATTCCATGCGATCATAAAATGGCGCAATAAAATTATAGCGGGCTTTTGTTTGTGCCGTTTGATCTCTCACATGAAATCCTAACTCTTTTTAGATAAAACTTTTGATTCAAAGGGTTAATTCTATTTTGACTGATGGAATTACAAGGAACAACAGGTATTTAATAGAAGAAGATTGACAGCAGGGATCTATTGAAAGTTTTCTTGTAGCTTCATGTCCTCCTGCCGTGGAAATGTCGCGAAGCGGCAATGTGGATCAGGAGAAGATATTGCGGGGATGTTCAGGTAGCGGCGAACCTACGTGTTTTCGCCCTAACTGCACCGCGTTGGGCAAGCGCGTCATCCTTTGTCATGCCCGCGGAGGCGGGCATCCAGTCTTTGTCATTTCTCGTTCCCACGCGGCGCATGGGAACGAGGGAATTACCGGCAAAATTCGTCCCTCCACCTGCTCCCCTCCAAAGCCGGACAAGAAAAGCGGCTGCAGAACACATGTTCGAGAGAGGTGTTTTTCGTTTTGGAAAGGAAATCAGGCATTTCGATGTTTGCGGGGGTAGTTTTACAGAACTACTTGAAACAAAATCCTGTATGCTGTTAATCAGTCTCTCAGAGACTTCTTTTGATTAATTAATTGCGGCGTCTGCTCGTTATTGTATTGTTTTCGGGCAATCCGCTCGACCTGGGGTTTGATGTAGTCGAATAGGTCATTCATCCTGATGGAACCATCCGGACTAAAACATTTTTCATTTTTCATTCCTTTGAGCAGGAAGTAAGTAAAGAGTCCGTGCCCTTTCTCGTCATAAGTCGAACTGGTCTGGTCACCCGAAGAGGCAGACAGCACCGTCATGTTCCCGGACATAACCATGTTATTCTGGAGATTCATGACCAAGGGTCGTGCCCCCTTGGCAATTACCGACCTGCCGCCTGCGCCGGAGAAACAAGAGTCCAGGGCAACGATAATTTCTTTTGCCGGAAGTTTGTTTAGTACTCCATAGAGTTTCCTCAGGGGATAGCCTGTCTGTTCAATAAATGACGGGTCTCCATCATAAGGCACAAGGTAAGCATCGCCTGTCTTTGTATTAGGCGCTCCGTGTCCGGAGTAGTAGATAAAGATGGAGCTGTCCTTTGCGGCATTATTAGAAATCCATTTTTCAAAATATTTCTCAAAGTCACTCTTGGTTGCATTTTCATTTGTTAAAGTCACGATGTTCTCTTCCGGATATCCCATAACCTTTATAAGATACTGGGATACTACCTTTGCGTCCGCCACAGCATAATCGGCCTTCGGAAGTTTTTGGCGATATTGTTCAATGCCGATCACAATGGCGTAAGCGTTCTTGTTTATCTTCGTTTTGATTGCCGGCAGATCGTCAACGTCGGATTTAGGCAGAGAGCCAGAGGTATCTTTGTCCGAAGGCAAAACAGCTTTTTCATTATGAGCAAAAAGCGTTTTGTACTGCTTCTCCTCTGCTTCCTTAAGGATGCGAGCAATTGCAGTTTGGCCCTGTTCCTGAGCTATTTTTAAAGGAGTCTTCTTATCATAATGTACAAGAGACACATCCGCTCCATAGTCCAGCAGGAGTTTCACCATTTTAAGGTTTCCTTTACAAGCGGCAATGTATAGAGGCGTAGAGCAATTACAGCTGGTCGCCCACCCATCGCTACAACTTTTCTTATTTACATCGGCTCCTTTATCCAACAAAAGACGGACAATATCCAAAGGGGCATCATTGAATACTGCTTCATGTAGCGGGGAGATACCGATCACAACCGCATTTACGTTGGCACCTTCATTTATAAGCTTCTCTACCAGTT
>CAZWCA010000051.1:0-6906 GCA_964632255.1 uncultured Smithella sp. | reverse complement strand
CGCCCTGCCCAACGAACTGATAGTTGCACATGCCGACAACATCATGAAAAAGACAACAATTGCAAGCAGCGCAAATACTTTATTCATCACCGGTCCTCCTTGAAAAGGATTGATTTTGTTTCTTGTATCAGACACTGTTTTCCCGCATGCATAATTGTTTTAAGATTAAGAATCGTAATCTAAAAAAGTCTTTTCCGGCAAAACTATTTAAGATAAGCAGGTTCGCCGTTAATCTTGAAATTTCCTTTTCTTAGTTCACTGATAATTGCATTGCTGCCGGTCTTTTCATCATCAAATGTTATTACCAATAAATCACGTCCTTGATTGGTATGTTTTTTGACACCGTCAATTTTTTTCAGAATAGCACCTATTCTGGCATTGGAATTTCAAGAGGAACAGCCGGGAACATTCAATTGCATAATTCTCTCTGCAGCAAAAACTGTTGAAGAAAAAAGCATCAACATGAAACAAAAAAGAAATCCTAATATTTTTTTCATTTTATACCCCCATTTCATATACTACGTTCATCCGGAAACAGGAATGACTAACCATTTCCGAACCGGAAAAGAGTTTTCTTCGTTTCAACAGGAGATCAAGGCATTGCGCGAAGGCGTACACCATAAAGAGCGCCGGATCATCACGTTGGAGCGGAAAAGAGCCTTTTCCAGACGGGAACTATACTAACTTTAAATTTTAAAAGTAAGCAACCATATTTTGCGATTGACAGAAATTCTCTATTTTTGTAATGAAAACAAACAATAATAATTTCAAGGATAAATATGTCCATAAGCACATCAAGACCCCTTATTTTAGCTTCGGCCTCACCTCGACGGAAGGAATTATTACGATCAGTCGGTTTAAAGTTTAAAATCATTCCCGCTCACATTAATGAAGATTATGTAAATGGAGAAAATCCACGGCAACATGTAAGAAGACTGGCGCAGGATAAAGCGCAGGCAATTGCCGGAAAATATCCTGAATCTCTGGTGCTTGGCGCCGACACGATTGTTGTCATCGACGATCTTATTCTGGGCAAACCGAAAAACAAAGCCGAGGCCAGGCAAATGCTCGGCAAACTCAGCGGCAGGGTACATAAAGTCTTCACCGGTTTTAGTCTGGCTCATACGGCGTCCGGAGTAACTAAAACCATAGTTATTCAGTCTGCGGTGCAATTTAAATCAATAAGTTTTGAAGAAATGGAATGGTACATTTCCTGTGATGAACCATATGACAAGGCCGGCGGCTACGCCGTTCAGGGAAAAGGCGCTTACTTTATTAAAGCCATCCGCGGATCTTATACCAACGTAATCGGCCTGCCGCTTTGTGAAGTTCTGGAAGAATTAAAAAAACTAAATGTCATAAATTTCAGGTAATTAAAATGGAAATAAAAATAGCCGCAAATATTGATAAAATAAAACAACGGATAGCCGCTGCCTGCATGCGTGCAAGTCGTGATCCGCAGTCGGTAAAATTAATGGCGGTAACCAAAACTGTGCCGGTCGAGCGCATTTTACAGGCTGTTGATGCAGGCATCACTCTGCTCGGCGAGAATTATGTTCAGGAAGCCAGAGAAAAACATGAATTGCTGAACGGACGTGCTCAAATGCATCTGATCGGCCATTTGCAAACCAACAAAGCGAAATATGCCGTCCGGCTTTTTGAGTGCATCCATTCCGTTGACCGCCTGGAACTGGCTTCGGAACTTGACCGCCGTGCAAAAGCTGCCGGCCGGAAAATAGACATCCTGATCGAGGTCAATGTCAGCGGAGAACAAACGAAAAACGGCGTTCCCGCAGTTGAGGCATTGAAATTAATTCGCCAAATTGCCGGCTTGGAAAATTTATCCATACGCGGATTAATGACCATGGCGCCCTTCTCCGATGATCCGGAAGCATCACGGCCTTATTTTAAGGCATTACGAATTCTCAGCGAGGAGATTGCCTGCGCTGAAATACCCGGCGTGCAAATGGAAGAGCTTTCCATGGGTATGACGGATGATTTTGAAGGCGCCATTGAGGAAGGCGCCACTATTGTCCGGATTGGCAGGGCAATATTTGGAGAGCGAGCATAAGCTAAAGAAAAGTATTGTTTTATTACTATGTCAAAACATGAATATCCTGACTCATTTGCAGACGAAGAAGTTGAAGAAAAAAATCCCTGCTTAAAATGCGGGGCATGCTGCATAGTTTTTCGGGCAACCTTTTGTTGGACCGAAGGAGACGATGTAACGGAAGCTGGCGTTCCCGTAAACCTCACGGAAAAAGTAAGTCCTCTTTGCAGAGCCATGCTCAGAAATGATTATGATCAGTGTATTGCGCTCCGTGGAGAACCCGGACAAAAAGTTACGTGCACTATCTATAATCGCCGTCCCAGCGTATGCAAAGATTTTGATCCTTCCGGGAAAATTCACAACCCCGCATGTGATTGGGCCAGGGCTTTACTTAATCTTGATCCGCTAACTCCGGATTAATTAAAGGATTAATAAAATGATTTCGTCGGAAAAGAGCCTTTTCCGCTCCAGCAGTGCCGATCTTCTATTGCTTTAAGAAGTATATAACCTTCAGCGCAATCCCTTGATTTCCTTACCGGAATAAAAATATTTCCTTTCAGTTCGGAAACAACAGTTTTTTCTTAGTTTCCGGAAATTATTATAATTCATTCTTTCCTGCCAATGTTTCTTTCGATATAGCCGTTTTATGTTACATTATTTATAAAAACTCAAAACATTCTATTTAATGTAATATGACAATAAATGGACATGCCGATTCTTCCTTTGCAGACAAAGAAATTAAGGACAAGAATCACTGCTTAAAATGTGGAGCCTGTTGCATAGTCTTTCGTGCAACCTTTTATTGGGCCGAAGGAGATGATGTAACGGAAACGGGCGTTCCCGTAAGCCTCACTGAAAAAGCGAGTCCTTTTCGGAGAGCCATGCGCAGAAATATTGATGATCAATGCATTGCCCTCCATGGAAAACCGGGGAACAAAGTCAGGTGTACAATTTATAATCGCCGTCCCAGTGTATGCAGGAACTTCGAACCTTCCTGGAAAACGCACAACCCCGCATGTGATTGGGCCAGGGCTATCTTAAATCTTGATCCGCTAACTCCGGATTAAAGGATTAATAAGTTTCCCACCGAAAATGATTATTTTGTCATCCATAGTTCCGAACAAATTAATTATAACTTGCTATAGTTATTGCCAAATTTACTCACTTTTATACCAAAATTTTTTTATTAACTTCGGCATTTATTGACAAAGATCCCTATTTTATGATTTTTATTTCCGATCATCTCCCCAAAACCAAATAAGCAATAAGAAGGAAATATCGGCATGCAGGAAGGATATATAGAAACCGCCAACGGTAAAATTTGGTATGCCTTGTACGGTGAGGGTCAAAAGAAGCCCCCCGTTCTCATTATTCATGGCGGTCCCGGTTTTCTCAGCATGACTGACGGCCTGGATCCATTATGGAAAGATCGACCGGTATATTTTTATGATCAGCTTGGCTGCGGGAACAGTGACAGGATTGAAAATAAGGATTTTTATTCAGTAGAAAACTACGTCTCCGAACTTACCCGGGTACGGGAAGCATTAAAACTCGAAGAAGTATATCTGATGGGATTTTCATGGGGCTGCGCCTTAATTTGCGCATACATGCTTGGCAGAAAACCAGGCGGAGTAAAAGGAATAATGTTATGCGCGCCATATCTTTCATCTCCGGCCTGGCATAACGACCAGCGCCTGAATATTTCCCTGATGCCGGCTGAAATCCGCACCGTAATAGAAATTTGTGAAGAAACCGGCAATTACGGCGAGGAATACCAGGAAGCAATGATGGCATACTATGAAAAGCATATATGTCTTTTGTCTCCCTGGCCTGTTACCCTGCAAGATGCATTATCCAGGCTGAATGCGGATGTTTACAACACAATGTGGGGCGCCAGCGAATTCACCATAACGGGAAAATTGAAAGAATATGATTTGACGCCACGACTCCGGGAAATAACGCAACCTGTCCTGCTTACCTGTGGTGACCGTGATGAAGCAGGAGTCAAAACTGTAAAAGATTTTCAGCAACTTTTCCCTGATGCACGTATGGCTGTAATTCCAAAAGCTTCTCATCTGCATCAACTTGAACGGCCGGAAATTTTTATGGCCATTATAAAAGATTTCTTGCAGGAGATTGATCAGAGTAAATCAAGGCTTTGAAGTGCACAATCAAATGGCCTCACTATAAGTAATAATTGAAAAGCTCAAAGTTCTGACTTATATTCAAAAAAAGACACAAGGAAGGGATAGAAGCATCATGGGAGAAATAAAAAGCGCAATAGAGCTGGCTATGGAGCGGACAAGCCATATGTCGCTTTCAAAGGAAGAGAAGGCCAAACAAAAGAAAGCTGATTTTGAAAAAATGCTTCATGGCGCACTACAGCAGTATTCCGATTGTCTTTTTTCCATCGACGGCCTGTGGAATCGAATTAAAGAATTACAATCGGAATTGAAGATAGACGACAATCAGCTTGTAAAAAAATCCGTGTTGGAGCAAATTGATCCCGACCGGGACAACGAACGCTGGCTGGATCTTTTATCGGTACTTGAACCTGCTTTCCGTGATTCCTTACTAAAAATTCTGTCAGACTATCATGACGAACAGTCCAGACTGTCTGAGGCTGCAAAGAATCAGGTTTTGGAGCGACTTGCCCAAAAAGGAATCACGGGGTCTTCTGTCGTGCCAAACCCGGAAAAAGACCTCTCATATCAGCACAGTATCTCAAACCTGAGAAGTCAGACTCAATCCAGGATCGATAAAATTTCGCAGTAGACTGCCGTTTCCCTGTCCATTAGGAAAAAGAATATGTAATGTCAGGTAGAGAACAGGGAAATATGGAAGTTTTCTCTTATGATTATTCTTAGAAAAAGCTTGATTTTTTATTCAGGGGTGCGTATTCAAAGGTGAAGTAGGAGCAGGAATGTTTCATGTTCAAGCCGCTAGGGCGGAAAATAACCTTTCCGGGACGGAAACTAACTAATTTATTACAGGTGCAGCCATGTGTTGCTATCTAAATTTTTCATGAAAAAAGGAGGGTGCAATGAAGTTTAGGAAAACCACTATTTCAATACTGATTATTTCCGTGTTTGCAGTTGTTGGCATGATCGCGTATGCTGCAGAATCGGCCTTTGCCAAGGACGTGATTGCCACTCCGGATGCGCCTGCGGCGATCGGACCATATTCTCAGGCCATAAGAATCGGGAATATGTTGTTTCTTTCCGGTCAGATTGCAATAGATCCAAAGACTAATCAAGTACAACAGGGATCAATAGAAGAGCAGACTAAACTCGTTATGGAAAACCTGAAGGCGATACTGGCCGCGGCAAAGATGTCTTTCGATGATGTCGTGTCCACCACTGTTTATCTCAAAGACCTGAACGATTTTGCAAAAATGAACGCTGTCTATGGCAGCTATTTCAAGCAAAAACCGCCCGCACGTGCGACCGTGCAGGTAGGACGCCTGCCTCGGGATGTTCTGGTGGAAATTTCTGCTGTTGCAGGAAAATAGACCGTGACAATGGGGTAGGTCGCCGAGCAGAGCACAGGTAATGTAGGATTACCTGTTCAGGACATCTCATATCTACTAGTTCACTGTCATTCGCAAGGGAATTGCATTTAAATTCAATTGATGCTGGAAGTACACCCAACAGTGTCAATGCGGAAACTAGAAATGATAATATTATCATTTCCGAACCGGAAAGGAGATATTTTTCGTTCCGGCAAGGAGATCAAGGTATTGCGCGGAGGCGTACATTCGGGTACGTCGCACAAGCAATACAGCAGATCGACACAGCCAGAGCGGAAAAGAGCCCTTTCCAGGCGGAAACTGCTTAGATATATTGAAGCAATATCCTCTCCATCATTTCAAAGTTCTTCTTGACCTTTGCGGCACCGGATATCAAATCTCCGTGTCCGGACAGCAGCCATTCCGCCTCTAAGCCGGCCACACGATGGACGCTGTCTTTAATTTGGGCTCCATCCCCGCCGGGGAGATCGGTGCGTCCAAATCCTCCTGCGAAGATCAGGTCACCCGTGAACAATGCACCTGCGTCCTTCCAGTACAGTGTAACCGAGCCCGGAGTATGCCCGGGGGTATGAAAGATATCCAATACAATTTCACCGACCTTTAATTCACCCTCGGTCAGAAAAAAATCAGGACTCAGGTTGTTAAGATTTTCGCTTGCCGGGCCTCCATAGTATGAGACTTCTTCTTCGAAAATCAACCACTCGGTCTCATGCATGGCAAAAAGGGTTTTTGACCTGTCAAATAAACGGATTGCATCGATATGGTCTGGATGGGCGTGGGTACAGATAACCAGATCGATATCCCTGACCGATATCTTCAGTTCATCTAAACCACGATTGACATGATCAAAGAAAGGGGCAAGCCCCGGATCGATCAGAATATTTTTAGCCGGCGTTTTAATTAAATAGGAATTACAGTTGTTGGCGCGGGTGGAACTCCACAAAAATGCATGCAAATTTGGTGTTAAAATCATTTTACATACTCCAAAATTCATTAAAGCAGACTTTTGCAAAACATATTATATGTCTTTGCAAGGAGCAAAGCGACACGATAATCTCTATAATATTCATGTCTTATAAGATTGCCTCACTACGTTTGCAATGACAACCAAGGTATTTTGCAAAGCTTTATAAAAATATTTTTATCTTAAGGATTGCTTTCTTTCAACTTGATTTTATTTATTCCATGAGATTACAGGTTTGCAGGCAATAATAAATCAGTTGAAGCTGACCGCAAGTTTCCCCACCTATAAGGAGTTCCAATTAGTTCATCTTTTAAGTCATTAATCAACTGATCTTTTTCTAAACGTAAATACTCGGCAATATCT
>CAZWCA010000050.1:6472-19733 GCA_964632255.1 uncultured Smithella sp. | reverse complement strand
AGATGCTGCCTTCGGCATAAAACAAATGATCTGTAAAGGAGTCCTCCATGACCAATATACAAGGGGCCAACCATAAGGGTCATTCCCGCGTTTTTTTGGCGGGAATCCAGGAATTGTCAAACATAGATGCCCGACAAAAACCTTCGGGCATGACACGAGAGGCGATGTATTTTAACATTTATAATCTATTTTCGGAGGAGATGGTATGACTGACAATTTAATCCTTAAAACCGCGATGAGCAATTTCTCGAAATGCCTTCTTTCAGACTTTGCCGAGGATTTCCTGCAAATTCTGCTTAATTTGATGTCCATCATTTTCCTGGTCGATCATGATTTCCGGAAAAATATTGAAGGATTTGATGGCCGCTACCAGTTCAAAAGCAAAGACGGAAGCATTAATGTTTCCGCCCTGTTTGCGGATAACCGGCTGGAAGTCCGCGAAGAGGACATTTCTGCCCCGGATATTACTATATATTTCAAAGACGGCAAGGCGCTCATGTCGTTTCTTTTGACTCCGAAACCGGATATTCTCGGTTCCATCCTTCATCAGGAGGTATCGCTTGACGGCAATTTAAACTATCTTTACAAATTTGCGTTTATGGCCAAACGACTGCAATTGATGGCTGCCGGGGCCATTTAAAGCGGATGGAAAAAACACTTCCATATATTTTCGATATTCGTCGCTTCGCTCTGGACGATGGACCGGGTATTCGAACCACCGTTTTTCTGAAGGGATGCCCGCTATCCTGCGTATGGTGCCACAATCCGGAATCGGTAAGCATTGAACAGGAGATGTCTTTTCATCCAAGCCTTTGCATTTCCTGCGGAACGTGCAAAACGATTTGTCAGGAAGCATCTTTTTCGACCCGGCAATGTTTCCCAACAGATCAAAGACAATGCAGAGCTTGCGGAAAGTGTGCAGACAACTGCCCTTCTACGGCCATAAAAATTGCGGGGCAGAAATATTCTCTCGATGAATTGATGGAAATCGTCCTGCGCGACAGGCACTTTTTTGCTGCATCCGGCGGTGGGGTTACCTTTTCCGGCGGCGAGCCGGCCCTTTGGATGGATTATCTTAATCCGGCGCTTCAGAAGTTGAAAAAGGAGAATATTCCTACAGCCATACAAACCTGCGGTCTGTTTGATTATGATCATTTTGCACGGCTGATACTTCCCTTTACGGATCTGATTATGTATGACATTAAATTCATCGATGCGGAAAAGCACAAAAAGTACACAGGCCGGGAAAACACGGCCATCCTGAAGAATTTCCGGTTGTTGTCGAAAGAAGCAGCCGGCACAATTCTTCCGCGTGTTCCCCTGGTGCCCAAAATAACCGCCACAAAAAGCAACTTACTGGATATAGCATCTTTTCTTGCCGGGCTGGGGTACAGCCGGTGTGAACTTCTTTCCTATAATCCCGCGGCAATAGAGAAGCGGCGGTCTTACGGAAAGAAAGCATCATCTTGTCTTCCGCAGTTGCCGCTTGGTTCGGAAGAAGAAGATGATCTCCGCAGGTTATTCCTGGAAAGACTGCAGCAAATCAGTACAGCGGCTTAGTACTGAAAAATACAGTGGTAAAAAAAATCATGCTTAAGGAGAAACACCATGCAAATTGATTTTCATCATGCAGTAACCTACGTTGCAGCACGGCTGGCCGGATTTCCTCATGAGGATGCGGATATAATCGCTTATGCGGCCCAGTACGTGGATGACGCCACAAGCCGTGGCACAATTTGTTTTGATAACAAAGCGCTTTACGAAAGAAACAGTTCCGCCCACAAGTCGATAGATATAAAAAATCTCGATGCCCTGGATAATCAGAAAGTCTGGATGCCGTTCCATTTCCTACCCGGCAACGGCGGAGCCCGTTCCGGTGATGATCCTGAAGGTACATTTATTCGCAAACTGATTTGCCTGCCCGCGAGCCCGATAGCAAAAGACATGGTAAAAGCCGTCATCCTCGATCAGGATAAGGATAACCGGTACGCCCTGCACCGCCTGGGAATAACAATGCATGTTTATGCCGATACCTGGGCGCATCAGGGTTTTGCCGGCGTCCTGCATGATATCAATAAAGTCGTTGAAATCGCGGAGACGGGCGATACGGATATATTTCAAGACAGCCTGATCAATCTTATTAACCAATCTATTCCTGAATTGGGCCATGGTCAGGCTTTTGTTTTTCCGGACATGCCTTTTTTGTCATGGGAATACGTCAATGGACGCGACGAAAAAATTTCCCGCAACAATACTGATGAATTTTGTGAAGCAGCGGATGCCCTCTGCCAAGCAATGAAAAGATACCGCCTGAAAAATCCGGATGCGGAAGTAACCGGCATTGGTGAAAATGATATGAAGCTGATCCGCAAACTCTTCTCAGAACTTACAATGGAAGACGGCGAAGAACGCCATGAAGAATGGCTCAACAAAATTGAAGAAGGAATTTTCAGTTTCGGACCGGCAACTATTAATTATGCCGAGGATGGTAAAGGCTCCTGGAAGGCGGAGGCGTTGGGATCCAGCCGGGATATGTTCGAATATAAATACAAAGAGTCATTTTTGACCAGCAACTGGAAGCTGTTCCATGATGCATTGCAGCTCCACCGTTTAATCGTAGCCCATGATATTCTTCCCAAATACGGAATTTGCGCCGCGTAAATTTAGAAGATTTAATTTTTATAATGATTTGCCATGGATAAAGAAATACTCAACTTTTGCCGGCATGCCGGTGATTTAAGAATAATTTTAAATGAACATCAACTCGGTCAATTTGATATTTACCGCAAAGAATTGCTCAAATGGAATGAAAAAACAAATTTAATCTCCGAAAAATCGGCGCAGGAAATTGCAAGCCGGCATTTTCTTGATTCTCTTACCGCTTGGCAATTTATTCACAAAACGGATGCCCGGATAATCGACATCGGCAGCGGCGCGGGTTTTCCCGGTATCCCGCTGAAAATTGCAATACCTGCTTTGCGGCTCTACCTTGTGGAAACAAACCGCAAGAAAGTTTCCTTCTTAAAACACATTGTCCGCTTACTGAAGCTGACAGACACCGTAGTTCTGCATGAGCGTGTTGAAAACCTGGTCATGGCGGGTAAGTGGAAATCTTTTTTTGATATTCTTATTTCCCGCGCCGCCTTTAAACTGCCCGAAATGCTGCCCTGGGGGGCGGTTCTTCTGGCGCCTGCCGGCAGGTTAATTGCCTTGAAAAGCATGGATATTGACCAGGAATTTTTCCGGGCGGAAGAAGCCGCCGGGCGGCACGGTTTTAGTCAGCTGTCACAATATGACATAAACGCGAAATGGTCGGATATTACACGGAAAATTATTGTGGGGAAAAAGGGGGGATAAGGGCAAAAAGACCTTCTAAAAATGTTCTTTTTATGCTAGTTACTATGAGTCTTCCAAGTAAATTTTCCTTAAAGACGCCCTGTAAAATAATGAAAATTATATGCATAGCCAACCAAAAAGGCGGGGTCGGCAAAACGACGACGGCAATTAATTTGTCCGCCTCCCTCGCTGCTGCGGAAAAAAAAACTTTACTAATCGATAGTGATTCCCAGGGCAACGCGTCAAGCGGAATGGGCGCAGATAGTAATATCGTCCAAAGCGAAAATTTATATTATGCCATGATCGGTCATAAAAAGCTGGAAGAGGTTATTCTTTCCACAGTAATTCCGCATCTGGATGTGATTCCGGCAAATCAGGATTTGATCGGTCTGGAAGTTGAATTTGTAAATATTGAAGGGAAAGAAAAGCGGCTGGCGCAGTTGCTGAAAGCCATGGACAGAGATTATGAATATGTAGTAATCGACTGTCCGCCTTCGCTGGGTATTATGACCATCAATGCCCTTGTCGCTTCCGATAATGTAATAGTTCCTTTACAGTGTGAGTATTTTGCCATGGAAGGATTGGGATATTTGCTCAATACTGTAAAGCTGATACAAGCCCGTTTAAATCCGAATTTGTCTTTAGGCGGCATTTTATTGACCATGTTTGATTCGCGTAACTCACTGGCTCACCGGGTCAGCGAAGATGTTCGTAAGCATTTCGGCGACAAAGTTTTCAAAACTGTGATACCACGCAACGTCCGGCTTTCGGAAAGCCCGAGTCATGGCCTGCCGATAATTCTTTACGATATTAAATCGCGAGGTGCTTTAGCCTATATGGAACTGGCTCAGGAAATAATTCAGGGGGGATTGTAAAAAAAATGGCACAGAAAAATGCGCTGGGTAAGGGGCTCGGTGCCATGTTCCCGGATTTGATTAAAGACATTGATAAAAAGACTCCTTCGATCGCCTGCGGTATCGAAGAACTTAGCCCGAACCGTTTTCAACCGCGAAAAAATTTCAGCCCCCGCGAACAAAAGCAACTGGTGGATTCCATTAAAAAAAGCGGTATTATCCAACCGATAGTCGTCCGTAAACAAAAAACAGGCGGTTATGAAATCATCGCCGGCGAGCGGCGCTGGCGGGCTGCACAGGCGGCCGGATTGAAAGAAGTGCCGATTGTCATTCGTGATGCCTCGGACATGGAAGCTGCCGAAATATCACTTATCGAAAATATTCAACGCGAAGAATTGAATCCTCTGGAAGAGGCAAATGCTTATGTAACACTGACGGCAACTTTTCATCTTTCTCAGGAAGAAATCGCAGTTCGCGTCGGCAAGGACCGTTCGACGATTGCCAATACGGTACGGCTTATAAAACTACCGGAAAAAGCAAAGACCGCTCTTGTAGAAAAAAAAATTACGTCCGGCCATGCCCGCTGCCTGCTGGCTGTTGCGTCAGCCGACGAACAAAATAAGGTATTGGATTTAATATTAAAAAAAGGATTAAATGTCCGCGAAAGCGAGAAATTAATACAAAACTTCAAAGCACAGGTTCCGGAAAAGAAAACCGCTGCCAAAGACCGGTTTACAGTTGACCTGGAGAATCAACTCACCGCTAAGTTAATGTCCAAAGTACAGATCAAAGGCAGCTCAAAAAAAGGAGTAATCGAAATTCGTTTTACATCGCTGGATGAATTAAACCGGCTGGCTGGTTTATTCCTTGATGGTTTACAATAATTTCCGGAGGGATCTATCAACAGGTGTTGATAGAAATGTTGATAAAAGGTTAATCAGTGGAAACAATTTGGGATAAAGCTACTAAAATCATTCAGGATAAATTAAGTAAGCAAAATTTTGATACTTGGATAAAGCCGATCAAAATTATCGCCATGGAAGAAACCAAGCGTGTGCAACTTGCCGTCCCGAATAAATTTTTTAAAGACTGGCTTCTGGATAATTATTTTTCAACAATAAAAAATGCACTGGAAAATATTGTTGGAATTGAAATGGAAATCGAATTTGTTATTTCCAAGGAAAAGGAAAAGGTAGCCGACAAAAAGCATGAAGAGCACAAAACATTAATAAATTCGCAGGCTGTAGAAGTGCGAAATAAAAACTCGTCACCGCTTAATATTAATTACACATTCGATCGGTTTGTGGTCGGACCCTGCAATCAGTTTGCTCATGCCGCCTCTATTGCCGTATCCAAGCAGCCGGCAAAAAATTACAATCCCCTTTTCCTGTACGGCGGCTCCGGTTTAGGTAAAACCCATTTACTTAATGCAATCGGTCTATTAACGACTTCAGCGCACCCTGACCTGCAGGTAATGTACGTTTCGGCTGAAGAATTTATGAATGAAATGATCAACTCCATTCGTTACGACCGGATGCCGCAATTCCGGGAAAGATACAGAAATATCGGCTGCCTGCTGATTGACGACATTCATTTTCTGGCCGGAAAAGAACGGACTCAGGAGGAATTTTTCCATACTTTCAATACCTTGCATGACTCAGGCAAACAAATAGTGGTGACCAGTGATAAATTTCCTAAAGATATTCCAAATTTAGAAGGAAGATTAAGGTCCCGTTTCGAGTGGGGACTGATTGCCGACATTCAACCGCCGGAAATTGAAACAAAAATCGCCATTATCGAAAAGAAGATGCAGGAAAATAAAATTTCTTTGCCGGGTAATGTCGCCCATTACATCGCTTCTCAGGCGGAATCAAATATCCGTGAGCTGGAAGGTTTTTTAATCAGAATTTGTGCATATTCATCTCTCACCGGCAGAGAAATTGATCTTGACCTGGTGCGGGAAGTTTTGCGCAAGCTATTAAAACACAATGGAAAACAGGAAATCAGCATTGATGAAATTATAAAAGCTGTCGCCGGAAAATTAAACTTAAAAATATCGGACATCAAAGCTCACAATAAAAACAAAAACCTGGTTTTCGCCAGACAAATCTCGATGTATCTGTCCAGAAAACTAACCGATTATTCTTTTCCGGATATCGGGCAAAAAATCGGCGGCCGTGATCATTCCACGGTTATTTATGCGAACAACAAAATTTTAAAAAAAGTAGAAACCGATTCTAAATTAAAAAATTTAGTTGAGGAAATTGAGAATAACTTAATCAACAACAGTTAAGAGTTTTTTACATTACTTATCAACATGCTTTACCGGGGCATGATTTTGAAATAATTAAATAAATAGAATTGATTAACATTTCCACAGCCGTTATTACTAATTCTGTTTTTTTATATATAAGAAAAAAATTAGAGAAATAATAAAATACAGGGGGAAGGTAATGGAGTTCAAAATAAACAGAAACACCTTTCTGGATGGTATTCAAAAAACATTGGGAATTGTCGAAAAAAAGACAACAATACCTATTCTGAACAATGTACTTTTATCGGCGGAAGATAATAAACTCAAAATCATCGCAACAGATAGAGAAATAAGCTTAATTTCCGATTACTCGGCTGAAATAGCGGAAAAAGGGGAAATAACTCTATCGGCTAAAAAGATTTATGAGATGGTACGGGAAATTCAAGGTGAAGTCATTCATTTCACTAAAGATAACAATGTCGTAAAAATATCCTGCCAAAGAGCGGTTTATAAAATTCCCGGTTTGCCCGCGGATGATTTTCCCAGTGTCGCCGATGATCAGGATGTAAATTTTTATAATATTCAAGGTCTGATTTTAAAAAATCTGATCAGTAAAACATCCTTTGCCATGGCGGCGGACGAAATGAGAAAAAATTTAAACGGCGTTTTACTGGAAGCCGGCTTGGAAGGAGAAAATAAATTTTTCAAAATGGTGGCAACCGACGGTCACCGGCTCGCTTTATCCAGGGCAGATATAGCTGATTTTGGTGAGGAAATGACTAAAGGCGTCATTATTCCCCGCAAAGGATTAATGGAAATAAGGAAAATAATTGATGAAAATGAAAATGTCGGGATAGGCTTACACAAAAATATGCTGGTATTAAAAACGGAAAACACAACTTTAAAAGTAAGCCTGGTTGATGCTGATTATCCCGATTACAAACGAGTCATTCCCGCAGAAAAAGGCATTGGTGTAATTCTGGAAAAAGAACCTTTCCTTCATGCCTTAAGAAGAATGAATGTCGTATCTTCCGAGCGCTACAGCGGAGTTATCTTATCTTTTTCTTCCGGAAAAATCGTTTTAAATTCGGCAAATTTGGATGTCGGAGAGGCAATGGAAGAAATGGATATTTCCTACGACGGCGATAATATCGACGTCGGTTTTAATGTAAATTATTTAATTGACGCTATTTCCGCGATGGATGGAGAAAACATATTATTTGAAGTGGGGGCGGGATTAAAACCGTCGGTTATTAAATCCGCGGAAAACGATAATTCGTTATGTATTGTTATGCCGTTAAAAATTTAGAGTTTCCGTCCGAAAAAGAGCTCTTTTCCGGTTCGGAAATGTATAAAAATTAAGGTTTAGTCAGGAGTAAAAAAGCAGTTATGACGCATAAGTATGATGCCGATAGCATAAAAGTGCTGGAAGGTCTGGAAGCCGTACGGATCAGGCCGGCCATGTATATCGGTTCAACAGGCAGAGAAGGTTTACATCACCTCGTTTATGAAGTTGTCGACAACAGTATCGATGAGGCGGCGGCCGGTTTTTGCGATACTATTTCTGTAAAAATCAGAGTCGATAACAGTATCGTAGTTGAGGACAATGGCCGTGGTATACCGGTGGATATTCATAAAACGGAAGGCGTTTCAGCGGCGGAAGTTGTCATGACCAAGTTGCATGCCGGAGGTAAATTTTCCAATGATTCCTATAAAATATCCGGCGGTCTGCATGGTGTCGGGGTATCGGTGGTTAATGCCCTTTCCAAAACCTGTGAATTGGAAGTCAAACGGGACGGCAGTGTTTATGTCCAGAAATACAATCGCGGTGTGCCCGAAGGTCCTTTGGAAGTAATCGGCAAAACACGAGGCCGGGGAACGAAAGTTACCTTCTTACCGGACGATGAAATTTTCGAAGAAACCGAGTACAGCTTTGATATTATTGCTAATCGTTTAAGGGAGTTGGCCTTTCTGAATTCCGGTGTTAAAATTATTTTAACTGATGAACGCACGGAGAAACAAAATGAGTTTTTTTATAAGGGAGGAATAGTCTCCTTCGTTGAATATATCAACCGCAATAAAAAAGTTTTACATAAGGATCCAATGTATGTTTCCGGGTCCCGAGAAGATTGTTTTATTGAGGTTGCCCTGCAATACAACGAAACTTATCTGGAAAATATTTTTTCCTTTGCCAACAGCATTAATACGACGGAAGGCGGGACGCATTTAATCGGCTTTCGTTCGGCATTGACCCGTGTTTTCAATAATTACGCCACGAACAACAAAATCATCAAAGACGGCAAGGAATCCCTGCGCGGTGAAGACCTGCGGGAAGGACTGGCCTGTGTCATCAGTGTTAAGGTCAGAAATCCGCAGTTTGAGGGACAGACCAAGACAAAACTGGGCAACAGTGAAGTGCGCGGTTTGGTTGAAGGAATCGTTTACGATAAAATCGGCACATATCTGGAAGAAAATCCGTCGGTGGCCAAGCAGATTCTCAATAAATGCATGGAGGCGGCCAGAGCCAGGGAGGCGGCGCGCCGTGCCCGGGAGCTGACAAGGAGAAAGAGCGCTCTGGAAGTGGGCGCACTTCCGGGAAAACTGGCTGATTGTCAGGAAAAGGACCCGGCGGCAAGCGAAATTTATCTGGTCGAAGGTGATTCGGCCGGCGGCTCCGCCAAGCAGGGCCGCGACCGCAAAAACCAGGCGATCCTGCCTCTGCGCGGTAAAGTCCTGAACGTGGAAAAGGCCCGTTTTGATAAGATGCTGCAAAATGAGGAAATCAAAGTCATCGTCACGGCCCTGGGTACCGGCATTGGTTCCGGAGAATATGATGTCAGTAAACTGCGTTATCACAAAGTCATTATCATGACCGATGCTGACGTGGACGGATCTCATATCCGCACGCTTTTATTAACATTCTTTTTCCGCCAGATGCGCGAATTGATCGAGCGCGGTTATTTGTTTATCGCCCAGCCGCCGCTTTTTAAAGTTGTTGATAAGAAAAAGGAAATCTACATCCAGAATGAAGAAAAGATGAAAGATTACATTCTGGAAAACGGTGTGGACAAGGTCAAACTGGCCATGGGCGACGGCTCGCCATTTCCGGCAACCGGCAACAAACTGCTCACCTTGATTAAAAAAGTGATGCGGATCGAAGACTTAATCGACCGTTTTGAAAAAGAAGGTTACGACCGGCAATTAATCCGTATTCTGGCTGGTGATCCAGCCTTAAATGACGAAAGTTTTAAGGATGATAAATTGCTGCTGCCGATTGCTGCCAGAACTGTCGGGGCCATTGGTACTGATTCAATTAATTTTCAAATTAATACCGATCCGGATCATGGCGGATTTAAAATAGTTTTTGTTATTAAAAAAGAAACCCACACCTATGAAAAGTGCATGGACAGGGAAACCTTCCGCAGACCGCAATTTGCCGAAATAAGGCTTTTGCTTACCCAGGTTTCGATTATCGGGGAAGCTCCCTATCGTGATCTGGGAGATGAATCATCAACTCCTGTGCTGCTGGAAAGCTCCAAAGCACTAGTCGACCATATTATCAACCTGGGCAAGAAAGGTTTGACAGTCCAAAGATATAAGGGTCTTGGTGAAATGAATCCCGAACAGCTCTGGGAAACAACGATGAATCCGGAAAAGCGTACGTTACTGCAGGTCGGTGTCGAAGACGCGGTGGAAGCCGATGAAATATTTACCACACTGATGGGCGATCAGGTGGAACCGCGGCGTGATTTTATTTACGAAAATGCGTTACATGTTTCCAATCTGGACATTTAGCAGGCTGTAAAAAAATAAAAATCTGCAGCAAGCCAAACGACAAAATTGATCTAAAGCGCTTTTGGTTTTATCGCGCTTCTCCAATATAAAGATACTCCAGGTTAAAAGCCTGCCCAAACAGGCTGAAAATATTAGCCGGACTAAATCCGGTTTTCTGTGATCTGCGAGAGGAAGGAACAAAATGGAACGAGATATCCACCATAAACAAACACTGGTGAATATAGAAGATGAAATGAAAAAGTCGTACATCGATTACGCGATGAGCGTGATCATCGGCCGGGCGCTGCCGGATGTACGCGACGGCCTGAAACCGGTGCACCGCCGGATTTTGTATGCAATGTATGAAGCGGGCAACCGCTACAACAGGCCTTACCGTAAATCGGCCCGCATCGTCGGCGATATCATGGGCCGTTACCATCCGCACGGAGATGCGGCCATTTACGACACGGTTGTGCGCATGGCTCAGGACTTTTCCATGCGCTACACGCTGATCGACGGCCAGGGAAACTTCGGCTCGATTGACGATGACCCGCCCGCGGCCATGCGTTACACGGAAGTACGCCTGGCGCGCATTTCCGAAGATGTGCTGGCCGATCTGGAAAAAGACACCGTCGATTTTGTGCCCAACTATGATGAATCATTACAGGAACCAGCCGTTCTGGCGACCCGCATTCCGCTTCTTCTTTTGAACGGGTCGGCGGGCATCGCCGTCGGCATGGCCACCAACATTCCGCCGCACAATCTTTCAGAAGTAATCGACGGCACGATTGCGCTCATTAAAAATCCGGAAATTTCTATTGAAGAATTGATTAAATTCATTCCCGGTCCGGATTTCCCGACCGCCGGTTTTATTAATGGGCGCGAGGGTATTTTATCCGCTTACCAGACGGGCCGCGGCGTTATCCGTCTCAGAGCACGGGCGCTCATTGAAAAAAATGCCCGCAATGACAAGGAAAGTATCGTCATCACCGAGCTGCCGTATCAGGTCAACAAGGCGGCGTTAATTGAAAAAATATCGGAACTGGTGCGCGACAAGAAAATAGCCGGCATTTCCGATTTAAGGGACGAATCCGACCGCGAAGGCATCCGCGTGGTCATCGACCTGAAACGCGACGAAAATTCTTCCATAATTCTTAATCAGCTCTACAAGTTCACCCAGATGGAATCATCGTTCGGCATCATCATGCTGGCGATTTCCGACGGCCGTCCGCAGGTTTTCAACCTCAAGGAAGTCATCGAAAAGTTTGTTATTTTCCGCAAACAGGTTGTTATTCGCCGCACGCAGTTCGATCTGGCCCGCGCCAAAGAACGCGCGCACATATTGGAAGGCTATATTATCGCCTTGAACAACATCGATGAGGTTATTCAGGTAATCAAAGCATCGAAAAACGCCGCTGAAGCGAGCATAGCTTTGTGTGACCGTTTCGGGCTGTCGGAAATTCAGGCCAAGGCCATTCTTGAAATGCGTTTGCAGCGCCTGACCGGACTGGAGCGCACCAAGATTGACGAAGAATATAGCGAAATCACTAAGCTTATTCAAGAACTCACCGCTATTTTGGCCGATCCGCAAAAAATCGCCCAGGTGGTTATTGATGAACTTACCGAAATCAAAAATAAATATGGCGATGAACGCCGGACGGAAATTGTGGCCTCCACCGACGATATCAACATCGAAGATATGATTGTGGAAGAAGATATGGTGGTGACCATCAGCCACAGCGGCTACATCAAGCGCAATGCGGTGAGCCTCTACAAAAGCCAGCACCGCGGCGGCCGCGGCAAAATGGGCATGGGAACCAAGGAAGAAGATTTTGTGGAAAAAATCTTTATCGCCTCCACCCATCATTACCTGCTTATTTTCACCAATACCGGAAAAGTATACTGGCTGAAGGTTTATCAGCTGCCGCAGGCGGGCCGGGCGGCCAAAGGCAAGGCCATGGTTAATCTGATCAATCTGGCTCCGGGTGAACGCGTGAGCGCAACCCTGCCGGTGCGTGAATTTTCCTCCGATAAATTCGTGGTCATGGTCACGAAAAAAGGCGTCATCAAGAAAACGGATCTTGCCGCCTATTCCAATCCCCGTTCCGGCGGAATCATTGCCCTTTCCATCGATGAGGGCGACGAGCTGGTCGATGTCATGTTAACGATGGGTGATCAGGATATCTTTCTGGCTACCCGCCTGGGCATGGCTATTCGTTTCAAAGAGGAAGATGTCCGCGATATGGGCCGGACGGCCCGCGGCGTGCGCGGCATTACTCTGGATGAAGGCGACGAGGTTGTCGGCGTAGATGTGCCCGCCACCGGAACATTTATGCTCACCGTTTCCGAAAACGGGTTCGGCAAATGTACTCCCATCGAAGAATATCGCGTCCAGTCCCGCGCCGGCAAGGGAACAATTAATTTGAAGACAGTTTCCAAAGTCGGCAATGTTTCCGGCGTACTGCAGGTGGCCGGCGAAGAAAATGTGATGCTGATCAGCAACACCGGCAAAGTCATCCGCTTGAAGGTACAGGAAATCCCCGTCAATCACCGCGTCACCCAGGGCGTCAAACTGATCGAACTCGACCCGGAAGAAAAACTGGTCGGCCTGGCTCGCACAACCTCGGAATCCGAAGACTCCAATGGCAACGGCAGCGATGATACAGATCCGGTACTGGAGGATAATGGAGCGCCGGAAGAGGAATAAATAATATTTGCAACCTTCTTGTCATTGCCGGACGAAGATCCGGCAATCCAGGAATTTTTTTAAATATCTTATACCTTGTTGGGATGCTGCCCAAATCTCTTTGTCGCTTGCCGAAAGCGTTTTGATGAATTCTAAGGCTTACGAAAGATGCCTTCCAAACTCGTCTTCGACTCAAACAGTTGAAGATGTAGATGTAGGGTGGATGAAGCGTTAGCGCATCCACCTAAATATCTGATTCAATTCAAAAAGATAATCATTTAGAAACGCCTTCTTTCAAATTTATAAATCTCTTGATTTTATTAAAAATTATAGCTAACGAAAATAACGATATCTTTT
>CAZWCA010000050.1:0-6372 GCA_964632255.1 uncultured Smithella sp. | reverse complement strand
TATGAAAGATACGGTGTTTGTGCTGTCCGAAGAGCAAAAAAAGCGGTTAATGCGTGGACATGGTGTTGATGGGAAAGTCATGGACGAGATTCCCACCGGCTCTACCGTTACAGGCGGTGCCGGCGGCCTGTACTCTACACCGCGCGACCTTCTGAAGTGGATGCAATGGCATCTCGACAGTTTCGGTAAAACCGGCGCAGAAGCACGGCAGCTCGGTCATTCGCTTTATCTCATGCGGGATGGACTTACGACTGTTTCGGGAGTTGAGCACATGGACGCAATTGGGCTGGGCTGGGTAGCGATGATGCCGAAGAACGACCGCCCGTTCATCCTGCAAAAATCCGGAGGATATGAGGGTACGTTCAGTTATATTGCCTTTGCGCCAACCCGGGGAGTGTCGGTTTTTATCGCAATCAACAAATTCGACTTTGCCGCAGCTACGGCCATGTCAGACGTTGCCAATGATCTGATAGCGACGCTCGCACCGCGCTGAGCAAATTATCGGGAAAGAGATTTTGCCATAGTTCGTTTTATGTCATTTCGGAGCAAAGTGAGAAATATTTGTTTAAATAAATTCAGAATATTAGATTCCTCTCGTACGTTCGGAATGACAACCAGTCATGCCGCTTTGGGCGTTTTTCCGGAGCCGGCGTGCAATTGTAATCCGAGGGCCGTGACAACTTTCAAAATAGTTGAAAATTCCGGGTTTCCATTTGGTGATAGAGCTTTGTATAAACTTTCCCTGCCCAAACCGGTCTTTTTAGCGATCTCGGTCATTCCCTTGGCTCTGGCGATATCGCCGAGCGCGGCGGCTATCAATCCGGGGTCATTTTCTTCCAGAGCTGCTTCCAGATAAGCGACAATATCAGCCTTTGTTTTTAAATGTTCAGCAGCGTCCCAAACGCTGGTTTTTTCTTTTCTCATCTTTCACACCTCGATTTCATGGACGAGTTTCTTTGCCCTTTCAATATCATCGGCTTGCGTCGTTTTATCGCCACCTGCAAGAAGTATTATCAGCATTGAACCCTTTTTCGTAAAGTAAACACGATAACCAGGGCCATAGTCTATCTTTAATTTGACCTAACGATTTGAAATCCCCGAAGTTTCCCAAAGATAACCTGCGCAGACGAATGTCAATCCGGGCACGGGCATTTTTATCTTTAAGCTTATCAAACCACTTACGGTAATATTCCGTCTGGCGGATTTCTATCATAGTTAAAATGTATCTTATGGAATACATTTTGTCAAGAAATTGAACTTCGTTTATGTTGGGAAAAATGACCTGACATGCCCGGTGACGGAAGTGAATTTGTACTTAATTATTTATTTATTATGGAAAATTATTCCGTATCGGCGAGAGACTCTTCAGGGGAACCGTGTCTACTGACAATAATTTCAATATCCGAGATGTATTTGTTGATTTTAAATAAGCGAGCAGCGTCCCCTTACGAGACATAGGTTACCTCTGGGAGAATAAAACGTTTGCCAATTTCATCGAGAGCGTCACGGTCAGCCAGATCCACTTTCCTGCCAAGTATTTTTTCAATTTCTGCTTTTATTGTTTCCAGACGGCCGAAAGCTTCCCAACCGGGATAATGGCTGTAAAATGGCTCCCTGAATTCATAGAGGATATCGATATCACTTTCCGGAGTCTCTTCGCCACGGGCATAAGACCCAAATACCCCCAAAACGATGAAACCTTCCTGTTCATATTTATGTTTTACAGCGCTTAATTTAAACGCAATATCCTTTTTCATATTGCGAAATTACCATATTTTTCAGACATTGTATAGTGGAACGAAGAGCAAACTAAGCAAGGCTTTATCATATCAATTCCGCTATGATTACGGGATGCGGCGACATTAATCCGGTTAAGAGAGGCGGTACAAAGAAATGTATCGGTTATACCATTGCATGTCCTCCGCTGGCGGAGGTGTCACGAAGTGACGGAGGTGGATGAGGATTTTGATTATATAACTGACTTAAATTATTAAAGAAATCCTCTCACTGAACCCCCTCCAAAGGGGGACAATAAAAGCTGGGGTACAAACCGGTAAGATAGTTCACAAAATGCTTATCAGGACAGACCGGGAACATGGTTTACACAATGCGGCAGGGAGGACACTTAATACCGGAGAAAGTTATAAAGCAAATGAACTGAAGATACAGCTTATAAAACACTGGGAATGAGAATATTTCACTAAGTGCCAGAATGAGGATTAGCCGGTTCCAATATTTACAATGTATCCCATAATGAAACTGTCTTCCCCGGCCATGGACATTAATTGTTGTTTTGCCCAAAAAAAGAAAGGGGCTCCAAGCTTTCGCTTTTTGCCCCTTTCCTCAAGGATAATAAGGATTCCGATTTTATCTAAAAATTAGCCGCCGATTTTCTTTTCCTGGCCGGCCCAGTATCTTTCTCTCAATTCACGTTTTAAAATCTTGCCCGTGCCGGTCTTGGGAAGTTCGCTCACAAATTCCACTGTGCGGGGCAGCTTAAACTTGGAAAGCAGTGTGGCACAATGGTCGATGATCTCTTTTTCCGTTGCCTGCATATCCGGTTTCAGCACGACCAGTGCTTTGACCGCTTCGCCCCACTTGGGATCGGGAACACCGATCACGGCGCATTCCATGACAGCCGGAAATTTGTAAATGGCCATTTCGACTTCCGCAGAAGCAACATTCTCTCCGCCGCTGATGATCATATCCTTGCCGCGATCGACAATCTGCACATAGCCTTCCTTGTCGATGTTGGCGATATCGCCGGTGTGCATCCAGCCGTCAATGATGACTTTGGCGGTTGCCTCGGGATCCTTCCAGAATCCTTTCATCACGTTGTTGCCGCGAACGATGATTTCTCCTACATCCACGCCGTTTGGTTCGATATCTTTACCGTTTTCATCAACAACCCGCAGCTCGACGCCAAAAACCGGTTTGCCGGTCTTTGACCGGTAGGCAAGTTGTTCTTCAAAAGGCAGTTTTTTCAGGTTATCTTTCAGTGTCGCCAGAGTCAGCATGGGGCAGGTTTCGGTCATTCCGTAGGCTTGATAGCAGACAACGCCGAATTTTTCCTGTGCTCCCCGGGCGATGGTGATGGGCATAGGCGCTCCGCCAATGATCATTCTTTCCAATGAAGAAGTATCGTACTTGCCGGCATCGGGGTAGTGCAGCAGCGTGGTGACCATGGCCGGAACCATTGCTCCAATAGTTACTTTTTCATTCTGAATGGCTTCGAGTACCTGCGGAGGGCGAAAATCACGGACAATTACATGGGTGGCGCCGGAGCCGGTAATGCCGTGCGGTGAGCCCCAACCGTTCACGTGAAACAACGGGACGCTGTGCAACTGTGTGTCGCAATCGGTTACTGTCAGCATATGGATGTAATTGAGGGCATTTGAGTAGAGATTGCGGTGCGTCAGCATAACGCCCTTGGGTCTGGACGTCGTACCGCTGGTATAGAACAGTTCCGCCGTATCATTCTCATCCATTTCCGGCCGGACAGGTCTTTCCGCCGAAGCTTCATTCAACAGTGTATCATAGTCGGCCCAGTCAATTCCTTCCGGACGATGGCCGTCGGTAAAAAGCATGAAGTGCGTGACGGTTTCCAGTTTGCTGACTACCGGGGCGACCAGATTGGTATACTCCCAATCAATACAAACCACTTTTGCCCCGGCATGATTCAGAATGAATGCAACCTCCTCTGCGCTCAACCGGATGTTGATGCAAAGAAGAATGGCGCCGATCTGGGTGATGCCGTAATAGGCCTCGAGGATGCGGTGTCCGTTCGGGCCGATGTAAGCGACGCGGTCGCCCTGCTTGACTCCTTCAGCGATCAGAGCATTGGAAAGCCGGTTTACCCGTTCATTAAACTGCTTATAGGTAAATCGCTTTTCGCCGTCGACGATACAGGTTTTGGGGCCGTACAACTTAACACCCCGGTCAAGGAAATGTGTAACCAACATAGGTACTTGCATTATTGTTGTCTCCCGTTACATGATGAATTGCTAAGGCGTATTTTTTAGCTGGCGGAGTATAATGTAGACTATTTTGTTTGTCAATCGAGACATTTGAATAGGTTTCAATCCTAAAATGCAGTAATTCTTGTTCTTAATGGGAACCGGAGCTATAATATTTTCATGGCAAACTACACTGTACTCGATCATACCGCCGATATTGGTTTTGAAGTGTTCGGCAAAACAAAAGAAGAGCTTTTTGCCAATAGTGTCGCTGCTTTATTTGATCTTATCCTGGATCAGAGCGGTGGGCAGCCTGCCTCGCCCGGCGAAAGGGAAGAGGAAAAGAGTATTGCTGTAGAAGGCGGCGATATCGAAGACCTGTTGGTCAATTTTCTTCGTGAAGTCCTTTATCTATTCAATGGCAAAAAATGGGTGCTAACAAATTGCCGGCCGGTCGAGATAACTGACAAAAGTATTGATGCGCAATTGTTCGGCGAGCCTTACGATCAACAGAAGCATCATGTAAAAACCGAGATAAAAGCCGTTACTTATCATGATCTTAGTGTCGCAAAAACCAGCGAGGGAGGATGGAAGGCGAGGGTAATTTTTGATGTCTGATATTATCCGGCTAGAACGTATAGACGACAACCGTTGGTTGATTCCGAAAACCGGAGGCATGCGGGTCCCCGGCATTATTTTTGCCAATGAAAAAATCCGCCAACTTTTAACTCACGATGAGGCTACCAAGCAGGTAGCCAATGTCGCCCATCTACCAGGCATTGTTAAATATTCACTGGCCATGCCGGATATTCACTGGGGCTATGGTTTTCCCATTGGCGGTGTGGCGGCCTTTGATTTCGCCGAAGGCGTAGTTTCGCCGGGCGGAGTCGGCTATGATATCAACTGCGGTTGCCGGCTTGTGGCCACTGATCTTTCATTTTCTGATATTAAGGATAAAATCAAGGATTTAACCGCTGCTTTGTATCATCGCATCCCCTCCGGTGTCGGTTCCACGGGGCATGTCAAGCTTGCGGGAAAGGATCAGAAAAAGGTTCTGGAAGAAGGCGCATTGTGGGCGGTAAAGGCCGGATTTGGAACACTCGAAGATCTGGAGACAACCGAGGAAGGAGGCACTTTGCGGGGAGCCGATCCTGAGCTGGTCTCCGACCGGGCGCTGGAGCGCGGACGCGACCAACTGGGTACGCTGGGGGCGGGCAATCATTTCCTGGAAGTTGAGCAAGTACAAGAAGTCTTTGATGAAAAGACGGCGCAGGCGTTCGGTTTACGCAAAGGGCAGATCGCGGTTATGATTCACACCGGCTCACGCGGCCTGGGTTACCAGATTTGTGACGATTATCTGGCGCTGATGGTAAAAAACGCCCATGAAACAGGTATTGAGCTGCCCGACCGGCAACTGGCCTGTGCTTATATAAATTCGCAACGCGGACGCGACTACTTGGCGGCAATGGCCTGCGGTGCCAATTACGCCTGGGCGAACCGGCAGGTCCTGATGCATTTGACACGGGAAGTATTTGAAAAAACATTGAAAATGTCTCCACGCGAGCTCAAGATGCGGCTGATTTATGATGTTTGTCATAATGTCGCCAAAATCGAAGAATTCAATATTGACGGAGTTATCAAGAAGCTGTGCGTTCACCGCAAAGGCGCAACACGGGCTTATCCCGCCGGGCATGAAGCCTTGCCGGTGCGTTACCGGAGCGTCGGCCAGCCGGTGCTGGTCCCCGGTGATATGGGCAACGGTTCTTTCGTTCTTGTCGGTCAGCCGAAGTCAATGGAACAAACATTCGGTTCCGCCTGTCACGGAGCGGGCCGGGTCATGAGCCGGAAGCAGGCGACAAAAGCCAGCCGCGGACGCTCTATCAGCCGGGAACTGGCCGACCGGGGTGTGACGGTGATGGCGGGAAGCAAGGGAACATTGGGTGAAGAAATGCCGGAAGCCTATAAAAACCTGCAGGACGTTGTCCAAGTGATGCATGATGCGGGGATCGCGACAAAAGTAGCCCGGCTTTCGGCGGTTGCGGTTATAAAAGGTTGATTAATAATTAAGAAGTTTGTTATAGTGCCATAGTTTAAAAGATTATCTCGTTCCCATGCTCCGCGTGGGAACGGTTCCTTAGCTGATCCACCTGCGTAGCTTCCCGATCCTCCGTCAGTGAAGGACATTAGCCGCTTCGGACTGTTCGGGGAACAGCCCCTCCAAAACCACAATTATCAATCCATGCTAAGAATCATCCCAGCTTAAGTTATCAACTGGAAATTTTGAAAGAGTTGTTGTAAAGAAAACCCGAATTTAACAGGTTGTTAAAAAGCTCATCCGCTTTGCTGCAAACCTTAACCGTAAAATATATTTCTTATATACGCTTCGCGATTTGGTTTTGCGGAGAACTGATTTCTA
>CAZWCA010000049.1:0-21788 GCA_964632255.1 uncultured Smithella sp. | reverse complement strand
TTATGCCATCAACCAGCGATTCACGGCATCCGTAAAGATTATCAAATTTTGATTTTGTAACGGAATCATTGACGTTAATCGCCGGAAACAACAGTTCGCCCGCGGCCTGCATCTGGTAAAGACGATGGACTCCCGTTGTCGTTTCTTCGGATACTCCGCGAACATTGGCCGCAACTTTTTGCCAACGCTGCGAATCTTGCTGTACTGACTGTTCCAAACGGGAAATAACGATTTTAAATTCTTTATTGTCAATCTTTTCTTTAAGTATCTCAGGATTCTTTTCGATTTTAACTCCCTGATGGATGAATAAGGTCGCGTCTCCGCCGTCATCAACGATTAAATCCGGACCGGAACCATCAGGCCAGGTTAATGCCTGTTCCGTGCACCACCAGTAATCTTCCAAAGTCTCGCCTTTCCAGGCAAAAACAGCCGCCGTGCCGGCTTTAGCAATGGCTGCCGCTGCATGATCCTGAGTGGAAAAAATATTGCATGATGCCCAACGTAGATCGGCGCCAAGTTCTTTCAATGTTTCAATCAACATAGCCGTTTGAATGGTCATGTGCAGACTGCCCATTATTTTCAAGCCCCGGAGAGGTTTCTTCTTGCCGTATTTTTTTCTCACTGCCATCAGACCCGGCATTTCATTTTCAGCCAGCTGCATTTCCTTACGACCCCAATCCGCCAGTGAGATATCGGCAACTTTATATTTTAGAGATTTATCAATTTCCGCAAAAGCCATTTACCCTCCATATTTTGTTGTTATGATTATTCAACAGTCAGTTATTTTAATTCCTGTTTTAAAGCTTCTACTTTATCCGTTTTTTCCCAGAGATAGTTATTATCCAGGAACAATGTTTTCGGCAATTTTTTATAAATATCACTACTGAGAAGATCAAATTTCTCGATCATTCCCGCGGGAGTTAAATCAAAAACCTTGTTGATGGCGGAAGCAATATTTTTATCCGGCATTATTCCCGTATTAAAAGTATTAACGTAAACAGAGATTGGCCGAGCGATGCCGATTGCATAAGCCAATTGCACGGAACATTTCGCGGCAATACCGGCAGCAACAATATTTTTAGCAACATAGCGTGCGCCAAATGCAGCCGAGCAATCCACTTTTTCCGGGGATTTATTAACAATTGCACCACCGCCCAGTTGAGCACCGGGATAACCGCCGTAAAGCTGAACTACCAATTTCCGGCCGGTAACGCCGGAGTCGGCGGCGGAACACGAATTAATCGCCTTCCATTCGCCGGTCGGGTTAAAAAGAAACTCTGTTTTATCATCCACCCAGTCAGCGAGGCAGTCCATGGCAATTTGTCTTGCCTGACCTTCAACCGCTGAACGAAATTTGTCCGGAACCCGGCGATAATCTATGGCGTTGGACATAAGAATAGTTGTGGCCCGAAGAGGACGCCAATTATCATCGTAATCGACGGTAACCTGCCCCTTGCCATCCGGAGCAAAAACGGGATTGCCGCAGTCTTCGAAAGCGCGCATCATTCGATTAACCAAAACGTATGGCAAAGGCAATAATTCGGGGGTTTCGTCGCAGGCAAACCCGTAAATAATCCCCTGATCGCCTGCTCCTATTTCTTTATATTTGCCTAAATCTTCCCGCGTGCCGATATTGATATCGGGCGATTGCGGAATAATGGTATTAAGAATTCCCATGGAGCTGCCATTAAGACCGAGAGCGGAATCACGATAACCGATTCCCAAAACTGTTTCCCGCACGTTTTTCTCAATATCAATATAAATTCGTGTTGACACCTCCCCGCCGACAACACAGAGTCCTTTCCCTAAAAACACTTCAATTCCACAATGAGGCATACAGTGAATATCCATACATATTTTATGCTCTTCATTGAGAATTGCCGCAATTATGTTTGCAGCAATTGAGTCTGCAACTATGTCCGGATGGCCTATTTTCACGCCTTCAGATGTAATCTGCATATCAAGTCTCCTTAATTAAAATATTGCCGATACTGAATTTACTTGTAGTTGGCAGCTGAAAAATTAACAAAAGAGGTACGCTAAAGCACTTAACATGGACAAGTATTTTAATTCAATCTTTTTTCCAAATTAACCTGATTTTGGTAATGAAAAAAATGAATTAAAATATGATAATTATATGAATGAAAATACGGGGAAATAATCTTCGATAACTGAAATAGTTTGGTTTAAACTTGTATGCCCAAAACAATTATAAAAAGTTTTGGGCATACAAGTACTCAGCCGTTAATTAGCTTACTTTTTTTATTTTATTTTCAGCATCCACAAAAACACATTTGGGTTTCCAATTGCTTGCTTCTTTATCGTCGAGTACGACAAATGTAGCAATAATGATTAAATCACCTTTTGCTACTCTTCTGGCTGCCGCACCATTGAGACAAATTGTTCCGGAGTCGCGTTCAGCTGTAATAATGTAAGTAGAAAACCTTTCACCATTGTTAATATTGTATATATCAACTTTTTCGTAAGGCACCATTGCCGCCTCTTCCATCAACTTTTCGTCAATGGAAATACTTCCTTCGTAATGCAGATCGGCATCTGTTACTGTCGCCCGGTGAATTTTTGATTTTAGCATAAATCTCTGCATAGCTTTCTACTCCTTGCTGATTTAAATATTCAGATTTTCACCAAAAACATGGTTATCGATGAGTCTGGTTGTTCCGACTTTGACAGCCAATGCTATAACTGCCTCACCTTTTATTTCCTCGATATCCATAAGTGTAGAAGTATCACATATTTTAACATAGTCAATTCCTGTATACGGCACACTGTTAATCAGTTCGGTAACTGCACCAAGTATACGGGATGATTTTCTTTCTCCTTTATCATAAAGCCGCTCGGCTAATTTAAGAGAGTTAACCAGAGTCAGAGCGGAAACCCTTTCTTCTTCGTTCAGATAAACATTCCGGGAACTCATGGCAAGACCGTCGCTTTCCCTGACGGTCGGCATCCCGATTATTTTTAAATCAAGGTTTAAATCAGCTACCATTCGCTTAATGGTTACAAATTGCTGAAAATCCTTCTTACCGAAAACGGCGGTATGGGGCTTAATTATATTGAATAACTTACAGCAAACAGTTGTTACTCCGCGAAAATGACCAGGGCGGGACATGCCGCATAAATTTTGCGTTACATTCTCGACATTTACGTAAGTTTGATAATTTTCCGGATACATTTCTTCACTTGACGGATAAAAGATCACATCAACATTAACATCCTCGGCCATTTTGCAATCACGATCAAAATCGCGGGGATACCTTGATAAATCTTCTTTCGGGCCAAATTGAGTAGGATTAACAAAAATACTGACAATGAGACAATCAGCCATCTTTCCGGCTTCTCTCATTAAATTGAGATGGCCTTCATGGAAGTATCCCATAGTTGGAACAAAGGAAATTTTTTTACCCTGCAGACGAAGAGATTCAGCGAAAGACTGCATTTGGGCAACCGTATTTATTATCTTCATTTTTCGCCTCAAAAAAAAGCCTCAAGTCACTAGACGAGAGGCTAATAATTTAAAATGCTTCTTTCACCTTTCGTCCCGGTCCCTTCGGGGATCCAAGCGATTGAATTTTTTCCTACAGAACATTATTAACTTTGTCAAGAAAATTAAAAATAAATGCAAACTCTCCCCATTACAATGCAGATATTATTAGTTTTTTAATATTAAATTCCGGGAAAACTTATCCAATTTCAGGGAGATTGCAGCAGGGGTATTTTAAGGATTGATATTTGATATATTTTTCTTATTTCACAAGCATAACCGGAATTTTAGATAAGAATGCGATTTCATTACTTATAGTATTCCTGCCCTGGTCAGGATTTTTGATTTTTGCCTTATGCGAGTTCATAATAATTAGATCAATTTTGTTTTGTTTTACAAATTTTAAAACTTCCTGAACCCGGTTCCCATATTTGATGTTAGGTATAATCCGTACAGATTTACTTTCATAACCGGACATCAGCGCTTGCATACGATTTTGAGCTTTTTTCTCCAGTTTATTATAAAAAGCTTCAAATTCTTTAAAAGCTACATCAGGTATGATTTCAATAATATGAAGAAGATAGACTGTACTTTTGTATTTTCCGGCAAGGTCTACTGCTATTTTCAGAGAATTATTATGCTTTTTTGAAACATCAATTGGAACCAGAATATGACTGAACATGAACCGAACCTCCTTGAAGCAGCGGGACTGCTGCTGCCATCCCGCTGTGCAAAGTTCAACCATTCCAAGGATAATCGATTTTCGCCATAGCGAACAAAACCATCGAGTTAAATTAATTGTTCAGATAGTCCGCTAACTGTATTTATACTAAGATACTTTTTTTCCGGCCTTGCCCAGATCATAAATTTCTTCAATCTGAACATTTAAAGCTGCTTTGGGAGGAACAGGTATTTTCAATATACCAGCCAGTTTGACAGCCTCTTCATAGAGCGGGCCTGATATCACTATCTCCGCCTTGCCTTCAAACCGGTAACCCTTGAATGTTTTGACATCGGCTACAGCGATGGCTACCCAGGGATTCTGCTGAATATTCGCCCAAGTTCTGTTACCCATCAACTCGAAGAATGCAATATGTTCATCATCGACTACCTTGGCACTGCCTTTTATGGCCAGGCTGGCTTTTCCATTGGAACCGCTCGTGGCCACCCATGCTGACTGTCCTTTTATCAATTCTTTCATTCCATCAGTCAATTTAGCCATCGTTTTTCCCCCTTCGTAATTAATTGATAATATATTGTATAACAATAAGGAAATTCGTATGTCAATGCAAATAATTAATTATTATTTTAAAGGTGTAACCCGGTTTATATATTTTAAAAACAAAAGAAAAGTTGCAGGTTAAATTTACATTAAAAAATTAATATTGCTAAATTTTACTAAAAGAATTTATCTTTCCAGTTCCAGACACATTGGGTTCAATAAACATTCGCAACACAAAACGATAAGCCGTCGCCATGGGGTTAATGAATATCTTCCAATCAAGCTTTTGAACCTTCTTATCCAAGGCTTCATTCTTACTATGCCATATTGATCGTATGAATTTTAAGCAGGAAATCCTTGAATTTTTCCTTTGTTGTTTCTTTTATTGACTCAAGACGGACTATCACAGCCTTGTTGTAAAACATAAATCCATCCTCAATTTCTTCAGGATGTTCATCATCATCTAAAAAGTTTGCCATAAACATCAAGGCTGATTTCTTTGCCTCGCTCTCATTATCCGCTGTAACCAAATAATGATGACGATTAAGAGTTTCAGACTCCGTCTCGCTAATTTTAACCCAGTAATCAGGCATTTTTCTCTCCCCTGTTATTATTAATGTTGAATATTAAATCTTATTTTTTTCCGAAAAAACCGGTAAGCACCAGATTATCTTCTCCGGCAAAACAAAATCCCCTGAAACATCTACACCAGTTTAAGCAGTTTTCCTATTATCATCCATATTTATTTTTTGCCGATGTAAAAAAATTGAGTTTATGAATACCTTAATATTAAAAATTGGTTAATTTTCACAAATACTTACTTCTTTTGAAATAAATGTCATTTTTTACTGAGTATTGCTTCTCCTTTAGCACTTGCGCAGCACTAAACTTCCTACGGAATACCCTGATCCAAAGGAACAGATCATGCCTATATCGCCTTTTTTCAAATCTTTATTATGCATGTGGAAAGCAATTATTAACCCGGCTGAAGCCGTATTGCCATATGTATCAAGTATTGTCGGCACATCTTCTTCACTGTAATTTTCACCAAGAATATTCTTTATTACAATCCGGTTCATATTAATATTAGCTTGGTGCAGCCAGTATCTTTTTATATCTTTTGACTTCAAACCAAGGCCAGCCAGATGATCATTGATATGTTTTATGGCAATCGGACCTACTTCTTCAAAGGCCTTTTTCCCTGCCTGATGAAAAAGATTGTCTTTCCCGAATGGATCGTCATCGGTAACACGTGATAAATGGCCGAAATTGGATCGTATATTGGTAGAATACCTGGTTAATGCTTTTGTACTTAACACCTCGTAACAATTCGGAGAGGTACAAGTTTCCTGCCGTTCCATGATAATTGCCGTACTTACATCGCCAAAAATAAAATGAAAATTACGGTCGCAATAATTTATCTGGGGAGTCATCAACTCCGGATTAATGGCCAAAACACAGCTCGCCGAACCCGACATCAGGGCGTCATAGGCACGGTGAAGACCAAAAGTTGCCGCCGAGCACGCCACCAGCATGTCAAATCCAAAACCGCCCTCGATTCCCAATGCATTCTGAACTTCAATGGCAATGGCCGGATGAGTCCGTTGTGTATGCCCACAGGAAACGATTACGGCATCGATATCGGCGGCAGTCTTCCCCGCTTCATTTATTGCTTGCCGCGCTGCTTTAACTGCTATCTCCGCCTGAATGCTCAGTTCATCCTCACTTCTCAGCGGAAATTTAGGCCGCATGCGGTCTATGTCCAAAATACCTTCTCTGGTATATACGTAGCGGGATTTTATTCCTGAAGATTTTTCAATAAATCTTTCCGAAGAAAACGGCATTTCCTCTATTTCTCCGGCAGCTATTCGAGCTGCCTGCTCCGTATTAAACTTTTCGGCGTAAGCATTATAACTGGCGACCAGTTCTTCATTTGTAATAGAATACGGCGGCGTCCAGACTCCGGAACCACTGATAACAACTTTAGGGGACGAATTAACAGTCATTTTTCAGATCACCTTTCCAACATCCGCTCAAATATTTTTTTGTGGGACGGGAACGTATAAGAAAACCGGCGCTCAGTCAATTAAAAACACCAGCTTACTGTTGGAAATAATTTATGACTGAGTTCCGGGCACCGATATCCAGGATATTTATCGGCGGCAAATCAGAATTTGACGGTTTATTTTAATTGTGCAGATATCCTAATGATCTTATAAGCTTACACCATTGATCATAATTAATATAACATAAATGCTGATTACTTGTAATCGGTTATTGCCAGCCTTTTTGTTCTATGTTATTTCCATCAAAACGTTGTCATGAAACAGCCAATCCAATCCGGTACGATCTTCTCGTTACATCGGTAAATATTCTTTATATTGGATAATATTTGATTATGAATAAAGAAAGTAAAACCTATCAAGAGTTAAACAACCTGATATTATTAATAAAAAAACTTCGTGCGCCAGATGGCTGTCCATGGGACAGAAAGCAGAAACAAAAAGATATCGGCAAATATATTCTGGAAGAAGCTTATGAAGTAATCGATTCTCTGGAAGCCGGCAACCGGAAAGCAATTGCCGAAGAGCTCGGTGATTTGCTTTTCCAAATTTTGTTCCTCGCGGAAATGGGAGAAGAATCGGGAGCGTTTTCTCTCGACAGCATAATGATGGGAGTCAGGGAGAAAATGATTCGGCGCCATCCACATATATTCGGTAATATCAAAGTTGACTCTGTTGAGGAGGTGAAGGACAATTGGCAGCAAATTAAAAAGAAAGAACGCTCTGAAAAAAGCAAAGAAAATAATTTGTTTGACAGCATACCGCGTTCTCTCCCCGCTCTGAAACGGGCTCAAAAAATTACTGCCCTGGCCGCCGTTTATGGCTTTGATTGGCAAAACATGACTGATGTGCTTGAAAAATTGGCTGAAGAATTAAATGAATTTAACGTTGCCGTGACTCGCCATAACCAGGCTGAAATCGAGGAAGAATTAGGAGATATATTTTTTACACTGGTAAATTTAAGCCGTTTTGTTAAAGTTGATTCCGAAACAGCTTTAACCCGGACGACGAATAAATTTCTTCAACGTTTTGCATATATTACCGACCAGTTGGCAAAGCGCGGAAAAAACTTGGAGCAGGCTACACTTCCGGAAATGGATGAGCTCTGGGAAAAAGCAAAAATGAGTGGGATTTAGAATGGATTATTTTCTTTGTGTTTTGGGTATGGTCTTTATCATTGAAGGTCTGCCGTATTTCCTTTTTCCGGAAAAGTTGAAAATTTACATGCTGAAAATTATTGAGCAGCCGCCGGGAACTCTGCGTTTCTTAGGTATATCCGCCATGATTGCCGGCCTGATCCTGCTTTACTTCGGCCGCCGCTGACTTAATTTCGTTGACATTACTATTTGAATCTGATTACCTGCCGCCACTTCAAATTCTCACTAAAAAAGCTATGGAATTAAAAGATTTTCATTATCATCTGCCGGGGGAATTAATTGCCCAAAATCCTTGTGAACAAAGGGATCGCTCCCGCATGATGATGTTACAGCGTAACGGGCAAAAAATCGAAGATTGCATTTTTTCACAATTGCCCGATTTTTTGAAAAAGGATGACGTCTTAGTTATCAATAATTCCAAGGTGATTCCCGCCCGGCTTTTCGGCAAAAAGCCGACCGGAGCTTCCGTGGAGATTCTCCTTTTGCATAAAATAGAAGACTCCGGCACAGCCCAGGAATGGGAAGCGCTGCTGCGGCCGGGCAAAAGATTAAAAGTTAATGATATTATTATCATAAGCTCGGATTGTGAAGTAAAAGTATTGTCCCGTATATCCGAGAAAAAATGGCTGCTTCGCTTTGAATATTCCGGAAATTTTGAAGATTTTTTAAATGTCCATGGCCGTGCGCCTCTGCCTCCATACATAAAACGGGAAAGGAACAGCGGGGAGTATATTAACGATCTATCACGTTACCAGACTATTTATGCTAAAAATCCGGGGTCCATTGCCGCACCTACCGCCGGTTTGCATTTTTCCGGGGAAGTAATAAAGTCGTTGCAAACCAAAGGCATCCGGATTGCACCCATCACTTTGCATGTCGGCTTTGGTACATTCCTCCCAATAGAAGTCGACATTATTGAAAATCATGTTATGGAGCCTGAATTTTATGAAATCGACTCCGAAACGGCAGATATAATTAATAATGCCCAGCGAGTAATTGCGGTGGGAACAACTTCAACACGGACTCTGGAATGCGCTGCCGATAAAAATGGGTTTATTAAAGCCCAAAGCGGATTTACCAATCTTTTTATTTATCCCGGACACAAATTCAGACGCGTCAATGGTCTATTAACCAATTTTCATCTGCCGCAATCATCGTTATTTTTACTCGTCTGTGCATTTGCCGGAATTGATTTTATTAAAAAATCCTATCAACATGCAGTCGAAAGCCGCTATCATTTTTATAGTTACGGTGATTGCATGCTGATTCTGTAGCAGGCTGTTGACCGGGAGCGCATACCCGGAGAATGGTGCAAAAATAAAAAATAGCAGGTTCCTTACCGGCAAAGTGAAGGCTTTTTCAAGAGGCTCATCTGCCGGTTGCGCTTCAGCTCTCGCGCACACACATATAAAGTATGCTCCGCTGCTCGATTTTTCCGACGCCTTGCATCTGAACCGTTTTAAACAACCTTACTAAGCTAATAATTTTGTATTCAATCAGAGTTAAAAATGTCTTTCAAATTTAATTTACTAAAAAAGGATCAAGAATCTGAAGCCAGGTTAGGCAGAATGTTCACTGCCCATGGCATTGTCGAAACGCCCGTTTTCATGCCGGTGGGAACGCAGGGAACGGTTAAATCATTAACTCCGGAACAATTAGAAAATTGCGGCGCGCGAATAATTTTGGGCAATACTTATCATTTATATTTAAGGCCCGGCCATGAAACAATAAAAAAGTTAGGCGGTCTGCATAAATTCATGAACTGGAAGGGACCGATTCTTACGGACAGTGGAGGATTTCAAGTATACAGCCTCGGCAAATTAAGAAAAATTACTGAGGATGGAGTAATTTTCAGTTCCCATATCGACGGTTCCAAACATTTTTTAACACCTGAGAAAGCTGTGGAAATTCAGGAAGCTTTAGGCTCCGATATTATGATGTGCCTCGATGAATGCACGCCTTATCCCGCAACATTTGAGGAAGCTGAAAAATCCCTGGATCTGACAATCAAATGGGCGAAACTATGTAAAGAGGCCAAAGCAAATGTTGACCAGGCGCTTTTCGGTATTGTTCAGGGCGGCACACATCTCGATTTGCGCCGGCAGGCAGTCGATGAAATTATCCCTATCGGCTTCGATGGTTACGCTTTAGGAGGCGTTAGCGTCGGCGAGCCTAAGGAGTTAATGTATGCAATTGCTGAGGCAATTACCCCTCTGCTCCCGGAGGATAAGCCGCGTTACCTGATGGGCGTCGGCACTCCGGAAGATATTGTTTACGGCGTATCCTGCGGTATCGATATGTTTGATTGCGTAATACCGACGCGCTCGGCCCGCCATGGATTATTGTTTACAAATACCGAAAAGATTGTTATAAAAAACGCACGCTTCCGGGAAGATGACGATCCTATTGACAAAACTTGCGATTGTTATACCTGCAAAAATTTTTCCAGGGCTTATTTACGTCATCTTTATGTTGCCGGAGAAATACTGGCTATGGTATTAAATACTATTCATAATGTGCACTATTATATGCATCTTCTGAAACAAATCAGAGCGGCATTGGAAGAAAACAGTTTCACAAAATTTAAAAATGCATTTTTAAAAAAAGAAGGAGGCTTTTAACTTGACATCTTTAGCATACGCAATGGGCAGCAATCCGGGCGCGACCGGTACAGCAACAGGTGGTGGCGATTGGGGATTCATTATCACCATGGTGATAATCTTTGGTATCTTTTATTTTCTCATGATTCGGCCTCAGCAGAAAAAACAAAAAGAATTAAAGGCCATGCTTGATAATCTTGCTTATGGAGATACCGTAATAACCAACGGAGGAATTTACGGAAAGGTGACCGGCCTGGCCGACAATGTCGTCACATTGGAAATTGCCGACAAAGTCCGGATTAAAATTTCCCGTAGCTCTATTGGAGCAGTAACGCAAAAAACAGGAGCAACCACCCAAAAAGAATAAATCAGAAAGGGGCACTTCATGTTCAAATCTATAAAACTCAGGTTGGCGATTACGGCGGCTGTCTGTCTGGCCGCTCTGTATTTTTTGGTGCCAACTTTTATCCCGCAGATTCCCTCACCCTGGAATAACTATTTCCCGAAAGATAAAATTCATCTCGGTCTTGATTTACAGGGCGGCATGCATCTGGTTCTGGAAGTTGACGCCAATAAGGCCCTGGAATCCATGGTTGAGAGAATGTCCAATGATCTCAAGGAATCACTGATGGAAAACAAAGTCCGCTTTCGAAAAATAGAACGGACAAAAGGCGCAACTATTTCTCTGGAGTTGACTGAAGCAGCGGGTAAATCCGCATTGGAGAAAATTATCATTGATCAGTATCCCGACCTGGAGATTGCTTCATCTGCATCGCGTGACGGCGGTACGCTGGTCGATCTGAAAATAAAAGATAAAAGAGCCATCGAGCTCAAGAAGCTGACGATCGAACACAGTCTGGAAACAATCCGCAACAGAGTTGACCAATTCGGCGTTGCCGAACCGGAAATAATTCCCGAGGGGGATAATCGTATCCTGATACAATTGCCGGGTATCAAGGATCCGGAAAGAGCCAAGAACCTGATTGGCAAAACAGCTCTCCTGGAATTTAAGATCGTCGATGACGAAGCCTCATTGGAGGAGGCCCTTAGAGGCAACATTCCAGAAGGAGACGTTATTGCGTATGGATTGCGCACCGACAGGTCAACCGGTCAGAAGGGCTCCCAGCCTTATTTATTGAAAAATAAAGCACTTTTAACCGGCGCTTCTCTGGAGACGGCAAAAGTGCAAATTTCCGACCGTTATGGAGAGCCGAATGTTTCTTTAAAATTTAATTCCCAGGGCGCAGCCGATTTTGAACGGATCACGGGTGAAAATGTCCGCAAACGTCTGGCCATTGTCCTGGATGGTGTTGTTCACAGCGCACCGGTCATTCAGGAGCGAATCTCCGGCGGCCAGGCCCAAATCACCGGAAATTTCACCATGGACGAAGCACGTGATCTGGCTATTGTTTTGCGCGCCGGCGCTTTGCCTGCACCGGTCAATGTTCTGGAAGAAAGAACGGTCGGTCCCTCTCTGGGCAGCGATTCGATTCAGCAGGGCATTCTCGCCACCATCATCGGTTCCCTTTTTGTTATTTTATTTATGGTCGTCTATTACCGCCTTTCCGGCGCAGTTGCCGATATTGCCCTCGTTATTCAGATAATATTGATTCTCGCTGTTCTTGCAGCACTGCGGGCAACGCTGACTCTGCCGGGCATCGCCGGCATGCTTCTCACGGTCGGCGTTGCGGTAGATGCGAACATTCTGATTTTTGAAAGAATCCGGGAAGAACTGCGGGCGGGAAAAACCGTTCGCATGGCTGTTGACATGGGTTATGACAGAGCTTTTGTCACCATTATTGACACCCATATTGCAGGCATCATCGCCGCGATTATTCTGATGTTTTTTGGAACAGGCCCGATCAAGGGATTCGCGACGACCACAATTATTGGTCTTATATTCAGCCTTTTCAGCGCTATTTTTGTAACCAGAGTGATTTTCGAATACTTTACCTGGAACTATACCATTAAAAAGTTGAGCATTTAAAATTTCAAGCACGGGCAGGAGAATATAGAGTATGAGCATGGAGTTGATAAAACCAGGAATTAATATAGATTTTGTCGGAAAAATGAAGTTAGCGATGGCTATTTCAGTCATTCTTATCATCATCGGCATTGGATCTGTTATTTTCCACGGCGGCTTTAATCTCGGCATCGATTTTGCCGGAGGGTCGATCATTCAGATCAAGTTCACAAAAAACGTTTCCGCTGACCAGATTCGTACGGCTTTTCAATCAACAAAGCTGGAAAACAGCATGATTCAACAGTTTGGCGTCAATGAATTTCTGATCCGCACACCCGAATCCTTCTCCGATCAAAAGATGCTGGCCGCCAATGTGGAACAACCGCTTACCGCTGCTTTTAACAAGGATTTTGAAATAAGGCGCGTGGAAGTTGTCGGTTCTAAAGTCAGTTCCGACTTCAGGACTAAAGCAATTATCGCCGTCATTCTTTCTTGGGTGGCTTTATTGATTTATGTTACCTGGCGCTTCGAGTTTCGCTACGCTATGGGAGGAATTCTTGCCCTGGTTCATGACACGTTGATTGTTATCGGGGCCATTTCGATCTTAAATATGGAGTTCACCATCAACATTCTTGCAGCACTGATCTTTGTTATCGGTTTTTCTATTAACGACACCATCGTTATATTGGATAGAATTCGCGAAATCGTCAAGAGGAACCCCAAACAGAAACTGGGTGATGTTATCAATCTGGCGATCAATGAAACTCTCAGCAGAACCATCTTAACCTCCCTGACCGTTTTTCTCACACTTTTAGCTCTGTATATTTTCGGTGGAGCGGTTATACGCGATTTTGCTTTTGCTCTGCTGGTCGGCACCGTGGCCGGTACTTATTCCACGATTTATATAGCTTGCACCAGCGTACTGCTTTTTGAAAACGTGCGCTTCTTCAAGTCGGCGAGGAAAAAATAAATTGTCCCCCCTCGTCACAGTCGGCTTTACTTTTTTTATTTTAGTAATGTTTGTCGGCATTTATATGTCGTTGTTTGGCCTGCCGGGAACAGTTGTCATATTTGCAGATGTCCTGGCTTACGCCGCTCTCAGTGGTTTTGACCGGGTCGGATTCAAAATACTGTTATTTCTCCTGATTTTATCCATAATCGGTGAAATGATCGACTTTTTGATGGGCATAACCGACTCATTGGCCCCGTTGCCTTCCAAAAAATTATTTATGGTCTCGGCGGCAAGCGCCATAGCCGGCTCATTTATTTTGACCCCGTTTTTATTCGCCCTGGGTTCCTTTGGAGGTTTTTTTTTAGGGTGTTTTGCCGGAATCATGATAATGGAATCTATCCGGCAGTCAAAATTGCAGGCTCCTTTTAAGGCATCCAACCATGCCATATGGGTGATGATTGGAGGAAAACTGGCTAAAGGTTGCGTTTCCCTCATCATGATTATTGTTTCCTTAGCCAATATTTATTCATAGGAAGATTATTAAAGATATGGACAAAGATAATTCTACAACCAAAAGAAAACCAAAATCCAAGATTCAGGAATATATAGAAGCAATTATTATTGCGGTTCTCATCGCCGTATTTATTCGTACTTTTATTATTCAGGCATATAAAATACCTTCCCGGTCAATGGTTCCGACCCTGCTTGTCGGAGATCATCTGCTGGTCAACAAATTTATTTACGGAGTAAAGATCCCTTATTTTCGAAAAACAATTATCCCTTTTACCGACCCGAAAAGAGGCGATATAGTTGTTTTTATCTATCCGAATGACCGATCCAAGGATTTTATTAAACGGGTCATCGGTGTAGAGGGCGATACAATTGAAATTAAAAACAAAAAAATATTTCTCAACGGCAGGGAATACACCGACCAATTCGGAATTTACAGCGATACCACCATTTACCCCGGCACTGTGCAGCCCCGCGACAATTTCGGGCCGGTTACCGTCCCACCGAATTCACTTTTCGTGATGGGGGATAACCGTGACGAAAGCGCGGACAGCCGCTACTGGGGGTTTGTGGATTTGAAAGACGTAGAAGGAAAGGCTTTTATCATTTACTGGTCGTGGAATCGCGAAGACCAAAATCTTCGCTGGAAGCGTATTGGAACCTTGCTGCATTAAACATGAGTAAGCGTTTTCGGTAGTGATTGCAGAAAGTTAGCAAAAAGAGGGAATCCCTGAAAGTAAAATTCAGTTTCCCGTCTAAAAAAACTTTTTAAACTTGACTTTGTTTTTTAAGTAGTGATGACAAATTTTACAAAAGCAATGAAGGAGTTAATTATCATGAGCGACTCAGATGGTGGTCATAGTAGCTGCTGCATGAAAAAAGAAACATTGAAAAACGAATTGGATGACCCTGGACCGCAAAGATTGAATCAACTGGCCCGAGAAGTGACCGATATTAACTGCATCTGAATGTAGCCTTCCGGTTTGCCTCTCGGCCAACATGTGTGCCACGGCCGAAAGGAGAGGTGAACCATGAAATTTCCTTTTTCATTCCCCGGAATTCGCAAAACGATCATTGCCGGGGACGTTAAAACACCCATCTCAAAAATTAAGCTGTCAGAAACCGAAATAGAACATGAAAACCGCTTAATCAGGTTCTGTTCTATCCGTGTACAGGAAGCTCTTGCCGAACTTGGATCAACACTGCAGGGATTAAATGCAGAGGAAGTCGAGAATCGTCTTGACGAGTACGGTCCAAATGAAATTCCGCGTGCCGAAAGACAGGGCTTCTGGAAAAACATTCTTCAGCGCTGCAAAAGCCCCCTGGTTGTTCAATTGCTCCTGATCGGCGTCATTTCCGGCGCCATAGGAGAAGCCAAATCGGCTGTCATCGTGACCGCCATGGTGCTTCTTAGTGTGGGACTTTCCTATATTCTGGACCAGCGTTCAAACCGCGCCGTCGAGGCTCTCGGTAAGCGCGTGCAGTCGAGGACCCTTGTTTTGAGAGACGGCAAGGAGGCGGAGATCAGGATATCCGAAGTCGTGCCTGGAGATATCGTCCTGTTGCACGCCGGCTCGATAATTCCGGCTGACCTGCGGCTTCTGACCGCCAAGGATTTCTTCGTGAGCCAGTCATCGCTCACAGGGGAATCCATGGCGGTCGAGAAGACGGCTGACGCCGGCAACCTCTCTCCAGGGCAGGTTGCCCTGGATATGCCGAATGCCTGCTTCCTGGGAAGCACCGTTACAAGCGGAACAGCCCGCGCCATCGTGGTGAACACCGGTGCAAGAACCATATATGGCTCCATCTCCGAACGGCTGGCGGATTCCAGGGAAGATACGAGTTTCGACCGCGGCGTACGGTCCTTTGTCTGGCTTATGATTCGGTTCATGGTGGTCATGGTCTGCGCGGTGTTCTTCATCGTGGGCATGACAAAAGGAAATTGGGTGGAAGCCTTGCTTTTCGGCCTCGCTATTGCAGTAGGCCTGACACCGGAAATGTTGCCGATGATTATAACGGTAAACCTGGCAAAAGGTGCCCTGACCATGGCGGGTAAAAAGGTCATTGTCAAGCATCTTCCATCTATTCAAAATTTCGGAGCCATTGATATTCTGTGCACCGATAAGACCGGAACCCTCACGCAGGATAAGGTCGTGCTCGAACGATATGTGGACATAACAGGCAATACAAGCGAAGATGTTCTGAACTACGCTTACTTGAACAGCTACTATCAGACGGGACTTCGCAACCTGATCGACCGGGCAATTCTCGACCATGTCAACCTTGATGTAGAACGGACATGTAATCTGGTTGATGAGTTGCCTTTTGACTTTCAACGCCGCCGTATGTCCGTTGTCGTGGATTATGAGGGTGACAACGTCCTGATTTGTAAAGGGGCGGTTGAAGAAATTTATTCCTGTTGCAGTCGCTACCAGATACAGGATGAAGTATATCCCCTTTTAGATCTGATCCGGGAAGACCTCTTTGAAGAAGTCGAGGAACTGAACAAAGACGGCTTTCGCGTGCTTGGTATCGCTTACCGGGAATTTCCCCGTAAAAAAACTTCGTTTACTGTCGCCGATGAGAAGGATCTGATCCTGCTCGGGTATATCGCCTTCTATGATCCACCCAAGGAATCTGCGGCCGAGGCGATCAAGCTTCTGAAAAATGCGGGTATCAGAGTTAAGGTATTGACCGGAGACGATGCGCTGGTCGCCGGAAAGGTCTGCCATGATGTGGGCCTGGAAGCAAAGAAGATCATTACAGGAGCGGCGCTGATGCAACTTTCGCCGGATGAATTTGCCCGGACAGTGGAACAATCGGACATTTTTGCAAAGATTACACCGGGACTTAAGGAACAGATCGTTCGAAGTCTGCGCAGCAGCGGCCATGTAGTGGGATTCGTAGGGGACGGAATCAACGATGCTCCGGCTCTAAAAGCAGCCGATGTTGGTATTTCCGTTGATTCTGCGGTGGATGTGGCCAAGGAGACGGCGGATATCGTGCTTCTGGAAAAAAGCCTGCTGGTTCTGGAAGAAGGGATTATCGAGGGACGGAAAATATTTGCCAACATCATCAAGTATATCCGCATGGGGGCAAGTTCCAATTTCGGCAATATGTTCAGTGTGGTCGGGGCCAGTTATCTGCTGCCGTTTCTTCCAATGCAGCCGGTCCAGGTCCTTATGAATAACCTGCTGTATGATTTTTCTCAGACCGGCATTCCTACCGACAAAGTTGATGAGGAACTGACCGCTAAACCGCTGAAGTGGAACATCGGGAATATCAAGCGATTCATGGTCTTTATCGGACCGGTTAGTTCCGTCTTCGACTACGCCACTTTCGCATTAATGTGGTTCTTCTTCAATTGCAGCGCATTCCTCAATCCGGCCTTAGGCGGCCCTGCCAAGGAGGAGCTTGCCAGACTCTTTCAGACCGGATGGTTTGTGGAGTCTCTTCTGACCCAGACATTGATCGTGCACATCATCAGGACGAGGAGGATTCCATTCGTGAGAAGCCGCGCATCGGTCCCCATGACGCTGACTACCCTTGCCATCATGGCGATTGGCGTATGGTTGCCCTACTCGCCTTTCGCACCCGCCCTCGGCATGGTTCCGTTGCCTCCTGTTTATTGGGCCTGGATTGCCTTCTTCCTCGTTGCCTATGCCTGTTTGACACACATGGTTAAAACCTGGTTCTTTAATCGTTACGGAGGTGATTGATAATGGATTCTATTCTTGATGCTTTACAGGAAGGGAGATTGATCGAACTTCCGGACAATGATAAAAATGATGCTCTGAAAGTTCTGGCCCACATTTTGGAAGCTATTCCTTCCATTCCGACCGGAACCGACTTGGTCGGCATGGTGATGTCCAGGGAGATGTCCACCAACACGGCGCTGGGCAAAGGATGGGCCTGTCCCCACGCACGGGTGCAGTTTGAAGAAGACCTCATGTGTGTAATAGGCTGGAGTCCCGCAGGAATCGATTATGGAGCCGCGGACGGCCTTCCCGTATCGATCGTTATCATGCACATGGTGCCGCCGAATCAGCGGAATCAGTATCTGCGGGAGATATCACTGCTTGCCAAGGCCCTGTTATCCTATCCCGGTCTCGAGAAATTGCGGTCTGCCCGGGAATTGAATGATATTCGGGATCACCTCCTTGATCTGATCAGCGCTACGAAGGAAACTGTCGGTCCGGATACCCGCGCCCGGATGATCCAGCTTCAAGCAAGGCCCAGCGTGGAGACCTTGCCTGTTCCGGACTTGTCCAATCTGGTGGTTGAACCTCTGACTGTGGTCGCAGTCCCGGGTCAGAAGCCGATTGTGCTTGCTCAGAATCTTAATCTTGTGGAAAGCCTGGATTCGGTGACTGAATTAATTGAGCATATCTCGTCTCGCGGTACATACCAGAACGGCGGATGGCGCGTGCTTAAGAGGGGAGCTGTGACGTATCAGGGCGACCGCGTTGTTTATGACTGTCTGGCAATTAGAACCAGATAGAAATAGTAACTTTTTGTTTGCTGTAACAGTCAAAATCCTGCAAAGCAGGAGGCTTTTAACAGCCCGTTAGAAAAAGGCCGATATTACCATCGCCAACGATAAGCCGTTCAAAATAACAACTGTAATCCAGGAAACGATGTTCATCAACCGGCTGTTCACATAGTCTCCCATAATGCGTTTATCATTAATTAAAAGAAGCATAAAAATTAAAACAAACGGCAACAGAAGTCCGTTAATAACCTGTGAATAATACATTATGGCGATCAGCGGCACATTGGGAAACAGGATGATACCCGCCCCCAGAAGAATAATACACGAATAAAGTCCGTAAAATTGCGGTGCCTCCACAAACCTGGTATTCAGACTGGATTCCCAACCGAATGCTTCACATATCGTATAAGCAGTCGAAAGCGGCAAAATCGAGGCGGCAAACAAAGAAGCATTGAGCAAACCGAAGGCAAAGAGCCAGGAACAATAGACCCCGGCCAGAGGCTCCAGCGCCAATGCCGCATCTTTGGCAGTATTAATATTAAGTCCGTTATGGTAAAGTGTAACCGCGCAAAGCAAAATAATGAAAAAAGCAACCGTATTGACCGTTATCGAACCAAAGATAACGTCCATTCGGGCATATTTGTAACTTTCCGCTTTTAATCCCTTATCGACGATGGATGACTGCAGATAAAACTGCATCCAGGGGGAAATAGTTGTTCCGATGATACCGATGGCCATTGTCAGCATTCCGGTATCAAAGCTCAGAGTCGGTGAAAAAACAGCACTCCCGACTTCCGGCCAGTCCGGGTGCACGAGAAATCCTGAAATAATATAGGAAAAATAGAAAACGCAGGCCAGCAGAAAAGCTTTCTCCACTGATTTATAACTTCCCTTTACCACCAGCCACCAAACAAAAAAAGCACCCGCCGGAACGGATATATATTTACTGACGCCGAAAATTTCCATACTGGCGGCGATACCGGCAAATTCCGACACGGTATTACCCATATTGGCCAGAAAGAGAATTATCATAAGATAAAAAGTAACTTTTGCCCCGAAGCGCTCCCTGATCAGATCGGAAAGCCCCTTGCCGGAAACAACCCCCATCCGGGCGCCCATTTCCTGAATGATTATCAAGGCCACGGTTACGGGAATCAATATCCAAAGCAGTTTGAATCCGTACTGGGCGCCGGCCAGAGAATAAGTTGTTATGCCGCCCGCGTCATTATCCACGTTGGAGGTGATAATTCCCGGACCAATAAACGCAAAAAACAGACCGAGTTTCCAAAGGCCGGATTGCAGTAATTTTTTCCAAAGTCTCTCTATTTTATTCATCATTTTCCAACTGCGGTATCTTCCATTAATAAATTTAAATCCAAAAGAACAAAAGAAGCACCAAGGTGAATTTTCACAACCTTGAACAATTTCATGACCAACACTAATTAGATTATTTACATTGAGGAACCGATGACGCTACCGGCCTAAGTTGCCTGGTATGAATCAGGATTATTTCCCCAAATATGGTGCAACCACTTCAAGAAGATTTTTGAAAATTATTGTTCCCTGCATCCGGTCATCATCATCTACCACCGGTATAGCTGTTACGGCATATTTGGCAAAATGTTCAGCAATCGTATCATCCTGATCATCAAGTTTTACCGAGATGACACGTTCGTCCATAATTTCTTCCAGCTTTATTTCGGGACTGGAAAGAATCAAATCACGCAACGTTATAACGCCCAGCAAATGCTCCTGCTCGTCGGTTATATAGATATAATAAACCATATCGATGTCTTCAGCTAATCTGCGCATTACTTCCATTGCCTCACCGACAGTAACATAAGGGCGAAAGCTCAGATAAGATGTAGTCATCATGCCGCCAGCCTCTCTTTCCGGGTGGGCCAGGAGTTCTTTTACATCTTCGGCGATGTCCTGCTCCATTTCATTTAAGATCCCTTCCGCTTTGTCCCTAGGCAGATCGGCCAATAAATCCGCGGCTTCAGAAAGTGACATTTCTTCTATAATATCGGAAGCTTCTTCCGAATTAAGATCATTAATCAAGCTTACCTGAATTTTTGGATCCGTCTCTTCAAGAGTTTCCGCTGCTGTTTCCACATCAAGCGACTGGAAGACCGCGTTACGCTGTTTGATATCCAGCTCTTCAAGAATATCAGCCAAATCTGCAGGATGGATCTGGCTCAGTCTATTCTGGGCTATATTCAGCCGCAAACGGTCAGGTGAAAGCAACGGCTGCACAAGTTTCCAAGAAATGAACTGGTCGGTCAATGTATAATCAAAAAGACCCTGGGATAGAAAATCAATGGCACGCGTTATGCCTATTCTGCGAACCAAACCGCGAAAACCGACATCGACATGAACAAGATGTAAGCCGGTGCTTGTAATTAAAAGCTGGAGATCGTTGACCCGGCGAATTTTGGCGCCGTCGGTATCAACAATCTGTTTATCTAAAAGATCATCCCGCAATAAAAGCTCACTCGGCCGTAAATTTAAGAGAGCCGTTTGTCCGGCTGAGTTCGTAGTAACAATTATATTATCATCCAAATCGACGACATTTTTCCACGACAGGAAAATCGGGCTCTTTTTCAGTGACGACCCCAGAGTTAAACCGGTAATAAAAGGATAAGGCTCGACGAATTCGGCAGTGATATCGTAAACACGGCCGATCACCTTACCTGATTGCTCAACAACTTTTTTCCCCAGCAGTTCGCTTAGAAACAGAAAAACCTGAGGTTCCCGGTTAACAGCCATATTACAACCTCCAGCGTGTTGGCCCTATACCACCATTCATTTTTAAACAAAAGTCTTTTTGAAGTTTTTGCATATTTTTTGCTTTGACTTGATCTGCGGCTTCATTGTAAGTAGAAAAATTACTTATATACCTTTTAATTTTAATCGGTGAGATTAAAAAGGGAACATGATAATGAAAGAATTTTTCAAAATATCACTCTCTGTATTACAAATTATTACCGCATAATTTTGTACGAATTCAATCGTTTAAATTTTCTCGTCCTCGGCCAATACGGGAAGAAGAGATGCACGAATTTTCTCCTTAACAAATAGAACGATAGTTCTACTATATGGCGGTCCGATTTTCTCAAAGGTGAGAAATTGTGGATTTGCACAACGATTTCGCCAGCGTGAAATTCAAAGACTGCGGCCACGAGTACCTCCTGGCCTTCTCCTGCAAGCGCCGTCATTTCTGCCCCTCCTGCCATCAAAAGCGGGACTTAATTCCCGCACTCTCCGATTTAGGATCAAAAAATTGAACATTAGACGTTCCTAAAAATCTATATCCTCAACATATTG
>CAZWCA010000048.1:11825-22114 GCA_964632255.1 uncultured Smithella sp. | reverse complement strand
ATTCGCCTGCCCGCATCCGGGAAAACATGTCCAGATTTTCCTCCACGGAACGGTTTCGATAGGGGCTTTCCTTTCCCGGCTCGGTAAACGTTCCCCGGCTTTCCCGTACCTCGTCGGCATTCAGGCTGCATACATAGGCATCGCCTTTTTTGATGAGTTCTACGGCGAATTGATAAAGCTTTTCAAAATAATCAGAGGCATAAAACAGACGGTTTTCCCAGTCAAATCCTAGCCAGTGGACATCGCGGATGATTGATTCCACATATTCCATGGATTCACCCAGCGGATCGGTATCATCCATCCTCAGATTGCAGGTTCCCTGGTACTGGGCAGCTATGCCGAAGTTGAGGCATACGGATTTGGCATGCCCGATGTGAATATAACCATTGGGTTCAGGCGGAAAGCGTGTGGCGACACGCCCTTCATGCTTGTTGGCCCGGAGACCTTCATCAATGATGTCACGGATAAAATCGTTGGGGGTTGAAACTACGGGTTGCGTCATGTTAAGACTCCTTATACTTTTATTTCCGGCTAACCTTGCGATAACCTGATAATGTCATGATCTCTTATTTAAGCCATGATTAAGAACCTCTACTGCAATTCCCGCCTGTTTCGGATTCTTTACCTAGCTCAGAACAAATACGGAAATAATTCAATATGACATCATTTTATTTACCGGGCATTCACAAAGTGCTGCTGATTATTTGAATTTAACGACTATAAGGAAAAACTTTTTCTGTCAATATAATTGACGAAAATCCGGCAGAACATAAAAAAGGGAGCACTCAGGCTCCCTTTTCAGATTTAATTTTTTTAAATATTAATATTCCTTCGTCAGCTTATCCAACTCTGCCAGAGAGAATACAGGACCATCCTTGCAGACATATTTACTGCCTACATTGCAACGACCGCATTTGCCGATACCGCATTTCATCCTCATTTCCAGCGAAGTTATAATGTTTTCTTTGGAAAATCCCAGATCAAAGAAGACAGGCAATGTAAAGCGAATCATGATCGGTGGACCACAAATAACTGCGACTGTATTTTCGGGACTGGGTCCAACTTCCTTACATACTGTAGGAACAAAACCTTCGCGACCTTTCCATGTTGCGTCACCTTTGTCTACAGTGACATTCATGTTTAAGTCCGGCCTTTTTTCCCATTCGGCAAGTTCATCTTTATATAGAAGCAAGCCAGGGGTTCTGGCACCGTAAATAACCGTTACATTACCGAATCTTTTGCGGTTTTCTTCAAAAATTATGTAATTGATTAGAGAACGCAGGGTTGTAAAGGCGAAACCACCACCGACAATGACAATATTTTTCCCTTCCAGAAATTCCAGCGGCCAGGAATTACCTAATGGACCACGCAATCCCATTACTTCGCCTTCTTCCATCTCATGGAGTGCCGTGGTGACAACGCCGGCTTTCTGCACGGTAAATTCAACATAACCTTTTTGTGTTGGAGAGGAAGCGATACCGATAGGCGACTCACCTTTGCCGTATATGGACAGTTCACCGAACTGACCTGGAATGTAGCTGTATTTTGCTTCGTCTTCGGGATTGATGAATTTAAAACGAAAAGTCTTGATGTCTTTGGTATCGACTTCGGTAATAATTTTATCCACAACGACGGGATAAGGTACATACGGGTTTTGCATTACTAACTCCCTAATTATATTTTTGAAATATCTTCAACAACTTTTCTAATATCCAGATTTACGGGGCAGGACATTACACAACGTCCACAGCCGACACAAGCTATCGCCCCGAAATTATCTACATAATACTTAAACTTATGCATGGTGCGTTGACGCCATCTTTCCTTCTGAGACGACCGCGGATTATGTCCGGACGTCTCTTTGGTGAATAACGGAAACATGCAGGAATCCCATGAGCGAATGCGTATGCCGTCACTTCCTTTCACTTCATCACTTATATCGAAGCAATGGCAAGTGGGGCACATATATGTGCAGGTACCGCAAGCCAGACATTTACCATAAATTGTCGCCCAGATAGGATGCTCAAAATTATTGTCCAAAATCGGTTTTATTTCATGAGCCGGTATTTTGGAAGTAATTGCCTGCTTGGCTTTTTCGGCAATTTCGTTCTTCTTGGCATCAGCTCCCGCATCTGCCTTGGCATCGCCGAAATATTTAGCCAGTTTTTCGCCTTTCGGTGTTATAAATTCTACTAAATAGTCCCCGCCAATGTCGGTGAGCAGAATATCGGCACCTTTATCAGAAACCGGTTCGCCATCTACAGATGTGCAAAAGCAAGAGGCATAAGGTGGCTGCGTACAGGCCAGCGCAATTACCGTTGTGTTATTTCTCTTGGTTACATAATACTCATCCTTATATTTTTCCTGATCAAAAAGCATATCCAGCAGAGCAAAACTGCGGGCGTCGCAGGGCCGAACGCCAAAGAGGACTGCGGCATCAGCTTTATTTTCATCGGCGGAAAATACCATACCTTTTGGGGTACGGGTATATTTAATCATTGTCTCCGTATGCGGGAAGAAAACATTTTTCGGTGCATTCTTGGAATTTAAATAAGCGAAGAAAGGTTCCTCATCTTTTTGCAGCGGAAGAAAAAGTACATTATCTTCTTTTTTTACGGGAGCCCAGACCAGAAACTCCTCTGCCACTTTCTTGGCAATACCCGCCAGCGCTTCTTTTTTGATCAACCGTTTTTCCATATTTTTTCCTAATTTAAGTATTTTCTGATAATGTAAATTTATTAAATCAAACTCAATTGTCTCAGCAACGGCTGAGGATCAAATATATGTGACTTAAATGTTTCCGTAGAACCGGAAAGTCCCAGTGCGAGAGAAATTAACTCCGTAAAATAAAATATCGGCAGCTTCAAATCGGAACTGGGGCGCATATCCAGATTAGCCATGCAAAGCGGACAGGCTGTCACTACACAGTTTGCTCCGGCTTCCAGTGCCGCACTCATCAGTTTATCGCACATTTCCACGACAATAGAGGTTTTACTGATCGCCAGCGACCCGCCGCAGCAATCCGTTTTATAAGACCACTTTTTCACATCAGAGCCGATCGCACTCAATATTTTATCCAGCATGACGGGATTTTCATAATTATCAAATTCGCAAACTTCTGGCGGACGAAGCAACAAACATCCATAATAAGAAACAGGCTTCAATCCGGTAAGAGGTTTAACCACCTTTGCGGCCAGAGTATCAATGCCGATCTCGCTGTAAATGATGTCAATGGGATTTCGAATCGCGATACCGCCCTGATATTTGGCGCCGACAACGCCTTCAATTTTAGATTTCAATTCCTTATCGGCTTTCAGGTGATGCTCAGCCATTTTGAAACGGTTGAAACAGGCTGCGCAAGGTACCATGACATCCATAGCATCTTTTTCCGCGAGAATAAGATTGCGTGCTGATAAAGCAATGGACAAATCAAAATTAGTGCTGTGTGCCGATGACGCTCCGCAGCATGACCAATCGTCTACTTCTTTGAGCTCGATGCCCAAGGCACGACTGATAGCCTTCATGGACTGGTCGTATTCTTTTCCCGTCGCGTGCAGCGAGCAGCCCGGATAATATGAAACTTTCAAGAGAGTAGCCTCCTTTTATACTTGTTACTTCACCGTATCAATCCGTTTGGCATGGTACGGAACACATATCTATTTTTTCTTTGTTTTTTCAAAAATATTGCGAACCGATTTCATATCCTTTGTTCGCGGAGACAGGAGCGCGAGTTTGCCTTTCTTGAACATATCCAGACCCAGTGCCATATCCGCAAAATAATCCCCGGACTTGAGCTTGTATTGAACCATCATTATCGGCTCGTTTATCCGTCCACTCCTCTTCATTCCCGCGAGAAACGCTTCATGGAAATTCAAAACATTTTTCTCATGAGCGCCGACACCGGACTCAATTGCCATCTGCCGGAGAGCATCCATCATGCGAGCTATATCAACCTGATTCGGACAACGGGTAATACAAGTTTCACATGAAAGACAAAGCCAAATCGTCGAGCTGTTCAACACCTCATCACGCTTACCGTTCTGGATCATTTTAATAACCTTGTTGGGGTTATATTCCATGTATGAAGTCATGGGACACCCAGCAGTACATTTGCGGCAATGATAGCATCTCTGAATCGGCACGCCGTTGATCTTATTGTTAACCTCTTCTAAGAAATTTTCCATACTCACCTTTTCTTCACTAAACTATTATGGGTGGAAGATAAAATCTTCTTTATCCTGTTCGCTGTATTTACCCAAAGGCGGCATATCTTCCATAGAAGAGCCGGCTCGAGAACCAAATAATTCGAAACAATCTTTATCTATTTTTTTCAAATAATTGCGTAAGTCAACACCCATTGGACATACCGAGATACAGGAACCGCAATCCACGCAACGGCCTACCATATGATACAGACGCATGCACTGGAATACTTGCGTATCACTGCTGCCTTCACCTATTCCCACCCATTGCGGCTGGCTTTGTTCAGCAAAGCAAGTTGGACAGTAGCAGGAAGGACAAGCCTGACGGCAGGCGTTGCAACGAATGCATTTTTCCATTTCTTTTGTAAAATACGCCCAACGCTCTGCAATGTCTTTTTTCTCGAATTCGTTAACCTGATTATATTCAGCAGAGGTATCCATAGCTGCAGCCGGTGAACCAACCATTACATCGGAAATAATTGGATTATTGAAGCGGCAGACAACGCAGTTCGGAGCGATTACATCTTTAAAGGCAACCGTTTTATCACCTGCAGACGTTTTGACTTTCAATTGTCCGCCTTCCAGTGATCCTTCCAGAATGTCTGCACCAGCCAAAGATCTCACCAGATTTTTTCTATCCACATATCCTTCACAGGGCACACCGATAATATATATATCTTCCCTTTGATATTGCCGTTCCTGCAAGTGGATTATAATTGAACGGGTTGTACAGCCGCGGGCAACAACACCAATAATTTTCTTCTTGCGATCCTCCGGTTTTACACGCTTTTGTGAATCCCTATGCTGCGTAACCAAGTCATGCACAAATTTAGCTAAATTTTGCGTGCAGAACTCATTGAAAACAAGTTTGTCCGCCTCTTCCGGAGTCGCTACAAAGCAAGGAGTAGCCGTTAAAGGCAGTGTTCCCTTTTCGTAGCCGATAATGACATCAACCTTCTTTTCCGAAAGCAGTCCTTTAGCAACTTCTCGCAATTTTGTTTCTATGTTTTCCACAGTGATGATTTCCCCGCTTATTTTTTTATTATCTTTAAATCAGACTAACCAATCTTTTTGATCATCTTGCTGGCCCGTCCCAGTGCCTTTACTTTTGCCGTAACACCCTTGATGACTTGTGCGAATCTCTCGCCTTCCGAGGCGGAAATCCAAGTAAACATGGTCCTGTCACCTTCGACACCTACGTAGTTCAGGAAATTTTTTAACGTCGCAAACTTGCGGCGCGCCACCATATTTCCCGATATATAGTGGCATTCACCCGGGTGTCACCCCGACACCAGAACGCCGTCGGCTCCACCCTGCAACGCTCTGACAACATAAAAAGGATTGATCCTGCCGGTACAGGGAACGCGGATAATCCGTACATTAGGCGGATACTGGATTCTGCTGATCCCAGCCAAATCCGCTCCCGCATAAGTGCACCAGTTGCAGACAATGGCAACGATCTTCGGCTCCCATCCGTTGTTTGCTAAATTTTCAGCCATATATTCTCCTTCCGGCGGCAAAGCGCCGCTTTATCAGCCATTGGTATTAGTTTAAATTATCTATTTGCGCTAATACTTCCTCATTATTAAATCCGTTCAAGTCAGCGGCATTCATGCGGCAGGAGGCCGTACAAACACCACATCCTTTGCAGAGAACAGCATTAACTTCAGCGTAACCTTCAGCGGCATTTACCCGAATTGCACTATAAGGACAATTGATTTCACAAAGGCCGCAGGCTGAGCACCTGTCTTTATTGACATAGGCCGTTTTACCTTCCGCCTCAATGAAATCGAGGGTCAGAACCGTACAGGCACGGGAAACGGCAGCGTTTGCCTGGGTAACGGTTTCATCGCTGAATTTCGGCGAGTGGGCCATACCGCACATGAATACGCCATCAGTCTGGAAATCTACCGGGCGCAGTTTTACGTGAGCCTCAAGGAAGAAGCCATCCTGATTGGTGGGCACTTTCAACATCTGACCGATAGCTGCATTTTCGGGATTGGGTACAACGCCGACGCTTAAAGCGACCATATCGGCGGGCAACATGACTTCTTCATTAAGAATCGGATCCAGCACTTTTACTGCGACTTTATCACCATCAGCGACTACTTCCGGCTTCCTGTCTTCTTCATAAGAAACAAATTTAATATTTAATTCACGCGCCTGTTTGTAATAATCCTCCTTGAAAGCAAAGGTCCGGATATCCCGGTAAAGAATCGTTATATCACGGGAAGGGTCGGCGGCTTTTAATTCCAGCGCATTTTTGATTGCCTCACTGCAACAGTAGCGGCTGCAATAGGGATGCTCTTTATCGCGCGAACCTACGCACTGAATCATGACAACATTTTTCACTGCCGCCAGATCGGCCGGTTTTTCATAAATCAGGGTTTCTAATTCCCTCTGTGTTTTGACTTTCGCATTCTGGCCATAGAGATATTCTTTCGGTTTATTTTCATAAGCACCGGTGGCAACAATAACGATACCGTGTTCAAATTCCTTTTCGCCATCTTTCGCCTCCACCGTAGTTTTATAATTACCGATGAAGCCGTCGATTTTCTTGATCTTGGCACTGGTAGCAACAGTAATCAGAGGATTTTTTGCCACCTTATCCAAGAGGGACTTCAGATGTTTACGGGTATCGAGCCCTTCCAGAGTTTTGTATAAATGACGATAATTACCACCCAGTTGATCATCTTTTTCCACAATAAATGAGGGGAAGTTCTGATCGGCAAGCGATAGCGCCGCAGTCATACCGGCTACGCCACCACCGATAATCAGGGCAGCATGATTTACGGAAAGCTGACCGGGTTTCAGCGGTTTCAAATACCGCGCTTTGGCTACAGCCATTCTAACCAAGTCTTTGGCCTTTTCGGTTGCCGCTTCCGGCTCATTCATATGTACCCAGGAATCCTGATCGCGGATATTGGCCATCTCAAACAAATATCTGTTCAAACCTGCTTTTTCGCAGTTTTCCTGGAATAATCCTTCATGGGTACGCGGCGAACAGGATGCAACTACAACCCGAGTCAGGTTCTGCTCGTTGATAACTTCGGCCATCTTTACCGCGGTATCCTGCGAACAGGTAAAGAGATTGTCCGCAGTATAAACAACGGTAGGCAATGTTGCTGCGTAATCACGGACAGCCGGAACATTGACAACGCCACCGATATTGATGCCGCAGTGGCATACGAAAACACCGGTGCGCACAGACTGACCACGCAGGTCTTTTTCTTCCGGATTTTCTACGGGCGTAATCATTGTGCCGCGTTTAGCGGCAAGCAACCCTTCCGCACAGGCGGCGGCTGCGCTTGCTTCCATAACGGTTTCAGGAATGTCTTTCGGGCCGCCGAAAGCACCGCAAACAAAAACACCGTCACGAGATGTCTGTACCGGATTTTCTAAGGTAGTTTTGCAGAAGCCATGTTCTTCAAGTTCAATTCCCAAACTTGCAGCCAATTGTTTGGCTTCTTTGGGAGGCATGAGACCTACGGACAGCACTACCATGTCAAATTCTTCTTCTGTGAGGCTGCCGTCCTGATTTACATATTTAATCAGCAGATTATTACTCTGCTGCAATTCTTTGATTACCGAAGGCATGGAACGGATATAACGAATTCCGTATTCATCTTTGGCGCGATTCACAAAGCGATCAAAATCCTTACCGTGCGCGCGAATGTCCATATAGAAAATTGTTGGTTCCAGACCTTTAGCGTGTTCCTTGCCGATGATTGCCTGCTTGGTCGCATACATACAGCAAACCGATGAACACCAGCTGTTATCGCAGGAAGTGTCTCTCGAACCTACACACTGAATATATGCGATTTTCTTGGGCTCTTTACCATCGGAAATTCTCTGTACATGCCCGAAGAAAGGACCGGAAGCGGAAAGAATACGTTCAAACTGAATACTGGACACAACATTCTTATAAACGCCGTAACCGTATTCACCGCGGAGCCGTGCATCGAAGATTTCAAAACCCGGCGAAGCAATGACAGCACCGACTTCAATAGTTTCTTCTTCAAAAGTCATTTCATGGTCGATAGCTTTGGCGATACAGGCATCCACGCACTGATAACATTCGGAGCAAATACCACAGGAGAGACAACGATTCGCTTCCGCGATTGCCTGAGCTTCGTCAAAACCAATCCCGACTTCCTGGAAACTAGTTTTACGCTCTTCCGGTTCCATAAGCGGATACTTTACGCGGCGAACCTTGGTCACATCAGACAAATCAGCTTTATCTGCCAGATCGGCAGTCCAGTCTTTCTCACGACCGGCTTTTATATCCTCACCGCGGAGGAAGCGATCAATTGATTTAGCCGCCTCTTTACCGGCAAATACGGCCTTGACAACGGTTTGCGGACCGGTAACAACATCTCCGCCGGAGAATACACCGGCAACACTCGTAGCAAAAGTAACGTCGTCAGCATCAACGTTATTCCATCTGTTGATGGAAACGCCGCTTTCTTTGGTAATGAATGATAAATCAGCTTCCTGACCGATAGCCGGGACAATGGCATCACATTCAACAATAAATTCGGAACCTTTAATCTCAACAGGACGGCGGCGGCCGCTGGCATCCGGTTCACCGAGTTCCATGCGTGTACATTCAATACCGGTTACTTTTCCATCCTTGCCAACCACTTGTTTGGGAGCAACGAGGAACTTCATTTCAACGCCTTCTTCGATGGCCTCTTCGATTTCTTCAGGTGCAGCGGGCATTTCCGCACGGGTTCGACGATAGAGAATGAAGACTTCCTTGGAACCGGTACGGACAGCGGTACGAACCGCGTCCATGGCGACATTACCGCCACCAATGACGGCAACTTTATCGCCGAGAGCAACTTTTTTACCCAAGTTAATCTGCATCAGGTAATCCACACCGTGGATAACACCCTGCATATCTTCACCGGGAATATTGAGCTTGCTGCTCTTCATGGTACCGCAGCCGATGAAAACGGCATCAAAGTCACTCTTGAGTTTATCAAAAGAAATATCTTTGCCTATTCTTGTATTCAGATGAATTTTTACACCCAAATCTTCAATGACTTTGATTTCGGCGTTAAGGACTTTTTTGGGAAGACGATATTCTGGAATACCGACAGCCATCCACCCGCCGGCCACCGGCAACGCTTCAAATACTTCCACATCGTACCCTTCAATGGCCAAATAATAGGCACAGGAAAGTCCGGAAGGACCTGCGCCGACCACGGCAACCTTCTTACCTTTGCTTTCTTTCTTTTCCGGTAGGTAGCGCGTATCGGAGTTAAGGTCCAGGTCAGCAACAAATTGCTTCAGATGCATGATATCAATGGGATCATCGACTTTGCCGCGCATACAGGCAGTTTCACAGGGATGGTTACAGACGCGGCCGCAAGCGACGGGAAAAGGATTTTCTTGCTTAATAAGCTTTAAGGCCTCTTTATACTTGCCGGCGGCTATCAAAGCAACATAACCCTGGACACTGATATGTGTGGGACAAGTGGCCTTACAGGGGGATGTTCCCAGTTTGTCAATGGCATATCCACTGGGAATTGCCTGCGGAAAGTGGCGGTATATTGCTTTTCTTTCACTCAAATTACCGTTGAATCCGGCAGGAACGGAAACCGGGCAGGCATTGGCGCAATCGCCGCAACCGGTGCATTTATCCAGATTGACAAAGCGCGGAGCTCTGGTCATTTTTACTTTAAAGCGTCCGGGTTCTCCTTCGACTGATTCCACTGTACGACGGGTCATGATTTCCACGTTGGGATGTCGCCCGACTTCAACAAGCTTCGGAGATAAAATACATGCGGAACAGTCGTTTGTGGGGAATGTCTTATCAAGCTGTGCCATAACACCGCCGATACTAATCCCGTTTTCCACCAGATAAACTTTCATTCCGGAATTGGCCAAATCCAAGGATGCCTGAATACCCGCGATCCCGGAGCCAACAACCATTACTGCACCAACTTTTTCATTATCTTTTAGCACTGATTACACCTCTTTATTTGTATAAGAGCCTTGTAAAAACTTTCTGATAATAGCCAGATCAGCTTTTGAGGGCTAACATAATTTAGTTATTTTGTCAAGAACAGATACCTCTTT
>CAZWCA010000048.1:0-11725 GCA_964632255.1 uncultured Smithella sp. | reverse complement strand
CTTAGATGCAAGGCGCGCGAGTATTGCAGAGCGAGGCCTACTTTTCCGTAAGTCATAACGATGCAAACGGAGCGCAACACAGCAGATGAGTGTTTTTCAACAGCCTGCCCTATTCCCGCTCAAAAGTTATTCCATACTTCTCCAGTTTCCGTTCAAAAGTAGGCCGGGAAATTCCCAGAATTTCACAAATCTCTCCTTTGTTCTTGTTAGCTTCACGGATAACTTTCCTTATATAACGCTCTTCCACTTCATCTAAAGTTAACAATTTCCCGGATTCAGCAGGCTTGAAGAATTTTTCATCGGGGTCAAGAGATTCCTTTAAGGCATTAATATTAATCAATTCCCGAAAATCGCTTTTTACTAAAACCTGACTATGAGCAGCAACGCAGGCGCCTACCAGTAAATTCTCCAATTCGCGTATGTTACCCGGCCAGTTATACTTCATAAACATATCCATCATTTCATCGGAGATTCCTATAATTTTCTTATTCAAATCCAGATTAATCTTAGCCAAAAGGTAATCAATCAAGGGCGGTACATCCTGAAGGCGCGCTCGCAAAGGCGGGATGTTGATTGCAACGATATTCAACCGGTAAAATAAATCATCACGAAACCTCCCCTCTTTGACCAGTTTCTTTAAATCCTTGTTTGTCGCGGCCATGATTCGGGCTTTAACCTTTATCTTATCTTTGCCGCCAACCCTCTCGAATTCCATTTCCTGTAAAATGCGCAGGAGCTTGGCCTGCAAATTGATGGACATTTCACTGATTTCATCAAGAAAGACAGTTCCATAACGGGCAAGCTCGAATTTACCGAGTTTACGGGCAATAGCTCCCGTAAAGGAACCCTTTTCATGACCGAATAATTCTGATTCCAATAGCGTTTCAACTATTGCGGAACAATTAACAGCAACGAATGGTTCATCGGGCGATGTGTTTTGATGAATGACTTTAGCAACCAATTCCTTTCCGGTACCGCTTTCTCCTTGAATCAATACGGTAGTTCGACTTTGCGATACAATGCCGATTGTTTTAAAGATTTCCCGCATTTCGCTGCCGGTGCCAATTATGTCGCCTGTCCGGAAATTGCGGGATGCTCCGCTGGAAATGCTCTCGATTTTCTTTTCCATTTCCAGGGATTTTACAGCCTTCTTAATTGCCGCATCCAGTTCATTAATATTTAGAGGTTTGTGAATATAATCAAATGCCCCGCCTTTCATTGCATTAATCGTTGTTTCCATGTCGGGATTGGCCGTAATCATGATAACTTTTATGCTTTCATTTTCTTCCTTGAGATCCTCCAGAACTGAAAAGCCGTCAACATCAGGCAGACAAATATCAAGAACCACCGCATCGGCGGGATTTTCCACATATTTATTTAAACCTTCGGTGCCGTTTTGAGCCGTATCTACAATATATCCTTCACTAGAAAGATGCTCCTTCAATGTTTTGCAAATAGTAGCATCACTATCAATAATGAGAATACTTTGCATAAAATACCTATTTATATTAATATCTTGCAACAAACTCTTGCAGGGGTGAAATTGGAAACATTTTGTTTATTGTAAAAGTTCGCAGGTTATGTCTTGGTTTTTGTAAAATCAACGAAAATGTCAGGGGCATGTACCATATTTTTTTTATGTAAAGAAGGGATAAATGAATGGCGAGTTTATGGCGGTTTGAACGTTTTATATTGATCATTTAACAAAACTTTAAATTAGTTTCTTTTCAAGGGTCATTCTTTTTCAAAAAATGTTTGGTTACTATCAGAGCTGATAATTTTTTTAATGCTTTTTATAAAAAATCATTTAATTTTTATTAATAATTTAAGTATCTTGCCTTTTTCGTTATAAAAATCAAAAATAAATCATATACAGGAAATATTAAATTTTATTAAATGGCACTTATTGTGCATAAAATTTTCGCGAAATATGAAATAAGGAATTATTTCTTCGTTGCTATGATCATGTAAGTGTGTTATGCAGCAGGAAAATAATCAATAAAATTTTATGAAAGGAATTAAAAAGATGGGTAAAAAGATTTTAACAGTAGTTGCAGCAATGATTGGCGTTCTGTCATCAAGTTCACTGGTTTTCGCAGCCGAAGCAGCAGCAGCGGCAGGTGATTCTTTCCCGAAGGCAATTTTTGCAGTTGGCGCAATGATCGCCGCCGGTATCGCAATGGGCATAGGCGCAATTGGTGCCGGATTAGGTATTGGAAATGCAGCCAGTGGTGCTTGCTCCGCAGTAGGAAGAAACCCCGGCGTACAGGGTAAAATAATGATGACCATGCTGGTCGGTATGGCTATGGCTGAATCTATCGCCATTTACGCTTTGGTCGTTGCTATGATTCTCCTCTATGCTAACCCCTACAAGGCTTTCTTTTTGGGTTAATTATAAATTAAACTAATGTAATCGCTTGTGCGCAGCATTAACTTGGTTGCTGCAGGCAAGGATACTGGAGGCTCGCATTTGCCGGTCTTCAACAAACGAAGATAAAAAATAAATTGATAATTAATTATAAAAAAAGGCCGAATTAATTCGGTCTTTTTTTTACTTAAGAAACAAAAATCAAACACTAAAAAATTATGCTAATCAGTGTCCATATTTATGCAAAAATGTTATAATGCAAATATTGATCAATACATGCAAAAAATATTGACCTGAAATATATATTTGTCCTCAGGAGGATTTAATGAAAGACAATAAGTTGATCTTATGGTTCGATACAATCGAGCTTGCTGATCTCGCTCAAGTAGGTGGCAAGAATGCTTCTCTAGGTGAAATGAGAAAGGAACTGATTTCTAAAGGCGTTAATATTCCAGATGGTTTTGCCGTTACGGCGCACGCCTATCGCCACCTGTTATCACACTCCGGCACTACCGGTGAAATCACGAAGCTCCTTTCCGATCTAAATACACATGATATTAAAAATCTGTCGGATCGTGGCAAGAAAATTCGTTCACTTATTTATAATGCAAAGTTCCCCGATGATCTTCGTGAAGAAATTATTCAAGCTTATAAAAAGCTTTGTGAAGAATATGGTTCGGACACAGATGTTGCCGTGCGCAGTTCAGCTACGGCGGAAGACCTTCCTAACGCCAGTTTTGCCGGCCAACAGGAAACTTTTCTTAATATACGCGGTGAAGAAGCTCTAATCGACGCCTGCAAGAGGTGCTTTGCTTCACTTTTCACCGACCGCGCAATTTCTTATCGTGTAGATAAAAACTTTGACCACATGTCCGTCGCCCTCTCCATTGGTGTACAGAAAATGGTGCGTTCCGACCTGGCTTCCTCCGGTGTAATTTTCTCTATAGACACCGAAACAGGGTTCAAAGATGCTATTCTAATCACCGGCGCTTACGGTCTTGGTGAAACAGTTGTCCAGGGAACAGTAAACCCCGATGAATTTTACGTATTTAAACCTACTTTAAACGCGGGGTATCGTCCAATCATCCAGAAAAAACTGGGAACCAAAGAAATAAAGATGATTTATGCCTCTGAAACGGCAAGTGAATCAACCGTGATCAATCCGGTTCCGCTGGAAGACCGTAATCGTTTTTGTTTAAACGATGACGAAATACTCAAGCTGGCTAAATGGACAATGATTATTGAAGATCATTATTCACAAAAAGCCGGTTATTTCAAACCGATGGACATTGAATGGGGAAAAGACGGCAAAACCGGCGAACTCTTTATTCTGCAGGCCCGCCCGGAAACTGTTCAATCCCAGAGGGATATGAACGTTCTGGAAAACTATATAATGCTGGAAACGAAAGAACCCATAGTAACCGGAACGAGCGTAGGCGCCAAAATCGGCGCAGGCCCTGTACATGTTATTGAATCGGTGAGTGAAATTAAGAAATTCCGCAAAGGTGAAGTACTTGTTTCGGACATGACCGATCCGGATTGGGAGCCGATTATGAAAATCGCCTCGGCGATCATCACTAATAAGGGCGGCCGTACCTGCCATGCCGCTATTGTCAGCCGCGAACTGGGAGTTCCCTGTATTGTCGGCACAGGCAATGGAACAAAAATTCTGACCGATGTTTCCGAAGTTACCGTATCCTGCGCCGAAGGAGAAGTGGGAAAGGTTTATAAGGGGATTCTAAAGTACGATATCCATCGCGTAGATGTTCAGGAAATGGAGCGCCCCAGAACGAGAATAATGATGAACGTCGGCGATCCGGACAGCGCTTTTAATCTGACTTCTATTCCGAATGACGGTGTCGGACTAGCCCGTTTGGAATTTATCATTACCCACTTCATTACCGTTCATCCCATGGCTTTGATTCATTTCGACAAGGTCACAGATGGAAATGTCCGCAAGGAAATTGAAAAACTTACCCAGGGTTATGTCAATAAGGGAGATTTCTTTGTTGACAAACTGTCTCAAGGTGTAGCGAAAATCGCTGCAGCTTTCTATCCAAATGACGTTATTGTCCGGATGAGTGATTTCAAGAGTAATGAGTATAAAAATTTATTGGGTGGTCCTTTCTTTGAAGAAGATGAAGAAAATCCAATGATCGGCTTCCGCGGAGCATCGCGTTATTACGATAAGCGTTATCGTGAGGCCTTCTCGCTGGAATGTGCAGCAATGTTGAAAGTCCGGGACGAAATGGGTCTCACCAACGTTAAACTTATGATTCCTTTCTGCCGCACGGTTGCGGAAGGAAAAAATGTTGTTGAACTCATGGCCAGTAAGGGGCTTGTACAAGGCAAAAACGGCTTGGAAATTTATATGATGGTGGAAATCCCGAGCAACGTCATTTTAATCAAAGAATTCGGCAAAGTATTTGACGGTTTTTCCATCGGTTCGAATGACCTTACCCAGCTCACTCTTGGCTTGGATAGAGATTCCGCGCTGATTTCCCATATCTTCGATGAAAGAAATGCCGCAGTACAGGAACTGATCCGTCAGGCCATTACCGAAGCTAATAAAATGGGTAAAAAAATCGGCATTTGCGGCCAGGCGCCAAGTGATTATCCGGAATTTGCCAGATTTTTGGTGCAATGCGGCATAAACAGTATTTCTCTGAATTCCGATACTGTGATCAAAACTACGATTGATATTATTAAAACGGAACAGGATTTAGGTATAACGAAGTAAATTGTCCTGAACGAAAAACAAAAACCCCTCTGTCAATTTTGCAGAGGGGTTTTTTATTGAAATGCAGGCGAAAGAACATCATAAGCCGGGTTCTGTCCCGCACGCTGGTTACCCTGCAATGCGGTGATGATCATTCATCTGGGACAGCGGTTGCCCGCTGCCTCAAGCGACACTACCCGAGAACATCAAGCGGGCCGCTCTTAAACGTTCTCCTATTTGGTCTTGCTCCGGATGGGGTTTACCATGCCCTTTCCGTCACCGGAAAGGCGGTGAGCTCTTACCTCGCCATTTCACCCTTACCCGAAGTTTCAGCTTCGGGCGGTATATTTTCTGTGGCACTTTCCCTGGGGTCATCCCCGGTCGCCGTTAGCGACCATCCTGCCCTGCGGAGCCCGGACTTTCCTCCGGCAGATAAATTCCGCCGGCGATCATCTAATATTCTTCCACCTAATGCATTATTATATTTTTTTTATTTTTCTTTCAATACTTCACTAAACGTTGATTCTATTCCCTGAATAACTCCTGCTATGTTCTTTCCAATTCTTTTTTTACTGCAAAACCTATTTTCTCCAGGACATACGGCTTTCGAACAAAGGCTCCGGCACCTATTTCCTGGGTTTTTTTGACTCGATCAGTCTCGGAAAAACCACTGACAATGATTGCCTTCTGCCCCGGCCTGATTTCCAGTATTTTTTTATAGGTATCCAGCCCATCGAGTCCGGGATCCATAATCATATCCAACACTATCAGGTCAGCCTTTTTGTTTTTCAGGTACTCGATCGCCTTTTCACCGCCGGCTACAGTATCTACTTTGTATCCAAGCTTCCTTAGCATATTCTTTGCCAACTCACGTTGTTCTTTCACATCATCTATAACTAGAATGGATTCACCATTTCCCAGGTAAGCACTAGGAGAAGCAGTTTTTCCAGCTTTCGTCGGTTCTTCTCTCGTCACAGGAAAATAGAGAGTAAATGTAGTTCCTTTACCTACCTCACTCCTAACATCAATGTATCCTTGATGATCCATCACGGTTCCCCAGACAACAGCCAATCCCAGCCCTGTCCCGCTTCGTCCCATTATTTTCTTCGTATAAAAAGGTTCAAATATCTTGTCCATATCATTAGCGGAAATACCCATTCCGGAATCGGATACAATAAGCACTGCATAGTCACCTTCCTGCATTGAATCATATCCGCGGATAGGATAGTCCAGATAGCGATTCTCTGTTTGTATTGTCACCTGGCCACGGCCTGAAATCGCTTCTGCAGCGTTGGAAACAAGATTCATAATAGTTTTACTTAGATGTATTGGTGAACCTTTGATATATAAAAGCCCGTTATCAAACTCGGTTTTGATCTTCACATTAGGATGGTAAGATTTCAGTTTTTCAAACTCCGGTGACCTAAGACAATCAAGGATCAACCTGTTGATGTCGATTACTTCAGCAACATTTACTCCCCGCCTTGCCAAAGTCAATAGATCCTGAATAATCGCAGACGCCTTCATACTGGATTGCAGCAAATTTCCGGCATATCTTTTCAGAGAACTGCCCACAGGAAGTCCGTCCCGGATAAGCTCTGAATATCCAACTAATACTCCGAGGACATTATTAAGATCATGAGCCACCCCGCCGGCCAGAGTACCCAGTGATTCCATCTTTTCCGCCCGTTTTAAATGTTCTTCTAATTTCTTACGCTCCGTATCGTCTCGTATACATTCAATAGCTGCAGTTATTTCACCTTTTTCATTCCGGAGGACGGATGCCGCTCCTGAGAGATGAATATCACCCGGCGGCAAATTCGGTGCAAAAGATTCTCCAAAAAGTGTGTCTCCCACTCTCTGAATGGCCGTATATTGTTTCTCTCTTTCCATATCCTGTTTCAGGGCAAGGTCAATCAGAATAGGTCTTCTTTCGCCATAAAAGGGAAGGGCATATTCATAATTGCCTTTCCCAAGCATGTTTTCTTCCTTTGTACCTGTCATGGCTTCCATGGCCCGGTTCCAGGCAATAATTTTCCCTTCCTTATCAATAATCAAAGTCGCATCAGGTAAAAATTCAATAATATCAGCTAATCTTCTTTGCGATTCCTGAAGGGTTCTTTCGGCTTGCTTACGTTCAGTTATATCATGAAGGGAAACTATGCTTTCTCTTGTACTGGGAATCATGTCAACGCAGATAGCAACATCTTTTATATCGCCGTACCGGTCTTTTAATCTGCCCTCATATTTCCTTGGTGCTGCATTAATACCTTCTCTGCGCTGACGATGATATTGCATCATCCGTTCTAAATCATTTTCATCAGCAAATTCCGTCCAGTTTTTTCTCCCTTCAATTTCTTCTCTGGAGTAACCTGATAATTTCTCAAACTCGGAATTAGCGAGAACTATATTAGTGTCTTCACGAACGAGTATATTGGCATTACCGGTATTTTCAAAAATTACCCGGTATAAATGCTCTGATCTTTTTAAAGAATCTTCCGCCTTCTTGCGATTTGTTATGTCCTCAATTGCAACGATAGTACCCATTGACAAATTTTCTGATTGAAGGGGGCCGGCTGTCACTATAACATCCCGAAAAATACCATCTTTGCGCCGCAGTCTTGTCTGGACGGATGCCAAACCGTGAATTGCAATATTTGTATACAAATCTTTGCCAACCCGTTGATACTCATCTTCATCTTCGTACAGATTCCTTGTTGTGTGTCCAATCATGTCGGACTCGGAATAACCGAAGCTATCATACCAGGCCTTGTTGGCATTCTGATAAACCTGGTCTTTCATTATGCAAAGGCCCACCGGGATTGCCTTAAATACACTGCGCAGAGTCGCCTCGCTTTGTCTTAACGCTTCGTCTGCACGTTTACGTTCAGTAATGTCGCGATTGTAGACAACAGCGCCGATAAACCTCTGATCTTTATCATAAATTGCTTTTTCTTTTCGCCAGACGGAAACAATATCTCCTTTTGACGTAACAAGTTCGACCTCACCCTCCCAGTAACCTTTTTCCCTTAACAATAAACGGTTATTGGCAAAGGATACTCGGCTGCACTCAGAAAAATAAATTGAAGAGCTGCTTCCCATAAGCTGTTCCCTGGGATATCCTAAAAGCTTCATCTGGGAATCATTGGTATCCAAAATGTTTCCTAAAGAATCCAATATTTCAACTCCATCGGGGGCTGCCTCGAAAAGAAGCCTGTAATTATCGATTCTTTGCAGGTTAGAGTTGATCTCTCTAATGGTTCTGTATAGCTCAAAACTCTCAATCGCATTGGCACTGTTGAGAAGAACGGTAGAAAGCAGCGATAAAGACGTATTAAGTAGAGGCGAATTATTTTGAGATAAGAGAGCGAAGCATATACCGCGAACCCGGTTTGTGGTGGCCATGACATGCAGCAGCATTTCCCTGCCGTCTCTCGTAGGAACAATAATGGGCCTTTTTTCTCTCAACGCCCAGGCAAAAGTTCCACATTCAATAAAGTGATCCATTTCATTTTGTATGTATAATCGATGCCTTTCAGAATCGATATACTTCAAAACGAAGTCGTTGCTTCCTTCCTCGACCAGAAAGAAAGCAATGAATTCAAAGGGAATCAGGCCATGAATTCTTATCCTTGCTTCTTCGAGAATTGTGCATACATCACTTAGCTTATTGATGCTGTTCTGAAAATCGCCAAGGGATGCCGCCATTTCCAGGCCGTCAACAATAAAACGCTCGACATCTTCAAGATGCTTGACACGTTCTTCAAGATAAGCTTTCGTATTGATATTCTTACCGGTTTTTGTCATCACCATAAATTATTTTAAAAACATCCTTCAGTTGGCAACTGGCCTGTTCTATAATCAAGGGAAAAATATTAGGCGACATACCGAGTCTAAGCCACGCTTCGGGATTCAACGGCGGTATTAATCTCTCGCCGCTTGTCCCCATTCCCATCACGTTCGCCATAATATCCGCCAGATGAAGAATGGAAGATTCAATCTTGTTTTTTGATTTTTGCGGTTCGTGATGATAACGTACCATGTCCTCAAGAGACAGGGGCATTTGCCACCTGTTAAGAAGACTGCCGCCGATTGCTGTATGATCAAGGCCGAATACTTCATGCTCGGAAAGGTAAAGCAACTGACGATTATTCTTGGCAATTACAGCGGCATGAATAGATTCTTTGGGTAAATAATTATAACAGACCAGACGGCCGATATCGTGAAGCAACCCGGCTGTGAATAGACGTTCCGTATTCTGAATATTCTTGTAGCCAGCCAAAATTCTTGCACATATGCCGCAAAGAACGCTGTGCTTCCAGAACATCTCCATATTTATAATACTGGATGGGATTTTATTAAATATGGTAATGATATTAACTCCCATAGCCAGGGTACTTAATTGACGGGTTCCAATAATATTGACTGCACGGGAAAGGGTATCGATTTTAGATGGATAACCGTAGAAGGCACTGTTGACAATTTTTAAAAGACGGGCGGAAAGATTAGTATCCTTACTGATTACATTTTCGATGTCGTAAGTGGAACTACTGGGCCTGGCAATTGCATCGATAAGCTGGCTGTAAATATTCGGCAACGTTGATAATTTAGTACCTTCGCCGATAAATTCCAGGGGATTGACATTCACACTTTTTTTCTTATTGAATTCCTTTATTTCTTTAAGCGTGAGATCCTGCCCGAAATAATCCGCGTCTATTTTTTTGTATTTGGCAGTTCTCATGATACAGAGGCGGACCAGTTCTCTGTTTGCCGGATGATCCATGTCGGTAAGACAAAATCGTTCATGAACTGATTCGGAGACCTTTGCTATTTCAAAGGGGTCAAAATCATTTAGAGCAGCGGCATTAATATCGTCATCGGATATCCCTTCAATCTGGGCTTCGACAATACCCCACATTTTGCATATTTTCAGATATTTTTCAGTAAAGACGGTTCCCCTTGTCATCAGGAGTCTTCCCATTCTATCGGTCAAATCATCCGCTAGAACCATGCCCGCCTGCAGATTTTTTATACTTAATAGACCCACGGTATTACTATAGCCTCATCAAAAAGAATTCAATAATTTATATCGGTAGAAAGGATATGGAACTTGAGATTTTTATCTAATTTTATTGTCGTTATAATTCAGTGCTTCCCGGAAAATACAGAATAATTTTTTCCCATTGGATCGCCTGGGTTCCGGAATACTGAGTTTAAATTATGGCTATTTATGGGAATCAATTGCCAGATTAGCCAGACGATCTGCCCGGGCATTGTGGCAGCGTAAAACGTGGTTAACTTGAACGAAGTCAAAAGAGGAAAGCAGGCTGCGGACATCGTGCATTAATACTTTTAAATTTTCATTCTTTACACGGTAGGAACCATTGATCTGTCGAGCGAGGAGCTCCGAATCAAGGTAGACGTCCAATCTTTTCAAACCTTGAGCCAGTGCTCCTTTCAATCCTAAAATCAACGCTTTATATTCAGCAATATTATTAGTGCATAGTCCAAGATATTCCTTGCCTTCCCAGAGCACATTTCCTTCGGTGTCGGTAATTACAGCCCCCGCGCCCCCTTCACCGGGATTACCCCGGCAAGCACCATCACTATATAGCCGATAATTAATTTCCATAATAACCTAGGCGGTCTTTTCCATGTCTTGAAAATACATAATGCGATGGCAATTCGGACAAGAAATAAGTTCCGATGTTTTTTGCAATTCGTTATACAATTGGGGAGGAATGTTCATATGGCAGCCGTTACAAACCGCCTTCCACGCCGAACTGACACCGATGCCTTTGTTGGCTTTTTTGATCTTTTCATATCTCGCCAAAAGATCTGCTGATACTTTATTCTTTAATTCCGTGCGTTTTTGCTCCAGACTTACAGAATCTGTATCAATTGAATTTAAATCGGCTTCAATCTGCTTCTTTTTTTCCTCATATTGTTTTTTATATTCCTCTAAAATCTCTTGATCCTTTTTTACCAGGACCGATAACTTATCCAATTCATCCAATAACGAAATGATTTCCGTTTCAACATCGCCGCGCATCTTTTCAGCGGTTTCGTTTTCTTTTAACATTGCCTGGTATTCTTTATTGTTCTTGACTTCCAGAAGCCGTTCTTTGGTTTTAATTATTGAATCATTAATTTTTTTAATTTTATTTTCACATTCAATGTGGCGCGCCTTAATCTGATCGAATTTCCTCTTGTTCTGTTCGATATCTTTTTGAAAAATACGAAAGGACTCATCCAGTTTCTCAATTTCCTCCGGCAGAGTTTTTTTCCTGTTTAGAATTTTCACCATCTGGGAATCGCATTCTTGAAGATCGATTAGTAAAAATAATTGCTCTTTCAACAAATTTCTCCTTCTTTTTTGGATAAAAAAAAATGCACCTTTTAAGGGTGCATTTTTTTAACAATTTTCTTTGCCGTGCTATCTATGGCAGGGATAGATATCGTTTGACATCGACTTCCCAAAGCAGCCATCGTGCTTACTGCCGGGCACTCACTTTTTTGAGAAATACATTTCATTTCTTTAATCATTTTTTTTCTTTGATTTTATTTGGTGGGCCCACCTGGAATCGAACCAGGGACCTACCGGTTATGAGCCGGTGGCTCTACCAATTGAGCTATGG
>CAZWCA010000047.1:18306-23755 GCA_964632255.1 uncultured Smithella sp. | reverse complement strand
GCACCGATCCGGTGTTTATGAAACAAGGCAGCGACTACTACTTCTACCAGAACGACCATCTGGGCACACCGCAAAAGATGACCAACATCAGTGGAGCGATTGTCTGGTCTGCAACCTATGATGCCTTCGGCAAAGCCACCATTGATGCAAACTCGACGATTACCAATAACCTGCGGTTCCCTGGGCAGTACTTTGATGCAGAAACTAACTTTCATTACAACTGGAATAGGTATTATGAGCCGGAAACGGGTAGGTATGTGAGGATTGATCCATTGCGTTATCCTTTTTTACAAAGGGGCAAAGTATTTTTTATTGTGCCAATATTTATAGCATTGCCATCAAACTTACGCCCTTACACATATGCCCAAAATAATCCTATAATTATGATTGATCCAGAAGGACTATTTACTGAGCAAAAGCCAGGTTGTGATGGAGTACCGAATATTCTTGAAACGAGATGCATAAGAAAATGTTGTGATAGGCATGATGACTGTTATACGGAAAATAAGTGTAGTGCGGAATCATGGATTCATCCAAAGTGTGAACCGCAAGGGTGTAAGGACTGCAATAAGGATGTCGTTATTTGTATTGCTAAATGTTTTTTTGATCAACAGGGACCCTGGCAAAGATTTGGTGGTTCCCCAGTTACATGGCCTCCATGGGGGATTTGAACTCAAACTCAAAAAAATTAAGAATAACAACATAGGAGAAAGGATTATTACTTTAAATTATGAGATTGATTAACTTCTCATTCGCAGTTTTAGTGGTTTTCTTTCTACAGGTGAAGATTGCGATTGCAGGTAATAACGATGAACTTATTACAGACTGAATTAAATTTTTTTTTACGTCATGGGGTATTCCATTTACTATTTACTTAATCCTTCAAATTGGGTCAATTCTATATCTTAAAGGAAACGATCGCAAAGTTGCTTTATTACCTCTGCCTGTAATGATTCTGATTGTAATAATAACGATAGTGGGATATCGACGAGGGAATAATTTATGGCCAATATACCTGATATTTGTTAGTCCCTTGGCTGCCATTTTTATCGGAATAGTATGGGTGAGGGGACTTAGGAGGGATAAAGGGTCAAGTTGAACCTACCCCAGTTTGACGGACACTTCAGAAAGTATACAGAGTGGGGATAAAAGACGGGTAGTAGGAACGGGCTTAGTTTTTAAGTTACGAGGCAAAAAATAACTAGCCGCCGTTGATTTAATAAGGAAAGGCAAACTATTGAAACAGACCGATCCCGACGGCAGGCTCATCAGAACCACCGACGGCAACGGCAACAGCATAGTCAACCAGTATGATGACAGCCCCACATCCATTTGGTGTTCAAATTCAAATAAAAGGCTGTCATTCCGAACGAACGTGAGGAATCTTAAAAAGCTTGAATTTATTTGAACAAAGATTTCTCGCTTTGCTCGAAATGACAGAGAATGAATTAATACGCAGTCTCAATGCCAAAGGCAACACCACCACTTTTGCCTGCGACGAAAACAACAAACTGGTAAGAGAAACAAGATCAATGGTGAGCAGACAGACTACCAGTATGATGCCAACGGCAGAATATACAGAAAGACGACGCCAAAGGCCAGGACCAATGAATATACCTATGACAACGCCAGCAGAATAATCCAAATCGTTCAAACCGGAACAAACGCCAAGACAACCGCCTTTACCTACGACGACAAGGGCAACCTCAAGACCTGGAACCACGGCACAACCTCCGCCACCTACACTATGACCCGTTCGGCAGAAGAATAAAGAAAACATTGTTCCAAAAGAGGAAACTTTATGTCATTTCGAAGCAAAGCGAGAAATCTTTGTTTCAGTAAATTCTGACTATTAAGATTCCTCACGTACGTTCGGAATGACAATCCTGAAGTTGCGATATCATCTCGGAAGCAGACGTTGAGGAGGTGATTACGACACGATTCTCAAGATGTAAGAGGACTGACTGCTTGACCTCTAATTCCTTAGAAGAAAATGAAATACACCTACAACGTATGGGAAGAATGATATCAGTGGTAATTCAGGAAAAGTATACATAATTATTGACATTTCAGGTTATTTTTCATAAAGAAAACAACATGGTCGGAATAGCAAAAATATCCTGTTTCGGGAATATAATTCATATTACATCGCAAGAAATATACGAGGAATAAATCGAGTAACATAGATGGTCGTATTTTTAATGTCTATTCATCATATTGCGTGTTCTGTGATTTATTCATTTTACCAAAAGTAGTGATATTTCCCAGGCTATAGGAGGAAGGTTAGAAAATCTGGCAGCCATTGCTCCTTATTGAGAGATAAAATAAATATGAAAGACTTTTTATCAAAATAATAAGGAAATATCTTGAATAAGAATTTACGTAATTCGTGCGGTGGCGGCTTCACGCTGTTGGAAGTAATGGTCGCTATGGCCATTCTGGCCATTTCTCTCACGGCAGTTTACCAACTGCAGATGCAAAGTATTTCCATGTCTGCAGAGTCGCGCTTCAAAACATCTGCAGCCCTGCTTGCACAAAGTAAAATGGAGGAAATTGAAGCATCAAATTCACTTAACAATCGTACGGAAAACGGTGATTTTGGCGCCGGTTATCCGCTCTATAGCTGGAAGCTGGAAATAACCGATACTAATCTGCAGCAATTAAAGAAAATCATTGTTACGGTTTTTAACAAAGCATACGTGAATGACGGCAATTATACACTGATCCTGTATAAGACAAGCGGAAATTAATAATGATTGCTGAAATTAAATCAGCGCTGCGCAATGCTCACGGTTTCACCCTGATTGAGATATTGGTTGCCATAGTGATATTGGGCATGGTTTTGTCCTCTGTTTATGCCGCCTACAGCGGCACTATGAAAATCATTCAGGAAATAGAATATGAAAATAACGTCTACAGGATGGCCAGGGTAGTTTTGGATAGAATGATAAAAGATTTGCCTTCAATTCAGCCACTGAATGGTAAGTATGAAATTCGAACAAATAAAGAATTAATAAAAAATCATGAGTTTACATCTTTATCCTTCTGGGCGGCGGCGCACCTGGCATTCGATGATGATCAAGAAGTTGACGGCAGTATGGCTATGATTGGCTATTATCCTGAAGAAGATACCGACGGAACATTTGTGTTGCGACGCTCGGATCAGACCGATTTCCGGGTAATAAAAGATAAGAATGCCGGCGGCAGCTATATAATTTGCCGAAATGTCGATTCCCTGATCGTTAAGTTTTATGACAGCGCAGGCAAAGAATACGACTCGTGGGATTCTTCATCCAACTCGGATGGCCAAAAAGGAAATACGCTGGCAGCAATTAAAATAGAGTTAAATATCGTCAATGCCGGCGATAAGGATAAACCATACAAATTCATGACAAAGATTTTATTGCCGGCTAACTTATAATGAGAAGAAAAGGATATATAAATAATCAGCGCGGTGTAGCCCTAATTGTAGTGTTGCTGATTATCAGTATTTTAATTGCCTTTGCCGTTGAACTTAATCGCTCGTCACGCAACGCAATCTATGATGCCGCTAATATCAGTGACGGCATCAAGCTGACCCATATCGCCAAATCCGGATTTTATGCGAGTGCGGCCCTGCTTGTCAGCAATATCTCTCAAAACTGTGTTTCATTGAATGATGCATGGGCTAAAACGGAAACGTTAACGGAAAAGTCCCACAGTCTTTTTCCGGATGGTTTTTTTCTGGTAAAAATCGAAGATGAAAGCGGTAAAATTCCGATCAATAAACTTGTTAACGGTAATGAATTCAACCCCGATATTCGTGACATAATGATCCGTCTTTTAAGCCAGCCGGAATTCGGTCTCGATGAACAAAAGGCAATGGAACTGGTCGAAGCCATCAAAGACTGGATCGATATTGATGATACCATTACCGGCGCTGAAGGAGCCGAAAGCCCCTATTATGCAACCTTGACGCCGCCATACGCTGCAAAGAACTCTCCACTGGATTGTGTTGAAGAATTGCCCATGATAAAAGGTGTGAGCAAAAATATTTATGCGGGCACAAAAGAGAGGCCGGGATTAGCTCAATATGTTACTGTTCATGGCGACGGTTTCATTAACATCAACACTGCACCGCAACTGGTTTTACGCTCTTTATCTCCCGATATCAGCGCAGATATCGCCTCAAAAATGGATGAATACAGGAATAATACGGGCAATGATTTGTCCAGCGTACTCTGGTATCAACAGGTGCCCGGTTTGGCCGGCACAACAATAAAGCAGGGATTGATCACTGTAAAAAGTAATTATTTTAAAATTTCATCCACCGGAAAACTAGGAAATATGGAGCAAAAGATCAATGCTGTTATCAAAATATCTGATGACCGTAAATCTTTTCAAATCTTAAACTGGAGAACAGGCTGATGCCGGATAAAGTTCTTGGGCTGGATATTGGCGCCAATACAATCAAGGCCGTCCTCCTGGAGCGCAAAGGACGATCAGGCAGCCAAATTCTGGCGGCTGAAACGTTCGCCATTGGCGAAAACGGTGTTAAAGATACTTTGAAAGCTGTTGCCGGAAACAAAGCGTTTTCCAATGCTCATTGCGCAGTTACCTTCCCCATGCAAGAATTCTTGTTCCGGCAGGTCACGTTGCCATTTCATGAAGACAGCAAAATCAGAAAAACTCTTTCCTTTGAATTGGAGCCACTCATTCCTTTTACCGCTGATGAAATAATTGCCGATTATCTTCCTTCAGGCGCTGATAAACTTCTTGTCGCTGTTGCTACAAAAAATAATGTTCGGGAATGGGTAAATATGATGGAGGAAAGGTGGCCGGATGTTTATTTGCTGGGCATTTCACCAATATTACTTGCCTCTATGGTTCTGGAAAAACAGGCAATCGTATCGGCTGGATTGATGTTAGACATCGGTCTGAATTCAATGAATGCAGTATTTTATGAGAATAACAATATCATCGATGTTCGTGGATTTGATTTTGGCAACGTACAGACCGCGGCGATTCCGGATCAGGTCTGTTTCTCTGAAAAAGTTGAAATGAAGGAAATTGCCGTAAACTCTAGCTCAGTTGATGCCAATAGTATCGCCGTCTGTAAAAAATTATTTGCGGAATTAAAGCACACCATCGAATTTCTGAGACTGAACGGCAGTATGAAAAACAAGCCGGGAAAAGTTCTTTTAACAGGCGGCGGATCAATATTTAAACTACTGCAAAAAGAACTGGGAGAGTATTTTGATTTAAAAGCAGAAATCATTGATCTTTCCAAGTTGTACCGGATGGAAATCCGTAAAAATGCCAGGAAAAATTACTTGCCGCAGATAATGGATGTTGCGCTGGCTGCAGCCCTCAGTCAGCATTCCCGAATCCGTTCTTTCAATTTTCGTCAAAATGAATTCAAAATGAAGACAGCTTATGGAGATATTCACAAGCAGTGGAAATGGTTCGC
>CAZWCA010000047.1:5386-18206 GCA_964632255.1 uncultured Smithella sp. | reverse complement strand
AAAAGTATTGATACCGTGTCTTCAGTAAAAAAAGAATTGTTAAAAGGAAAACATTTCAAGGAGGTAGCAATCGGCTCAACCAATTTGGCCAAGCAGGGCAACAAAGTGGAATTTGATTTAAGGATTACTCTGAAATGATCAAGGAATTCTGGGCAAAACTCAACGAGAGGCAACGCTATTATTTAATAGGTGGATTTGTGTTTGTTGTTATCGTTTTAATCTTGGAATTCGCTGTTTTTCCATTTTGGGAGGCTAAAGATAAAATCAGGAAATCAATTATAACCAATCAAAAAAAGCTTAATGAAATAATTCAGCTTGATGCGGAGTTTGCAAGGCAGGAGGCAATAATCGTAAAAATAAAAACAGCAATGGCTGCAAGGCCGGCAGATTTTAGTTTGTTTTCCTATGTGGAGAAGAAGGCTGTTCAGGCTTCAGTCAAGGGTAATATCAAAAACATGAGTTCCTCGCGGGGAGTGCAAACTGTGAATTATGAAGAATCGCTCGTGGATATCAAGTTGGATAAAGTTACCATCAAACAACTGATGGATTTTTTGTATTACGCTGAATCTCCCACTGAACTTGTGCAGATCAAAAGAATTACGATAAACAAAATGAAAGAAAGTCCGGAATACTTAACGGCTCAGTTGCAGATGGCCTCTTATCAGCTATTAAACCAGCGTCCGGCAGGGAAAAATTAGCATGCGGTTTGAAAAAATTATCACATGGTTTAAAAAAATTGACCTGAGTATTTTCAGGAAAAAAGCTCTGTGGTTCACGTTATACGGAATATTTATTACTGTTATTTTCTTATACCTGCTTTTCCCGTGTGAAATTATGAAAAACTATCTGGAAGCTGCCGTAGGTCCGCCGGATTTCTCTTTTAAGGCTCAAAGCCTTCATACTTCTTTGCCTTTGGGGATAAAACTGAAAGAAGCATCAGTCAGTTCGGTTCCACAAGAAGCTCCGGCGCTGCAAATCGAGATGGTCGACCTTCAACCGGAATTATTTAGCATTCTTAAAAAGAAAAATTATATAGACGTGAGCGGTCGAGCATATGCTGGTACTTTTTCGGGCCGCATTGACCTGATTTCATGGGATAAAGTTTATCCTCCACGGAATGTAAAGTTAAAACTCCAAAATGTTGATCTTTCCAGATGTAACTTCCTCAAAATTGAATTGAGCAAAGAAGTATCCGGAAAGGTCAGCGGCGATTTTTGTTATAACAACGTTTCCCCGACGGATCGAATTCCAGTAGTAATATTTAAGCTTTTACTTGCCAAAGGAAATTATCCGCTTGGCGAACCTTTTTTAGGATTGAATCGAATTGATTTCGATCGCTGTATAATCGAAGCCAAAATGAAAAACGGCACGCTGGAAGTTGAAAAGCTGGAGGTTACGGGTCCGCAAATCAATTGCACACTCAAAGGTACGGTAACACTGGAGGACAATTTGAAAAGCAGTCAGTTGAATTTAGGCGGCGTCATCGAAATACTGGCTAAAAATAAAATGAAAACCAAATTATCTATCAGCGGAACGCTGGCTGACCCGGTCAGCCGCTATATGTGATGGTGAAATTCAAGTTAAAGAAGTCAAAAGAATTTATCTGCGATGTTACCGGCAGAGTGAAAAATATTATTTACCTTCCATCATCAGCCGTTGTGTTCTTGCAGCCTGCAATTGTCCTTTTCACTATAACGATTTTATCTTTCGAGATTGTAAGTCTTTTTTACAATATGATTAGTTTTCCCTTAATTTATCCATCGCCTGCAGTAAGGAATGCCGGAATTCAACAAAATATCGCCGGCTCCGGACTGCGCAATCAGCTGCAATCTTATGGAATAATTGCCGAACGCAATTTATTTTTTTCAACATTACAGGCAATTGGAGAAAAACAACTGGAGGGTGGCTTTTTCAGCTCCGGGCAGGAAGTAACATCATATGAATTAAAAGGTACCGTGGCTGGAGGTACTGCTCTTGGCTTCGCTGTTATAGAGGAGCGAGGTAAAAACAAACAGACGTTATATCGTCTGGGCGATATGGTCGGTTCGGCCAAACTCGTTGAAATTTTGCGTAATGCAGTAATTTTAAGAAAAGGCGATGTCGAGATAACTTTAAAAATCAAAGCCACGCCGGAAGGGCAGCTCTTTCCCCGTTCTTCATCACAGAACACTAATACAACAGCCGGTGTAACCCCCATTAATGAAAAGCCGGGTGATTTGAAAACAATTTTAAGCCAGGCTGTAATCCGGCCATTTTCTAATAAGGGAAATCAGGAAGGCTATATTATTTCCAATATCCGGCCGGAAAGCGTTTATCAAAAACTTGGTTTACAAAACGGCGACATAATAATGAATTTGAACAACAAACCAATGCGAGGTGCTGATGACGTACTGCAAATGGCTAATCTGATGCAGTCCGAGGCGGATATCTCTTTGAACCTGAAGAGAAACGGAAAAGTAGAAACTATTAGTTATTCATTCCATAAAAAGTGAAAATTACGTGAACAGGGCTATAATAACATGTATTCTGCATATTATTCTTTAGAGGAAAATCCTTTCAAGCTGGCGCCGGAACCTCGTTATTTATTTTTGAGCGAACATCACCGCAATGCTCTCAACTGTCTTATTTACGGAATCAAGGAAAAAAAAGGATTTGTTCTGATTACCGGCGGCATAGGTACGGGCAAAACGACGATATGCCGTTCTTTGCTCAGATCGTTGGATGATTCAATAGAAACAGCACTGGTTTTTAATACCGCTATATCGGATCTCGATCTGCTCGAAGCAATAATGACGGAATATGGGATTGGGCAGGTTGATGAGCAAAAGACAAAAAAGCATTATATTGATAACCTGAATGAGTTTTTACTTGCAAGATATGAAGCAGGTAAAAATGTGGTACTCATTATTGATGAGGCGCAAAATCTCTCTTTCAGTGTTCTCGAACAAATAAGGATGCTTTCCAATCTGGAAACAGAAAGTGAAAAGCTCATCCAGATCATTTTAGTTGGGCAGCCGGAATTAAATAACAAGTTAATGATGCCGGTGTTGCGGCAGCTCAATGAAAGAATAACTGTCCGCTATGACATAAAGCCATTGTCGCCGCGGGATGTTCGTATGTACATTGATCATCGTTTAAGAGTTGCGGGTGGACCCGGTTTAATTACTTATACAGACGGCGCTTTCGGCCTGATTTATTATTATACGGAAGGCATCCCCCGCCGTATCAACGCTCTTTGTGACCGGGCTTTGCTGATTGGTTATTCTAAGGGAATATATGAAATAAATCGAAAAATTATCAGAACGGCAGCACTTGATATCGGCCGGAATTATTTTCAAAAGACAATGAATGGATGGAAAAAAATCCTGTATCGTATGACGGCTTAATATAAAGGTGTATTCTTGACCGGGGTTGATTATGAGTTACATAAATGATGCTTTGCGCAAGGTACAAAAAGAAAAACAGTCAGATTATGCGGTTTATGGCGATATTATTTACACGTCAGACAAGAAAGCTCATTATTTCACCAAGATACGGGCAATTATAATTATTTTGATAGTCTTCATTATAACAGGGGGCATGACTCTATTATTTTGGCAGGTTGGAAAAAAGGAAGTTTTAAAGGCTTATCCAGGGCGGCCTACTTCTATTCCCTTATCCCAAACGGAAAAGAAACCACTTACAAATAATATCATTCCTAAACAAACAGATATACTGCAATCCCCTAAATCATTGGCGATAAGCAGAGACGAAACAAAAAAAACATCTCCTTTAACTGAAAGCAAGAAATCGAATTCGGAATTCAAAGAAAGAAGGAAAATAATTAATACTGAGGCTTTGTTTAAACAAGCAATGAACAAACAACAAGAAGGCAACCTGGACAAGGCTAAGTTACTTTATAAGGAAGTAATTAAACGTGATCCGCGAAATGCACAGGCGCTTAATAATTTAGGTGTGGTACATATGAGCCAAAAGAATTATAAATGGGCGATCCGTCGTTTTAATAAAGCGCTCACTGTAAAATCTGATTACGCAGATGCTCACTATAACCTGGCCTGCCTTTATTCACAGACGAAAGAAGTTGCCCGAAGTTTTCATCACCTGAAAACCGCCGTGAAAATTAACCCTGAAGTGCGGCAATGGGCAATCAACGATAAAGATTTGAAAGAACTAAGTCAGTATTCCGAATTTAAAAAATTGATGGATGGGAAAATGGATTAAAATGATTTTATTGAAACAAAATTTTCATAAAATTACTCCCTTTGGGACGGCTCTGCTTTTGGTGATTTTTCTTTTATTGCTGACTGAAACGAGTTTTGCCGCCAAAGTATCAGGGATAGACGAGACCGTTCCTACTACGCAGAACAATTCAACAAATACCGCTCCAGTTAAGCAAAAAGAAATTTCACAGCCGGTTACTGATCCAACAAAAAAGGTTATGACAGTTTCTCCCGCAGCTGCCGTCGTTCCCAAAAAGAAGACGGCTCCAACTCCCGTTATCGAAAAAGCTCAGCTGACCCATCAAACTACTTCCGTTGCCCAGCCAAAAACGGAAGTAAATAAAAAATCGGTTACCGATTCCACAAAAAAAGTTATGAAGGTTATTCCTGCTGCTATAGTTCCGGAAAAAAAGACTACACAGACTCCTATTGTCGAAAAAGCTACTTTGAAACATCAAAATGCCGTAACATCTGGACCGAATGCGGAAGCAAATAAAAAAGTAGATAAAATATCACCTCAGACAGGTAAGGAAGATAAAAATATTGCAGGAAATGTGGAAACCACTTCTAAACCACAGACTGTCACCAATCCGGAGAAAAAACATTCTAACGAGAGGTTTGTGACTATTGATTTTGACAATGTTGATATAGGAGTTTTTGTGAAATTTGTCAGCGAGTTAACAGGCAAAAATTTTATCATTGACGATAAAGTAAAAGGAAAGGTCACAGTTATCTCGCCCAAAAAAATTCCTCTTGAGGATGTCTACAAAGTTTTCATGTCCGTCCTGGAAGTTTACGGTTTTGCAACGGTTCCGGTGGGCGATATGATTAAAATAATTCCGTCGACTGTTGTGCGTGAAAAAAGCGTTGAGACAAGGTTAAAAAAAGAACTTGTCGATCCTGAAGATCGGGTTGCGACGCAGATAGTTTCTCTGGAACATGCAAATCCTGACGAAATCAAACGAGTACTGGATCCGATTGTTTCCAAATCCAGTTCGGTGCTTTCTTATCCTCCGGCAGGAATGTTGATAATTACCGACTTTCTTTCCAATATTAAAAGATTACAGGAAATCATTATGGCGCTGGATGTGGAAGGTGCCGGCGATCAGATTACTTACATTCCATTGCAAAATGCATCCGCCGGTGAAGCGGTGAAGTCGCTGACCTCAATATTTCAGCAGCGCCGTGCCGGAGTTACGCCAGTCAGACTGGTTCCCGATGCCAGGACAAACTCAATCGTTATGCTGGCTAGTATTTCTGATACGGCAACCGTCCGTAAGCTGGTTACAATGATGGATAAAGAGACGCCCCGCGGCGAATCAAATATCCAGGTTTATCGTCTGCAGAACAGCAATGCCGATGACCTGGCCAAAGTACTGAATAGTATTATAAAAGATAATAGAACATCCAGTGACGCAACAGCGAAAGCAATGGTATCGGTTATTTCTAAGAATGTACAGATAGTATCCGATAAGGCCACTAATACCTTAGTTATTATGGCGGAAAAAGAAGATTATAGAATTTTGGAAGACATAATCAAGAAACTGGATATGCCGCGGCCTATGGTATACATCGAAGCCCTGATTATGGAAGTGAATACTAAAAAAACCTTTAATTTAGGCACTGAATGGCGCGGTATACAGGATACAGGTTCAATTTCGAACTTTGATTCCGGAAGAGCGACTGTAATTGCCGGTTCCGGTGGCGCCGGAACTGCCAATAATCCGGGCGGTTACAATATTATTCCACCGGTTGCCGCCGTGGGGTCTGCACTTGCTTTTCCAAGTGGTTTTTCCATGGGTATCATCGGTTCAGGCATTAATATTGGGGGCGTATCGTTTCCGAACATCGGTGCGGTTGTTCAGGCCTACAAGACCGATAATGATGTATCCATTTTATCTACTCCTCAAATTATGACAATCGACAATGAAGAAGCGGAAATAAACGTAGGTTCCAATGTGCCATATGTTACAAGACAGGATCAAACGAATGTCAACCTGGCAACGAACTACAGTAATTATGAATACAAGGATGTCGGTGTTATTTTAAATATTACTCCACATATAAATGAAGAAAACTATATCCGGTTGAAAATATCTCAGCAAGTAACCAAAGTTACATCCGGAACTTCAACCATACCGACTACATTAAAAAGAGTTGCTAAAACAACTGTGGTGGTCAAGGATAAAGAAACAATTGTTATTGGCGGTCTCGTTGGTGACAGCACTGAAGATAATATATATAAGGTACCGTATTTAGGAGATATTCCAATTTTAGGCTGGCTTTTCAAAACCAAATCTAATTCCCGAGAGAAAACCAATCTTTATATCTTTTTAACGCCACATATAGTCAGAAATCAGAAAGATGCCCAGTCGCTTTTTACAGAAAAGAGAGAAAGCATGGGTGAAATCGAAGACGGAGTAATCAAATTGAATGAGAGAAAGATCGGGTCAAAAAAGCAAAATGAAATTGATCTGCAGCTAACTGATAAGAAAGTCCCATTAAAGTAGGCTGATATACTAATGTCCAAAATCTATTCAGCTTTGCAGAAATCCAACCATACAGAAAGCCATCTGATGGCTCCGACTGCAAACCCTTTGCCGTCTCTGGAAACGAGGCTCCTGCAAGCCGGTGTATCTTCCGGTGTTTTAACAGAAGCAGAGGCAGCAAGAAGCAAAGGTTTATCGTCTCTTTTTGACTTTTTGGTCAAAAAGAAGGCAATTGCCGAAGTAAACCTGCTCAAAATAATCGGCGAGCATTTTGGAATTCCTTATTGGCCGGATTTGCCCACAGAAAGTATAGATATTGATTTTACCCAGGCCGTTTCGATCCAGTACTTGAAGAAGTTCAAAATGATTCCTATAGAAACTTCAGATTTTTCAGCTATTGCAATCAATGACCCGGTTAATTTTCAGCCGGTTGATGATCTGCGGCGACTTTTAAAAAAACCTGATATGCCGGTCGTCCTGGCTTTGCAGGAGACGATTATCGGTGTAATCAATATTGCTTACGATATGAGCAGGTCATCGGCAAAAGATTTTTTTGAAGAAATGAACGAAGAATCGGCTGATGAACTTATATCGGAGATAAATGATACTGCTGACCTTCTTGATGAAACAAGCGATGCACCGATTGTCAAGCTGGTAAATTTGCTGGTTGCCGGCGCAATTAAAGACCGAGCCAGTGATATTCACGTGGAAACTTATTCCAACAATTTGAAGATTCGCTACCGAATTGACGGAATTTTATATGACATACTAAATTTGCCACGCCGTATCCAGTCTCCTCTTATTTCACGTATTAAAATTATGGCGAAGCTGAATATTGCTGAAAAACGTTTGCCGCAGGACGGCCGCATTGAAATAAAAATTGCGGATCGCCTGATCGATATTCGCGTTTCGGTTATCCCTACCGCTTTCGGTGAACGCGTGGTATTGCGTCTGTTGGATAAAACCGGTAAAATGCTGATGCTCTCTGATCTGGGTATGCACGATGAACGTATCAAGCTAATCAATAAATTAATAAAATCTCCTTACGGGATAATTTTAGTAACAGGCCCTACAGGCAGCGGCAAAACCACGACTTTATATGCAGCACTTTCCACGATTAACCAACCGGAAATAAATATAATAACAATAGAAGATCCTATCGAATACCAAATGGAAGGCATAGGCCAGATTCAAGTCAATCCAAAGATAGATCTTACATTTGCCGCCGGTTTACGTTCCATTGTCCGGCAGGATCCGGATGTAATTCTAATCGGGGAAATCCGGGACCGCGAAACAGCCGAAATTGCCATCCAGTCTTCGCTGACCGGACATCTTGTCTTTTCCACGCTGCACACGAATGATGCGGCAAGCGCCATTACTAGACTGATTGACATGGGCATCGAACCTTTTCTTGTTACTTCATCGGTAATCGCCATCATCGCCCAGCGTCTCGTCCGGCTACTTTGTCCTCATTGCAAAGAAGAATACATTCCGGATGAAGAATCCCTTCTTAATCTGGGGCTTGATAAATCAATCCTGGACAAACACTCTTTTTATCGAAAAAAAGGTTGTAATTTATGTATGAATACCGGTTTTCGCGGACGGACGGCTATATTTGAAATCATGATAGTAAATGATGATATAAAAAGAATGATATTGAAAACCTCCGATTCTAACCAGATCAATGATTTAGCCGTGCAGCAAGGAATGGTTACTTTGCAGCAGGATGGTATTAATAAAGTTATAAAGGAAGGGGTAACCACTATTGAAGAAGTTTTACGGGTTACACGTTCTCTGAGCCGAAAAGAGGATATTGTTATCGAAGCTCAGGATTAGTTATTTGCTTTTAACTTATTGAATCAATATCGAAAAAATGATAGGACCCAGATATCCATTCATCTCTTGATAGAGGCAATAAATGGCCGTATATGAATACATTGCTTTAGATGAAAAAGGACATCAGCGTAGAGGATTTATTGATGCTATTGGTGTTTCCGCTGTACGCCAGAAATTGCGTGAAGAAAACATTTATCCAGTTGAAATTAACCCGACCACTGAAAAAAAAGACAACACCATATCCAGCATTCTCAACCTCGGGAAAAAGGTTTCGGCAAAGGAAGTTTCAGCTTTTACGCGGCAGCTTTCAACATTGCTTAGTTCGGGAATACCACTTATTTCTGCATTATCAGTTTTAGTTGAACAGACAAAAAATACTCTATTCAAACAGTCTTTGTCACAAATTCGTGAGCAGGTTAATGAAGGAAAAAGCCTGACAGAAAGCATGGCTAATTTCCCCCGCATTTTTCCTTCATTTTATATAAACATGGTCAAGGCTGGCGAAGCCTCTGGGACTATTGATCTGGTTTTGGAAAAGCTTGCCGATTTTAGTGAAAAACAGCAAGCTTTGAATAACAAAATTCGAGCAGCACTTACTTATCCCATTGCCATGTTTTTCATTGGTTGCATAATTGTTTTTATTTTAATGACATTTGTTATGCCTAAAATTACCGGCATTTTTTCCGAAATGCATCAAACTTTGCCACTAACTACAATAGCCCTGATCAGTATCAGTAATTTTCTTAAATCTTCCTGGTGGTTGGTTTTGATGATTATCTTTAGTATGGTTGTTGCCTTCAAATACCTTACCTCTGAAACTATTGCGGGCAAGCAGGCTTGGGACAAGGTCAAGATAAAGAGCCCCCTTTTCGGGACCATTAACTTAAAAATAGCAATAGCCCGCTTTTGCCGAACCCTTGCCACACTTTTACAAAGTGGTGTTCCTCTACTTTCCGCGCTGGAAATTGTAAGTAATATTGTCAATAATGTTTTAATCGGGAAAGCAATCAACAAGGCAAGTAAAGAAATTGAAGAAGGCAAAAGTGTTTCCGCAACATTGTCGCAAAGTGGCCTTTTTCCACCTCTTGCTATTGAAATGATTGCCGTTGGAGAGCAAACTGGAACTATCGAAAAAATGCTTAATCGCATAGCCAACGCCTATGAAGATGAAGCACAAGCGGATATAATGATGATGACTTCCTTGTTGGAACCAGCAATGATTATTGTAATGGCCTTGCTCGTTGTGTTTATTGTCGCCTCTATTTTGTTGCCTATATTTGAAATGAATAGACTTATAAAATAAGAAAGTAAATATAATATTTATTAAATTAGGAAATGGATATGTCAAGCATGCTAAATAATACCAGAAAAAGAAATACTACCGCCGGTTTTACTCTAATTGAATTGATGGTTGTTGTCGTTATAATCGGTATCCTTGCCGGGCTTATCGTTCCGCGCATAATAGGCAGTGATGATAAAGCGCGAGAAGCCAAAGCAAGAATGCAAATTGAAAGCATAGAAACAGCACTGAAGTTATATAAACTTGATAACGGTGCTTTTCCAACAACAGAGCAGGGCTTACGAGCTTTGGTTGAAGCACCTACTGCCGGCAATCTGCCTAAGAGCTGGCGACAGGGGGGATATTTGGAAAAAGGAAAAGTTCCGAAAGATCCTTGGAATAACGATTATATTTATGTCTGTCCTGGCAGCCATAGCGATTTTGATTTAATCTCTTATGGAGCAGATAGTGAAGCTGGTGGAGAAGGCAAAAATAAGGACATTAATAATTGGGAAATTGAATAATAATCAATTTAATAATAATGGTTTTACACTAGTCGAACTAATGTTGGTTATCATGGTGATTAGCGTCATCTTATTTTTAGCTGTTCCGACGACACGTGACTTTTTAACCACAGATAGTCTAAAGAAGGCATCGCGAAATATTGTTGGCCTTGACAAACAATTACGTGTCGATGCTGTCCGTGATCAGATAGATTATACCCTTAATCTTGATATACCTAATGCATCTTTATGGGTAACCACGAACGATATGACTGCAATAAAAATCGAAGAAGTACAAAAAAATGCTAAGCATCTGCCGCCAAGAGTTATTATTTCCGATATTGCACTGGAGAACAGCAAAAAAATTTCTGATGGTATAGTAAAAATTAAGTATGGCAAAAATAACGTAACCTCACCCGCTATAATTCATATTGCTTATGAAGAAAAGAAAATGACGTTAATTCTAAACCCATTTCTGGGCATTACTGACGTTTACGACGGATATTTAAAATAGAGGCCTTCAGCTATTTAGTTGGCACCCCCGTTGAAGAAGTTCGAGCAGCGGCTTCTCGATAAGAATTGGAAGGAGGTGCCGCCTGGTGTTGATGTCAAACTTCGCCGTTTACCGGAGGGAGGATGAAACCTTCATTCTATGCTGTTCTCAAGGCAGGAAGGAAAAAGAAAATGCATTCTGCCGCTTTGTACCCAGACTGGAAATTAAACTGGATGAGCTGGCATATCAAACAAACTGAAAGCGGCAGGGCTCGCGATAAGCAGAAAGTGGAACGGAGAATCGGAGGCTGTTGGAACAAAACAGCCGGGGCGGTCTAGCTATTCAATATCATCGTCATAGAAACTGGAACAGGGAAAGACTCACGACTTTCATAAAGATCAACAAGAATGAAGAGCAATGGGCATTGGAAACCGGCGGCAGTTACATTTTGCGCACCAACTGGATTGAGATCAATCTGAAAAACTCTTTGGAATACCTACATACAGCTTACGGAAGTGGAGACTCTTTTTCGCGTGGAAAAGCATGACTTGGGAATGCGGCCTATCTTCCTCGCAAACAAGAGAGGACTCAAGCCCATATCCTTGTCTGCTTCTTGGCATTGACAATGGAGCGAACTCTTCAACAATAGATGAAGGTATTGGGGCTTGGCACAACCCCAAGAAAACTGCTAGAGGATTTACATACGGAGAACTGAAGTCTTTGGATGTGCTTCTGCCGAGAAGGGAGAAAACTATCAGACTCAGAATGGCGGCTACTCCATCGAAGGAGCTCAAGGTGTTGCTTCAGAGGATGAAAATTCCGCTGCCCAGCAAACTAAAATTTATCAAGAATGTAGTGAAGAAAATGGCCTAATTTTTATCGTAACTAATTGATATCACATATTTCAAACTTCATAACTGTGGAAGATGGGTTAGAAATTAAGCAGAGAAAATCGATAAAGTTAAAGAAACTGTCAACTCAAGTACTGTTCAAGATAAGTTTACAGGTATCTCACAGATGTCCATCTTCAATGCGTATAATGCGGTGCGCAAAGTGCTGAATCCTTTCATCATGGGTTGCAATGATAATACTGACACCGTGTTTTTCTACTTCCTTTTTGAGCAGTTCCAGAATCATGTCCCGGTTTTCTGCATCAAGATTGGCTGTCGGTTCATCGGCCAGGATGATCTTGGGATTACCTATTAAGGCGCGGGCAAAGGCAACGCGTTGTTTCTCGCCCGCCGAAAGGTCCTCTGGCAGGTGATAAAGACGTTGGCCGAGTCCAATACTTTCCAGAATTTCCATGGAGCGCGAGCGAATATTGTGCGGGCGAGGGCTCAAAAAATCACCGACCAGTGCCACATTTTCCCATGCGGTCAGTGCAGACATGAGATTGAAACCCTGGAAAACAAATCCGATAGAGTTGGCCCGGAGTCGGGCAAGTTCCTTTGAATGCAAGATGCTGACATCATGTCCGAATACGCTGATGCGGCCGGAAGTTGGTTTGAGGATGCATCCGAGCAGGGCAAGAAGAGTAGTCTTACCGCTGCCTGAAGGTCCCATGAGTAAGAGAAACTCGCCTTCATTAAGACGAAAAGTAACTTTGTTTACAGCCAGAACCTGTGTGGAGCCCGATCCAAATCTGTGTGACAGATCGTGCGTTTCAATAATCGCCGTCATGCCCGAAAAACCTCCAGTGGGTCGAGTTTTTTCAGCCGCCACATGGGCAGGCATGTGCTCAGAAAGGCCATGGCCAATCCGGCAAGTATTGTTTGCAACACGATCATACTATCCAGCCTTGCCGTCATGCCGGGCACCCATTGATTGATTATATAATTAGCAAGTATACCGAGCAACAGGCCCATAATTGTGCCAATCGTAAGCGAGATAATGGATTGCCGGAAGAGAATGCCAAAGAGGAACAAATCCGTTGCGCCCAATGCCTTCATTGTACCGTATTCCTTAATCCGCTCCAGAACTGCTGTATACAGGGTAATGCA
>CAZWCA010000047.1:0-5286 GCA_964632255.1 uncultured Smithella sp. | reverse complement strand
CCAGTTTTTCAATCGTGTCAACGCTTTCTTTTGGTACGACGGACGTTGCAACTAAATCATCCACCCCTTTTTGCATGACCCAGACGTCTGCACCCGTATGATCGATGTAGCTCGTGATCTGAGTCCGGGTTCCTTTCAGAACGGATAGTTGAAAGCAGATGAGTAAAATAGCAAAGGCAACGCCCAGGACATTGATCAGGAAGCGAACCCGGTCCGCGCGAAGATTTTTGAAAGCAACCGGGATTCTCTTACGTTTGAAGGGAGAAAACATGGGGACTTGTTCGGAATAAACCACATATTCATGACCTAACCGCCGGCGCAGAGCCGGTTCTTCAAAGATACGCAAATAAATATAGACCAGGGCCAGAAGCAGGGGAACAATTACAACCACTCCGGGAGAACCGAGGAGCAGACCGATTCCGGCGATGATCAACAGGTAGCCTGCGCAAACCGGATGCCTGTGGATAGAATATGGTCCGACGGTAACGACGCGTTCCGTCACCGGTGAGATTTCTATACCGAAAAGCTCGGTCATATATCCCTGGCCCTGTTTAATAAGTAGGAACCAAGCCCAAAGTAACCACGCAGCTCCCAGTACGAGTGCGATTAATCCAAAAATGCTGAAAAGAAGGCTGTCTGTGTTCAGTAGAATTGGAAATACACTATCGAATATGCGGCCCATCCGGATCGCCATCCATGGAACCAGTAAACCGAACAGGATCAGATCGATACATAATCCAAGAATAATTCGAAATGCCCTCACGTTTTCTCCTGAAGTGCCTTGCAGAAGCAACCAGTCAGATCAAAGTCATCATAAAAGCAGCTGATCCAGAATGAGCCCAATGACGGGAGCAATTCCCAACCAAAGAGTGAGAATCAATGTCTTTTGACTAAGCTTTGTATACAGGACGTTCCCCTGCTCAACTGGACGAAAAATATCTTTCAAAACACGATAAACGAGGGGAAGAGCGAAAAGAGAGAGTATGCATACAGGAACCGGAAGAGCACCTGCAAAAAGGAAAATCACTATGCTGAGCATGCTGAGGATGACCGCCAGCGAAATGATGCGCAACGTCTTTCCGACACCGAACATTATTACCAATGAACTTTTTCCCGCTTTTTGATCCGCCGCTAGGTCGGGGAATTGAGTGATCGTGATCAGAGCAAAAACAGCAAACCCGATGGGTATGCTTAAAATCCAGATCAGAGGCGAAAATGCTGGTCCGGCCTGCACAAAATAGCCGGCCCAGAGGAGAGCAATGCTATAAGTTACGAGAACCAGAAACTCACCACCTCCACGGTAGGATAACTTCAGCGGAGGAAGACTGTACTCTGTTGCACTCACTATACCCCAGCCCACAAATAACAGGATTCCCCAGTGGACGTGCAGTCCGAAGATCATAACAAAGGTGAGGATGACAGCCAAAAAAGCTGTCCCGCTTGCGCCATTTATCAGTTCGGAACGGGAAAGCTTTCCTTCCACCAAAACGCCGGAGCCGCCGGAAAAAGGGGTGCGGGAATCGTTGGCTTCATCCGTTTGGATATCAGCAACATCATTGGCAAATGCCGTTGTAAGATGGATCATAAGGCCGATCAAAAGGGAGAAAACAAATTTTGACCAACTGAAATGACCCTGCGTATACCACGCCGCTATATTTCCTAATAAGAGCGGTGTGAGGCCGATCGTGTGCAATTGAAGGCGAGCTGCTCGAACCCAGGAGTGGATCATGTATTCCCTCCATGAATTGATCTGGCAGAATGCATTCTTAAACTTATGCTTTAACTTTATTAGGATACGGAGATGGTATACTTTGTGTCAAGAAGATTTTAGTTAAACAAGTGTGATCAGAGAGGCAACTTCCGGCCAAAACATTCTTGACTTACAGTTCCGAAACTCGTATCTTCCCATCCGTAAAAGCGAGTTCCCGTCAAACTTGTCCTTGTAAACAAAATTCCCGCGTAAACGGTGAAAATAGAATAATAGAAGAAGGAAAAAGAAATGCCAATTACAGAAATACTTGCCCGCAATGCCGCTCTGTACGGTGAAGAAGTCAGTCTGATTGAAGTAAATCCGCAAATCAAAGAAATTAAAGCAAGTTGGGAAAACTACGACCTTATTGAAAAAAATCCCGAAAATAAATACCGGCGGGAAATGACTTGGCGCGAGTTTGATGATAAAGCAAACCGCCTGGCGAATTTTTTGCTGGGACGAGGATTGGAAAAGGGACAAAAAGTAGCGATCTTACTTATGAATTGTCTGGAATGGCTGCCCATTTATTTCGGTGTGCTTAAAACCGGCGCTCTGGCCGTGCCGCTCAACTATCGTTATACCGAAGATGAAATCAAATACTGTCTGGAGCTTGCGGAGTGCGACGCTATCATTTTCGGGCCGGAATTTATTGATAAAATTGACGCAATCCGCGATCAGATTCCGAATGTGAAGATGCGGCTTTTTCTGGGAATGAATTGCCCGGCGTTTGCTGAAAATTATTATGCATTAACGGCCTGTTGCTCTTCTGTCGCCCCGAAAATCACGCTTACCGACGATGATGACGCCGCCATCTATTTTTCATCCGGCACCACCGGTTTCCCCAAGGCAATTCTCCATGCTCACCGCAGCCTGACGATATCTTGTGAAGTGGAAATGAATCACCATAAGCAGACCAGAGATGACAATTTCCTTTGTATTCCACCGCTTTACCATACAGGCGCAAAAATGCACTGGTTTGGCAGCTTCCTTGCCGGCAGCAAAGCCGTTTTGTTGCGCGGCGTCAAACCGGAATGGATAATCAAGGTAATCTCCGAGGAGCAGGTAACGATTGTCTGGTTGCTGGTTCCATGGGCGCAGGACATTCTGGACGCCATCGAACGTGGAGAGATCAAACTTGAGAACTATAAACTCGACCAGTGGAGACTGATGCATATCGGCGCCCAGCCGGTTCCGCCCAGCCTGATCAAACGCTGGAAAACATATTTTCCGAATCACGAGTACGATACCAATTACGGACTTTCAGAATCAATCGGTCCCGGCTGTGTTCATCTGGGCATTGAAAACATCCATAAAGTCGGCGCAATCGGCAAGGCCGGATATCATTGGGAATTACAGATTGCCGATGAAAACGGGAATCCCGTAGGGCAGGGCGAAGTGGGCGAGCTTTGCGTAAAAGGCCCTGGTGTAATGAAATGTTATTACAACAACCCGGAGGCTACGGCGGAGTTACTGAAAAACGGCTGGCTCTATACAGGCGATATGGCGCGCATGGATGAGGATGGCTTTGTCTATTTGGTTGACCGCAAAAAAGATGTAGTTATCAGCGGCGGCGAGAACCTCTATCCGGTGCAGATCGAAGATTTTTTACGGTCGTATGACGAGATTAAGGATGTAGCGGTGATCGGCCTTCCTGATGCACGTCTGGGCGAGATTCCTGTAGCGATAATTGAACTGAAGCCCGGTTCTTCCTGCTCGGAAGCCGATATAGTGAAGTTTTGCGAAGGCCTGCCGCGCTATAAGCGCCCGCGTAAAATTATCTTCGATAATGTGCCGCGCAATCCTACCGGAAAGATTGAAAAACCACGGCTCCGGGAAAAGTATTGTTGCGGCAGCCTTGTTGAAGCGCAGACTGAGGATCGCTAACCCCTTCGACAGGCTCAGGGCAGGCTCTTCGATTATGGGTTCAGGTCAGCTCTTCAACAGGCTTAGAATGGCCCAGGGCGGGTTCAGGATAGCTCTTTGACCGGGCTTAGGGCAAGCAAGCGCCTGTATTGATTTCAGGTTCCGTGAGCTTGTTGAACCATCATGATGGACAGGTCGAACCATGACTCGTTGTCTCTGTCCGTGACAGCGGGAAGAATGTGAATAGCAAATATTACCGTTTCATATCTTCTGCTGGCGGAGGTGTCACGCAGTGACGGGGGCGTTTCAGGAGAAGAACCGTTTCCACGCAGGGCATGGAAACGAGAAAAATCCCCCTTCATCCCCCTTAAAAAAAGGAGAAAATAAGGTTTATTCTTCTAGTTCCCTCCTTTTGTAAAGGAGGGTTAGGGAGGATTTCATGTAGAGGCGAATCCCCGTGTTTTCTATTCGTTCCTACGCACCGCGTGGGAACGCACGAGGTGAACGCTCTGCGTTCAATTATGGAACAATTCATACTCATTATAATTAATCTATTTAGACTTAAACCGGTGAAATCTCAAAAAGAGTAATCCAGAAAATCCGGCGCAAAGCAGACTTCCCACAGACCAGGCGCTGTTACCGAGTGTAGTAGGAACGAGATAAAGTGTAACAGCACCGCAGGCCGGCCCAATGAAAAAACCCACCCCGATCATTGCCTCATGAAGGCCGGCATTAGCGCACTGATTCTCCGTTACATTCATGGAATAAAAGAGAGACGAGTAATAAATAAACCCGATGGACAGGCCGAAGCCGACCTGTGCAGCTAGAAACCAGCCCAGCGATGGCGATACAAGAACTCCGAAAAAGCAGATTATCAGCAGAAGATATGATCCCGCCAGCCACCGGAAACGGTAATGCCAGCCAGTCCATTGCCAAAGGACCGCAAAAGAGCTCAATCTTGCAAACATCCAGAGAGAGGCGACAATTCCTGCCATTCCTGTAGAAAGATGAAGTTTTTCCGCAATGGAAGGTATAAGCGGGATGACAGTATTGATTGCCACATAACAAAAAGGATTGGCCAGCCAGGCCATCCGCTGAAATCGCCTGGTTTCATCAGGAGAAACCAAAATATTCAATGGACATCGGCGAGCATATTCTTTATTCAACCGGCTTGCTGCAAGAGGAACAAGAGCAAGCTCAATGATTATTAATCCCATAGGAAGCCAGAACAGGCTCAGTATGCCCAGTTTCTCAATCAGGATACCCGCCGTAAAATATGCCCCCGCTGCCCCCGCCGCCCAGGTAATATTATAAATGCCGATAACCTTGGAAAGCGAAGCGCCGGCCTTGTCACAGACCAGCGCTTCCAGAGCAGGCCAGATAAAACAAATTCCCACCGTCCACAGGCAATATACGAAAATTTGCGCCGCGGGATTGGGAAATAACATGCCTATGAAAAAAGATGAAAATACGACCAAAATACCGAGCGAAAGAATCCTGATAAATCCATACCGCTGAGCCAGTTTGCCGCCCTGCCAGGCAGCAATAATGTAAACAAAACCTCCTGCGGCCGCCGTCAGCAGATTGGCCACTTCACCGAAACCGAACGCTTGCCTTAAATAAAAAAAGAGAAAATTGGAATAATATATCGAGGTGTAAGCATTTAGAAATTC
>CAZWCA010000046.1:7258-23785 GCA_964632255.1 uncultured Smithella sp. | reverse complement strand
TTTGATTTTTCCTCACGCATAATACACCTCCTGGAAAAGATAATATTATTTTTAATAAAATTTAAGACATTACATTTATGATAACAATGATGATTTAATGTATGTATACTGACAGCCGGAATTAAAGTGGAAGAGAAGCAATCCTGGATAAATTTATTTTATATAGCAATTAATTTTAGTAATAGATTCATCCTGTCATCTATCTTCTATTTTATTATCGTTGTATTCCGCGAATAGTAAACTCATATTAGTGGCACTCTATGAGGGGGAAAATTGAGTGGCGCATTTACTTCGTATTTTAATTTTGGAAGACCGGTCTGCCGATGCCGATCTGGAGGAGTATGAACTGCAGAAGGCAGGATTGGACTTTAAAACCAGGAGAGTAATGACGGAAAAAGATTATATTCGGGAACTGCAATCATTCTCTCCTCAGCTTATTCTTGCCGATTATTACCTGCCGCAATATAACGTATATAATGCTTTAGTTGAGGCAAGAAAACATTGTCCCGAAACACCTTTTGTGCTCGTGACCGGTGCCGTAGAGGAAGAAGAGGCAATCAATATTCTCACTCATGGGGCCAAGGATTATGTTTTTAAGAATCATCTTAGGAGACTTGCTCCGGTAGTAAAAAGAGCGGTTGCCGAAGCCGATTTGTACCGTGCATACAAAAGAACAAAAAAAGAGCTTTTAGAATCGTATGGAACTGATATTACAGGAAAACAGAGAATAGAACATGATTTGATCAGAGATGAAAAACTCAGATCCGTCGGGAGGTTGGCCGGCGGAATTGCCCATGACTTCAATAACCTCCTGGCGGTTATTCAAGGTAATGTCCAATTGTCCAAATTAAAAATTACTAAACAGGAAGAAGTCCTCGATTATCTTAAGGCTGCTGAATCTGCTGTCTGGCAGGCTGCCGAACTGACGAAACGTCTCATTACCTTCGCCAGCGGCGGTGCTCCTTTCAAAAGAATATGCGATATTCGTAAGGTGCTTATGAATACGTTTGAAAGCTGTATCACAAATGAATCGGTGAAAAAGGTATATTCACTGGATAATAACTTGTGGCCGGTTAATATTGACGAAGGCCAAATGTGTCAGGTTTTTCGAAATCTAGCTATTAATGCCGGGGAGGCAATGCCTGAAGGAGGCATTATTAGCGTAAAGGCAAAAAATATTTTGATCGGGCATGATAATGCGCTTCCTATTTCTGAAGGTCTCTATGTCCGGATATGTGTGGAAGATACGGGCGAGGGCATTGCGGAAAAAAATTTACCACACATCTTCGATCCCTATTTCTCTACAAAACAAAGAGGGGCGGAAAAAGGCATGGGACTCGGCCTTTCTATTTGTTACTCAATTATAAGCAAACATGATGGATATATCACCGTAAACTCTAAAGAGGGTTACGGAAGCACCTTTGATGTTTATATTCCGGCAGTCAATAATAGCGCACAAATGAATTAAAGTCTTAATATGGAAAATATAAAAATAAAAATTTCATTTCCGTTAAGCATTTATAATAAAAAACCTTCTCAAACATGTTGATTTTGCTTTTTGATATTTATTTCCTGCCGGATTCCAACCTTGTTTGGGAATCTTCCTCATTACTTTAATAAGGGTTTTTTACATCATAAATCATCCTCTGCCTGATTGAGGATAATTTTTTAATCCTGTATTCAAAGATTAAATCTTTTTTTAAACGGCAGAATTAGTTGATGCAAATTAATGCAAAGAATTTAATTAAAGATAGAAAGGAAACTTTATGAAATGTCTGCGTTGTGGCGGCGCTATGGTAAGAGATAAATTTTATAGTTCCAACGATTGGTTTTGGGGACTTAAGTGTGTAATTTGTGGAGAAATTATTGATCCACTGATTATCAGGAATCGAATGTCTCTAAACATAATCAGGGAAATAAGCCAGCCGCGTAAAAGGATGTCATCATCCAGATCCAGATTGGGTTCGGAAGAGGCTCAACTGACTACATAGCAAAAAATCACCGGGACATAATTAAAGCATGGCAAGATGAAGGAAATTCAATATCAAAACAGATTATTCTTTGAAATATTCAGGTTTTTGTTTTTTCTTTTTTCCTGCGCCTTTTATCAGGAACGATGAGCCGGATGCAGGTTCCCTGACCATTTTCGGTTTCAATTTCAAAGATGCCGCCGATATAGTTGAGCCGCTCTCTGATACTGAGAAGACCAAAACCACCGGTTTGCCCGGAAGGATGATCAATCTTATTTATATTAAAGCCTATACCGTTGTCTTTAACGGTAACGCTGATCTGTCCCGCGAGTTTTTGCAAAATAATATAAGCTTCTTTTGCCTGGGCATGTTTGACCACATTCAGAAGCAGCTCTCTGGCGGACCTGAATAACAGGGCTTGAAGATCTTTGTCTATATTGCGGATCCTCGGATCTTTCTTCAAGATTATCCTGAGTCCGTGCCGTTCCTGAATTTGCTCGGCAAGCCACTCCATAGCTTCGGTCAGACCCAGCTCATAAAGGACCGAGGGACTAAGGTCAGTCATCAATGATCTGGTTTGCCCAATAGCTTGTTTGATCAGTTCGATGATTTCCTCCAGAGATTTGGCCGATTTGTCATCATGTGATCCGTCCAGGAGCGAATCCAGCTTTAATTTGGTTATGGCGAGAGTCTGCGCAATATTGTCATGCAGGTCAACAGCTATACGCCTTCTTTCACGCTCTTCCGTCATAACCAGCTCTGATGTAATAGACCTCAGCATTTCATTTGTCTTTACAATTTTTTGTTCTGCTTCCAACCGTTCTGTGATATCGCGTGCTTCGGCAAGTATGCCTTGAATTTCTCCGGCCTCATTCCTGTATAAAGAGGCATTGTAAAGAACGTTAGTCACCTTTCCGGAAGTGTGCCGTATCGCCAGAGGATAGTCACGAATGAAACCTTTGGCAAAGACCTCGAGATAACCTTCATGAGCTTTGTCCGGATCGGTAAAATAGTCTGAAAAGTTGCTTCCGATCAACATTTTCGAGCTCAGGCCGGTTACAGATTCCGTAGCACGGTTGACATCCATAATCTTGCCGTCGGCGTTGATTGTAACTAGTGGATCGAGACTTGCCTCAATCAGGCTTCTTGCATAAAGGGACGCATCTCGTTTTTCCTTTTCAACCTCTTTTAGTTTTGTAATGTCCAGCAGGGATAGTACCTGTTTCTTTGTCGGCGGTATCCAGGCGATATTTGCCAGGGCATGATAAATATTTCCATTGGAATTAACGATTCTTAACTCGCAATCGCTTGCCGTCTTCCGGGCAGACAGTCCGCATCGCCGATCAAACTCTTCGGTTTTTTTTATATCGTCGGGATGTACAAATTCGTACCAGCTTCTTTCACCGATTTCATGACTTTGCCTACCCGCTAATTGTTCAAATTGCCTGTTGGCGAGAATAATCCTCTTTTCTTCATCAACGATGATTGTAGCTGTACCGGTGTTTTCAAAAATGGAGCGGTAACGGCTTTCGGATTCTTTCAAAGCATCTTCAGCACGCTTCCGTTCAATCCTTTCTTCAACCTCCTGCATAGCCCGCGTTACGGCAGGTGCAAGACGGGACAGCCTGTTTTTCAGGACATAATCTGTTGCGCCTTTCTTCAGAAGCTCAATTGCCAATTCTTCACCTAATGCTCCGGTAACAAATATGAAGGGAATATCAGGATATCTTTCCCTTACAATTTTGAGCGCGGATAAACCGTCAAAAGAGGGCAGGGAATAGTCGGAAAGAATGATATCCGGCAAAAAATCGTCGAGGGCTTTCAGGAAAGAATTCCTGTCTGAAGCATAATTTGGTTCAAATTTTATTCCTGAATCACTTAGCTCGAAAGCCATCAATTCCGCATCCGTAAGAACATCATCCAGGATTAAAATGTGTAGTTTCGGTTTCATCATTCAGACTCAATGCCTCTTAAAAAATTTTATCTACTATTGAAAGCCGCTCCGGCCGCATCAGCTTGGAAATATTAATCATGCAATTTGCGTGCAAGCCGCACTCCATCTAACTTTTGTCAGCTCATTTACAGCAGACTTAGGATAATTGTCTTATATATGTTGCCAATGGAAAGAAGTCTCATGGGCAATCTACAGTTTACACTGTAATTTTCATATATTGTGAATCATATAATCGCAATGGTTATTTATTAAATGCAGTATGATAGCCGGCAACTACTAATGCTGCTGCATATTAAACTTCATTTTCATCCAACTCCTGATTAATTTTTAAGATATTTTGCACGAATAATACGTGTTAAATTTACGGAAAATATACCCAAAAATCATTACGGTAACATTCCGGAAGGGAGACACGGGCAGGATAAGGAAGATTTGTCAGAGAGTCATACCGCCTCATTCAGCATTTCAATCAAACTTCAGGCATTCGGAGTACAGATAATCAGGCAGAGCCTGATAGAAAAATTAAACAATGGATTATATGCTGCCCAGGAAAAGTTTGTTGTTAAACAAATCAAAATTTTTTGTCTTACTTCCTGTAAACAAAATTCTAAAATGAAAGGTGAAAAAATGAAATCAGTAAAAAAAGAAACAGTGAAAAGAGTATTGCTAAGTATTATTACAACCTTCTGTTTGCTTTCGGGATCTTTCCTCTGGGCTGCTGAAAATGATGTTAAGAAAGTGCCGTCATGCATACATTGCGGCATGAACAGAGAAACATTTGCACACAGCCGGATGCTGATTGAATACAACGATGGTTCGAAAGCCGGGTTCTGCAGTGTACATTGCGCAGCAGTTGACCTGGCATTAAACCTGGATAAAGCCCCGTTAATGATCAGTGTTGCTGATTACGGTAAAAAAGAATTGATTGATGCGGAAAAGGCATTCTGGATCATCGGCGGAAGCAAACAGGGAGTTATGACTAAAAATGCAAAGTGGGCATTTGCAAATAAGATTGATGCAGAACGGTTCCTGGCGGACTATGGCGGACGCATGGCCGGATTCGATGAAGTTCTTCAGACAACATATGAGGATCTGGGAAATGACACGAAAATGATCCGTGAAAAAAGGAAAATGAAGAAGATGAAAACGATGGAGATGAAGCATTGAGGAAATTAAAAAATATACATCTGTCAATCTTTTGTATTCAACGCCTAATACCGGTCTTGCTTTGTATAGTGTCAATGATGTCAACAGCTATGGCTGCTGAAAAATTGCCTTTACCATCGGGCAAAGATAAGTGCCCTGTATGCGGCATGTTTGTAACAAAGTATCCGGACTGGTTAACGGCTGTTCGTTTCGAAAGCGGCAAATACTTATTTTTCGATGGAGCAAAGGACATGTTCAAATTCCTTCATGCACCATCAAAATATGTCCGGGTAAAAACTGAGAAGGTCAATGATATTTTTGTCCGGGATTACTATTCGCTTGAATGGCTTAATGCCCGTAAGGTCTGTTATGTCATCGGCAGTGATATTTATGGCCCTATGGGGCGGGAATTGATTCCATTTAGGCACGAGGCTGATGCCCGGGAGTTCGCGAATGACCACAGAGGCAAAAAAACTCTCAGATTTTCAGAAATAGATCCGGAGGTAATCAAAAATCTTGATTAAGGCGGTATTGGAAAAAAGGATAGTCATCAATTCCTCGTTTACTGCACGGAAGTCAAACATTGCCGTTGTCCTGTTTGCCGCAGGTATACTGCTGATTATTGTCATGTTCATCCATGCCGCAATGCGTCTGCAGGCTGATACTCCGGCATTAAATCAAATGTCGGGTCTAGCCGGAACATTGGAATTGACTGACCTGTGTTTTTTTTCTGAGGCGCGGTATGTGCGCCATCTTTCCCAGGCTGACCTGCATTCAGCCTTTCAGGATCATCCGGCGTCGCTGGAGCATTTTCCGGCGGGTTCGATTGCCGGCCCGCCGGTAAACATGCGGAGACTGAATGAAAAGCTGGATTGAAAAGCAAAGAAGCATCATCGACTTTACCCTATCCTCTCTCATGAGAAGGAAAGGTAAAAACTTCAGCCTTTTTTTGGTCTATACGCTGTTGGTCTTTGTCGTGACCTCGGCTGTACTTTTTACCGAGGCTATGAAAAAGGAAGCCACTCTCATCTTGCAAAATGCTCCCGAGATGGTTGTCCAGCACGTCCTCATGGGTAGATATGACCCGATTTCTATTGATTACCTTGAAAAAATAAGGAACATCCGGGGCGTTGTTTCCGCCGATGCAAGATTATGGGGATATTATTACGATCCTGTTATGGGAGCAAATTATACACTTATGGTGCCACGCCAACAAACTATTCCACCGGGAAAAATCGCTATAGGCAGCGGAATTGTAAGAAGCAGAAAGGTAAACAGCGGGGATACCATGTTTTTTCAGACTCCGGATGGACGTGATCGCAGCTTTATCATCCTCGGCGAGTTTTCCGCCGCTTCAGAGCTGGTAACTGCAGACCTGATATTGATTTCGGAGGCTGATTTCCGGGATCTCTTTGGATTTGCCTCTTCACATGCAACCGATATTGTCCTAACTGTTAAAAATTCAAAAGAACTTCCCACGATTGCCAAAAAAATTAGGCAACAACTTCCCGATACCCGGCCGATCATTCGGGATGAAATGGTTCGTACCTATGATTCTGTTTTCGACTGGCGAGGCGGTATTATCATTGTCCTTCTTAGCATGGCTCTTTTAGCATTTGTTATATTTGCCTGGGAAAAAGCATCAGGACTCAGCGCAGAGGAAAGGCGCGAAATCGGTATTTTAAAGGCAATCGGCTGGGAAACATCCGATATTATTGCTCTAAAAACATATGAAGGCGGTCTTTTGTCTTTTTTCTCATTTACAGCCGGGATTTTACTTGCCTACGGTCATGTTTTTTTCTCCTCGGCTTTCCTGTTTTCTCCGGTTTTGAAAGGATGGTCCGTTCTTTACCCGGATTATCGAATTACTCCTTTTATTAATCCATATCAGGTAGCCATTCTTTTTTTTCTCATAGTTGTGCCCTACACAGTTGCCACAATCGTACCCTGTTGGAAGGCGGCAATTGTCGATCCGGATTCGGTCATGAGGTCCTGATGAACGACTTTGTAAAAAGTCCATATGCTGCGTTCGGCTTCCTTCGTCACTGCGATGTACGCAAAAGTACGTCTTTTTCTTCAGAAGTTGCCTGCCTTGCCTCTGGAACTTTTAACAAAACCATCTTTTCCATCATGCTTTGATTGTTTATTGCGGGTATTTAAAATGATAAATTTAATGAATGTCCGAAAAGGATTTAATCTTGGCAAACCAAATGAATTTATCGCCGTGGAAAATGCAAATCTTTTTCTGGAAGGAAACAAAGTCACGGTTTTTAAGGGACCAAGTGGCTCAGGAAAGACGACGCTCCTTTCTCTCATTGGTTGTATGTCCAGACCGACTTCAGGACGAATCAGCCTGCGAAAAGATCTGCTGTGCTTTAATGGATTTCAGAAAGGCGACGATACTGCGGAAATCGAGGTCACAAGCCTGCCGGAACGTTTTCTCACAAAAATAAGACGCCGCTCTTTTGGGTTTGTTTTTCAACTATTTAACATGGTGAGGGGAATTACTGTTCTCGAAAATGTTTTGCTGCCTTCATATCCACTTGGAGAGAAACACTTCGTCATGAGAAAGAGGGCGGAGGAACTTCTTGATATGTTCAGTCTTGGAACCCGCATCCAGGCGAAAGTGGAGTGGCTCTCCGGCGGTGAAGCACAGAGGGTGGCAATTGCCCGTGCTTTGATGAATGATCCCCCAATCATAATTGCTGATGAACCGACTGCGCATCTGGACAGCAAGCGTTCGCGGGAGTTCATGGATATCATTTGCCGATTGAAAAGTATCGGCAAGACAATTATTATTGCAAGCCATGATCCGCTTGTCTTTGATTCGTCCGTTGTTGACAGGGTTATAATTATTCGGGACGGGGTCATTAATGGGGAAGAAATATGATCCTTCATCCGGCTGTCATCGCCCTTGTATTTAGCTCGGTCATTATTTGCGGCATGACTCTCTATAGCTCTTTTTTTGGAATTCGTATCATCAAAATCTGGAATTTAAAGAATGGCAGTGAAGACCAACTGGCGTTGGAGAGAAAGACGTACCTTATTTCGACAATTCTTTCCTATGCTTTCATCTTTCAAATCAGCTCGCTTTTCTTCTACATTCATACGGCTGAAAGCCTGCATAACATGTTTGTCGGGGCCATGTGCGCAGCAGGGACTCTCTATGTCAATTCTTACGGCTATCCGGCACTCCTGCTGAAAATTACAAATTGTGTTCTTGCCGGACTGTGGCTGATCTTAAACTATGTAGACAATCAGGCATATGATTACCCATTGATAAAAACGAAATATGCTCTGTTATTTTTTTTTGCGCCAATCATAATCGCTGAATCGTTTTTTCAGTTGTTGTTTTTTTCCGGTTTGAAAGCCAATGTGATAACATCTTGTTGCGGCAGTTTATTTAGTTCCGCACGTTTCGCCGCCGGTTCGGAAAATACTCTAATGACGATTAAAGGGGCTATGGCGGCATTTTACACGGGATTTCTGCTAATGTCGGTTTCAGGTTTTGTTTATCTGATCAAAGATAAGTCGATGAAAAAAAAACTTGTAAATTTAGAGAGTGTACAAAAATATGAGAATGTGAGGCAATTAAAGACTGAATCTCGAATTGTGTTGAATGGTCCGGTTTACCCGAATCAAGAAGTGAATACTTTTCGGCAACCGTGTAAAATTGGATACTTTTTCTCTTATGTTTCAGGACTTTTTTTCCTGATTTCCTGCATTTCTTTGATTTCCTTTATTTCACTTTATTTTTATGAAATGCCGGCTCATCATTGCCCTTTCTGCATTTTGCAAAGTGAATATGGATATATTGGATATCTTTTTTACTATACATTGCTTACCGGCGTTGTTTCGGGACTGGGTTCGGGGATTCTTATGCCGTTTCGGAAAATTAAAAGTCTTTCATTGATACTTCCGCAATTTCAGCGGAGGCTGGTCATGATCAGTCTTATTGCCAACATGATATTTGTCGGAATTTCAATTTACCAAATTCTAAGTACTGATTTCACAATGAGATTGTTTGATTGATTACTTTACCTTATTCCTTAACAATATACTTTTTATTGATAGAAGTTTATCATCCTGTATAATAAATTTAATGCTTGAGAACCTCACTGGATGTGTTAAAAATTAAAATGAATTAGAGATAGTTAAATGTAGCAGGAGGCATTTTATGATTAAAAGAAATACTTTTTTATTGACGGCAGTCTTGATTGCTATTTTTGCCATTTTGTCGTGTGAATCTTACAAGCAGAAGGTTACGCCGATTAAGCTGCCTGCAGCTTATCCAAATTCAACCAGTGTTGCGGATGCTCAGATTGCGGCTCAGGCTTACAATAATGAAAAAGAAGCGAAAGAAGCTTTCGACTTTAATATTAGAAAGGCGGGGCTTCTGCCGGTAAGAGTAATTTTTGATAATAAAGGAAACCAGCCCCTGGAAATTGTTTCGTCGCAAACATTTCTGGTTGATTCGGCCAACAATCTCTGGCCTATTCTGGATCAGTCAATTGCTTACGACCGGTTGGCAAAAAGTACCGAATGGGGAAAAATTGCTCCGGAAGCATCAAAGTCAGCATTTCTTGGCGGTGCTGCCGGAGCCGTGATCGGTGCTGCCGTCGGCATTGTAACCGGACAAAATGTTGGATCGGCCCTGGGCAAGGGAGCGGCTGTCGGAGCCGCCGCCGGTTTGACCTATGGAGGAGTGAAAGGGTTGACTGATCAGGATGTTCATTCAAAAATCAGGCATGATCTTGAAACTCAATCCCTAAAACAAAAAAATATTCCTCCACATGAAGTATCTTATGGATTTATCTTTTTTCCCGGAGAAGCAAAAGATGCCAAAGAATTGCGGCTTAAAATCAGAAATATAGCTACCGGACAAGTCTATAGTGCCTTTCTAACTTTGCAATGAATATGTTCTGAATTGCTTCTTATTTATTTAATAATTGGTATGCAAATTTAGCAGACCAATATTCAGCTTCAGTATACGGATCATTAATACCGGTTATATTCAATATTCTTATCAATGCTTGATAAGCTTTGTCAGCAGGATTTGCATTTCCACTATCAATACACCCACTATTTGCTGCCGTTGTTACTACTTTAGCCGTAAGTTAAATTAACAAAAGAAGGATTGCTATTATGAATCGAGTAGTGATCATTACGGGCTCGACACGGGGAATCGGTTTTTCCACGGCAGAGGAATTCCTCCAGCATGGGGATAGAGTGGTAATGTTTTGCCGGCATGAAAAACATGTTTCCGAGGCCAAGCAAATTTTATCCGGTCTTACCGGCACGGAGAATCTTTTAGGTTTAACAGGCGATGTGCGGGATGAGGAAAATGTAAAAAAGATTATCGAAAATTGTGTGAAACATTTTGGACGAATAGATGTCCTCATAAACAATGCGGGTGTAGCCGTTTACAAGCCTATTGAAAAAACCAGTGAAGAGCATTGGGACAGAGTAATAGACACCAATCTTAAGGGAACATTCCTATTTTTGCGCAATGTTATTCCGGTAATGAAAAGACAAAAAGCCGGTATAATCATCAATGTTTCTTCAGGCCTCGGTGTGGAAGGGATGGCCGGGTTTTCCGCTTATTGTGCTTCCAAGTTTGGAGTTGTCGGACTGACGAGAGCTCTTGCCGATGAAACATCCATGTCCGGAATCCGCATCTACGCGGTGCTTCCCGGTGCCGTGAACACGAAACTCACTGCGGGAATTGAACTGAAGATGGATCCAACTGCTATCATGCAACCGGAATATGTGGCGCAAAAAATATTCGAGGTGGCGGCGGGGAAGAAAAAACCAGGGACTTTAATCGAGATCTATTCCTGACGCCAAGTATCAGTTTTACAAAGCGAAAATTAATTTTTTAAAAGGAGTAATTTATCATGGAAGAAATTAATCGCATTCTTGTTGTAAGTTGGATGAGTGAGGCTTGCCGGAAGTCCGTTCACTACGGAGTATCCCTTGCCGGAAAATATCAAGCCGATCTATTGGTGGTTCATATTATTAACACAATCTGGCTTGAGGGATGGGCTGTACCTAAGATATCAATGATTGAAGAGCGCAAAAAAGAAAATGAAAGAGAAAGAAATGAACTTGCCGATTGTATTGATAAAGAAAGAGAAAAAGGCGTTAATATCAGAGAGGTTGTCAGAGAGGGGAATCCTGTTGAAGAAATTATGAAAATCATCGACGAGGAAAAGATTGATTTACTTGTGACGCGCGCTCAGCAAGAAGGCAGGGTGGAACATTTTCTCATAAGCGGGAGCAATGACGCCATCATCCGGAAGATGCCGTGTTCAATTTTCCTGGTAAAAGATGAACCGGAACCGGTTCCGTATTAAAATTTATGATGAAGTTTATAGCAGTAACGAGCTCAAGCCTGTTGCAGGAATATATTCAATGCAATAATTTAAAGAAAAGAGAACAAATGTGGCGGGGTGGTAGATTTGTCCGGTTAATATCTTATGATTAAACGAATATTGTAATTCTTGCTTATCTTAAATATTTTTAAACTAATGAACATAGAAAAAAAGCAGCGGAAAATATTGCTCAAATAAAGAAGGAGGAATAGCATGAAAACAAAAGCTAAGATCCTGAGTGGTGCTGGAATTCTGATTTTTATCGGCATTGTATTTGGGTTCATTTTCTCCGCTGATTTAGGAATTTTTAAAGCAGGCCAAGCTCAGGAACACCAAATTTCAAAAGAATCAATTGATGTTCTGGAGAAAACTAATAAGGCTATGGCCGAGCTTGCTGAAGTTGCCAAACCGTCAGTAGTCAACATATCATCGCAAAGGACCGTGGTCAGCCAGCCGATCCCTTTTCCTTTCTTCAATGACCCGATGTTTCGCGAATTCTTCGACAACGGCAGAAATAAACCACGTAAATATAAACAAATGGGTTTGGGGTCGGGCGTTATTGTAGGAAAAGAAGGGTATGTAATTACCAATAATCATGTCGTACAAGGTTCTGAAGAAATAATTGTACGGCTATCCGATAAAAGACAATTCAAAGGCAAAGTTATTGGAGCTGATCCTCCAACAGATCTGGCCGTCGTTAAAATTAATGCTCAAAATCTGCCTGTAATCAAACTTGGTGATTCGGATAAACTTAAGGTGGGGGAAAGAGTAATTGCAATCGGCATTCCTTTCGGACTTACTCAATCGGTAACCCAGGGAATCATCAGCGCAACAGGAAGATCCGATATTGGAATTGTTACTTATGAAGATTTTATTCAAACTGATGCTGCTATTAATCCGGGTAATTCAGGGGGAGCACTGGTTAATATAAGAGGTGAACTTATTGGAATAAATACGGCTATTGCCTCAAGTACAGGTGGGTATCAGGGAGTGGGCTTTGCCATACCCAGCAACATGGTTAGAATTGTCATGAACAGTCTGATTAAAAGAGGAAAAGTCATTCGGGGCTGGCTTGGCGTATCTATTCAACCTCTAACTCCTGCTCTTGCCAAACAGCTTGGGTTAAAAAGCGACAAAGGCGCTGTAATAAGTGATGTAGCGGACGGCAGCCCGGCGGAGAAAGCAGGAATACAACAGGGAGATGTTATTGTTGAATTTGATGGTAAAGAAGTGAAAGATTGGGCTCAATTAAGGAATATAGTTTCAAATGTTGCTCCGGGCAAGCAAGTAAATGTAAAAATTATTCGGAATGGCGCCGAAAAAAACATGAAGGTTGTAATTCAAGAAATGCCTTCAAATTTAGCGGCAAAGGCAGGAACACTCCGCAACGAGTTAAAGGGTGTTCATGTTCGAAATATTCCCGCAGAGGCAAGGAAAATTCTTGGCCTGCCTCCCCGTGTTAAAGGCGTAATAATCACTGAAATAGAAGAAGGCAGCCCGGCCGAATCAGTATTGGCGACAAATGACGTGATCATGCAGATTAATAAGAAAAAAATTGAAAACATGGAAGATTACCAAAAGGCGGTCGGTTCAATCAAATCCGGTGAAGATGTTTTATTACTTGTTTACAGGAATGGGGCAAGTATTTACATTACATTATCTTCTCAATAAAAGATTTACTTAAAAGTACAAGGGAATATCGACAAAAGGCTTTTTCCCCGAAAAAAGAGAGTGGTAAAAACAGGAGGCAAAAATGAACAAATTTTTAAACCATATGTTGCCGATTGTGATTTTTTTAATTTTGGTCATGGGAAGCATTCCTGTAGAAGCAACTATGGAGAAAAAATCTTCATCTCCTCTTGAACAATATTTTCAAAAAGCAAGGGAGAATTATTTGAAGAAGGATTTGAATTCCGCCGCCGCTGAAATACATAAAGGTGCTTCTTATTTGAAATCAGAAGCTGGAAAGGCGGCTGGCAAAGGAAAAGATGCTTTGACAGCATCCATAAGTGAACTGGAAAAATTGGCTGAGAATGTAAAAAAAGGGACAGTATCTTCAGTAAAGATTTTGGAAACAAACTTTGCCACGGCTTATGAGGCCATGGCTGAAAATTATTATATCAAGGCAACAGAATCATGGGCGCATAAGGAAACGAAAAAAGCAGGCGAAAATCTTGCAGAATCCATAAAGTATTTAAAGCTGGGGTTAGCCTGGTCTGGAAAGAAAGTTGAAACAGCGACAAATGAAGCAATAAATCAATCAAAAGAGCTTTCTCTGAAATTGAAAAAAGAGGCAAGCGTAGTGGCTGATGATGTTGCAAAAGGCTTTAAAGCTACCAGAAATGAGATTGAAAAATTAGGAAAAAAGATTTCCCGTGATTAGTAAGCTTCATATTTTTTCAATTCATTTTCTCGTGGAGTGTGGTGAAGACTAAAAAAACATTTGTCCTTTTTACCGTTATCCTCGCATTATTCATTTCTGCGTCTTCACACACGGCAGAGAAGATTAGCGTGGTGCGTGCTACGCTTGCTAACGGATTGCGTGTTATAATTGTCAGAACTACGTTGGCTCCCGTCGTTACCACGCAAATTAATTATCTTGTCGGTTCCAATGAAACACCGGAAGGATTTCCCGGCTTGGCTCATGCTCAGGAGCATATGATGTTTCGCGGCAGCCCGGGAATGTCGGCAGAGCAGCTTGCCGGAATTATTGCTTTAACCGGCGGTCAATTTAATGCTGATACTCAGCAAACCGTAACCCAGTATTATTTTACCGTAGCAAAAGACCAGCTCGATATTGCTTTAAATGTGGAAGCTCTACGCATGAGGGATGTAATTGATTCACCGGAATTATGGGAACAGGAGCGTGGAGCCATTGAGCAGGAAGTTGCCCGCGATCTTTCAAACCCTAAATATCTTCTCTATATTAAACTTCTTTCTTCACTCTTTACCGGAACTCCGTATGCTCATGATGCTCTGGGCACAGTAGCATCATTTCGGCAGACAACCGGCGCCATGCTGAAAAAATTTTATAATCAATGGTATGCGCCGAACAACGCGGTTTTAGTTATTGTCGGCGATGTGGATGCCGAAAATGCTATGGCCAAGGTAAAACAACTTTTCGGGCCGATACCCAGGCGACCATTACCCGAAAAACAAAAAATCCGATTACAGCCTGTTAAGCCTTTATTTATAAAGATGGACAGCGATTTACCTTATAGTTTATCCCTTGTTGCCTATCGCTTTCCCGGCTATAACAGCCCCGATTTTGCTGCCGGAGTGATTCTGGCAGATGTACTCGATAGTCATCGGACTGACTTATTTAGTCTTGTCCCTGCTGGAAAGGCGCTCTTTACAACTTTCGAAGGCAATTTTCTCCCTGAATCAAGCTTTGGATTTGCTGCAGCGGCTTTTGGAGGGAGAACTGATGGAAGGACACTTGTAAATGAGATCAAGAAAATTATAAGCGGATATGTGAAGAATGGAATACCTGCCGATTTAGTTGAGGCAATGAAAAGGCATGAAATCACTGATGCGGAATTTCGTAAAAACTCTATTTCGGGCCTTGCTTCAGCCTGGTCTCAAGCCATAGCTGTTGAAGGCCGGAGTTCACCTGATGACGATATAGAAATGATAAAAAAGGTTACTGTTGATGATGTTAATCGTGTGGCCAGAAAATACTTGAAAAATGATAAGGCAGTAGCAGCCGTTCTTACTCCTCGTCCTTCAGGGAGGCCGACAGTACCGAAGAATTTCGGTGGTGGTGAATCATTTGTGCCAAACAGAAGCATAGTATCATTAAAGCTTCCTGCGTGGGCAAAAAAAGTTGAAAAATTGCCTGACATGCCTTCTCCCGGAACCAAATCAGTTGTTACTATTCTTCCCAATGGAATTCGTTTGATTGTTCAGCCTGAAAATGTAAGTCCTACAATTACTGTTATGGGCAGGATTAAGAATAATGCCGATCTTCAGGAGGCGGTAGGAAAAGAAGGCGTTTCCTTAATTCTCTCCAATCTGATGTCTTACGGTACAAAGTCCAGAGATCGATTATCTTTTGAAAAGGCTACCGATGATATAGGGGCTAATATTTCCGTAGGAACGTCTTTCCTTTGCAAAGTATTGCCTGATTATTTTGAAAAAGGGATGGAACTTCTGGCTGAAAATCTGCTGCAACCAGCTCTGCCGGAGGCGTCATTCAGTGTGATTAAGACTGAAACAATAGCTGCCCTGCGCGACCAACTTAAAAGTCCGGATTATGTTTCGAAACGTACTTTGCTAAAGGGTTTGTTTCCAAGTAATGATCCGGCTCTGCGCGAAGCCACACCGCAGACCATTTCAAAAATTTCATTGTCAGACGTTAAATTTTATTACAAAAAAACTTATCGCCCGGATTTGACAACCATAGTAGTGATTGGTCAGGTAAACAAAGAAAAAGCTCGCAAGATTGTAGAAAAATATTTCGGTGACTGGAAAGCGGAAGGGCCAAAACCTCAGACAGATCTACCCCGGGTGGAATCCAATAAATCTTCAATATTTTTTGTTCCAGATTCAGGCAGAATTCAGGATGACGTGATTCTAGCTCAAACTATCAGAGTGACTCGAAATCATCCGGATTACTATACTCTAAAGCTTGGGAATCATGTTTTGTCCGGAGCATTTTACGCATCCCGGCTGTATCATGATTTAAGAGAAAAAGCAGGTTTGGTCTATACGGTAGAATCTCACATTGAAGCAGGGAAAAACCGGTCTCTCTATAACGTTGCTTATGGCTGTGATCCGTCGAATACGGCTAAGGCCAAAGCAATGGTGGAGCAGGATATTCAGGATATGCAGGAAAGAGAAACAACAACTGAGGAATTGTTGAGGGCACGCATACAATTGTTGAGAGAAATCCTTTTTTCGGAAGCAAGTATTGACGATATTGCCGAACAATATCTTTCTTTATCTTTGCAGGATTTGCCGTTGGATGAGCCTTTTTATGCAGCTAAACAGTACCGAACAATTACTTCAGCACAAGTACGTGACGCTTTTAAAAAGTGGCTTCGACCTACTCAGTTCGTTCAGGTTACACTGGGTGCCGGCG
>CAZWCA010000046.1:0-7158 GCA_964632255.1 uncultured Smithella sp. | reverse complement strand
AAGTTTCATAAAGGAGAAATATATGGCTAGATATAGACATACAGCATATTCTTATGTTGACCGTTATATGCATTCACGGGAAGGCAGAATTACACGGGGGATTTCTCCCATTTCCCAGATGCTTGCTCTTTTAGACTGGATTTTAAATCTTTCCGATTCACCCGGAAAAAGGGCGTTGCTGATGGAATTATTTATGAACGGCGTCATGAGGAGTCTGGTGGAATTTGTTACGATGTATAATTTGCAGGACGAAGTAACAAGTCACGAAGATATTCGATTTCGGGATGAAGAATGGGACAAGTGGCCGTATCGTTTTTTTGCCCACTCCTTTCTACGATTGGAAAACTGGTGGAGAAATGCAACAACCGAAATTGGAGGCTTTTCCAGACATCATCAGAACATGGTTTGTTTTGTAATGAGACAAATAACCGATATTTTTTCTCCGTCAAATTTTATTTTTACAAATCCTGTTGTCATAAAGGTCACTTGTGAAGAAGGCGGAACTAATCTTTTAAATGGATTTAACAATTTTCTCGACGACTGGAAGAGGCTTATCACAGAACAAAGGCCTGCCGGAGTGGAAAACTTTAAAGTCGGCAAACAGGTGGCCGCCACGCCGGGAAAGGTTATTTTACGTAATCGTTTAATTGAGCTGATCCAATACTCTCCTTCAACGGATAAAGTTTATAAGGAACCGGTTCTTATTATTCCTGCCTGGATCATGAAATATTATATTCTTGACTTGTCTCCGAACAACTCACTGGTGAAATATCTGGTGGATAAAGGTCATACGGTTTTCATAATTTCCTGGAAAAATCCTGACAGCCGGGATCGTGACATCGGCATGAATGATTATGTAAAACTTGGAGCTATGGCGGCACTGGATGCTGTATCGGCTGTAATGCCCGATACTAAGATTCATACTTTAGGATACTGCATAGGCGGTACATTATTGGCAATAGCTGCGGCTGCTATGGCTCGTGAAGGAGATAACCGTCTGCAGAGCATGACATTGCTTGCCGCCCAGACCGATTTTAAGGAAGCAGGAGAATTAATGCTTTTTATTGATGAAAATCAGGTTGACTTTCTTGAAGACCTTATGTGGGATCAAGGTTATCTTGATACATCACAGATGGCCGGCACATTCCAGATGTTGAGAAGCAAAGATCTTATCTGGTCGAAAATGGTAAATGATTATCTTTTTGGACAAAGGCGTCCGATGATTGATCTGTTTGCCTGGAATGCCGATGCCACAAGGATGCCTTATTATATGCACAGCCAGTATTTGCGTAGATTATTCCTGGATAATGAACTTTCAAGTGGTCGTTACACTGTTGATGACAAAACAATTGCTCTGACCGATATTCATGTTCCGGTTTTCCTGGTGGCGACGATTAAGGATCACGTAGCGCCATGGCGTTCAGTATATAAATTTCATCTGTATTCAGATGCTCCGGAAATTGTTTTTGCTCTGACCAGCGGCGGCCACAATGCAGGTATTGTCAATGAGCCTTCAAAATCAAAAAGAACTTATCAAATTGGAGTTGTCAGAGGAGGAAAATATATAGATCCTGATATATGGCAGCAGGCTACGCCCTCTCATCCGGGGTCATGGTGGGTTCCCTGGCAGGAATGGCTGGTTAAATATTCGAAAAAGGAGCAGGTTGATCCGCCTCCGATAGGCAATCCTGAAAAGGGATATTACCCATTGGGCGATGCGCCGGGTATTTATGTTTTAGAACTGTGAGGATGTTTTTAACGAAGCAGAATGGCGTTAATACAAAATTTGAAAATCAACCTGGAAGCGGGATATTCCGAAAAAGCAATGTCCCGCTTCCAAAAAAATCTGCAAAAAAAAGTCTTGAGTTAATTTTTACCTGCAGACAAATCCATTTAATTTTTCTTAAAAAAACAACGTTGAATCGGAAAGTTAAGATACTTTCTGATTGGATTAAATCTTTTTTTCCATGCTGATCTTCTGGAATTTACTTAATTCATCTTCTTTACCGGAAAGGACTTTTGATATAATGTTAAAACTCTCGTCCGATATGGATTTTAATCCTTCAAAACCTTTTCTATATGAGCTCATCAAATCAGTAATGGCCTTTTTCCCTTCATCATTAAACCATGACGATTTCTCCAAAAGACTTTTCATAAAACGTTGGTATCGATCCTCCATGAGCATCATGTTTTCAATTGATTTATCAATGGCCATTTTATTGAATTGAATTATTTGATTGGGAATTTGTAATGCATTCATGAATACCTCCTCGTTTTTTATTTTTTGAATCATAAAAACCCCGCTGAGTATAAATTTTATCCCTCTTTTTTATTAAAAAATCGTTATCAGTATGTCTTGAACATCTCACTCTTGAGATGTATTGAAAGTTCTTTGCAGTAGAAAATAAACAACAACACAGAGAAAGACAATAAGAAGAAATTAATAGAAAAATGATAATTTAATTTTATTATTTTTCTAAAAAAAGAATAATTTTACTTATTAATAATTTCTTGTTAAATTACGGTTTCAATTCGAATTAAGCCATATTTTCTGCCAAAAATTGTTGTGCAAACTTGGCAGCGGAATATTTTTCCAGAAATTTTATTAATGTTTAATCAAATTTATTATTTAAATTTTTGTAATATTTTTAAAATTTTAAAATGCAATTATTTAACCAGTCAATCTCCAAAGGTTAATTATGGATAGCAAAATTCTCCGTGTTTTAATGCTGGAAGATAATCCTGCCGACATTGAACTTGTTCAGTTCGAACTTGAAGAAGCAGGTATAGAATTTATCGCTAAAGTTGTAATGACAAAAAAAGATTTTATCAAGGAGCTTACAGAATTTGAGCCGGATATAATTCTCTCTGACTATGATCTTCCACAGTATACGGGAGCTATGGCTCTTGCTGATGCCAAACTTTTTCGTCCCAATATTCCCTTTATCCTTGTAACGGGTGCAATCACCGAAGACCGGGCGATAGATACACTGACCTCCGGCGCCAAGGATTACGTAATGAAAAGCCGGCTTAGCCGGTTGGTGCCTTCTGTCAGGCGGGCTTTAAAGGAAGCGGATGAACAAAAAGCACGCCGCCAGGCGGAAGCAGAGCTTCGCCAGGCCCATGCGGATTTGGAAGCAGTGGTTAAGAAAAGAACCGCGGCGCTCGAAATGGAAATAGAGGAGCATAAGAAAACGGAGGAGGCTCTTCGCGAAAGCAGGCAAAAATACAGGGATGTCGTTGATAATGCCAATAGCGTCATTATCAGAATGGATCAACATGGTATTATTAACTTTTTCAATAAATTCGCACAAAAGTTTTATGGATATGAATTGGATGAAATAATTGGAAAAGATATGCAAATCCTTTTGCCGCAAATAGATAGTGAAGGAAAAGATTTGACCACGCTCGTGAATAATATTTTAAAAAATCCGGATGAATATGATGAAGTAATTTATGAAAATATAAAAAGAGATGGGGAACTTGTCTGGATTTCCTGGAGAAACAAAGCCATCAGAGATATGCTGGGAAATGTTAGCGGATTATTGGCGATAGGAAACGATGTTACCGACCATATACTGATCGAAAAGGTACGGCACGAGGTTGACTTACACCGGAAAGCCGAAGAAGAAGCCCGGATAAAGGCAATAAAAATGCAGGATAATATTGAGACACTTTCTCCTGCTGAAGCACGGAATATGCTTTATGAACTGAGAATGCATCAGACCGAATTAGAAATGCAAAATGAAGAACTTTCCCGGGTGCAGGAAGAAGAGCATAAATTATACAAACATTATTTTGACCTTTATAATTCGGCGCCGATTGGATATATAACCATAATCGAGACAGGTTTGATTTTGGATACTAACCTTACCGCCGCTTCAATGCTGGGAATAAATAGAGATGAATTGGTCAATCGTTCTATGACCAGCTTCATCCTGGCTGCTGATCTGGACATATATTGCAGGCATAGTTCGCAGCTTTTTAAAACGGGGGAGCAACAAATATGTGAACTGAGATTGCTGCGTAAAAACAGCTCACATATTTGGATGCAGTTGAATTTTGCCTTAATCAGAAATTTTTTTGAAGAAGTGTCTGTCTGCAGAGTCATTTTCAGTGACATCAGCCGTCTAAAGCAACTGGAACAGGAACTGGAGAAATTGAAGAGGTAATCTGATCAGACTAAGAACCCTACATATCTGAATTTTTTTTAACCATACATGATCCATTTCCGGTTTTTTGTCATGTTATGGTTCTTGCCGTTCATCTCAATTAAAGTATCTCCGTTACTTAGATATTTTCAAAAATCGCAAAACCTCACCCAACTATGTGTGCTGTTGCAACCGAAGTTAGAGTGCGAAGGCCTGCAATGTATTTCTTATTTCTTGATTACTTTATTATTGACCCAGGTAATCCCGAGGAAAGCTCCGTTCCCGCTTTATTTATCATCTCAGAAAATAATTGATTTAACTAAGATTTTTATAAGAATTTATTCTAAGGATTTTTACTAAGAGTAAATCAGGATTACCCTGATTGTTAAATCCGGCAAAACTATTTATTTTGCTACTAAAGATGATTTCAGAGTTCATATTCTTAATCAGGATTTATAAGGATATTCAATTCAAATATTACAAAGAAAAGTAAAAGAAGAAGCTTAAGTGCGATTGGTCTGGAAACATAAAAGATAAAGAATTTTTTCAAGTCGGAATCATTTTTAAAAAAATTGGGTGGGGATCAACATTTAAAAAAGTAAAGGAGAAAAAAATGAAAAAAAGACTATGGTTTTCAATGTTTGGATTATTTTTAGTAATAATTTTAATGGCTGGTGCCGCCATTGCTGAGCGGCCACCTGTTGAATCACCCATTCATGATACCGATATAGATCTATGGACATATGATACTCCTATCGGTGAACGTGATACACAGGGATTTACAGGGAGGGAAGCAATTGTGACCGAAAGGGGAACTGTGAAAAAAATTGAACCGATGATGGGGAATAAAAACAGTCGGCAAATGAGATTACTCTCTGAAAATGGCGGTAGCTGGACTGTATATATGGGCCCCAAGTGGTTTGTGGACAACCAGAAAGTCAAATTCAATGTGGGAGACAAAGTCGAAGTAAGGGGAAAGAAATTCGGCAGCGCGATAATTGCTTCTGAAATCAGCAAGGGACAATGGACAATGAAACTCCGAAATGAAGATAATGGACAAGCCAATTGGCAGTGTTGCTTTCCGTACAAAGAGAAAAAAGATTAAAATGAAAAAAATGCTTGTACCCCACCCAATTTTTAAACAGTTGTGCGAAGTTATGAAGTCACAGTTTTAAAATAGTCTATGCTCTTAATAAGGATCATTTTTTTCCTGATATCCGGATGAGAGTGTTTATATCCTGTTAAAAACCTCTCAATAGGGCAAAGGAAATAAATTCAAGACCAAAGTTTTATATTTATTGTGACATGCCGGGAAGTGAAGCAAGAATACGGGGGCGGGGATGTAAACGCCTTGAAGCGAGCTCAATTTTCTGTCAAGTATTTATAGCAGGAAGAAAATATAGATTTATTTACCTTTGCCGGTAAATTGTTCTTCTATTAGCTTATCCATAGAATTGCAATTCCAGCAGATAATTCGGCCTTCCCGGTCGATAAGTACTTTGACCGGTACGCCGACTACTCCGTAATCTTTGGAAATTTTTCCATCATGATCCATTAAAGTAGGATAAGGCAACGCATATTTTTTGGAAAAAGCGGCCGCTTTTTCCTCACTCTGCATTACATTGATATTAAAAATGATCAACCCTCGTTGGCTGAATTTTGCATGTATCGATTTTAAATAAGAAATGGATGCTTTGCATTCCGGACACCAGGTAGTCATGAAATTCAGTAAAACGGTCTTTCCTTTATAATTACTTAAACTATAATCTTTTCCATTAAGATCTTTTAAAATAAAGTCCGCGGCTGGAATATCTTTAGTACTGCCGTCCGTCCGGTTTTCTTGAGTAAAACCTTGACCGGCAAAACAGAGGATCAAACATAATACAAGAATAAAATTAATTAAATACTTCATATGATTAACCATTTGTTAATGTAAAAATTTTTCGCCTCTTTCAGGTTAAATACTATTATTATCAAGCTTTTCCAGTAATTTCCGTCTTTATTTATATATATTATATATCCGGGCTTTTTTTATGTCAAAGATGCAGTAATCAAAATCAAAAAATGTAAAAAAGAAGCCGTCCCAAGTTATTAAGTTTTAAGGAAAGAATTCAACAATGGGTGGAAATGTTTGTTGATAGATATGTTAATAAGAAATTCAACTTATAAAAAAAATTGGTCTTTTAGCAAAATGCACAAAATTTGGGCATTTAAAAATGTTTGGTTTAATAAAATTTAAGAGCCTTAAAAAACAAACATCCGGCGCAGTATAAATACCCCGGATGTTTGATTAAGATTGGCGTCCCCACGCGGAGTCGAACCGCGGTTACAGGCGTGAAAGGCCCGTGTCCTAGGCCTCTAGACGATGGGGACTTCGTAAGGTTAAATCACGTAAGACGCGCCTTATATATTGTTCAAAGTATATTGTCAAGCTTTGCCTCAAAAAAATGTTATATAATTTTTATTTTTTCCGCAGCCTGTAACCGAAAGACTAAAATCAATATATTTATTAGATCGAATTAATAAGTTAATTCAGATTTGAAAATATTTAAATTAATTATTTTTTTATTACTTGTGATCGATTTCTTTAATTTGTAAAATAATCCAAAGAAATTTATTTATCTTATTCCACAAATTATCCTTATGGGTAGGTAAGGACGAAAGTTTTTAAAATATTTTTCAGGTAAAATATGACCTCTGTTTCCGTAATAACCAAAGAAGAGATTATAAAAATTCTGGAGGAAATTGCTCTGCTTCTGGAACTTTCCGGCGAAAATCCTTTTAAATCCCGCGCATACTATACTGCAGCGCGCAATCTGGAGCAGCTTGACGTTGATCTTTTTGATTTGCTGAAAGAAAACAAAATCTGTGAAATTCAGGGCATTGGCAAGGCTATAAGCACAAAAATCGAGGAACTTGTCAACACCGGCAAACTTGAATATTATGAAGTACTTAAATCATCTATTCCTCAGGGACATCTGGAAATGCTAAGGATTACCAGTCTGGG
>CAZWCA010000045.1:10681-24878 GCA_964632255.1 uncultured Smithella sp. | reverse complement strand
TTCCATAGACCAACTGGATGCTGCTTTGAATACGCTGCGTCAGAACTCTTCGAAACTGGCCGGTAATTTAAGTATCATCACCGTCCGTCAGGATTTTTCGACGAACATGATTAACACGCTGACTGAAGGCTCGGATAAGCTGACGCTGGCCGATGCCAATGAGGAAGGCGCCAACATGCTGATGCTGCAAACCCGTCAGTCTCTCTCCACTTCGGCTCTGAGTATGTCGGCACAAGCAGCACAATCAGTTCTGAGATTGTTCCAGTAACAGAAGTAACAGGCTCAGCCGGGGAGGAAGAATTCCTCTCTTAGATGGGGAGGATAAATTCCTCCCCATCTTCCCTATCTAACCAAACGGTGACCATGATGAGTATAAATATAATTAATATATATCAGGGGCTGCAGAATGCATATTATCCCGGTGGAGGCAAGGCACCAACAGCCGGTTCCGATTCCGGGTCTGCTTCTTCGACTGACCGCAGCGGCGAAATCTCTTCCGGCGATACAGATGCGCCTTTGGGACAAAGTCTGGGTATAGCCGCAAGCATAGATAACCTGCAGGAGTCGATGGAGAATATGAATGTTGTCCACTTTCCACCTTTTTTCCCGATAGCGACTTATCAGAGAGTTGATCTTGTCCTGCAAATAAATCACATCCAGAATCAAATCAGGCAATCGTCTCTCGCTCCCGAGATAAAGCAGGCTATTACTGCCGATAATTTAAAGAAAGACGCAACAGATCAGGAATTGGGCGCTGCCATCGGTAGACTCTTTGCTGTCCGGGATGCATTAACCAAAGACAGCATTGTCAATGCTCAACCAGGTGCAATCCTGACTACAAAAGTGTGAATTATTTATGGCCCTGAAAATAACATTGAAACCACATGAAAAATTTATTCTTGGCGGTGCTGCCATCGTTAATGGCGACGCCAAAAGTACTTTTATGGTAGAAAATGATGTTCCGATCCTGCGGGAAAAGGATATTATGACGCTGGCATCGGCGGATACACCCTGCAAGAAAATTTATTTTGCTGTGCAACTTATGTATATTGATGGCAAGAATCTGCTGGAACACCACAAGACATTTTGGGAATTGGTCAAGGATGTGGCCCAAGCGGCGCCCAGCAGAAAGCAGATCCTGCAAGAAATCAGCGAAAATATTCTCAATGACCGGTATTATCAGGCGTTGAAACTGACAAAAAAACTTATTGAATATGAACAGGAGGTTATCAACCATGTCCGCAGCCTATCTCGAAGCATATAAAGCAGCGCAGACTAACAATATGTCCGGAAGGGAGATCGAAGCCGCCGCTCTTACACGCTGCGCACAGTTACTGTCTAATTGTCAGAATAACTGGGATGCCCCTAATCGTGATTTTAATCTGGCTGAAGCGCTAAGAATAAATCAGCGTCTCTGGAGTATATTTCAGGGTGAACTAACGAGTGCGGACAATCCTCTGCCTAAAAAACTGAAGGAAGATCTTCTCAGTTTAAGCATTTTTATCGACAAGAGAATTATTCAAGTTATGGCTTATCCTGATCCCGAAAAACTTAAAATCCTCATAGACATTAATCTGAACATCGCTGCCGGGCTCAATGAAAAGCCGGATAAAGGAGAAGAGGGCAAGATTGTGCCGCTCCAGGCGGAAAAACCGGTCCAAACAAGTATCAGGGTGTAAACTCATAAGTGCGGGTCGAAAGACCCGCCGTATAGTGTAAACCATGTCTCGGTTCGTTTTGTAAACTATCTTACCAGTTTGTACCTCGCTTTTCTTGTCCACCTTTGGAGGGGGTGCAGGGGGAGGATGCGCTTGATGTAGTTGCAATTAAAAAAGTTTAATCGAAATGACTGAAGCAGCGGGGGGGCCTTGCGGGAAACCTTTTATTTTCCACCTCCGTCACTTCGTGACACCTCCGCCGGCGGAGGACATAAATTTTAGGGCATTGTTAATGCGTAACTTAATCTCTTCCCATGTTCTTCCGGTGATATCATTTGGGTCAGGCTCTGTGTCGGCGTCATCAAAATATGACAAAGATTTCTCAGCATGCCATACGTTCGCATTGGCATACTTGGCTTGAAAGAACGACAGCATATCCTCTACAGAGAAGAAATCCAGCAGCGTGGCAAAGTCCCAAAAATCTTTTTTACCGCCCCGATTGGCAATGGCATTGATTTTCATAGCTGCTATATCTTTCAGATTTACTATACGAATAGCATCTATTTTTTTAAGAGGTTCGAGTAATGGGTATTTGTGTGTCATCAAATCAATCTTGACTTTATCAATGGTGCCCCGAACCGTGTTTCGTTCCACTTCAATATCCTTTCCCGCATATGCATTGCTGAGATGCTCGCTTATTTCAGTGGTATCGAAGCTTTCGCTATTGAAGAGGTCGATATCAATGGATATCCTGTGCCCAATTTGCAGCGCAAGTGCAGTGCCGCCAACAAGATAAAACTCATTAAATACGCGATCCAGCATCAACTTATGCAGTAGCTGCAAAACATCGTCAGGAACGGCTTTCTTCTCGGGTTTATTTACGGCCAAGTCTGCACCTGTTCTTTATCTTTAAAGCTTTTGAATCGAGAACGGCTGATATTGAATTTATTGGCAAAATAGGAAATAGTTTTTTTATTTAATGATCGTGCTTCTAAAAGGTGCTTTTTAATGATCTCTTCACCGTAATAGTTCCAGATATACCGCACATCTTCCCGTCTGCCGCGCTCCATAACACGGACGATAATGAATGACGCATGCTGAACCATGTTCAGCTTACCGGGATCGACATCCCAAAACAGAGATGGACGCAGTAACGATATATTTCTCAGATCTTGCCTTTCAGCATTTTGTTTAGCCGGCGCAAGCGGGATTGTAGTCTCAGGTTTTTCACGTTTATGATCGATATTGTAATCCATTGCTTGCCTCTTTAAATTATTTATATTTTACATCATCCATCTGAATATAGGAATGGTTTTTACCTCTAAAATTTCAAAAAAGTTCGTTATAAACAATTCGAACAGGCCTCTTTTTTCGATAAAATGGTACAAATCAATTGCGACGCTGTCTCGCGGGAATCCGTTTAACTCTGTAAATATTGCATAAGTTGTTCTGTTTGGTCATCATTTATTTTATTTTCCATCATGGCATTGAGAATGAGCATAGCCTCATTTTTCTTTCCATTGGTATGTAATTGTTTGGCGTATTTGTGTAACAGAGGGGGTACATTAACAGTACTGTGCCGCAGAATCTGGAAGCATTCCTGCATTTTTTCTTTTTTCCCGTGAAGACAGTAAATGACAGCAGTCAGCAGCAATGCGGGGGGATACTCCGGATTTGTTTTCAGTACTTCTTCCAGTGCGCAGAATGCTTTCTCCAGCGACCCGGCGATAATTTCGCAGTGAGCGTAAACGTGAACGTATTCTTTGAGCTTTATCTTGGAAATCATTGATTTACGAGACGCTTCGAGCGCATCGGCAAAGCGGTCAAGCATCAAATAAGCCGCGGCGAGCTGTGTGTAAATTTCCGCCAGCGGATCGCCATAAGTAATACTGGCAATTTCCTTAAAATTTAATGAATCCGGCTCAGTATTGAGCAAGTCGATAAGTTTTTCCCACAATTCCACCGCTTCTTCATGTTTATTTAATACCTGGGCCTGTTTGGCCAACTCAATAATATATTTCGCGTTTGTCGGATCACTTTCATATTTTATTTTTCCCAGCAGATAATAATCCTCGCCTTTTTGCTTATCTTTCTCTGCATCCAGTTTACCGTAGTGATGGACAATGACATTACAGGGCAGAATTGGAATTTTGGCCTTATTCAAAGAATCTTCAACTACTTCGTGAACCGGATTGGAGAAAAATACATCCGGTCTTCTGGTGAAAAGGCGAACCTTGGCGCTGACAACCCACCCAGTTCCCGCTTCTTCGGGATATTCTCCTTTATTCGGAGTCCAGCCGATGATGCTGACTGCTGTTATATAATTTCTGGTAACAATGGAATAAGCTGCAGGCGATGAAGATTTCTTGTGAATAATTTCTTTGATTTCTTTGAAGTCCTTTGGAGAAATGACCTCATCTGCGTCCAGAATCAAGATCCAATTGCCCGTGGCCTGGTTCAGAGAATAGTTTCTTGCCGCAGCAAAATCACCTGTCCAGGGTAGTTCATAGACTTTCGCACCGAAGACCATGGCAATTTCCTTTGTTTTATCCGTCGAGCCGGTATCCACGACAATCAGTTCATCGGCAATATCCCGGATACTTTTCAAACATCTGACCATGTGCCGTTCTTCATTTTTGACAATCATGCAAACGGATAAAGTACCTTTTTTGCCCATGTTTTCAATCTGCCGTGGGCCCATTTTTTCCCGAACGGCTAATGCCGCGTTCAGAGTTCCCTCATCCAAACCAAAGAGAGCTAATGCGTCTTCTATCTTCCGCATAGCCTCGGTAAGCTTGTTTTGTTGGAGAAGAGTATCAATGAATAAAAAAGCGAGACTTTTATTATGGGGATATAACCGGGAAGTTTCCCGGAAATCGGCTTCCGCATCCGCATAGGCGCCCATGGAGGACACTACGGAGTAATAAAGCGAGCTGGCATCGGGCACACATGGAGACAAAATAAATCCCTTCTTCAAATACTCCAATGCTTCAACCTGCTTATCCATACCCCAGTAAAGGACGCCGAGATTGGTATAAGCTTCACCGTAACCCGGATCGTTATCAATGGCTTTGCGAAAATAATCTGCGGCTTTTTCTTTTTCCCCTTTTTTATAAGCCAGGATGCCAAGCAGATTCACTGCCGCCGCAGATTTGCTATTTGAGGCCAGCATTTTATCGACGTAAGCAGCCGCTTCTTCATCAAATCCCAGACCTTCTTTAATATAACCCGCGTATTCCAACCCTTTTAAGTCATTCTTAACGGTATCAGGCATGGATCCGATTACTTCCCAAGCTTCGGAAAATCTTTTGGATTCAATAAAAATACGGGCTAATTCATTATAGATTTGTTTTGCGTCGGGTATGAGCTTTATACAACTGATGATAATTTCTGCGGCTTGATCAGTTTTTCCCTTGGAATAAAACTCATTGGCTAGTTCGATGGCCTTCAGCACGGCCAGTTTCCTGCCTTCCGGACTCGACATGCTGAGCGTCCACTTTTCCTCAATGATTTTTCTGTCGCCGGATGCTCTTTTGCCCCCCTGTCGCTGCACAAAGACATCGCCGGCAATATAATTTGTATAACCCTCAATTGATGCTCTTATGCAAAAATCTTCATCTTCAAAATCGCCGGCGCCGAAGCGTTGATCGAACAGACCGATCTTTTCTGCGAGCGTTCGTTTAAACAACATGCAGAATCCTTCCACGTTTCCACAGGGAATGCGCCGATGCCTGTATTTTTCTTTAAGGTTTTCCGTGTATTGATTGAGATCATCAGCTAATTGATAAGAATCGTCCTTCACCTGCTGGATACCGCGGGCGTAATTGGCCAGGGGGCCGATAAGTCCGACATCATCTCCGGCATTGAAGCATTGTAACATAGAGTGAAGCCAGCCCTCACCGGTAACGACACCGCTGTTTATGAGTACAATGTATTGCCCCTGAGATATGTTAATTCCCTGGTTGCAGCTTGCGGATGAGCCGATATTTTTTCTGTTTTCAATCAGACGGTAATTCTTATTTGCCTTCACCTGGCTTTGCAGCCATCTGACAGTTTCATCATTAGATCCGTTGTCCACAAAAATGATCTCATGATGTTCCGGGGTATGTTTACGGATGCTTTTAATGCATTTCTTTGTTTGATCCAGTCGATTTTGTACAATAACGATTATGGATGTCAGACCGGCGACGGCGCAGGAGTGCTCGAATTCAGGCAGCGGAGGATTTGTTTCCTTGTTTGCCTGTGGTTTTTCAATTTGGCAGTTTTTTTCCGGTTGTGCCAAATTACGCTTGGCAGATTGCGATTTACGGATGAAACTTTCCAGAAGTGGCTGCATTGAATCGGCCATACGGATTTCTTTAAATCGTTCATAGTATTTTTCCGTAATTTGTTCCAAATCAGGATGTCTGAGCGTTTCCATACATAAGTCAACCCATTGCTCCGTATCAGCGGAAGAAAAACAATGTTCATATCTGCCTTGGTCAATGCAACGTTCGACAACAACGATAGAATGGTTGTTGACCAGGTATAAAACCCTGCCTCCTCCCAAATGGTTCATCCCCGGTCCCTGGTTCGGCGCGAGATTGACGCGCGCCCTGGCAATAAGATCATTGCGATACATGGCGGCATCATCGAACATGGTGACAATTCTGCCGCCGCGCGCTGCTAATTGCTCCAACATTGTTTTTCGATGCGGTGTGATTGAACCACAGAATAAAAAATCAATGTCTTTATTCCGTTTATGGTGAATTTCCTCCATCAGGGGGTGGTATCCCCAGAGTATCTGATCCGCTTCCACATCCAGTTTATTCAACGCTTCAATATTTTTTTTAACTCCCGTCCAGACGACAGTAGCTTGCCGCATCAACGGCAGATAGACGTCGGCGAAAGTTTTTTGCACCGACCAGTTGTTGATCGAGTTATCCGTAATGATCTCCGTATTTAGCAGGATATAATGTCCCGTGTTTTTTACCTGACTGATGAAAGCCCGGTCTGTTTGATTATGAGCGCCGACAATAATGTTTGTGCAGCCGGAAGATAGTTTGTTGCGCAGAATGCAGCATTCATGACCTGCAGATTCTATGCTGAAACAGAGATACTTACATAAATCATAAAGAAAATGTGTATATTTGTAACCTTCTGGTTCAATGACACAAATGGAAAATCGCATAATTGCCTGACCTTTTAGTTTATTTGTTTTTTACTTTACTCTTTTAAGGTAGCCGCCTGGAGCGACAGTGATAATCAATTTATCTTCCATCCTTTTATTTGGTTCAAGATGAAGCGGAGCGCCGTCGGAGGCATTGCGACCTTCTTCTCTCAGGCGGCGCAGGTATTCCCGGACCGCTGTTTTGGGGTTGTTACCCTTTCCCCAAGGCCGGCTCGGGAACGCATCATCTGGCATTTCTTCTATTGAGGTATCAAATACTACGCAGTAACTGTTCATACTTGTCAGCGGCGCATAAGCTTCAAGCTCGGCCAATACATGCTCGTGCGTATGATTGGAATCGAGGAAGATCAGGATACGTTCATAATTTCGGGCTGTTTCCCACACCTGTTTGACGACTTCCGGTGATATGGAAGATCCTTCGATCATGTCTATGCGATTAGACATGGGATGAACCTCTATGGCGGTTCTGTTATGTGATCTGATATCAATATCTATACCTAATACCCGTCGCCGTGCCTTAGAGGGATCGAGCATATGGCCTGACTTAGCTGCATCACTGTAGTCCAGCAAGACCAGCATGGATGCACTCAAAATCAATGAACCACCGTGGGCGATGCCCGTTTCGATTATAAGATCGGGTCTGCTGGACCAGATTAATTCCTGTATGGCCATAATGTCTTGCGGATATTGGATAATTGGCCTGTCCAGCCAAGTGAAGTGATAGCCATAGTTATAAATACGGGCCTTTTGTCGCCATGACAAACTTAAATCGGCCAGTTCCTTGTCCACCCCCTGAGCGTCAATTTCCCGGATACATTCTTTTCTGAAATTATCTGATTCGCTGTTCATTGAAGAAAGCCGACCTCCCATGATCAAGTTGCTCTGCTTCCGATAAATCATTTTCCTCTATTACCCTGGCGGGAACGCCGCCGATAATTACCCCCTCCGGGAATGATTTGGTAACAACCGCTCCAGCCGCCACAAGACATGAGTCACCGATCTCAACTCCGGCGGTTATGCATGTATGTCCCGCCAGCCACGTTCCTCTGCCTATAATAATCGGCTCTTCGGCAAATCCTCCGAAACGATATGATCCGTTTTTCATAAGATGATTTGAAGCCGTAATCGAGACGAATGATCCAATCAATACCTCATCCTTGAGTGTTATTGCACCTTCTCCCAGATAAGAATTAAAACCGATATAAACGTTATTTCCTACCCGGAGTTTATTGGGATTATAAATAAAAGCCTGCGTCGCCATTTTAAAATTTTCCCCGTATTCGAGCAGATAAGGTTCATACAATTTTCCTCTTGCCCGCGCCCCAGAAGGGCTGTCAGGAATAAAGAGCATTCGGATTTTCATCCAGAGCCGTCTTAATGGAGTTATTTTTTTCATAATTCGCGCCTGCTTATTGATTCAGATATTTACGATCCGGCCAAAAAATCAGATTTTCATCTGATTCGTTCGAAACATTCAACCGGGTATATACGTCTTCAGCATTTTGCAGAATTGTCTCCCGGTCGCCGCCGGTGATCAGAAACCAGCCGATGCGGCCGTAGGCATCCGTTATTTTACGTTGTATGAATCCATCTTTTCTATACCAGCCGCCGTCAACGATTTCTCCGGCTTGAATATATCCGTCCATTTTCTCATGCTTCGCCAGGATTCCTTCCTTTGCAACGATCAGATTAATCAGACCATGACATTTAAAGTCGTTATACCGCATATCGAAGTTGAAGGGTTGAGGATGATCAAAGGCCAGATCCAATATGTTATCCAGAATATCCACGCCCAGCACTTGTTTATATAAATCCGCCTCGTTTGCTCCGCCAAATCGGCAGCCTACTTCCATGACACGCACTCCGTTGCGGCTTATGATCATTTGAGAGTGAAGCGGACCATCCGTAACGCCGAAGGCGAACGCCACACGCTTCAATATGTCGGCGATTTCGTCATATGCGCTTTGCGCGGCTTTACTGGGAAAAATGTGTTGAAGCGAAATTCCCAATGACGGGTAAGGATTGTAAGTAACACGATCCGTTACGGCGAGAAGATGCAGCCGTCCCCTGTCCAGCCAGGCGCCTGCGGCAATTTCTGGGCCTTCTATGAATTCTTCGACCGCGGCCGTTCTTTCTCTGGAATTTTCCAATGCCGACCGGACCGACTGTTCTAATTGATATTTTTCCGTGATTAAGGATGTTCCTATCTGGCCTTGAGCGTCCACAGGCTTGATAACAAGCGGGTAGTGCAAGTGTTCCAGAGTCTTTTCATCAAATTTTTCTTTTACGAAAGCACGTTGACCGATGGGTACGCCCGATTTCATAAAAGCCCGAGTCATAGCGATTTTATTTGTGGCGCGAAAAGCGGCCTCCTCACTTAAATAGCATGGCAGATGACAAGTTTTGGCAACCGCCGCAACGGTGACCATCACCTGGTCCGATCCGCCGGTTGCTATGCTGTCTACCCCGTATTTCACAGCAATATCCGTGGCTTTTTTTACATCCAGCATATCGCATTCGGCATACTGTGACGCCAGCGGTATACCCGGAGCCAGCTTGTCGCGATCCAATACAATCACATATGCGCCGCGAGCTCTGGCTTTGGAAATGAGTTTCAATTGCTGAGGCCCCGCCCCCATTATCATAATTCGTCGCTCTTTGTCTGCTTTCATATTTAATTACCACCATTTCCAATATGTTTTCGTAACAATTGAATTACCCGATCTAATTCTTCTTCGGCAATGTCATAATAGCTGGGAAGGTTAACCGCTCTTTGATAAATTCCATAACTTACCTTATTTTCCGGCTGTTTGGTGAACATGGGAAGCATACTCAATGGCCAGAAGAAAACGCGGCCGTCAATATCATTTGCCTTGAATACGGAAAGGAGCGCTTCACGCTCAAAAGGAATGCCCTGATTCACCACGATGGAAGGCATCCAGTAACCGTTTACTGTTCCTAATGGCTCGGGATTCATCTTAAGCGGCAATTTGAGGAGGGGTTCGGCATAGTATGTAAAAATACGCCGCTTGGCAGTCAATAGATCATCAATTCGCTCCATCTGTGCGCAACCAATGGCGGCTTGGATGTTGGACATTTTATATTTAAAGCCTACAATATCGGGCCAGAATTGTTTTGTCTGCCCTTGGGTACGGCCATGATTGCTCAGCGTGAGAACTTTTTCATAAATGTCGCCGTCATTGGTGACAAGCATGCCGCCTTCACCGGTAGTGATCGTTTTGGTTCCGTGAAAAGAGAAAGTTCCGAATATCCCCATTGAGCCGGCCCGCTTTCCGTGCCATTGGGAGCCAATTGCTTCTGCCGCATCTTCAATGATCGGAATATGATACCGACTTCCGATGTCCAGCAATGCATCCATTTCACAAAGGTTGCCGTAAATATGAACAGCGATAATCGCTTTTGTGCGAGGCGTAATTGCGGATTCCGCTTTTTGTGGATCAATACACCAGCTGTCAGGCAGAATATCGACAAAAACCGGCTTAGCTCCCAGGTAAGTGATGGGTGCAGCGGTGGCAATCCAGTTGGTGTCTGCAAGAATGACTTCATCTCCGGGACCAACGCCCAGCGCGGCCAGTCCCATATGTAACGCGCCCGTGCAACTGGAAGTAGCCAATGCATACTTTGTCTCAAGATGTTGGCGAAAGACTTCTTCAAAGCGGGTGATATATTCGTAACAACGATCACCCCAACCATTGGCGGCCGCATCAGCGGCATATTGAACTTCCAAACCCGTGATGCTTGGTTTTGTGTAGTAAATGCGGCTCACAGGATATACTCCACAGCTTTAATTTTCGGAACTGCTACAATGAACTTACCACCCCATCCAAGTACATATGCATGTTGCCGTACAATCTCTTTGGCTATATTCCAAGGAAAAATCAAAACGACGTCCGGCCTATCCTCGGATAACGAAGCAGGCGGCAGGATGGGGATGTGGCTTCCCGGAAGAAATTTGCCCTGCTTGGAAGGAGCAGCATCGCATACATAAGGAATCAAGTTCGTTTTTATACCGGTGTAGTTGAGAAGAGTGTTTCCCTTGGCGGCAGCGCCATAGGCAACCACTTTCTTTTTTTTACTTTTCTGTTCGATGAGAAAATTCAGAAGTCCATTTTTTATTTGATCGGCTTGCTGCTGAAATCTTTGATAGGTTTCCAGAGCTTGCAGCCCTTGCCTTTTTTCTTCCGCAAGAATTCGGGATACGTTTTCGGATGAGGAGCGTGGATCGTTGGAGTGACATCCGTACACGCGCAAGCTGCCGCCATGAGTGGGAAACTCTTCTACGTCAAAAATTTTCAGTCCGGAAGCTTTAAAAATTAGATTAACAGTGTGAATAGAAAGATAGGAATAGTGTTCGTGATAAATTGTGTCAAACTGAGTATATTCGATCAGACGCATGAGATGAGGAAATTCCAGCGTGATGGTTCCTCGGGGCTTTAGAGCTATTTTCAACCCTGCTGTAAAATCGTTGATATCCGGAACATGAGCATAGACGTTATTGCCGATAATCAGATCAGCTTGTCTGCCTTCATCTCTTAACCTTTGGGCGAGATCGACGCCAAAGAATTTGCGCAGCATAGGAATGCCGATTTTTTCGGCTGCCGCTGCTGTGCTGGCCGTCGGTTCAATGCCCAAGCAGGGAATGTTTTGCTCTACAAAATTTTTCAGCAAATAACCGTCATTGGCGGCGATTTCAACAACAAAACTGTTGCCGTCAAGCTGAAGCCTCCGGCGGATCATGTTGCTGTATCGAGCGGCATGCTCAAGCCAGGTTGTGGATGTTGAGGAGAAGTATGCATAGTCATGGCAAAAAAGTTCATTGGCGCGTACATAATCTTCAGTTTGAACAAGCCAGCAATTATGACACACAAATAGTTTGAGGGGAAAATATGATTCGGGTTTATGAAGATCTTCTTGCAGGAGATATGCGTTGGAAGGTGGCGTGGCGCCCAGGTCGATGAATTTGTGGGTTAATATTTCCCCACAGAAACGGCAATTCATATTTCGATTCCTTTGAAGTCTTTGTCAATTAAGGGATGGTTTTTATCCCGGCTGGAAAGCGTTTCGGCGGGTAACGGCCAAATAATGTTCAACTGTGGATCATCAAATCTCAATCCTCGTTCACATTCCGGATTATAAAATGCTGAATGATGATAAATCAGTTCGGTGTCGTCGGTAAGTGTTTGAAAACCATGGGCGAAACCTTCGGGAATGTAAAGCAGCTTGTGATTTTCCGACGATAAATCCGTGGCAAACCATTGCTTAAATGTAGGTGATGCAGACCGCAAATCAACGATTACGTCGAAAATTGTTCCTGCAATACAACGAACAAGTTTGGCTTCGCTACCTGGAGGAATTTGATAATGCATGCCTCGTAAAGTACCCTTTGTTTTATTAAAAGAGATATTGCACTGGACGATATTGGAATTTAATCCATATTTTTCAAATTCGCGTCGGCAAAATGTTCGGGCGAAGAAGCCCCGCTCATCTTTAATAAGATCGGGCATGATGATAAAAGCGCCTTTGAGCTTGGTTTCCGAAAAATTCATTCTTCAGTCCACGCAAGATGTTTGTTCTGTGCATCCTTTAGATAACAATGGAGATGCTCGATGCTGATTATTTTTTGAGATTCATAAAATGCCCTGTACCATTGTATTGTTTTTTTTATTGAATCATGACCTGACCATACGGGTGCCCAATTTAATTTTATCAGGGCTTTGGAGCAGTCGAGTCTGAGCAGGCCTGCCTCATGCGGCTGATTTGGGTCGCTGTGAATCTCGTACTCAATTTTCGGCCAAATCCTTTTTACATCCTGAACGATTTCACAGACGGAAAGATTTTCGGTTTCAGATGGGCCAAAGTTCCAGGAATCTGCAAATTCTTTCCGGCCTTCCAAAAGCTTTTGACCGAGAAATAAATACCCGCTTAATGGTTCCAGTACATACTGCCAGGGGCGGGTGGCCCGAGGGTTGCGGATAGTGACTTTTTTTGATTGGGATACAGCGCGCATGATGTCCGGAATCAGCCGGTCAGGCGCCCAATCGCCACCGCCGATGACGTTTCCCGCCCGGGCGCTGGCCAAAAGAGTCTGGTGTTTTATTTCGTAATCCTTTGGATTAAAAAAAGAATTTCTCCAGCAACCGGTGATTATTTCAGAGCAGCCTTTCGACGCACTGTAAGGATCATATCCGCCAATGTTATCGATTTCCCGGTATCCCCATGGCCATTCCCTGTTTTCGTAACATTTATCGCTCGTGACATTGACTATCGCGCGTACTGTCCCGCTTGATCTTGCTGCTTCCAACACATTGACAGTCCCAATAACATTACTGGTGAATGTTTCCAATGGCTCCCGGTAGGACTGCCGGACAATAGCTTGTGCAGCCAGATGAAAAATTGCTTCCGGTTGTTGCTCTTTCAAAACTTTTTTAAGATTATTCGTGTCACAGACATCGCCAATTACTGAATTTATATCGAGTTTAAGTAAATTAAAGTGATTTGGAGTGGTATACGGCTGCAGGGAATAGCCGGTCACCTTTGCACCCATTTGTGACAGCCACAATGCTAACCAGGAACCTTTGAATCCAGTGTGTCCCGTGATAAGAATTTTTTTATTTTGATAAATGTTGTTAAACATAAACTTTACAAATTATTCCCACATTTTCCATTTCGCCTGTCCCGATTTCCAGAGCTGTTCGAGAATTTCCTTATCGCGCATTGCATCCATGCACTTCCAAAAGCCGTAATGTTTATAAGCCATAAGCTGGTTATCTTGGGTCAGTTTCTCCAAAGGGTAGTTCTCCCACATCTGTTGATCGGCATTTTCAGGAAGATAGTCAAATACTTCTGGTTTAAGAACAAAAAAACCGCCATTAATCCATCCACCGTCACCCAGGATCTTTTCATTGAAACTGGAAACATGTTCATCATTCTCGATGCTGAGTAAACCAAAACGTCCAGCGGGCTGTACGGCGGTAACGGTGGCAATTTTATCGTGTTGCTGATGATAAGAGATCAATTCTTGCAGGTTGATATCAGCCAGGCCGTCTCCGTATGTGAGAATGAAATCTTCATTGCCAATATAGTGTCGGGCTCGTTTAAGACGTCCTGCCGTTTGAGTACGTATGCCTGTGTCTACAAGAGTTACACGAAATTTTTCAGTGTTGGATCGATGCACTTCAAAGCTGTTTGTCAGAAGGTTGACGGTAACATCGGAATTGTAAACATAGTAGTTTAAAAAATATTCCTTAATAATGTAACTTTTGTAGCCTACACAAATAATGAAATCATTAAATCCTTGAGCCTCAAATATTTTCATAATGTGCCATAAGATAGGTTTTTCACCGATTTC
>CAZWCA010000045.1:0-10581 GCA_964632255.1 uncultured Smithella sp. | reverse complement strand
TTATCTAGCAATATTAATGCCATTATCAAGTTGTGTTCCGGAATATTAAGTAAGGTAATATTTGAAATTTATTGCTGTTTAGGGGGATAATAAAAAAATATTTAAAAGATTTTTTCTTTAGTTTCTTATTTAAAATAAAAAATAAGGAAATTTTTGCCTATAAATTTGATCAAAATCAAAAAAAATCAATTTATCCCTTAAGTTATTTTTTTACATTGCCGATATAAGTTACGGAGAGCTTTATCAGGGAGAGAGAAATGACAATCACATCTTATCAGATAGATAGTGTGCTCAGTGCCTATACAAGGCAAAGCAAATTAAGAGTATCACATAATGCCGCCAAGGGAAATGCGCCGGAAGGAAAATATACGGATATAGTTTCTTTATCAGTTAATGAAGAGAGTAAATCGGAAGAGCTGGATAAAATAAGCTATAGCCTTCGCGACGTTATCTTAAAAAAATAATATAAATCTTATCTTTTATTTTGCTTTCCTGAATCGGCAAAAAATTGTAATTTTTACTATTTTCCTCAAAAGGTAAAGGTTTATGGCGATAAAAATGCCAATGGAAAAATACGAAGAAAAGAAAAAAATATTAGTTGTTGATGATTATTTACCCACGCGCAGACTTATCGGTGATGCCTTAAGCCAATCTTCGAATTATGAAGTAAATGAAGCAGAAAATGGTGAAGAAGCTTTGCAGCTCTTCAATAAAGGTAATTATGATCTGGTGATAAGCGATATCATGATGCCGGGCATGAGCGGAATGGATTTGTTAAACCGCATTAGAGAAAAAAATCTTTTCGCCGCTGTCATTATGATTACAGGCAACCCTACAGTTGATCTTACAGTAAGCGCCATTAAAAAAGGCGCTGTTGATTTTTTGACGAAGCCATTTAATATTGATGACCTGCTTTATAAAGTGGATATTCATTTGCGGGGAAAATCGCTTTTATCAGCGGATAATGCGGAAATAATTCAGGAACAGGCCAGCCTGAAAGACAAAACGGACGAACTTTCCAAACAGGGATATATATTTGATTCAATAGAAGATTCTCCTCTGGATAATGACATTATTTTTGAAAAGATTGCGGCGCTGGCCTTAAAATTGGTGGACGGAGAAGTCTGCTCAATATTGCTTTTTGATGAACAGGATAATGATTTTCATCTGAAAGTATTAAAAGGTGAGCCGGAAGGAATCAGCACAAATTATCCGCGAAGTTCCGCTCTTAAAATGGTGTTTAATGAAGTAATCGAACGCAAAGAAGCAGTAATGATTAATTCCAATGATCATCCGGATATAGCGCCGTCATTAATTTGCGCCCCGCTGATGATCCGAAATTCCATATTGGGCATTTTAAGCATCCGAAAAAAGAAAAACAGGGAAGTCTTTAATAGGAAAGATCTACATCATATTTTAAGCCTAACCAAACGGGCGTCCTTGAATTTGGAGAACAAAATTCTTTATGAAAGTATCTATTATAATATTATGGATACTTTGAAATCGCTAATATCATCGGTTCAGGCACGGGATCATTATACTGAGCAGCATTCTCAGCGTGTCACAGACATATCTTTAAAAATTGCAATTCAGATGAACTGCTCGACAAAAGAAATGGAAAGCCTGAAAATTGCCGGAATTCTTCACGATGTCGGCAAGATTGCTGTTCCCGACAGTATTTTGCTAAAGCCGGATAAGCTGACGGCGGAAGAATTCATGATCATAAAAAATCATCCCACAATTGGTGAAAACATTCTCCGTCCGGTTATGTTATTGGAAAAAGAAAGAAAAATAATTCAATCTCATCATGAACGATGGGATGGCAAAGGTTATCCTTTGGGGCTTGCCGGAATCGAAATTCCTTATCTGGCCCGCATTCTGGCGGTTGCCGATTCCTTTGACGCTATGACCAATAACCGTCCCTATCGGTCGGCAATGCCGGTTGAAAAAGCCATTGATGAACTGGTCAAAAACAAAAACAGCCAATTTGACGAGGATATCGTCAACGCCTTTGTTAAAATTCTTTAAAATTTTTTCGGATAAGATGGCATAATATTTGATTACTTCTGATGAATATCAGGAGTAAAGCATGGCCATTCCCATTAAAATTAATAATAATTTTTCTCATGTTGCAAATTTGGAACGAGCCGGGTCCAATTCATTAAAGGAAAATAATTCAAGTACATTCAGTGATCTTTTACGCAATTCTTTGCAGACTGTTCCTTCAGAGAATGCTCTTCCAACTTTGACAAAAGATCAGCTAACCCTCCTGGTCAGAAGCATACAAATACAAATGAATCACCACCTCTATAAAATGGTATTGAGCAATGAGGCTGAAATAAATTACTTACCGTCAGGAATGTTGCCGCTTGGTAATAACAATATAACCAATATGACCCATTCTTTCACAGATATGTCAAAAAACCGTCAAATACCGCCAAAAAATATTATCAATGAAGTTGATTCTAAATTTGATTCTATTATTGAAAAGGCGGCAGGCAAATATGGGGTTGATCCGGATTTAATCAGGTCAGTTATTAAAACAGAAAGTAATTTTATTTCTGATGCAACTTCCCCCAAGGGAGCAATGGGATTAATGCAGTTGATGCCGGGAACAGCAAGAGATCTGGGAGTGAAAAATGCCTATGACCCGGAAGAAAATGTTATGGGTGGAACAAAATATTTAAAATCTCTGTTAAATCGGTACGATGGAAACGTAAATCTGGCTCTTGCCGCTTATAATTGGGGAATGGGTAATTTAGAAAAAAATTCACATGGTTTGCCCCGGGAAACATCAAATTATATTGCCAGAGTAAATAATCATTACAAAAATTTCAGAGCATCTGCTTAGATGTTGAGCATCATTGCCGGGGTTGGGAGTGCGGCGGCAAGACGCCGCTTTGAGGTTTGCCCGGCGATACGCCAACCGGAAAAGAAAGCGGAGCCAAGTTTCCGCAGTCCCGAAATAATTAAGCAACTGTTTCCCTGAATTGACCTAAATCATTTCTCTCAATCCATTCCTGCAAAGATTGCAAAGCGCGATTAACATAAAGAGGCGGGCGTTCTTTCTTCCTTATTTTTTTTCCTTGCAAAGGTTCCAGAAGTCCGAAGTTGATATTCATCGGCTGAAAATTAGCCGTGTATTCTATAGAGGTTATGTAATTTAACAGCGAGCCGATGGCAGTCGTTGCCGGTGGAGGTTGAATTTTTTTCCCGGAAAAAATTGCCGCAGCGTTTAATCCGGCCAGAAGCCCCATGGCGGTTGATTCCATGTAACCTTCCACGCCGGTAATTTGGCCGGCAAAGAGGATATTCGGGGCCGTTTTTAGTTGAAGAGAAGAATGCAGCAGGGAAGGGGAATGAATATAAGTATTGCGGTGAATGCTCCCCATCCGGGCAAATTGGGCGTTTTCGAGACCGGGAATCAGACGGAAAATTCGCTTTTGCTCAGGCCAGGTCAACTTTGTTTGGAAACCGACGAGGTTAAAAAGAGTGCCGGCTGAATTTTCCCGACGCAATTGTACTACGGCATAAGGTATTTCGCCTGTATGAGGATCAATTAGTCCAACCGGTTTCATGGGACCAAAGGCCAGTGTATTTTCACCCCGGGCCGCCAATACTTCGACAGGCAGACAGCCTTCAAAATGCTTGATTTCTTCAAACTCTTTGGCGGCGACCTTATCTCCAGCCATTAGCTCCTGTCGAAAATGCATATATTGCTCTTTGGAAAGCGGACAATTCAAATAATCAGGCGTTCCCTTATCATAACGGGATGCCCAGTAAACCTTGTCCATGTTGATGGAATCGGCTTCCACAATCGGTGCTATGGCATCATAGAAATATAAATGGGGGTTTCCCAGCATCGCAGCAATTTCCTGGGCCAGAACATCGGAAGTAAGCGGACCAGTGGCAATGATTGCCAAGGAGCTTTCAGGAATTTTGGTTACTTCTTCTCTAATTAAAATAAAGTCGGGGTAGCCATTTAATTGAGATTCTACATATTGAGCAAATTTTTGACGGTCAACTGCCAGCGCTGTGCCGGCAGCGACTGAAGTTTTATCTGCCGCAGCCACAAGCAACGAATTGAGTCTGCGCATTTCCTCTTTGAGCAGGCCGGAAGCGTTGTCCAGACTGTTGGATTTTAAAGAATTGCTGCAGACAAGTTCGGCCAGTTCTTCCATTTTATGGGCGGGGGAAAACTTTTTCGGCTTCATTTCGTAAAGATGAACTGCGCAACCACGCTGCAGGAGTTGCCAGGCAGCCTCACAGCCGGCTAGGCCGCCGCCGATAACTGTCACAAAAGGCTTGGTCATGCTTCAGGTGCTGCTTTGGGCATCTTTTTTATGTTCTTGCATTGAGGATACCCTGTGCAACCAAGGAATTTTCCATAGCGGCCTCTTTTAACGGCCATGGGTTTACCGCATAAATCGCAGGCAATATCAGTAATTTCCGGTTCCTGTGCGGCGATTTTTCCTTCTTTGCCCATCTTTTTAATGTTTTTGCATTCAGGATATCCGGTACAGCCTAAAAATTGACCATAACGTCCGCGTTTGACAGCCATTGGTTTTCCGCATAATTCACAGACAGCATCGGTTACCGGAGCTGCCGCCGGCACCAACTCGCCTTTCTCATTTCTTGCAGCGTTCATGGTGTTCTTACATTCGGGATAACCGGAACAAGCCAGGAATTGACCAAAACGCCCTTCCTTAACAATCATTGGTTTTCCACATTTGTCGCATTTAACGTCGGTCGTTTGAGTTTCCATGTGGCGAATTTTCCCTTCCTCATCATGGGTGAAGTTCATGGTGTTTTTACATGCCGGATAATTGGAGCAGGCAAGAAAGCGGCCGTTCTTCCCCCATTTAATAACCATCTGGCTTTGACATTTTTCACAAATAAGATCCGTCGGAGTTTCTTCCCGCTTAACATTCCTCATTTCATCCTTCGCCTTTTTCAATTCACCGGCAAAGATGTTATAAAAATCATGAAGGGTTTTCACGCGTTGGCTTTCACCTTCTTCGATTCTATCCAATTTATTTTCCATATCGGCAGTGAAGGCCATATCCAGGACAGTGGGGAAGTTTTCAACCAGGAGATCGGTAACGGTCATTCCCAATTCCGTGGGGAAAAATTTACCTTTTTCCAGACGCACGTATTCCCGGTCCTGTATTGTCGTGAGAATGGTTGCATAAGTGCTGGGACGGCCAATACCCTTCTCTTCAAGTTCGCGCACCAGGGAAGCTTCCGAAAACCGTGGCGGCGGCTGGGTGAACTTCTGTTCGGAGTTTAAATTGAGCAGTTTCATTTTTTCTTTTTCTTTAACTTCCGGGAGAAGCTTATCCTGGCCGTTTTCTTCTTCTTTTTCATCTTTTCCTTCAGTATAAACAATAGTAAATCCAGGAAATTTAAGGACTTGTCCCTGAGCCCGGAAAATGCAATTAACACCGGCGATATCAATTGTTGTTTGATCGAACACGGCAGGGCTCATCTGGCTGGCCACAAAACGGTTCCAGATTAACTGATAGAGTTTAAATTCATCGGTAGATAAAAAGTCTTTAATATCCTGGGGTTTGTATGCCATTGTGGAGGGTCGGATGGCTTCGTGGGCATCCTGCGCCTTTTGCGCATTCTTATACGTATGGGGTTTTGCCGGCAGATATCCTGAAGGATAATTTTCTTTTATGTAAGAGCGGACAGCGGCAAGCGCTTCATCGGCGACTCGATAAGAGTCCGTTCTCATGTATGTAATAAGACCGACGGAACCGGCCTTTCCCAGTTCAATGCCTTCATATAGTTTTTGAGCCACGCTCATGGTTTTTTTCGCCGGAAATCTCAACCAGCGGGATGCCTCCTGTTGCAGTTTGCTTGTTGTAAAAGGCGGCAGGGCGGAGCGCTTAAGTTCTTTCTTTTCCAGTTTTTCGACAATAAAAGAGGCTTTCTTTAATGATTCAACAAGTTTGGAAGCCTGTTCCCCATTTTTGACTTTCGCTTTTTTACCGTCGATTTTATGTAACTTGGCCTCAAAAGGCGGTGGATTTTCTCCCTGAAACTGGGCAGTCAGATTCCAGTATTCTTCAGGAATAAATTTATTTATATCCTTTTCCCGTTCACAAATCATTCTCACAGCAACAGACTGGACACGACCGGCGCTTAATCCTCTTTTAACTTTATCCCACAATACCGGGCTGATTTGATAGCCGACAAGTCTGTCCAAAATACGGCGCGTCTGCTGCGCTTCATATTTATTGAAGTCCAGATTCAGAGGATGATCGATTGCTTCTAAAACAGTTTTTTTAGTAAGATCATTAAATAATACACGGAAGATATTTTTATTCTTTTGGTTTATTACTTCTGAAATATGCCAGGCAATTGCTTCTCCTTCACGATCCGGATCGGGGGCAAGATAAATATTTTCTGCATTTTTTGAAGCTTTTTTAAGTTCATCAATTGTTTTCTTCTTGGACTCGATATTCTTGTAAGTCGGCTCAAAATCCCGTTCCAGATCAATACCCAGTGTGCTTTTGGGCAGATCTTTAATATGTCCCATGGATGCGACAACATTAAAATCTTTTCCCAGGAATTTTTTTATAGTCTTAACTTTTGTGGGCGATTCCACAACAATTAACGAATTTGCCATAGTAGCTCCTCTATTTCGCCGCACCTATAATGGGGAGAAGGAAATTTGTAAAGTTATTTATTAATTTAGAGAAAAAAATTTTCCCGGATGTTGCCGGATAACTCCGTTTAGCTCCAGCTTGGTTAAGGAACTTAAAATATCAGCCGGAGCCAGACCTGTAGTTTTTATTAACTCGTCAATGTGCGGACAATTATTGGATAAAAGTGAAATAATTTGCCGGTCAATGGAATTTAAATCTTCTTTTTTAATAACCGGCTCCCCATTTTCTCTGGGAAAAGAAATTTTTTCCGGTAAATTTAATTTTTCCAGTTGCGGTAAAATTTCTTCTAAAATATCTCCTGAATTTTCAATCAATTTAGCTCCCTGCTTGATAAGTTTATTTGTTCCCCTTGAGCCGGCGGAATCTATGCTTCCCGGCACGGCGAAAATTTCCCGTCCCTGTTCCAGAGCCAATCTCGCCGTAATCAGAGAACCGCTTTTTTCCCCTGCTTCTATCACGACAACGCCATAGGACATGCCGCTGATGATGCGATTCCGGGCGGGGAAATTACAGGCACGAGGAGGAGTTCCGAGCGGAAATTCGGAAACAACGGCCCCTTTTTCGCAAATTTCAGCAAATAATCTTTTGTTTTCAGGCGGATAAATAATATCCAAACCAGTTCCCAGGACTGCTACTGTCCTCGCTTTAGCCGTCAATGCTCCGCGATGTGCGGCTGAATCAATGCCCCTTGCCAATCCGCTGACAATGGTTGCTCCCTGAAGAGCAAGTTCACGGCTGATTCTTTCCGTCGTATATTTACCGTAAGTGCTGGCAAGTCTTGAACCAACTACCGCTATGTTAACTTCATCTTTTTCAAGCTTCCCTTTGACATAGAGCAGGGCCGGCCGGTCATAAATCTCCAATAATTTTGCCGGATACAATTCGTCCAAATAAGTAACGATATCAATACCGGCTTTCTCTATCAGATCAAGATTTTTATTGATTAAAGTCCAGTTTTGAAACTTGGCAATACCTGCGGCAGCCTTTTTTGTAATTCCCGGTACCGCCTGCAATTCGGCGGACGAGGCGGAAAAAACGGCTTCTAAAGTACCGAAATAGTCAATCAACGCTGGAAATCCGACATTACCGATTCCGGTAATGGATTTTAATGCCAACCAAAATTTCAACTTATCTATATCCATAGGTTTCCGCGAGAGATTGTAAGAAAGTTATATCTTATCTTTTGGACGTGTCAAGAGATAAGTAAAAAAGGTCTATAAGGATAAATTGTTAAGAGCATTAAAAATAATTATAGAAAAATTATTTTACAGCGGGAAATAAATTTTGTCCTGGATTCTTGAAAAATCTAATTTATTCAGGTATTATAATTGGCGAAATTTTATGATGTTGGAAAGGGCGCCTTAGGTAAGGCTTCCTTTTCACCAAATAGGAAGCGGCAAAGCCTCAATTTCGATTATATTATAGAGTACGTGGCTTTTAATTAATGCGTTTAAATAAACCGGCTTACTTGCCTATTTCTGATCCGAATTTCAGGGTGAATATTTAGGTACCTGAAGTAAAATTTAACCATCAACCCTCCTCTGTTGATGCTTCCGAGTCATCGGGATAAAGGGAAGTACCCTTGAGCAAGGTGCTTCCTTTTATTTTGTTGACAAAATCAATAAAATTATGCTAGCAGAAGCATAAATCCTCTCGGTTATACAGAGTTCTATGTCAAAAATTGTTTTGGGTAGGTAAAAGGAAGGGCCACCCCCCCGGTTCTTCCTTTTATTTTTGCCTGAAATTTTGAACGAGATATGATCTAAGCAGATTTTTAGTCTGCAAAAAATTCAAAAATGAAAAAAAGATAAAGCTCAGCCGATCGATAACTACAACGGATTTATCCTCGATCGAAAATTAGACCTAAGCCAAATTGCGTTTTGAAGGCTTGGTAACGGCATTTGTCAGGAAATACCAGGAAAGATGGATTTCGGGCGCAACTGCTTTGATTACAATATCAGGATTCGGAAAGTTTTTTCTTAAGTAGTGATAAATTTTCTTCCAAATTCATAATACGCTCTTCGTTTTCAATAGCTCTACGGAACCAGGCGATATTTTCGCGCAAAGCATCTGCATATCCGGTTTTAGAAATCAAAATTTCATAAGCCTTTATTGCATATCTAAATGCTTCGGATTTTTCGTTGAATGATTCAATTTGTAATTGAGAATTAACCGATTTGAAATAGGGTGCAAAAACCTCCTTTATTTTGGCAGGTATTGCAGCGTTTATAGTCTTAATAAATGGATCGCCTTGACCGGTTTTAACCCAATTTACGCTCACATCATGTTCAATACACTCATTGACAATTAGCTCCCATAAAGAACCGGCATTCTGCTTATTTACAAAATTAGCCAAAGTCATGCCATGTTTTTCGGCAAGGGCGGTTTTTGTTTTGTAATTACACGCTTTCATTAAGCGTTCAATGATTTCGTTTTCAATCTTCATGATATAGTTAAAAATACTTGACAAGATACATTAATTCGTTTACATTCGTTTCCTCGAAACAAAAGTCTCTTAAATAATTAAGGACAAGGACAATTATCAAATGTTAACATCTAAGCAGCATATAAGCAATAGAAAAGCATTCATTATACAATCCGGCAGAACTCAAAAAGAGGTTTATGAAAAAATCGGGGTTTCCCGTATTGGATTTTATAAAGCCATATATTGCATTACTAAAAATCCTAAAATGCATGAGTTGATATGCAATGCACTGTCTGTCTCAAAAGAAGAGTTCTGGCCGGAATTTTACGGTAAAAAATAACCAAATAGTTTTTTATTTTTATCATAATGAGAACGCAATTTGACTTATTAACGAGGGTTAAGACGTGGAAGTGTGAGCCGCAGTTAACCCAATGCATAAACTTTGAAAAGTACAAAATTGCTTGCAATGTCTCTACGAAAATAAACGTTCATTTAAACTTTGAAATATTCCGTTATGAATAAACAAATCAGTCCGATAACTTTCCATATCTATACAATGCTTTCGGGGCTAAACGCTCGAAACGGAAAAGAAGTATAGAATTCGGCAGGATTTGCCGCCGAAGCGGCGAAACGAATCGCAAACCGGGAATAATGCTGTATGGTATTGCCGGGATTCGAAAAGGAGACAAAAAATGACCAAAGACGCAATAAAAAAGAATTACCGTAAAAAAGACGGCACTTGTTCGGCAACGTGCCTGGAAGAACTAAAAGCTTGTAAATTATACGGACGATCATTTTTGAATAGTGACGCCTGCGTTTTCTTAAACCAAAAGCTCACTTGCCTCTCACCTGAGGCTTGTAATGAGATAAATCAGAAGTAATAATGACACCTTACTCATTTATGGTTAACTTAAAACTTGAAAAATGTCTTTATCAGGCTCTTAATCGAGTTTGATATAAAGGTAAAAAATCGGCGTCTATCTTGAAAGGCAATAATTTTCCGCACAAATATAAAATCCGATTTAGGGACAATTTGGGACAATGAAAAACCAAAAAAGGACTCACGTAATTCGTAAGTCCTTGATTTATTTGGTGAGCCCTGTCGGGATCGAACCGACAACCTACTGATTAAGAGTCAGTTGCTCTACCAGCTGAGCTAAGGGCCCTTTAATATTGCTTATACTTTTTTCTGGTACGCCCGGCAGGATTTGAACCTGCGACCAACAGATTCGAAGTCTGCGACTCTATCCAGCTGAGCTACGGGCGCTTGAATTCCTTATATTATGGGGTGAGTGAAGGGACTTGAACCCTCGACCTCCGGGGCCACAACCCGGCACTCTAACCAACTGAGCTACACCCACCATTTTCGCCTTGGTGCGCCTGGAGGGATTCGAACTCTCGGCCCACGGATTAGAAGTCCGTTGCTCTATCCAGCTGAGCTACAGGCGCAAATAGTAAATCCTGTACCTGAAAAAAGAG
>CAZWCA010000044.1:0-25093 GCA_964632255.1 uncultured Smithella sp. | reverse complement strand
TTGCGACACAGTCTCCCCTCCAGAGGGGGACAACAAACGTAAAATGCAAGCAATGATTCCAAGCTGGAGTTTTTCAAAGTGTTATGAAAAAACTGGAAGATTACAAAACAAAACGGCATTTCGAGAAGACGCCGGAACCGGCACCTGATGTTCAGTCTCATCCCGAAAGCGGCGAGCTTAACTTCGTTATGCACAAGCATGCGGCCCGGGCGCTTCATTATGATCTGAGGCTGGAATTGGATGGCGTATTGAAGAGCTGGGCTGTGCCCAAAGGACCTTCACTTAATCCCACCGTAAAAAGGCTGGCCGTAATGGTGGAGGATCATCCACTTGAATATCAGGACTTTGAAGGCGTGATTCCGGAACACAATTACGGTGCGGGGAGCGTTATTATCTGGGACCGGGGAAGCTATAGCCATCCATCGGCGCGGGATAGGAAGGAAAGCGAACAGTTATTACTTGCGGGATTAAAAAAAGGGGATTTGAAGTTTATCCTGCATGGTGAAAAGCTCCGCGGCGAGTTTGCGTTGGTTAAAACGAAGTTGGGTGAAAAGTCCTGGCTGCTTTTGAAAAAAAAAGATCAATATGCTTCCGCAGATAATATTCTCAAGGATAGTCATTCTGTCGCTTCCGCAAAAACTCTCGAGGAAGTTGCCAAAGCCGATCCTGAAAAATCTTTAAATAAAACTAAAGTCGACCGTATACGTCTTCGGGAAGCGCTGGAGAGGGAAGAGCTGAGGGCTGCGCCGGTTAGAAAAATGCCCCACGGTATCCAACCGATGCTGGCCACTTTGATCAAAAAGCCTTTTGACCACCCGGACTGGATTTTCGAGGTGAAATGGGATGGATATAGGGCGATTACCGAAATCAGCGACGGAAAGGTTTCCCTTTATTCCCGTAATGGGAAAGGTTTTGAACAAAGATTTTCACCAATTGTTGAGGCCCTGCAGAAACTCCGGTTTGAAGCTGTCATGGATGGTGAAATTGTTGTTTTGAATGAGCAGGGATATCCCGATTTTCAGAAACTGCAGGATTATCAAAAATCTCTCAGTGGCCATCTGGTCTTTTATATTTTTGATCTTTTATATCTGGAAGGGCATGATCTGATGAATTTGCCCCTGCTTTCACGAAAAGAGATTCTCAAAAAAATTATTCCTATTTCTCCCCAGCTGAAATTCAATGATCATGTAAAGCAGGATGGCATCTTGTTCTTTAATGCCGCCAGGGAAAAAGGACTGGAAGGAATCATCGCCAAAAATTCGCAAAGTGCCTACTATGAGGGAAAGAGAAGCCGTGAATGGCTGAAGATCAAGACACAGTTGACGCTGGAGGGGGTTATCGGGGGATTCACTGAGCCCCGGGGAGGCAGGAAGAATTTCGGCGCACTGGTACTGGGAGTATTTAAGGGGGATGATTTGGTCTATATCGGACATACCGGGGGAGGGTTCGGGGAAAAGACACTCGAAGAAATTCGCGAAAAGCTGAACCCGTTAATGACAAAGAAGTGCCCTTTTAAGATAGAACCCAAAACCAATATGCCTGTAGTCTGGGTGAAACCTCAACTGGTATGCGAAGTTGCTTTTCATGGCTGGACCAAAGATGGTGTGATGAGACAACCTGTTTTTTTACGGCTTCGCGAGGATAAAACAGCGCGCGAAGTAGTTTGGGAAGAACTGCAGTTGACACAATTTGAAGACTCCGGGCAGTTTTAGAAGATAAGAGATCGCCGTATTTACTAACTTTTTACGTTGATCGGCAGCCAAAGGGTGTTGCCCTGATCTTTGTCTTTGCGGTTAAATTTCCGCCGTTGATAACAAGCGTTAATTTTCACAAAACGGACACGGGAGGAAAGCCGTGAAAATTTACGTCGGTACAAGTGGATATAGCTACAAAGCCTGGAAAGGAAAATTCTATCCGGAAAAAATCTCAGCCGGCGAAATGTTGCATTTCTATTCGGAACGGCTGGGTACTGTTGAAATCAATAATACATTTTATCGAATGCCTGCCGAAAGTGTCCTTATGTCATGGGCAAGGCAGGTTCCTGATAATTTTATCTTCGCATTTAAAGCGCCGCGAGCCATAACTCATCTGAAACGGTTGCGCAACGCGCACGACGAAACAAAATACCTTCTGAGAACGTTATCGATATTGGGTTCCAAGCTGGGACCGGTCCTTTTTCAACTTCCGCGCAGTTTTCCAGCCGACCATCAGGCATTGCGGGATTTTCTTTTGCTGCTTCCCCGCACGATTTCCTGTGCATTTGAGTTTCGCAGTCAATCCTGGCTCAATGACGCCATACTTAATCTTCTGCATGACAAAGACTGCGGCCTCTGTATTGCCGATTCGGATGAAAATCCGGCAAAGGAAATAATCAGTACATCATCCTGGGGGTATTTGCGCCTGCGCCGTTTTGACTATTCCGATGCTGATCTTTCTGAATGGATGAAGAAAATTCTCGCCCAAAGGTGGAAACAGGCCTTTGTTTTTTTTAAACACGAAGAGGAAGCTAAAGGCCCTGAAATGGCAATGAAATTTAACAAACTTGCCGGTGTTACCTGAGTTGAAACTGAAATCAGAGTCTTTTTAAACTGGCAGCGATAAAATCCGGCAGATCAGCCGGGCTGCGGCTGGAAATAAAGTTGCCGTCTTCTACAACTTTATTGTCGATAAATTCCGCTCCGGCATTGATGATGTCCTGCTTAACCGATTTCCAGCCTGTTATTTTTCTCCCTTTGAGGACGTCGGCGGTGACCAGCAATTGCGGGCCATGACAAATTACAAAGACCGGCTTGCCGCTTTCCACAAACTTCTTGGTAAATTGAACCGCATCTTCATCCGCACGCAACTGGTCGGGGGAATAACCGCCGGGAATCATGAGTGCGTCGAACATGTCCACATCCACATCCCGGACATCCTTATCAATCTTAACTTTGGTTTCTTTTTTCTTGCCTTTCACAGTCGATCCGGCTTTTAAACCGATGTGAGTGATCTCATGTCCGGCCTTTTTAAATGCCGAAACCGGTTCGGAATATTCCACATCTTCGAACATATCTGCAATTATTACAGCTATTTTAGCCATTTAATCACCTCTTGACGGAGATTTTTACTTTATTTTAGCATAGTTGATTGCCGTTAAAATGCAACCAAAGTCAGTCAAGAATAACCAACTGAATTTTCATAAGAAAAAGGTAGGATTAATTGTGATTTTCAGTGGTTTATCCTGCTTTGCTTTTCAATTCTTTTTTGTTCTTTCCGAAATTCAGGATATTTAACCGATGCGAGGAGGATAGATGCAGAAAGAAGTAAGACAGCCGCGATGCGAATTTTCTTTGATCCGGAAAAAATGGGAGCGAGAGCCGCAAGTGCAGCCAGAACAAAGACAAAAAAGGAACCGGAAGGCGACATTATGAGCAATCCCAGAACAAGTAAAATTACCGTTAACCAGATAAGAGTTGAAGCTGTGCTGTTTTTCATTTATTCTCCCTTATGTCCCATTGCCGGTCAATGTTTCTTAGCATATATAGCAATTGATTACACTGCCCTTTAATGCAGATTTACAGCGGCAATTTAGGAAAATTATAAACCGGGACTTGCCGGAGCTTCTGCCGGATTAATTATTCTGTTTCTTAACATGGCTGAGAACACAACGGACTTACAAAAATGCAAATTAAGCAATCACAAATAAGTTTAGAGAGTATCCGGTTTCCCCGGGAACTGGAAGCCGATAATACGGCGGAAATAATCAGGCAGGCCTTAATTGCCGATGCCGGCTTACTCCGGCAGGAAAGTGATTTTGTCGTTCCCCGGATAGAGACAAACAAGTTCCTGAAAACGGCGCTCCGGAGAGCGAGGCTGCAGGGGCATATCCGTTGCGGCTTCGATGCTATAGCTTCCAAACTGGAAAGTGAAAGAGCTGGAATATCTGATGTCTGCAAACGCAAAAATGTTCCTTACGGAAAAAGGATCTCACGGTTGCTTTTGTTTTCCAATGATGGCGCTCCGCGTTTTTACCGTCATATTGAACAACTCCTGACAATTCATGCGTCAAGACTTCTCGGATGCCTTCTTAACATCGACAGTGAAACTTTCGGCTATTTAATAACCGACAAGGAAAGCAAAATTAAAATCATCATGGTCGAAAATAAAGTTGCCGTTTGCGAAGTACTGCGCGCTTTGAAGCCGGCCGGCTGATGCGGATTAATCAGTTTGCATCCGGTGAGAGTTTTTTCCGCGTAATGTTTATCCCCTGTGTTACGTACATTATGTTCGTCTTCGCGCACCCCTTATCTCCTTTCCGGAAAGAAAATGATTCTTTTCCATTCATGAATAATCAGTTCGTTCAAGTTTCAAATGAATATCAATCAGATTCATAAAATTCTTTTATCAATAAAGATAAGTAATAATTAACTTGAATCAAATTTTCTTCCAATCATTAGAAATTTTATAAAATTACATTGACTTATCGAGTAGTTATGGTGTACCTTCCGCGTGGGTTTCGCTGAAAATTTCCAAACGATTTACAATTTGAAGTAAACGGTAGAAGGAAGCTTTTTAGATTCATCAAACTGTTTTCTTAATAATTGGAGATCTCTTACCTATGAGAAAAAAGCCCACCTGTGCGGATCTGGAAAAAAGAATCAAATTTACTCGAAGAAGCAGTAAGAAAAACCGAAGGGATCAAGTCAGCATTGAGATACAGCGAGGAAAAGTTTGCCGAATCTTTTTTGAAAAGTCCGATTCCAACGGCCATAACGGCCATGGAAGATGGCCGCTATGTTGAAGTCAACGAAGCCTTTGCAAAAATTATGGGATTGAAACGCGAAGAGCTGATAGGTAATTCATCGATCGGTGCCGGTTTTATAACTAATGAACAACGAGCATTGTTTCTGCAAGAGTATTGTCAAAAAGGCTTTGTGGAAAATCTTGAGTTACGGATGTGTGTAAAAGGCGGCGAATTGAGATATGGTTTGTTCAATTCTTCAAAAATCACTATTGGTGGTGAAGATTTCTTTTTTACGACAGTAACCGATATTACGCAACGCAAACTCTTGGAGTCAGAATTGTTGAAAGTAAGGAAGCTGGAATCGGTGGGAACTTTGGCTGGAGGCATTGCCCATGATTTCAATAATCTTCTGGCAGGTATTCATGGCTATATTGAAATGGCGAAAATGGATATTACTTCAGGAAGCCGTCCTGATGAATACTTGCTCGCCGCTCTCCAATCAACATTGCAGGCAGCGGAACTGACCAAGCGCTTAATTACCTTCTCCGATGGAGGAGGACCGGTAAAGGCGCCTTGTGACATTGCTACGCTGGTAAAAGAAACCATCCAAAAATCCGTTATGACAAGGCTAATAGAAAAGGAAATGATCGTGGATGATAATCTTTGGATGGCGGAAGTCGACGAAGGGCAGATTTGTCAAGTAATACGTAATATTGTAATTAATGCTGTGGAAGCGATGCCGAAGGGCGGTTTACTTACTGTCCGTATTGAAAATGTTAAAGTTTTTCGGGAAAACCATCTTCCACTGTCTGATGGCCCGTATGTGCGGATTACTATCAAAGATACTGGAACAGGTATCTTACCGGAAGCTTTACCCCTTGTTTTCGACCCGTATTTTTCCACAAAAAAAAGAGGCTCACAAAAAGGGATGGGGCTGGGTTTGTCCGTCTGCCACAGTATTTTAAGCAAACATGCAGGATGTATTCTTGTTGAATCAGAACGAGGCAAAGGAAGTACCTTCCATGTCTACCTTCCTGCATTGATCAGAAATATATCATCCGAAATATCTTTCTTCCCGGAAGGAGTACAAAATGTTCAAAAGAGAATCCTGGTGATGGATGATGAAGAAGTAATACGGGACATGGTCGGACACTTATTACAGTCCCTGGGCTATCACGTAACAACAGCGCAGGACGGCCTTCAAGCAATTGACCTGTATATAAATGCCGGGAAATCGGATCAACCCTTTGACATGCTCATTCTTGATTTGACAATAAAAAGCGGAATAGGCGGTGTGGAGACTTTGAAAATTCTCCGGGAAATTGATCATCAGGTAAAAGCGATTATTTTCAGCGGTTATATGGATGATCCGGTAATTGAAAATTACAGCCAATACGGATTCCTGGGAGCTCTTACAAAACCTTTCAGAAGGGAAGAATTAAAGAAAGTACTGGAAAAGAATCTTTAGTTGAAGCGGAACTTTTCATTCTGACCGATTTACTCAATCAAACAGCAAAATCAATTTTTTAACAACGGCTTAATTTACCGCAGCCTTCTTCGTCGATACCATGGACTTGACAATCTAAGATTAATCAGCATTATATCGCGCTGAAAACTGTTTATCTTCATAATCTCTGCTTAAACTAAATTACACATACACGGAGGTATCATGGACGGAAAAAGAGAAACCCATCAATTCAAGACCGAAGTTCAGCAACTCATGAAAATCATTATTCACTCTCTTTATTCTCACCGGGAAATTTTTCTACGGGAACTCATTTCCAACTCCTCGGACGCGATTGACAAACTCAGGTTTCGTGCACAGACGGAGCCTGAACTTCTGGGTGACGATACGGAGCTGAAAATTCGGATTACTGCTGATAAGAAGGAAGGGACGCTGGAAATCTCGGATAATGGTATCGGTATGACTTACGATGAGGTTGTTGAAAATATTGGTACTATTGCCAGGAGCGGTACTGCTGGTTTCCTGGAGTCGGTGAGTGCTGCAAACCGGCAGGGTGATCTAACACCTGAGTTGATCGGCCAGTTCGGCGTAGGCTTTTACAGTGCCTTTATCGTTGCTGATCACGTGACTCTGATAACTCGGGCAGCGGGGCACGAGCACGGCACCAAATGGGAATCTTCAGGGGACGGTTCCTATACTATAGAAACGGTGGATAAAAAAACACGGGGCACGACCATTCACTTGAAATTGAAAAAGACGGAAAAGGAAGAGCAGGATTTCACTGATGAATGGACAGTACGCAGTGTCGTGAAAAAACATTCGGATTTCGTTGCATATCCTATTGTCATGGATGTGGAAAGAACCGAGCCCGTACTTGATGCTGATGGAAAACCGGAGAAGGACAAAACAGAGAAGGTAATCAAGGAAGAAACACTCAATTCCATGAAGGCAATCTGGACCAAGGATAAGAAAGAAGTAACCGAAGAAGAACATAATGAATTTTACAGCCACATCAGCCATGACTGGAACCCGCCGCTCGCCCATCTTCAACTTAAACTGGAAGGAACTACGGAATACAGCGCTCTCTTGTACATTCCGTCAAAAGCTCCTTTTGACCTGTTTACTCAGGAACAAAAGCATGGAATTCAGCTCTATTCCAAACGTGTCTTTATCATGGAGAATTGCAGGGAGCTTATGCCTCAATATCTGGCTTTTATCAAAGGCGTTGTCGATGCTCCGGATCTGAACCTGAACGTAAGCCGTGAGATTCTGCAGCAGGATGCACTTGTGCGGAATATCAGGAAAAATCTGGTTAAGAAAATTCTTGAACTTTTGGAAGGCCTGGAAAAGGAAAAATATGAAACCTTCTATACAGAGTTTGCCCATATCTTTAAAGCCGGAATTTCCCAGGATTTCGATAATAAAGACAAAATTGCATCGCTTTTGCGTTATAAGACGACCCATTCCGACGGCAAATATTCGTCTCTTGCCGACTACATAAGCCGGATGAAACCGGATCAGCAGGATATTTACTATATTACCGGCGACAACCTGACCGCGCTTTTAAACAGTCCCCATCTGGAACGGCTCAAAGAAAAAAATGTTGAGGTTCTGCTCATGACCGATCCGATCGACGAATGGGTTATCAGGGATCTTCATGAATTTGATAAAAAAACATTTAAGAGCGCTGAAAAAGGAGATCTTGATCTGGAAGGTGTGGATGATAAAAAGAAAGAGCAATATTCAGCACTCTTTGATTTCATTAAAACCAGCCTGGAGGATAAGGTTAAGGAAGTAAAGCCGTCCACGCACTTGAAGGATTCCGTGGCCTGTTTGTCGGGCGACGAGTACGGAATGAGTGCGTATATGGAGAAAATTCTTAAAGCTTCCGGCCAGGACGTTCCCAAGACCAAACGAATTTTGGAACTGAATATGGATCATCCTCTTCTTGCCAAGATCAAGACACTCTATGAAAAGGATAAAGAAACTCCCGCCCTTAAGGAATATACCGACTTGCTGTTTGACATGGCCGTTATTTCCGAAGGAGGCAGGTTAGAGAATCCATCCCGCTTCAGCAAATTGATCGGCGATTTGATGGCCGGTGCCATTAACGATTGACGTATCACGACATTTTTTGTAAAAAAACGGCGCTCTTTTGAGGCGCCGTTTTTGTAAGATTCATTCTTCGCGGCTATATAAGAATATTGAATATCAGGCGGAATAAATAGCTGAACTCTGATAGAATATATGATACAAAACAAACCGGCAGTCAGTCTGTCAAAATAATTAGTAAAATCATAAAATTATAAAAGTTGACCCGTGAAAGTAAATGATAAGGAAAAAACAAAAAAAGAATTGATCAATGAATTAAATTCCCTGCGGCAAAGTATCATAACACTGGAGCAACATCAGCACGAATTAAAGAAAAAGATTGCCGAACTCACTGAGTCATGTTCCAAGTATCAAATGATTGCCGATGGAACCTTCGACTGGGAATTCTGGCTGAGTCCGGCTGCTGAATTTATTTATTCATCTCCTGCATGTGAAAAAATTGCAGGATATACAGCTGCCGAGTTTGCAAATGATCCCGCCCTTTTTTACCGGATAATTCATAAAGATGACCTGGCGGGAGTTATGGAAAACCTGAACCGCAGAAGAGTTGAAGAATCTCACTGTGAAATAGAATTTCGCATTTTCCATCGAAATGGGACTTTGAAAAAAATTGCGCTTGCTTTCCATCCGATTTATGGAAAAGACGGTCAATACATGGGAATACGGGGCAGTAACAGGGAAATCATTGATCAGCCCAAGATCTGATAATCGCCGGTAACCGGAGGAGAGCTATGTTGATTGTCATGCATCGCAAAGCAACTAAAAAACAAATTGATAATGTTTCGGCGGCGGTTAAGAAGTTGGGATTGACTGCATCATCCATTCCGGGAAGTGAAAGGACGGCCATCGGCGTCCTAGGCAATAAAGGATATGTGGATGATCACACTGTGCGGGATCTTCCCGGTGTAAAAGAATTAATTCATGTTTCCAAGCCTTATAAAATGGTCTCCCGTGATTTCCATCCTCAGCCAAGTATGATCAAAATTGATGATGTGAAGATCGGAGAGGGATATCCTCCTGTTACTATCGCCGGGCCCTGTGCCGTGGAGAGCGAAAGGCAGATTATGCGGACAGCAATAGCTGTTAAAGCTGCCGGTGCCCAGCTTTTGCGGGGAGGAGCCTTCAAGCCCCGAACCGGTCCCTATACTTTTCAGGGATTAAACGAAAAAGGATTGAAGCTCTTAGCGATGGCCAAAAAGGAAACCGGCCTTCCTCTTGTTTCCGAAGTAATGACCTCGCAAAATGTGGAACTGGTCGCAAAATATGTGGATGTTCTTCAAGTAGGCGCCAGAAATATGCAGAATTTCGATCTCCTGCGGGAACTGGGGCATATACGGAAACCGGTCCTTTTGAAAAGGGGACTCAGCGCCACCATTGAAGAATTTCTGGCTGCCGCCGAATACATCCTGGCTGAGGGAAACCCTCAGGTTATTCTTTGTGAACGGGGCATCCGAACATTTGAAACAGCTACCCGCAATAGCCTTGACCTTTCCGTAATTCCGATCATCAAGGAACTGTCTCATCTTCCCATTATCGTGGATCCATCGCACGCCACCGGCCGGCGCAATCTGGTACCGCCGATGGCAAAAGCAGCCCTGGTTGTGGGTGCACACGGCATAATGGTTGAAGTTCACCCTAAGCCGGAAAAGGCTCTATCCGATGGTCCCCAGTCATTGACGATTCCCTGCTTTGAAAAACTCATGGAAGAAATCAAGCAAATAAAGGCCTTTCTCGGCTATTGAGAAAAGTGATTTTCAGGCTCTGATTTTCAAATAATTATCCCGTTAGATGCATTGCCCTTTATTAGTAGAATATACTTGATTACTTTTGGGAATGCGTTGAATTGGCGAATATCCTGATCGAATCCTTCCTTATTCTTAATGCAATTCCTGCGATTACTGATGTGAACATTTTTGTCCGTTCCGTAATCAGAACATCTTTATTCATGATCATAAATTTATCCGGTATGAACGATTTTATTTCTTTGGCTTTTTTACTGAATTTTTAATTCATTGTCTTGCACGGCGCATTGATCAGGACCGGCACTGTAAATAAAAATTGACTATTAATTTTTTCAATCCAAAAATTACTCTTTTGTTCCATTACAATATTTCCTTTTGCATAAATGTTTAATTTTTATTCTTAATCTTTGCTTTGCAAATCACGATAAAAAATAATCATATCAACTAATTACATTGATTTGTAATATTCTGGCATTATCTTTGCCCTATTAGAAAAGCAAAAAGAAACTAAATTTTAAGGAGGGCAATAGTTATGAATTCGGGAGATACAGCGTGGGTCCTTGTGGCTTCAGCCTTAGTATTGCTGATGACCATGCCTGGACTGGCATTCTTTTACGGAGGACTTGTTCGTCGGAAAAATGTTCTTTCCATTTTAATGCAATGTTTTATTATTTTATGTGTGATCAGTCTGCAGTGGGTATTATTTGGTTATTCTCTGGCATTTGGTCCTGATTTTCACGGGATAATTGGTGATCTGAGCTGGGCCGGCCTGAACGGTGTCGGGGCTGCGCCGAATGCAAATTACGCCGCAACTATTCCGCACAGTGTATTTATGATCTTTCAAATGATGTTCGCCGTAATTACGCCGGCTTTGATTATCGGCGCTTATGCGGAGAGGGTTAAATTTTCAGCCTTCCTGCTGTTCACAGTTCTCTGGGCGACATTTGTTTATGATCCTTTGGCGCACTGGGTATGGGGAACAGGCGGCTGGCTGAAAGCTCTGGGCGGACTCGATTATGCCGGCGGCATTGTTGTTCATATCAGTTCCGGTGTTTCGGCTCTGGTTTTAGCTCTGCTCCTGGGCAAAAGGATCGGCTATAATCACAGGCCTATTCGTCCGCACAATTTACCTTTTACCGTTCTGGGAGCCGCGCTTTTGTGGTTCGGCTGGTTCGGATTTAATGCAGGCAGCGCTCTGGCCGCCGACGGAATTGCCGGCAATGCTTTTTTAACGACCAATACCGCAACCGCTGCTGCAGGCTTGGCCTGGGCGCTCATTGAATGGTGGCACAACGGAACACCGACGGTTCTGGGTGTGGCGACGGGCGCCGTTGCCGGACTGGTTGCTATCACTCCGGCATGCGGTTTTGTCAACCCCATGAATGCCATATTCATCGGCATTATCGTCTCGCTGGTTTGCTACATTGCCGTCGCGGTAATTAAAAGTAAACTCGGTTATGACGATTCGCTGGATGCCTTTGGCGTGCATGGTGTCGGCGGAACGGTTGGAACTATTGCTACCGGTTTCTTTGCTGAGAAAGCTGTTAATGCGGCAGGCGCGGATGGACTTCTTTTCGGCGGCGCACACCAGCTTTATGTTCAAGGGATAATGTGGGCTGCTGCAGTTTTCTTCGCCGTTGTGATGACTTTCATCATCTATAAAGTTGTCGATGCAATCATCGGCATGAGGGTTGAAGAGAAAAATGAAATCGTCGGTCTGGATTTAACCCAACAAAGCGAATCCGCTTATACCGTCATTGAATAGGAGGAAGCCATTATGAAGTTGATCATTGCTATTATCCAGCCGCATAAACTGGAGGCTGTTAAAAAAGAGCTGGAGGCAGTAAATGTAAATTTAATGACTGTTGCCAACGTTCTGGGACAGGGCAGACAGAAGGGTCTTACGGAAATTTATCGTGGTGCCAAGGAAGCAGGCGGCCTGCTCAATAAGGTCAGACTGGACATTGCCGTTAATGATGATTTTGTCGAGCCGACAATTTCCGCAATCACTAAAGGAGCGCATACAGGTTCCGTCGGCGACGGTAAAATCTTTGTGGTCGATCTGGCCGAGTGCATTCGTATCAGTACTTCGGAACGGGGTGGAAAAGCCATAGGGTGAGGTGACTTATGGGCAGGGATAAAGAATGCGGCAGAGAAAACATATTAGAGCGTTGTTTGTCGGATTGTGAAAAAACAATCATCATCCACGCTCTGACAAGAACAAGAGGCAATCAATCGGCCGCGGCCCAGTTACTCGGTACGACAAAACGGATCCTGACCTATAAAGTTCATAAGTACGGGATTGATTGTGAACAATTCAAATAAAAGTAAAAGAAAGGAAAAGCATATGAAGAAAAATACTGTGCAGAAAATAATCACCGTGTTCTTGTTAGTAATGTTTATTGTAGCTATGCCCGTCATTACCCTGGCGGAAGAACCAAAGCCGCCGGAGGCAAAACCGGAACAAAAGGCGGTGGAACAACAAAAGCCACCGGAAGAAGATAAGGTTACCGGAGAACTTGATTTAAGTGTTTTGAGCGCCTATATTTGGCGTGGGTATGAGCAGACCCGTGACAGTGCGGTGATTCAGCCTGCTGCAACAGTCTCGTACAAAGGATTTTCTGTAAACGTTTGGGGAAATCTGGATACCAAGCCTTATGCAGCGGATAATTCCAATTATAGCGCAAAATACACGGAAACCGACTATACATTGTCTTATTCAAAGAAATTCGGAATTTTGCAGGTAACTCCCGGCTATATTTATTATGCACTGGGTGCGCCTTATGGCGGTGGAACAGCTCCGCAGGATTCACAGGAAATCTTTCTTAGTTTGGGGCTTGATACAATTTTGTCGCCGACGTTGACCGCTTATAAAGAAATTGATCATTATCGTCAGTGGTATTTTCTGCTGGGTATTTCCCATACTTTTGAGCTGAGCAAAAGAGTCGGCCTGAAACTGGCGGCATCAGCAAGCTATCTGCTGTCTACAGATGAAACTACCTACGCCAAGTATGATAGCAATTCCCAAGCGACAAACGACAAATACAACAATTTCCATGACGGCACCGTTTCCGTTTCTCTGCCGGTAACAGTATATAAAACTTTTGTTGTTACTCCCACGGCTTCCTATGTGTTTCCGCTTTGCGACGATGCCAGAAATGAAATGAGAGCATTTGGCAAACGCGGTGTACCTGCTGGTAATGAATCAGACCGTGACAGTTCTTATCTTTATGGTGGAGTAACTTTAAGCTTTACCTTCTAACGGCGTTTTTGCCTCCTTCAGCCGCCGCTGCATTTTGTTTTGGGCGCAAAGTGCAGCGGCATTTTACATTAAATGATCCTATTTATTGCATCTGACGAAGGTAAATCATATAATTAGCCTTCATCCGGAAAGGACTCTTTGTCTTTAACTTAATTCCGGTTCGGAAATGATTATTTTTGTCATTCAAATTTCCGGAGAATACTGATAGATACAATTTTTCCAGACATAGAGGAACAGGTGCAATTATGGACCATTTAAATTTGCTCTTTAACATAGGCCGCCTGGATTGGGTGTTTAGAGACAGCGCCGGCATTGAAAATCTGCTCGACGATATCGTAGTTATCTTGGCGCGGCATATGCAGTCGGATGTCTGTTCTATTTTTATTTACGACGATACTAAAGACGAATTATCATTGCGCGCCAATACCGGCTTGACGCCTGAAGCCGTTGAAAAAATAAGACTGAAACCGGGGGAGGGAATAGCCGGAACAGTCTTTGAAAAAAATGAACCGGTATGGGTTATGGATGGTTTTAATGATTCCAAATTCCACTTTATTAAGAATGCCTGGGAAGAGCAATACAAATCATTCCTCACCGTACCTATCTCGAACGGGGCAAATCCAATCGGAGTTATAATGCTGCAACGTGAGACGAACAGCCGTTTTAAGAGCAGCGATTTGAAAGCGCTCAGGATTATTGCTTCCCAGCTTGCCGCCGTTTTGGAAAACGCCAAGACAATCATTTCCCTGCAAGGCGAGATGCCGAGAGAGATTATTCATGAAAAGAGAGAACATCTCGCCGGCGTTTTTTTGAAAGGCAAAGCGGCATCGCGGGGTTATGCCTATGCTAAAGCTGCGCTGGCCATCGATGAAGAACGTTTTCATGAAATTGCCGGACAAACCTTCGAAGAAAAATATGGCCTGACTGCTCTCCGGAAAGCGCTCACAAAAACTGAAAAAGAGCTGGAATCATTACAGAAAGCGGTAGAGGCCAATATGAGCGACACCGCGTCCATGATCTTTAATGCGCATCTGCTCATATTGAAAGATAATGGTTTTATTTCAGCAATGACGACACCGGTGCAAAAAGGAAAAAATGCACCTGATGCGGTTATAGCGGCGGCAAGAAAATATATTACTCTGTTTCAAGCAAGCCCGGACCCTTACATGAGAGAGAAAGTTCATGATATCGAAGATCTCGTAACCCGCCTTATTAGAAATCTTGCCGGCCGGGAGGCAAAACTGCCGCCGGTACGCGGCCGGATAGCGGTTGCCGCCGATTTGTATCCATCAGACCTGTTAAAACTTTCTTCCGAAGGAGTAAAAGGTATTGTGCTTTTAAGCGGAGGCGCCACCTCGCATGTTTCGATTCTTGCCCGCTCCCTGCAGATACCCATGGTCATTGTCAATGATCCTGCCGCGGATAACATATCCGATGACGACCGCATTCTCATTGATGCTGAGATCGGTAATATTTTCATTAATCCGTCCAAAGATATAGTAAGAGAATTTAAAGACCGTATCGGGGAACAGGCTGCCGCCAAGTCGCCGCCTGCGATGAAACAGGTGACGGAGACGAAGGACGGTGTGCGCATTAAGCTGATGGCGAACATCAATCTGCTAAAGGATATGGAGCTGCTCGGGCAACTGTCCTGCGATGGTGTCGGACTTTACCGTTCTGAGTTTCCATTCATCATACGAAAAAATTTTCCAACGGAAGAAGAACAATTTTTTGTTTACCGGAAGCTTGTTGAGGGTGCTCCCGGAAAAAATGTTACATTCCGCACTCTCGATATTGGCGGTGACAAAATGCCTAGCTACTGGGCGCCGGCAAATAAAGAAAATTCTTTCCTTGGTCTGCGTTCCATCAGGTTTTCACTCCGGCATCAGGATATTTTTACCCAGCAAATTAGAGCGATTCTACGCGCCGGTGTGGATTGTGAATTAAAAATTATGTTTCCCATGATTTTTTCATTGGAGGAGTTCCAGCAGGCAAGAGAAGTTGTCAGGGATTGTATGGCGGATTTGGAAAAATCAGGATATGATTTTAACAAGAGCCCGCAGATCGGCATGATGGTTGAAGTGCCGGCTGTCATTGAAATAATTGAGGAATTCGCCAGGATTGTTGATTTCTTTTCCATCGGCACCAACGATCTTGTCCAATACATGCTGGCTGTTGACCGTACGAACGATGAAGTGGCTGAATATTACATACCTCATCATCCGGCTGTCCTCAGGGCGATCAAGCGGGTTATCAACGCCGCCAATGCCGCAGGAAAGGATGTATCGATTTGTGGCGATATGGCTAATAAAGCCGGTTATTTGCCATTTCTAATCGGCTGTGGCATCCGGAATTTAAGCATGAATCCTATCTATTTGTCTGAAAACCAGAAAGTAATCGGCGAAATTGATTTGAAGCGTGCCGAAGAATTGACATTGAGGCTGCTTGCTGCGGGAAATATTAACTTTATTGAAAAAGAATTGCTACCTTTTTAGCTCTGTTAAAATGCTCCAAGCTGGCAGGGCTTGATCTTAATACCCAGTTTTTCACAGGCACACGCTACATCCATCCGCGCTATTCGCAGATTATCAGCAATGCTCCAGGCGGCAATGCAGGATAAGCGATTATTCACGAGAGCCATCCGGATAGCTTCCTCCAATTCCGGAGTTATAGAAGCCGCTGCCTTAACAATGCGTTTTTCCGGTTCATAGCCAAAAATTCCCAATTGGCATTTATTGATATGCAATTCGGCGAGATCAATATTTATTCCAACGATATCTGTCCCTGTATTCAGCTTCCGGGCAATATCTATGGCATTGCGGCATGATATTTCCCCGTTAACCGCCTTTTCCTGAATGGCTGCGGAAATTTGCTCATCAATTGTCACGCCTTTTCCGGCGTGCTTACTTGCAAAGGATTCTCCCTTTTTTCTCGACATTATCTACACCTGTTTGAAAAGCATCTTTTTGATCCGAATTTGCTTTAACGCATGTATCTCTATGTTTTTATTGATCAAATAATGAAATGGTTTTGATTGCTAAGAATTAACAAAATAAACAATGGAAAGCAATGTTTATTTTTCCCGCTTTATTAAGTGTACTGACGTGGCTTTAAAAGAAACTATAACCAGAGAATTTTCATGCAAACACAGGTCTTCATATGAAGGGATCGTTATGTAGGCGGCTAAAGGAAAACCGCAATCTAAAATCAATTTGTAAAAAAAAGCCTGGCGGACGATTTTGAGAACTTTACCGCCAAGGACATTACGGGCGCTTGTAGCGCCGGGTACAGCCGAGGAAACTGTAATAATTTCCGGCCTCAAGCAACAATAGATTTTATCGCCTGCGGAAAAATTACCGGCGGCTTCAATTGTTTTGTCATTGATTACTATTTCCAGATGCCCGTCTTTATTGGATTTAACCACACCGGGAAGTATTGTTTCGGTGCCTACAAAATCCGCTACAAATTCCGACTCCGGCCGGCTGAATATTTCATTTGTAGTTCCCGACTGGACGATTTTTCCTTCATCAATAACTATAACATCCTCCGCCAGACGCAATGTCTCTTCACGATCATGCAAAGCCAGCACGGCAGTTATTTTGGTTTCCTTTAAAATACTACGCAGGTCGTCGATCAATGCTTCGCGGGTAGGTGGATCAAGGGAACTGAATGCCTCGTCCATGAATATCAGCTCCGGTTTTAAGGCAAAGGCGCGGGCCAGCGATACTCTTTTGGCTTCGCCACCGGAAAGAGTTTTTGCCGATCTTTTCGCCAGAGTGCTGACGCCGAAATAGTCCAGGGCCGACTCGACATTTTTTTTAATTTCGTCACTGGTTAAATGACGAAATTTGAGGCCGAGAGCGACGTTATTATAAACGGAAGTATTAAGCAGCAAGGGCTCCTGAAAAACGACCGAGACACTGCGCCGCATATTTGACCGGCCGGTGTTTGTAAGAACAGGCGATCCCTTATAAAAAAATTTTCCATGCTCCGGTTTTAATAAACCCGCCAGTGTTAAGAGAAGCGTTGATTTGCCCGCACCGTTAGGGCCAATGACCGCAAGAATCCGGCCTTCGGTTATTTTTAGATAATTTATATCCAATACGGTTACGCCGCCGCGGCGCAATACTAAATTTTCTACAGTTAGTATATTCATCTGATTTGCTGTTTTTGCTGTATCTGGGTAAGCAGGAGATTTACCAGAAATGCCAAAAGCAGAAGGATAATTCCTAAAGCGATAGCGACATCAAAATTTCCTTTTCCTGTTTCCATCACTGTTGCCGTCGTCAATACCCGGGAATATCCTTTAATATTACCACCGACCATGATGGAAGCGCCTACTTCCGAAATTACACCGCCGAAGCCGGCCATAACGGCGGCGAGCAGCGGAAGCTTTGCTTCCTTGATTAAAACCCATACCATCTGCAGCCGGTTTGCTCCCAGAGCCAAAATCTGCAAACGCAGATTAGGCGGCAGATTCTGAATGGCGGCAACCGATATGCCCATGACAATCGGTGTGGCGATGATGGCCTGGGCAACAATCATGGCGTAGGGCGTATAAAGAATTTCCAGAAATCCCAACGGTCCGTTGCGCCAGATCAGAATTGTGACAAACAGACCGACGACGACAGGCGGCAAACCCATGCCGGTATTGATCAAGCTGATGACCAGTTTTTTCCCCGGAAAGTCGGTTAAAGCCACAATAGTTCCAATGGAAACACCGATGAAAAGACTGATTAACGTGGCTGTTCCTGATACTTTCAGAGACAGCCACGTAATGCCCATTACTTCAGGATCAAAACTTATAAGTAATTCAAAAGCTTTTATAATTCCCTGAATAACTAATTCCACTTAATTTTTCACTCCATCTATTACTCGGTCAACTAAAACTAATATATCAATTTGTCATTCCCGCATGCTCCTGGTGGGAATCCAGAAAATTGCCGTTTTAGAAACTGGATGCCCGACAAGAGACTTCGGGCATGACAAAAGATGTCGTTGCTACAAAAATAAGAAACTAATTACTATTTACCCAGATTTTCCATTTTCTTTCCGGCATCCGGGAAAAACAGCGGAGAGCCGTATTTGTTTACGCCAAAAGTTTTAATAATATTCTGCGTGCGCTTGGATACCATGAAATCGGCAAAAGCCTTTGCTCCGTCAATATTTACTTTCGGCCATTTGGCGACATTAACTTCGATTACGTGATAAATATTCAGGAGTGCTGCATCACCCTCAACCAAAATGTTCAAGCCCAAATTTTTCTTCAGTGCCAGATAGGTACCGCGGTCGGTAATGGTATAACCTTTTTTCTCAGCGGCCACATTCAGAGTCTGACCCATTCCGAGACCTGTCTGCTGATACCATTTTTGCCCTTCCGGATTAATTTGGGCCTTTTTCCATAGAGTTTTCTCCTTGGCATGGGTGCCGGAATTGTCTCCGCGGGATACAAACAAAGCATTGGCTTTAGCGATTTGTTTTATTGCCTCGGCAGCGGATTTCAAACCTTTGATTTTGGCGGGATCGGAGCCCGGTCCGACGATGATAAAATCATTGTGCATAACCAACTTTCGATCAGTGCCATAGCCTTCACTCATGAATTTCTTTTCCGCATCCGGCGAATGGACCAGGAGGACATCGGCTTCTCCCTTTTGCCCCATGGCCATAGCCTGCCCCGACCCTACGGCAATCGTCTTGACAAAATAACCCGTTTCTTTTTCAAAGATGGGGATTAAAACATCGAGCAATCCCGTATCCTGTGTACTGGTGGTTGTGGCCAGGATAAGGTTTTTTTGCTTCGGTACCGGCTTTGCGGCAAAAACATTGGAAGTTCCCAGTACTAAAAGCAAGGTGGTTATTAATAATATGGCAATCGCTTTACTGCTTCTGAAAATTTTCATGATTATCCTCCTTTAATATTATTTCTTTTTTGATTTTTGCCATTCCTGAGAATTGGGAAAGAAAAGAGCCGCTCCGTACTTATCGCGGCCGAAATCCCTGATGATCAGCTGACCTTTATTGGGAGATGTCAACCATTTCACAAAAGTCATGGTATCCTTGTCGTTCACTTTAGGAAATTTAGCCGGATTAACCGGTATTAACGATATGAAATTTAAAAGTGCCTCATCTCCTTCTACCAAAATTACGAGTTTGATCTGATTTTTGAGTGCCAAATATGTGGCCCGGTCAATAACGGTGTAGGCCGACTGGCTGTCGGTATATTTCAATGTCGGTACATTACCTTCTGATCCTTTTTCATAAATTTGATACCATGCACCTTGAGGCTTAATGCCCGCTTTTTGCCAGAGTTCCATCTCCGCCACATGCGTTCCCGATTTGTCGCCACGGCTGATAAATTTCGAGCCATTATTCATAATTTTTTTCAAGGCTGCCGTCACCGACTTTTCTCCTTTAATTGAGGCCGGATCGGAAGCAGGGCCGACAATTACAAAATCATTATACATTAAAGGAATCCTGGCGGTACCATATCCTTCAGCGATAAACTTTTCTTCAAGAGACTTGGCGTGGGCCATAACCAGATCAATCTGTCCCTTTGTTGCAAGTTGCAATGCCGCGCCGGTTCCCGCACCAACATGACGCACGCGAATGCCGGTGTCTTTTTCAAACTGATCCTCCAGAACACTCACAATTCCCGAATCAATAGGGCCGATTGTGCTGGATAAAAGCACAAATCTGTCACCATTTGCGGCCAGGGCAACGCTCGACCACAGCAATAAAAAAATCACCAGACATCTTCCGATAAATAATTTCATTGAGCACTCCTTTCTCTTGTTTTATTTTGTTTTTATTAATACTCTCAAGATGGTTGTCCCCTTTTGGAGGGGGCGCAGGAGGAGTGGGAACGGTATCTCGTTCACATGCTCCGCGTGGGAACGGTTCTTTTGCTGATCCACCTCCGTCGCTTCGCGACACCTCCGCCAGCGGAGGACATACAGTCGCACTTCGAATTATTCGTAAAACAATCCTTCATTGTCCGCAATCGATCCAATTTCATACTTCAATTTGACCCACCGGGGCAGGGTTAATTCCATTCGGTCTGGAAACAATTAGTTTTTGCCCTCATAATTTCCGAAGGATACTAATTCTCCATTTTTCAAATTATTTTTCAATATGTTTAGTTAAGCATATTTTACCGCCGGCCTTTTTTATTATCCGAAAACATGGGCCTTCGTATGCAAAGGCGACGGATGCATAAACAATTGACTGGCGAGGTTCAATAAAAATCACACGATTACATCATTAACAGCAAATAATCCGTTCTTGGAAGATTCATGGATGGATTTTTTCAGGAAGCGGTGTTACGTTTAAAATAATTGAGATATTAAAAAAGGGGAGGATAGACTATGGTCAGAAAAATTTCTGAAATTGTTCTGGTTTTAATAGTGCTTTGTATAACCGGTGTCATCCACGCTGAGGAAAGCATGCCTCCTAAAGTGGGAAGTTCTCTGCCGGCTATTGAATTACCCAAACCGAGCAATGCGGCTGATCTTAAATACTTGGGATTGTCCGGGTTATCTTTCGGCAGTACATTCAATGTAAGCCGGATAAAAACGAAAGTCGTGATCATACAAATATACAGCATGTATTGCCCTTATTGCCAGGCTGAGGCTCCTAATGTGAACCGTCTTTTTGAAATGATTGAGAGAAATCCGGCATTTAAAGATAAAATTAAAATTATCGGCATTGGTGCCGGCAATACACCGTTTGAAGTTGCCACTTACAAGAAGAAATATGCCATTCCTTTTCCCCTTTTCCCTGATCAGGATTTTAGAAATTACAAAATACTGGGCGAAACCAGAACGCCTTACTTTATTGCGGCGAAAATAAATGAGAAAGGTGGAACCGAGGTTATTTATTCGCGCCTTGGTGCGATCGAGGATAAAAATCTTTTTCTTGAGCAAATTTCAAAGGCAGCAGGGTTAAAATAGGAGATTACTATGAAAAAAGCAGCCTTTTTTACGACTTTGTTTATTTTTCTCTTTGCCTTCAACACTTTTGGTGCTTCCCAGGCTTTTAAAAACAATATTTATAACCCCGGTGAACTAAAGCCGGTAGACAGTGTGCTGAAAGTCAGAACAGGACAAAAGGCTCCTGATTTTACACTAAAAGCCACGAGCGGAAAAACCATATCGCTTCATGATTTCCTTGGTAAAAAAAATGTAGTAATTTCCTTTGTACCCGCAGCATGGACACCGGTTTGTTCCGATCAGTGGCCCGGCTATAATATGATTCAGGATATTTTCAAAGATAACGACGCCGTTTTATTGGGAATTACTGTGGACAATATTCCCACTCTTTTTTCCTGGACAAACCAGATGGGAAAACTTTGGTTCGATGTTCTTTCCGATTTCTGGCCGCATGGAGCGGTGGCGGCGAAGTTCGGCGTGCTTCGTTCCGACGGTACAGCGGAAAGAGCGTTATTTGTGATTGATAAGAAAGGCATAATCCGCTACATCGACGTCCATGATATTAACCGGCGTCCGCCGCTGGAAGATTTGGCTCGGGAAATTGAAAAACTTAAGTAATTTCCGTCCGGAAAGGGCTATTTTCCGCTCTGGCGGTGTCGGTTTAATGTATTTCTTGCGTTACATCTCCGTATAATACCTTGATTTCCTTACAAATAAAAACAACTCCTTTCCGGCTCGGAAAAGATTAAAGTCATAAAATTGACAATTTTTAGACAATCTCGTAAAAGGGCTGCGGACAGGAAGCACAATGCGAGATCAACGGTTTTGTTATTCAAGTTACCGGATAGACATTAAATACTAATGGAAAGCAAGGGCATGGTTTGTTTTGACGCAACAGCGATCATTCTTGCCGGCGGTAAAAGCAGCCGGATGGGACGGGATAAAAGCCTCCTTACTGCCGATAATATTCCTTTAATCAAGAAAATAGCTTCTCAGCTCGAGGGTTATTTTCCGGAAATCATTATCGGCGCTAATGATATCGAGAAGTTCAATTTTTTGCATCTGCGCGTTGTCTCTGATCTGGAAGAGGGGAAGGGGCCCTTGATGGGTATATACTCTACGCTGCTCAGCTCAAAACATGAAATAAATTTTGTGGTTGCCTGCGATATTCCGGATCTGGACATGAATTTTGTAACGGAGCTGATTAGTCAGGCAAAAGATCATGAAATTGCTATTCCCGTTTGGAGCGACGGCAGATTTGAGCCATTATTCGCGGTATACAGAAAGTCAATCCTGGATAAAATAAAAAAATTGCTCGATGCCGACCAGAGAAAGATCAGGCTTTTGTTTGAATCGGCGGATGTTAAATATGTGCCGCTGCCCGATGAAGGAAAATGGTACAGAAATCTCAATACGATGGAAGATTATCAAAATTACATCAAAAAATAATTTTCAAGGTTGTAACCTTATGATTCCTTTTGAAAAAGCATATGAAATAATCATGAATTCTACTTTTACGATGGAAACGGAGTCCGTGAAACTGGTTCACTCGCTAAAACGGGTGCTGGCTTGCGATACTTTGTCGGATACCGATATGCCCTCCTTTAACAAAGCGTCCATGGACGGCTATGCCTGCCGCAAAACTGATTTACATGATATTCTTAATATTATTGAAGTTATTCCGGCAGGATACAGCCCGCAAAAAACTATTCGCCATAAAGAATGCTCGAAGATAATGACGGGGGCTGTAGTCCCGGACGGAGCTGATTGCGTGATTAATGTGGAAAATACCGAAACCCTGCCGGAAAATAAAGTCCGGATTACCGGCGCGGCTTTTTCGGATAACATCTGCTATCGGGGTGAAGATATTAAATGCGGTGAGGTTGTCCTGCGTAAGGGAACATTAATATTACCACAGCATATTGCAATGCTGGCCAATGCCGGAATCGGCGATATCCCGGTATATAAAAGGCCTGGAATCAGCATTATTACGACGGGCAGTGAACTCAGGGAGCCGGGAGAGACACTTCCTTCAGGTTGTATCCGTAATAGTAATAGTTACCAGTTAATCGGCCAGGTGCAAAGAATGTCTATCGAACCGGATTATCTCGGAATTGCCGGCGATACTGAAGAATCGTTAAATTCGCTGATACCCGGGGCATTGCAAAAAAGCGATGTTCTTATTCTTTCCGGCGGTGTTTCCATGGGTGATTATGATTTTGTACCAAAAGTATTGAAAAATAATGGCGTTAATATCTTATTTGACAAAGTGGCAATGCAGCCCGGAAAACCCATGACATTCGGGATTAAAGGCAATACCGCAGTATTCGCTTTTCCGGGCAATCCGGTTTCCACCTTCTTTCCTTTTGAAATCATGGCCAAACCCTTTATTTATAAATTAATGGGGCATGATTACATTCCCAAAACTTATTCGCTGATCACAGGAACAAATTTTCAACGGAAGATGGGTGACCGCAAGGCCTTTGTACCCGTTAAAATTGAGAAAGGCAAAGTATTTCCAATAGAATTCCATAGTTCCGCGCATATTAACGCGTTATGCAATGCCGATGGAATTATTTCTTTCCCGATAGGCGTGCTGGAAATTAAGGAAAGAGAGATTGTAAAAGTTATGTTGCTATAAAAGAAAAAGAAAGGATAATGCCTAATTCTCCACCTTTAAGGAGTAATTTCTTGAAGTCCTGATCGGCCTTATGCAGGAGTTTTTCGACATCTTTTTCGAGTTTTTCAAACCGGTTGATAAGGGCTCGAGCCTGCGGTGTCAATTGCATGGACTTATCATGCCCGCCTATATCTACCAGCTTAATTCCCATTCGTTCCTGTGACGCTTTTAATCTGCCCCAAGCTGCTCGGTAGGACATTTCCAGTTTCTTTGCTGCGGCATTAAGGCTGTGCTGCTCATCAATGGCTTTGAGAATATCATCTCTTCCCTTGCCGAATACAACTTTCCCATTTTCTTCAATCCAGATTTTGTACCTGATTTCCATTTTTCTAATAACACCCCCCAAACTCTTATAAGAACTATGATTAGAAAATGTCAATAAAATTAATTTTTGAATATGCTTAAAAAAATTTATGCTTTATATAACATATTGACTTTTCTATGGAAAACGATAAGTTAAATGTCGTTTTTGACATAAACCATTTTTGACATAGGTATTCGGGGAGGCTTTTTATGCAAATCACAAGAAGAGGTTTTTTAACGTTGACCGGTGCTGTCGGAGGCGGGGTTGCCCTGTCCACTCTGGGGATCAATCTGAATCCGACCCGGGCATATGCGGAAGAGCTCAACAAAATGGACCGCATTAAGATAGCCAGGCAGGTAACGACGATCTGTGCTTACTGTTCCTGTGGCTGCGGTCTTGTCTGTAGCGTGGACAAAGCTACTGGAAAAATTTTCAACATTGAAGGTGACGCCGACCATCCCATTAACGAGGGATCGCTTTGCGCCAAGGGCGCAGGTTTCTTTGACCTGACCGAAGCAAACAAGCACCGGCTCACCAAGGTTCTCTACCGCGCTCCGTATGCAACGGAATGGGTGGAAAAAGACTGGGATTTTGCCATTCCACGAATTGCGCGCCTTATAAAGGACACGCGCGATAAAGAGTTCATAGAAAAAAATGCCAAAGGTGACTTGGTCAACCGTTGTGAAACAATCGGCCACTATGGCAGTTCCAACGTCGATAATGAAGAGTGCTGGCTTATGACCGCGAGGAGCAGAGCGCTGGGCATTGTTTATATTGACCATCAGGCCCGGGTCTGACACAGTCCATCTGTAGCGGCTCTGGGAGAGTCGTTTGGACGCGGTTCCATGACGAACCACTATATAGATATGAGAAACAG
>CAZWCA010000043.1:24561-25962 GCA_964632255.1 uncultured Smithella sp. | reverse complement strand
TTATGAGTTTCCTGATAATATAAAATAGTTTTGTATACTGATCCAAGACAAATTATTATCGCTATGACGATAAGCATTATGGATATTTTTATTTTCCGACTTGGCGCAATTAATGAGCCTAACCAAATAAAAACATAACCCTGTATAAAATGGCGTATTATCTCAATAAGATACTTCGTAAATAAAACAACGTCTTTATACGGACTAACATGCTCTACCATTATTAGTACAACGCCAAAAGGAATCGTTACGATCAATGCGGCAATCAAGGCTACCGGTAAAAAGAGAATCCATCTTAACCATTTAGGAATTTTATTAATAAAGCTCATATTATCCTTTCTCATTCCTAATGCCGGCATAAGCGGAAGCCATAAATCAATTTGTGATTTTTTGGACGTCCCTTAGGTCCTTCAGATCGGTCGCCAACTATAGGAGGCCTAATAAAAAAATCAGCCGGAGCGATTGGCTGTATTGATTTTTGTTATGGCTTTATTTTTTCAATTAATTCATTGTCATCAATAAATTTTAACAAACCAGTGGGGTGTTCATTTAGTCCTCGTTCTTGTCCTTAGATTGCCACAGTTTTCTCGGCAGCAATTTCTTTAAGTAGCTCCTCAAGCTTTTTACAAGCCGCTTCTTGCAGTTCGGATGCACGTGCTAAGGTTGTATGCAGCCAAGCTCCTTAATCCTCTCATGGACATCGGTGTATTTGGAAATGCTTGTGTTCATGGGACAAACTCTTTCATAGGCTTGTCTCTTTCGTTTATTACATAACAGTGCAATAAGTGGAAAGCATTCAGTCATATTACCTCATATAGGTAGAAAGATTTCCACTTATTACGTTATAAGAGGTGCAAACATGGAAACCGAACAAAAATTCCGCTCATCTCAAATTAACGGATCAGGTTCACATATTCTTTCGGTATCAGCATCGTACCTATCGCACGAAGCAAAGCTGCTGTCAATTATTTCTTTGGAATATCCATAACTTCGGAAAGAATCAGAAATGGGTTTAAATATACTAAAACACCTGCCGCTTTTTTGCTGCGGACTATTTCAGTATGGTAGTTCGCCTGCAGGTCATCCATTTGCAATAGTATTCAAGCAGGCCCGTGGCGATGTATATCGTTAAAGTCCCCGAACATTTTTTATGGATAACTATCATTGGAAAAAAACGATATGGTAAAAGATTTGCAAAAAGCGGTTAAATAGATATTGATATAATAATAAAAAAAGCTGAAGCACAAAAACTGATTCGTGGTGCTTCAGCTTTTTTGTACAGTTTATAAAAAAGTTTTTGTCAATTCACAACACGGATTCAAAATTACGTACATTGGAAAGTGCTTATTTTTTCGATTCACAAAGTTCTATCAAAACCCCAAAAGTAGATTTGGGATGAAG
>CAZWCA010000043.1:0-24461 GCA_964632255.1 uncultured Smithella sp. | reverse complement strand
TGTTTCGCTTTTGGTGTAATTAAGACAGAGAAGCTCGCCAAAAAGTTTTTTCGCTGTATCATTACTTTTCACCGCAATTCCTATATGCTCAACTTTTAGAACTTTCATAGTCTCTCCATTAAAAAAATTACTTAATTATTTTTTCGGGTATGCTCCTTAATAAATTTTACAATTTGTGCAGTGGAAGTTCCCGGCCCAAATATTTCCGCGATGCCGGATTCTTTTAACGGAGCGACGTCTTCATCAGGAATGATTCCGCCGCCAATCACTAAAATATCATTCATTTCTTTTTGGCGAAGCAGTTCCATTACCCGGGGGAAAAAATAATTGTGCACGCCGGATAAGCTGCTTATACCTATGACATCGGCATCTTCCTGCAGTGCAGTATCGACGATCATTTCCGGTGTTTGTCTTAAGCCTGTATAAATTACTTCCATTCCCGCTTCCATAAATATTCGAGCAAGAAGCTTTGCTCCGCGATCGTGCCCGTCAAGACCGGGCTTGGCCAGAACTATCCTTATTCTCCCTTCGCTCTCCATCAAGAATTCTCCCATTTTTCTCGATTTTAAAATTAAAAAAATTGCTGCGGTTTATACTCTCCGTATATCTCTCGCCAAATATTACAGATCTCGCCGATCGTTGCATTGGCTTTGACCGCTTCGATCACTGCCGGCATGATGTTTTCATTGCCGAGAGATATATTGCGTAACTTTTCCAGCGCTGTACTCCACTTTGCAGCGTCACGATGAGCTCGCATCTTCCGGAGTTTGTCAGCTTCATTCTCACCTACCTTCATATCTACTTTCAGAAGATTTTCGAGCGGCGAATCTTCCATTTTATATTTGTTAATGCCGACATAGACTCGTTCACCGTTTTCAATTTCTTCCTGAAAATTATAAGCGCTTTGCTGAACTTCTTTCTGAATAAAACCTTTCTCTATTGCGGAAAGCGTTCCACCCATTTCATCCACTTTCTGGATATATTCCATTACCTGCGCCTCGATTTTTCCCGTCATAGCTTCCACGAAATATGATCCGGCAAGCGGATCTATTGTGCTTGTGACACCGCTTTCATCAGCCACTATTTGTTGTGTGCGCAAAGCAACCGTCACTGCCTGCTCGGTGGGTAAACAAAGAGCTTCATCATAGGAATTAGTATGTAATGATTGACATCCTCCCAGTACAGCCGCATAAGTCTGCAGGGCAACCCGAACTATATTATTCAATGGCTGCTGCGCTGTTAACGTGACACCGCCGGTCTGGACATGGAAACGCAACATCATTGAGCGCGGATCTTTTGCTCCGAAGCGTTCTTTCATTATCTTGGCCCAGCATCTGCGGGCCGCCCGGAACTTAGCCGTCTCCTCGAGAACGTCGGTGAAGGAATTAAAAAAGAAACTGAGACGGGGTGCAAAGGTATCGACTTCAAGACCGCGATCTATACATGCCTGAACATAAGCAATGCCGTCAAGGATGGTGAAGGCCACTTCCTGGGCGGCAGTAGCACCGGCTTCCCGAATATGATAGCCGCTAACGCTTATGGAGTTCCATTTTGGAACATTTTTAAAGCAATATTCGATCAAATCCACCGTGAGCTTCATACTCGGTACCGGCGGATAAATATATTGGCCACGAACAGTAATCTCTTTGAGTATATCGTTTTGTACGGTGCCGCCGAGCTTGTTGTAAGGAACTCCCTGCTCATCGGCTATTGCCAGATACATGGCCAAAAGCACGGTGGCGGGAGCATTGATTGTCATTGATGTTGTTACCTTGTCCAGAGGGATCCCTTCGAACAGCAGGCGCATATCTCCGATGTAATCAATGGCGACACCGACTTTGCCTACTTCACCCATGGAAAGAGGATGATCGCTGTCATAACCTGCCTGCGTGGGAAGATCAAAAGCTACACTTAGTCCCGTCTGCCCCTGACTAAGCAGATAACGGTAGCGCTCATTACTTTCGCGGGCGCTGCCGAAACCGGCGTATTGGCGCATTGTCCAAAATCGTCCGCGGTACATTGTGGGTTGGACGCCGCGTGTGAAGGGATATTGTCCCGGATAGCCCAGTTGTTCATTATAATCCAGTTCGGCTGTTTCCAGCGGAGTGTATAACCTTTCAATGGGAGTGCCGGAAATACTTGTAAAAGTCTTTTTGCGTTCATTTTCACGGCTCAGGGATTTTTGTAAAGTTTCTTTTTCCCATTTTTCTCCGGCGACTTTAATCTTTACAAATTCGTCTTTGTCAACCATTTCCTGCTTCTCCCATTTTATTTTTACATTTTTTAAAAAATTAAATTTTTTCTCCTCACATTACAAATAAATTAATAAGTCGGCTGTCAGGAAATAATGTAATTAATTCAATAATGTTATACTGGTTGTTCCAAATATTTATTGATTTGATATGCAAGAATGTATCTTATTTTCCCTTTCACAAAATGGATTTCCATATCAATTTTCAATTGATTAATCAATTATTATATTATGATTTTTAAAAGTATTATTTGATCAATTAAAACCTATATTTATATGATATTTATATATTTTTTTAATGACGAATTGAAAAAAAAATTCGGATCAATTTAATGGTATTTTACTTGACATAGTTTCTTTATTCTTATAAAGGCACTAAATTCGTTGTTTGAGGAAATGGCCATATCGCTATATACTCAGTGAATGCAGCCCATCCGGCAGTGAATCTTGTTTTAATAACGCATTAGGTCAATTGTTTAGCATGCAAAAAAAGAAAAAATACGAAATATATCAGACTGACGACGAGCCCAGAAGGGGAAAGCTGGGGCATGTTATAATTATTGAAGATCGTTGCAAGGGATGTACTTTTTGTGTTGCCAACTGTCCCCGGCAAGTTTTACGAATGTCATCCGTATTTAATAAAAAAGGTTACCATATACCCGAAGTTGTCGATGCTTCAAGGTGTGTCAATTGCCATTTCTGTGAGATCCTCTGTCCTGAATTTGCAATTTATAGTGTGGACCAAAATGACCTTGATTAATAAGATTTCGAAGGAGAAAGTGGTTTGGCTGCAAGAGATGTATTAACAGGAACACATTTCATCAATGGTGATCAGGCTTGCTGTGAAGGAGCACTGGCTGTCGGGTGCCGTTTTTTTGCCGGCTATCCCATCACCCCGGCAACTGAAATTGCCGAATCCATGTCAAAACGCTTGCCGGAATTAGGCGGTATTTACATACAGATGGAAGATGAAATTGCCTCTATGGCAGCCATTCTTGGAGCAAGCTGGGGCGGCGTAAAGTCCATGACCAGCACTTCCGGGCCCGGTTTTTCCTTAATGATGGAAAATATCGGCTTGGGTATCTGCACTGAAACTCCCTGCGTGGTCTGTAATGTTCAGCGCGGCGGACCAAGTACGGGTTTGCCTACTCTTGTTGCGCAAGGTGATATGATGCAGGCACGCTGGGGGTCCCATGGCCATTACGAAATAATAGCACTTTCGCCTGCAAGCCCCCAGGAAATGTTTGACTTTACAGTGCGAGCCTTCAATCTCAGTGAACAGTTTCGTCTTCCGGTAATTATTCTTGCTGACGAAGTTATCGGGCACATGAACGAGCGTGTTATTATTCCACGCGAAGATGAAATTGAGATAATCAACCGGAAAAAGCCTGAGGTGTCCCGGGATGAGTATTTCCCGTATAAGCCGGATGCAGATGGTGTGGCGCCCATGGCTATTTGCGGAGACGGGTACAGAATTCATATTACCGGACTGACCCATGATGAACGAGGCTATCCGGCGATGGACGCCAAAGGTCAGGAACAAATGGTTAGCCGTCTGGTTAATAAGATACGTAATAATCGTGATAAAATCATTAAAACAAAAAACTTATTTATTGATGATGCTGAGGTGGTAATTGTTGCTTATGGCATCAGTGCGCGATCGGCAATGCAGGCAGTGCGCAATGCACGCAATGAAGGGATAAAAGCGGGAATGATTAAGTTGGAAACGGTTTGGCCTTTTCCTGAAGACTTGATCCGTTCGCTTGCTTCTCAAATTAAAGCGTTCGTAGTGCCGGAAATAAATGGTGGTCAAATGGTTCTGGAAGTGGAACGCTCCACCTGTGGAGATTGTCCGGTTACTCTGGTTTCCAATTACGGCGGTGCCATCATTCATCCCTCCTTGATACTTAGTTCGATTCATAAAGCAATAAAAGGAAAAGCATGACAAGTCAAAAAGCGCCTAAAATTGTTCCGCCGCATCCGATGGACTCTCTGCTTCGTACGGAAAGAATTCCACATATCTGGTGCGCAGGATGCGGAATTGGTACTGTTTTCAGTGCTGTTATTGCCGCAATTAAAAATACCGGGTGGGATCCCAATTCAATAGCAATGGTTTCAGGAATTGGGTGTACCGGACGCATGGCGGGTTATATCAAGCTTGATTCTTTTCATACTACGCATGGTAGAGCACTCCCCTTTGCTACCGGCTTGAAACTGGCGCAGCCTCAGACAAAGGTTATTGTAGTATCCGGAGATGGTGATCTCTTTGCAATTGGCGGTAATCATTTTATTCATGCTGCTCGCAGGAATATGGATATCACGGTTGTCTGTGTAAACAATCTCATTTACGGAATGACCGGCGGTCAACAGGCTCCGAGTACGCCGCTTGGCGCTAAAACAACAACAACAGTTACCGGTTCGCCGGAAGAACCGTTTAACTTCTGCTACCTTGCCTCCTCCTGCGGGGCAACTTATGTAGCGCGATGGACGGCAATGCAAGTGCGTTCCATGCGCAGTTCCATTACCGAGGCGCTGCAGAAAACCGGTTTTAGTTTTGTGGAAGTTATTTCACCTTGTCCTTCTTCATTCGGGAGGCGCAATCGCATGGGCAGCGCTTTGGAAATGCTGAAATTCTATAACGGCCGCTCGGTAATTCGTAGTGATATTGATCCCAAAGATGCAATGATGGATATCGATAAGGAAATAGTTGTAGGAAAGTTTGTTGATATCGAACGTCCGACGTTTCTGGATAACTACGCAAAAGTTAACCACTTGCAGATGCCGCAGTGGCGGCCCACATATCCTGATAATCAGAAAGTACGGTAATTAAGATGAAAAATATTAAGGAAAGACATGTCTTAATAACTGGGTTTGGCGGGCAGGGAATTGTTTTGGCCGGTGATATTCTGGGAAAAGCGGCATCTCTTTACGATCAAAAACATGCGACGATGACTCAGAATTATGGGCCGGAAGCACGCGGCGGAGCATGTTCGAGCCAGGTAATCATCAGTCCGGAAGAAATTTTGTTTCCTTGTGTGGAGAGTCCGGAAATTCTTGTATCCATGAGCCAGGAAGCTTATGCAAAAAACATTAAGTCTCTTCGGCCGGGTGGAACATTGATATGGGATATGGATCTTGTTCACACCAAAAAAACTGATATCAGCGGTAATGCATACAGTATTCCGGCAACACGCTTTGCCGAAAAACTGGGAACGAAGATGATGGCCAATATTGTAATGTTGGGGTTCATCTCCGCCGTTGAGCATCTTGTCCATGCCGAAGCCTTGAAAAAGGCAATTATTGATTCGGTGCCGCAGGCGACCAGAGATAAGAATGTTGAAGCTTTCAATATGGGAAGAGAATACGGCAATTCAATCATTAAAGGACTGGTTAAACCGGAAGATTTAATAGAACAGGAATAGCGTTTTTATATTTTTTCATAACTATCAATTTAATCCTTTTCCTCTCATTCATCCTAAAAAAATCCAGTGCTATTAATAATGCTGCATCCACGTTTGCTTTATAAATTGAGCACGTACGACGCTGCAGATAGTATTGCGGAGAGCGATTTTTTTCTCAATTTTTGCATGGTTATTGCAAAATAAATATTAAATTACAAAAAACTTTTTTTTCCGGCAAATTATGATGCTTTTTACAGTTTGTCCGGGAAAATATTTCCTATGTCTCAGTCATTTGGAAAGGAGTCGAAGATTATTTAATCCATTTTTTCAAATAGGAGAAAATTATGTCATCAATATCCGGCGTAGATACTAAAAGTCTTTTAAATACCATATTGTCCTTGAATAAAGCGGAGGATGTAAATTCCTCCTCGAATGATTCATCGGAAAACGAGGAAGTTCAATCGACAAATTCGGGATTAACATTGTCACTGCCCGATCAGCTGAAAATTTTATTTCTGCAAAGTCAATGTTCTTTTATAACTTCCATCTTTGACTCAGATATTTCTTCTTCACCGGATTCATTGACATCCTTTTTCGGAGATGAAGAATCCACCAACATTTTGGGAATTTCTCAACTGATTGCGGGTTCTTTAAATTCATCTTCAACTTCATCCACGTCAGAATATATTACAAATCTCCTGCAGTCAGTGAACAGCAGCACCTCGACTCAAAATGATTTGGATGCGGTTCAAACGACAATTGCAAGTCTACTAAAATCTTCGGTTAATTCCGGCGGCTCATCTGCTCAGGAGATTTTAGAGAAATATCTTTCCTCGTCAACGAATGGATCTGCTCTAATCAAGACAGCAGTTTGATTTTCCAGCGGAGAACAATAATTCTAATTATCCGATTTATTTCAACAAAAAATGCCGGTTTTCAAAACCGGCATTTTTGTTTGCATTAAAGTTAATATCAATGGCGGCCGTATTTGGCATTGCTTTTTGCTTTTTCATATTCGGCCCGGAGCGCAATCTGATCAGTGTCATCCATTTCTTCGGCTCTTTTTACCCAATCTTCAAACTGAATATCAACACCAAAAATTCCGATCATTTCATCCTTATCATTAACAATAGGTGCTGAAACGGTAAAGCAGAGAACTCCCGTCATTTTCGATATGAAGAAATCGGTAACATGAACTTTACCAGTCTGCAACGGCTTAATAAACCACTCGCGGTCGGATTGATCGGTTCCAACTCCATAATTTTCATACTTGGCCCGGTCAATAATGCTCGTAATGTTCTTTGTTGTTTTGCGTCCATTTAAATCAACTACATAGGCAAACTGTACTGATGGATGTTCATCAACGAATTTTTGCATGAGAGGTTCCTGAACTTCAGGAATCATGGATTTCATATCGGCATGCTCAATAATCAAGTTTACAGCCGATACTGCTGCATTTTCAGCCGTAACCTTGATCTTTTCCAACTCGGACATAAACAGTTCCGGTAGATATTTGCGGACTTTTTTCTCCAGTTCTTCAGGAGAAATAGTTGTCTGGCGGCCGGCATCATATTCTCCGGTGATCCATTTATTAATTCGGGATATACCGGGATGTCTTTTATCAATTGCATTTTCACCTTTAAGGTTAAAGCGCTGATTAAGCCAATAAGCGATGCCGGCATTGCCGGATTTGTCGGTAATCATTGTAACCAGAGGACGTTTCAATATTTTATTCGTATCGAAGATGTTGTAAATTTCTTCGCACTTGATCAGACCATCCACGTGAACGCCGGCACGGGTAACATTGAATTCTGAACCGACAAAAGGATAATTATGAGGTATCTTTACTCCAATTACTTTTTCAAAGTATTCAGCAATGTCCGTGATAACGGTGGTATCAACGCCGTTGTCATGTCCTTTAAGGGCAATATACTCCATAATTAAGGATTCAATTGGCGGATTACCCGTCCTTTCACCAAGACCAAGTAATGTAGAGTTTGCCGCACTGCAGCCGTACAACCAGGCGGTAGAGGCATTGATCATTGCTTTATGAAAATCATTGTGTCCATGCCATTCCAGCAGGTGGCCTGGAACACCGGCTTCCTCGATGAAGGCGCGAACAAGTTTGTCCACACTGCGGGGAAGCGCAGCTCCCGGATAGGTTACTCCGTAGCCCATAGTGTCGCACAGACGAATTTTAATATCGATCCCGCTTTCTTCCCGTAGTTTCATTAATTCAGTGGCGAAAGGAATACAGAAGCCGTAGATATCCGCCCGGGTAATATCTTCGAAGTGACAACGGGGAATAATTCCAAGATCCAGAATAGATTTAACTATTCCAAGATAATCATTCAAAGCCTGACTTCGTTTTTTACCCAGTTTGAGAAAAATATGGTAATCAGAAACAGAAGTAAGTAACCCTGTTTCTTTTAACCCTGCTTCTTTAATCAAATGAACATCTTCTTTTGCCGCTCTGATCCAGCCGGTTATCTCAGGATAGTTAAAACCAAGCTTAAGGCATTCATCAACGGCTTCCCGGTCTTTTTTGCTGTACAGGAAAAACTCTGTTTGCCGAATTACGCCGTTGGGACCGCCGAGTTTATGTAAGAGCTTAAAAATATCGACGATCTCCAGGACGGAATAGGGCGGCCGAGCCTGTTGGCCGTCCCGAAATGTAGTATCCGTTATAAAAATTTCCTCAGGAGGACTGATTGGAATTATCTTATTATCAAAAATAATTTTACTGACTTCACTGTAGGGAAAAATTTCTTTAAGTAAATTAGGTTCATCAACATCCTTTAATTCAAATTTCCAGAACTTGCTTTGCTGTTGGTTGAGAAACCTTTTTTCTTTATCCCATTTTACCATTATTTCTCCGCTGAATTATTATTTCATTGTAAGTAAATGAAACCGCCGGCTGAAAATGAGAAAGATCCTGTTAAAACTTGAGTAAGCTAATAAATGCATGACGGCTCATTAAACAATTTTTATCGAAAGATCCATTAACTGCTGAATACTGACCTTTGATGGTGCGTCCGACATCAGGCAGGATGCTTTCTGTGTCTTCGGGAAAGCAATTACATCGCGAATAGATTCGGCACGCGTCATGATCATGGTCAACCGGTCGAGGCCGAAGGCAAGGCCTCCATGAGGCGGAGCGCCGAATTCCAGAGCTTCCAGCAGAAATCCAAATTTGGAGCGGGCTTCTTCCTGAGATAAGCCCAATGCGTCGAATACCTGTGCCTGCACATCTTTACGGTGAATACGAATACTGCCGCCGCCTATTTCCGAACCATTCAGCACCAGATCATACGCTCTTGCCCGGACTTTACCTGGATCAGTGGTGAGCAGCGGCAAATCTTCCAGAAAAGGCAAAGTAAAAGGATGATGAGTGGAAACAAAACGCTTTTCCGTGTCTGAGTATTCCATGAGCGGAAATTCGGTTATCCAGGTAAACGCCAGTGCTTCAGGATCAATCAAGTTTAATTTTCTGGCCAGATGAATTCTCAGATTGCCCAGTGAATCATTAACTACACGGGGAGTATCGGCAACGAAGAAAATTATATCACCTTCTTTTGCATTCATTGCCTGGCCGATTTGTTCCACTTCAGCAGGCTGCAGAAATTTATAAATCGGCGATGTCCAGTCGGTGGCATTGACTTTAGCCCAGGCCAGTCCTTTGGCGCCGTAAATAGCAACATAATCTTTTAATCCGTCCAGTTCCTTGCGGGAAAGTGTTGCGGTCTGTTCCGCTTTGATGGCTTTTACGATTCCGCCGGATGCGGCGACTTCCGCAAAAAGCTTAAATCCGGAGTTCTTAACTATCTCAGTAAGATCGGTAAGTTCCATGCCGAAGCGTATATCCGGGTTATCTTTGCCGTAACGGTTTATTGCATCCCGGTAGGTCAGACGGGGCAGAGGCAGTTTAATCTCGCGTCCCAGGCATTTTTTAAATATCCTGGCCATCAAACCCTCCATGATGGCCATTATGTCATCTTCGGTAATGAAGGACATTTCGACATCGATCTGAGTAAATTCCGGCTGCCGGTCAGCCCGCAGATCTTCATCCCGGAAACATTTGGCAATTTGATAATAACGGTCAAAGCCGGATACCATTAATAATTGCTTGAAAATTTGTGGGGATTGCGGCAGTGCATAAAAAGATCCTTTGTTGATACGGCTGGGAACAAGATAATCCCGCGCTCCTTCCGGGGTGCTTTTACCCAGAATAGGAGTTTCCACTTCGATGAACCCGTTTTCTTCAAAGTAATGGCGGGTGGATGCGGCAAGCCTGCTGCGTAAAAATAAATTTTGCTGGATTACCGGACGGCGTAAATCCAGATAGCGATATTTAAGACGAATGTTTTCCGAGATTTCTTCATCATCAAAAGAGAAGGGCGGCGTTCTTGATTCATTCATTATTTCCAGATCGGAAACAATTATTTCAATTCCGCCGGTTTTCAAAGCAGGATTATCCATGCCTTCCGGCCTTTTATGCACAAGTCCCTTAACGGCAAGGACAAATTCGGAGCGAATTTTATGGGCCAGACCATGGACAGATTCACCGGCATCAGGGTTAAAGACAACCTGGACGATTCCTGTCCGGTCGCGTAAATCGACAAAAATTACACCGCCATGGTCACGCCGGCGGTGAGCCCAGCCGAGAAGAACTACTTCCTTATCTGTATCGGTAATTCTTAAATCTCCACAGTAATGAGTACGTTTATCTATTGTTAAAAAGTTAGCCAAATTATGTTACCTCTCTTTAATAATGTTAATTATTGACTCCTGCAAGTTGTCTAAAGGCAAACTATGTTGAATTTTAGTATTCATATTTCTCAGTTCAACACGTTGTTCATCAATTTCTTTATCACCAAAAATCAGGGTAAAGGAACTATTTAATTTATCAGCACGTTTCATCTGACTTTTTAGACTTTTGTCGGAATAATCCATTGCCGTATTGATCCCCGACCGCCGCAGCCCGCTAGCCAGTTGAAAGCCGATTCTTTGTGCCCGAGGTCCTAGTGCAGCGATAAACAAGTCGGTTTTATACTCGCTTTTTTCCGTTTCCGGCAATGAGGCAAGTACCCGTTCCATACCAACACCGAAACCGATTCCGGCCACCGCCGGTCCTCCCAGGTCGGAAACGAGGCCATCATACCTGCCGCCGCCGGCAACGGAATTTTGCGCACCTAAAGAACCGGATTTAACTTCAAAAGCGGTTCTTATGTAATAGTCGAGACCGCGCACCATTTTGGGGTTTACCGTGTATTTTATTTTCAAATCATCAAGATACGACTTAACGGCATTAAAATGCTCCCGGCACTCATCGCATAGATATTCCAAGATCCGGGGAGCTTGGGCGATAATCGAGCTGCAACCTTCCACCTTGCAGTCAAAAATCCGCAGGGGGTTTTTAACCATTCTTCTTTGGCAGTCAGGACAAAGTGCTTCTTCCGACCCCTTCAAATATTCAACAACGGCTTTGGAAAAGGCAGGCCGGCATTCTCTGCAGCCCAGAGAATTTATTTCCAGCGCCAGCTCTTTATGCCCGGCTGTCTCCAGGAAATGAATCAGCATTAATATTACTTCGGCATCCGATTGCGGTTTGTCGTCTCCAAAAAGCTCGACATTGATTTGATGAAATTGACGAAAACGTCCTTTTTGCGGTCTTTCCCGGCGAAACATGGGGCCCATCGTAAAAAGTCTGGTAACCGGTTCGATGGACTGCATATTATGTTCTATGTAGGCACGGATAATGCCTGCCGTTGCTTCCGGGCGCAAAGTCAACATTTCTTCGCCGCGGTCGCGAAAAGTATACATTTCCTTTTCGACAATATCCGTAGTTTCACCAATACTTCGCTTGAATAATTCGGTTTTTTCCAGAATGGGGATGCGAATTTCACGGAATCCGAATGAACTGAAAATATCTCTTGCCGTTGATTCCAAACGGCGCCATTGGGGCGTATCCTCCGGCAAAATATCTTTAAAACCTTTGATTACTGTGATTTTTTCCATAAGACCTTCTTAAATATTAAAAGGTTTCGTTAGCACACAATAGAAAGCTTGGCAATAGGAAATACGTTTACCGGCAAGGACTTACCTGTGTTCGACGAAGGTTTTTACAGACAATTTTGTGCCGTCTGTTATCATGGAAACTGCTCCATCCTGATCAGTCCGTAAAACATTAACATGAGCTGCCGTGTAGCGTTCGATGGTGGATGGGTGGGGATGGTGAAAAGTATTGTTTTTCCCGGCACTGACTACAGCATAGCGGCAGGCGACTTTTTTGATAAAATCACCGCTGCTGGAATAAGCCGATCCATGATGGGGTACGAAAAGGACATCACTTTTCAAATCACGCCCCGAACGGACAAGGATATTTTCAATTTCCGCCGATATATCGCCGGTTACCAGGAATGAAATCCGGCCGTACCTAATCCGGAAGACGAGAGATAAATCATTAATGTCATTATCGGACAATTCATTTGTGGAAACTCCGGATGAATCCGGCCACATTAAATTAATTTCGGCGTTACCCATGTTTTTCCTGGCCGGTAAATCTTTCGGAAAAAAGAAGGTCTTGATCTTTCTTTCTTTGATTATTTTTTTCAATTTTTGATAATCTTCGTCATCGCTTATTATTTCTGTCGTCCAGAATTCCTGAACATCGAAATTATCCAGTATATAAAGAAGACCGAGCATATGGTCGGGATGCGGATGGGTAAGTACCACAGTGTCTATCCGGCTTATTCTTTCATGGTAAAGATAAGAAGCAACGATCATTTTACCGGTATCAAAAGAGCTGCCGGCAAAACCGCCGCCGTCAATCAGCATATTTTTTCCACCGGGGAATCGCACCAGAATTGAGGAGCCCTGGCCGACATCAATGGCGGTTACTCTTAAATCAGAGGAGAGCTTGTCCTTAAAAAAGAGATAAGATGCATCAACAATAAAGAACACCGGGATTAAGATGAGTCCGTATTTTAATTGCCGGGTATGCTGAAGAAAATATCCTTTTACACCTCTTCGGATATCGATGAACTGAATAAGCAAAATAACAAAAATATAAAAAATAATAATTTCCAGAATGTTCGGTTTGGTAATGCTAAAGGAGGCAAAAGAGAGAGATGCTAATCTATTAATTATTTCAATGGAAATCGAAACAAAAAAAGAAGTGATTTTAACAAAGAAACCGGCAATCAGCGGTGAAAAAAATGCTGTCAGAAGAAAAAGCATGGCTGTTGCCAGGGCGATTGTTCCAAGAAGAGGTACGGCAATCAAATTAGCAATAAATGTTACCGAGGATATCTGATTAAAATAATAGATAATTAAAGGTAGTGTACCGATTGTTGCTGCAAGGCTGACGATTAACAGCATATAAAAATAACGGATAATGCTTTGACTCCAGCCAGGCAAACCGGCGAATTGATAAAAAGGTGGATAGTCCAATTTCGGAACTATGTAAATGATAGCAAGCACGGCCAGAAAGGAGAGCTGAAATGAAATATCAAAAAGTGCTTCCGGAAATATGATCAAGATAACAAGTCCGGCAAGAGCCAGCGTATTATAAAAATCTCTTTGCCGTCCGGACATCAATGCCAGCAAAAAGATCAATGCCATCAAAGCCGACCGAAGAACCGTTACACCCATTCCGGCAATCAAGGCATAGAATAATACAAGAAAAAAAGCCGCCGCCGCCGATACTTTTATCATATTTAATTTAAGAAGCAGATATTCTGATGATTTTAGAAGAAGGCTTACACAGAAAAAGGCCATGGCGGCTACCATTCCAACATGCAGGCCCGATATAGAGAGAATGTGAGAAGTTCCCGTTTTACTGAAATTTTCTTTCACATCCCCGGGGATTGCTGTCTGGTTGCCGATTGTCATTGCCTCGATAATTTCTCTTTGCGGAGAAGGTGCATTTTGGTAAATAAGCTGCTTTAAGTACATTCGGAATGATTCAAGACGCAGCTTGAAATAGCCGGCTGAGTTTTCTCTCAGTCGAATTATTCCGGATGTATCGGCAATAAAGCCTGTTGCATAGATACCCTGCCGGTTGAGATAGTGTTCATAATCAAAGCCGCCGGGATTTTTGAAGCTTTGTATCTTTTTCAACGAAGATTGGAAGCGAATGAAGTCGCCATAAGAAAAATTCAAATGAGCGGGAATAACCAGACGGACATTACCGGCAACCGGAATGTAAGTATCATTATTAAACAGTCGGATACAACGAACAATTAAAATGTTTTTATCGGGATAAGATAATGGACTTTCAATAACAATTCCTTCAATGGTTTTTTTGCCTAAACTGGCATACTGCAAGATATGGCGATCCTTCCTGATCGAATATTGTTGTTTTTGAATATCAAAAATACCAAGTATTGCAGCAAAACAAAAAATCAGTAAAAAAGAGGCAATCCACCATTGCTTTCTTAAAGATAAGAGCAATAAAACAAGAATGAAAATCAAAAAAACGGATAAAAAAATATAAGGAAAGTCAAAAAAATTACCGATAATAATTCCGATAATCAGTCCGGAAAATGGGAAAATTAAAGGTCGGTGCATGAATTCAGTTCTTTCCCAGGAATTTAAAAAAGTTTATAACATAAAATTCAATGTGTTGGGCAAAAAAAGGACGTGCGCTAAAAGTGGATGTTGAGATTTCCATGGAAGAAAAAAATAAATCACGGCTGCACCTGCTAATTATCTCCAGGTTGATCATCATTACTTTATTCCTGGGTGTTGCTATCTTTCTTGATATAAAAAAAACAGGTTTTTATTTTTCTATAAGCACCTTCAATTATCTATATCTTCTAATTGCGATAACTTATTTTTTTTCCATGGCTTATATTCTGCTTTTAAAAATTATTAAAAATTTATGGTTGAATGTTTACATACAACTGGCGGTAGATGTCCTGTTGGTTACCATGCTTGTATACATTACTGGAAGTTTTCGTAGTAATTACTCTGTCTTATATACTCTGGTAATAATTTATTCGGTAATATTTCTGGGACGCTACGGCGGATTGCTGATAGCTTCAGCTTCCGGAATATTTTATGGTTTGCTTCTGGATTTTGAGTTTTACAAATTGATAGCTCCTGCTTCCATTGCGGAGCACTACAATTTTACGGCGGATGAGGTTTTTACAAAAATACTTGTCCATATTGTATCGTTTTATGTTTTGGCTTTTTTAGCAAGTTTTGTTGTTGAACAGGAAAAAAACACAAGATTTCTACTGGAGGAAAAGGAATCGGCCTTTAATCAATTGGACTTGCTCTTCCGCAGCATCGTAGAATCGGTCGACACCGGTGTAATGACAATCGATTTGCAGTGTATAATAAAAACTTTTAACCGGGCTGCGCAAGAAATTACAGGATTGCCGCTGGCGGCAGTTGAAAATAAACATGTTGCAAATGTGTTTCCCGATTTTGCAGTTTTTTTTACTGATGACGCAAATAAACAGCAGATTCAGAGCAGAAGGGAAGTTACGATAAAAGGCAATGGGGAAAAAATAATTCATCTGGGATGTTCGGTATCTTCTTTGCGGGATAAATACGGTAAAGAAATCGGCAGCATTTTAATCTTTCAGGACCTGACCGATATAAAGCTAATGGAAGAAACGCTTGAAAAGAGCAAAAGATTGGCCCTGATCGGTGAAATGGCTGCAGGCCTTGCCCATGAAATGAGAAATCCATTGACATCAATTTCCGGGTCGATTGAACTGTTACGGCAAAGTTTGAACTTAAAAGATACAGATGAACGGTTAATGCAAATCATATTGCGCGGAAAGGATCAACTGGATTGTTTCGTACGGGACTTTCTACTACTGGCAAAGCCGATCCCTGTCATTCGAGAGATAGTGGATGTAAATGAGACTGCCCTGGATGTTTTAGAAAATATTAAAATATCACCGTATTGGACAAATGAAATAAAAATGGAATGCTCATTGGCCCAAAATTTGAAAGCATTTGCCAACAGAGAACAAATAAGACAGGTTATTTACAATCTGGTATTAAATGCAATTCAAGCGATGAATGAGGGAGGATTTTTGACTATTGCAACCAGATCAATAAAGACTAACGACAAAGAATTTATTGAAATTAAAATAAATGATACAGGATCAGGTATTGAAGAAAAAGATTTAAAAAATATATTCGAACCTTTTTTTACTGATAAGGATAAAGGAACCGGTTTAGGCTTGACGATTGTTAATCGGATTGTAGATGGCTATGGTGGAAAAATCAACATTGAAAGTAGAGTAAATCAAGGTACAACTTGTGCAGTGTGGCTACCTTCCGGAAAAGAAATTCAGGGAGAATAAATCGTATGGCAAGAATTTTAGTTGTTGATGATGATCAGGGCATGAGAGAGTTTTTGGAAATAATGCTGATAAAGGAAGGCTACAATGTAACCTCTGCCGAAGGCCCTGCAAAAGCAATAAGTATTTGCAGCAAAATTACTTTTGATCTGGTTATTACAGATCTCAAAATGCCGAAAATCGATGGAATTGAATTTCTAAAAACAATTAAGGATAGGTATCCGGAAACAATGGTAATTTTGATAACTGCCTATGCGTCCGGAGAAACAGCCGTAAATGCGATGAAAGAAGGCGCCTATGACTATGTTGAGAAAGGCGGCAGTATTGAAGAACTGAAAAAAGTTATTCACAATGCCCTTCTCAAAAAAGGCCTTGTTGATGAGAAGAATGGAACCAAATCGGATGAGGAAGAAATATTTTTTTGCGGTATGATCGGGTCAACCCGTGAAATGCAAAAGATATTTGCGACAATAAAGAAAGTGGCTGATACACCGGCAAATATTATGATTTTAGGTGAAAGCGGAACGGGCAAAGAGCTGGTGGCACGCGCAATTCATAATAATTCTTCACGAGTTGCAAAGCCCATGGTGGTGATAAATTGTGGAGGCATTCCTGAAAATTTACTGGAAAGTGAATTGTTCGGCTACATGAAAGGGGCTTTTACCGGCGCTTACGCAGACAAACCCGGTCTTTTTGAATTGGCAAGCGGTGGAACAATTTTTCTCGATGAATTAGGAGAGTTACCGCCCGTTCTTCAAGTAAAACTTTTACGGGTTGTCCAGGAAAAAACTTTCCGGCGTATCGGCGGTGCGGAAAATATTAAAGTTGATGTTCGTATTATTTCAGCAACCAACCAGGATCTGGAAGAAAAAGTCAAAAAAAGAGATTTCAGGGAAGATCTTTATTATCGTCTCAATGTAATTCCTGTTCATGTGCCGCCGTTGAGAGAACGTAAAAGTGATATACCATTACTGACAAAACATTTTATCGAGAAGTATGCCCGAGAGTTTGGCAAAGAAGTTCGGCCAATGTCTTCATATGCGATGGAATTATTGATGGATTATGCATTTCCCGGCAATATCCGCGAATTGGAAAATATAATTGAACGCAGTGTGGCCATGGAAAGCTCCAATATAATTTTACCCGAAAGTTTATCATTGTCGAAAAAAGATGAAGACATAGCAAATCTTCCCATTAAAATTCCGGATAAAGGGATGAATTTGAAAGAAGAAATGGATAAGATTGAAAAGAAGTTCATTGAAACAGCACTGGAAAAAACAAGAGGTGCAAAAACAAAGACCGCCGATATTCTTGGTCTTACCGTTGATTCATTGAAATACCGCATTGATAAACTCGGTATTGATTTTTATTAAAAGCATAAAATATTTTTGGCGTAACAATATTTTTGGAGGAATTTTCACAATCCAATGAAAGTGCATCAACAATATTACATTTTTTTCTTGACAATTTCCGGCTGTTTGCTCTATATCCGCGACCAAGAGGTTATGAGGAATTATGACTAAAAAATCGTTTTCTTTTCAGGCAGCCGTTTTTTATTTTTTTAGCTTTAGCTTTAGCACGGGGGCTTGCCTGACTGGATCATAACCACCGCAAAGGGGAATGAACCGTGGGCAGATGAAAATCAGCCCACGGTTTTTTTTTGCCGTGAGCTGAAAATTATAAAGGAGGAAAAAATGAAAAAGTGGAATATTTGTTTAATGGCAATTATGATCGTTTTTTTGTTGATTTCTTGCGATTCGGCTAAATCGGCAAAAACAATCAAGGTCGGAGCGGCAATAAATATGACCGGTCCGGCTTCGAGCTGGGGCAAGTTTCATGAAAAAGGACAACGTGATTATTTCCGTTACGTAAATGAGGTTAAAGGCGGCGTATATGGCAACCAAATAGAAATGATCTCCGTAGATACAGCCTATAAGGTGCCCGAAGCCGTTGCCGCCGTACAGAAATTCGCCCAACAGGATAAAGTCACGATGATCGCCACCTGGGGCGCCGGTGAAGGACTGGCTGCGAAACCAATCGTACAAAAGTATAAAATACCCACTATAAATTATTCAACAAGCTGGGAAATTCTGGAAAAACCGATTGAGTATATGTATCTTCCTTTCGGCAGTTACAAAATGGATTGTCAGGCGGTTCTGGAATACATTAAATCAATCCATAAAGGAAGCGGTGCTCCTAAAGTTGGTCTGCTCACTTATAATAACGCCTACGGCCGGTCAATTCATGAACCGAGCAAGGAATATGCAAAGCAATTGAATATCGATATTGTAGCTATTGAAGAATTCCCCCCGAAAACGGTAGACTTGAATACCGAACTGCTCAGGCTGCAGAAAAAGGGTGCGGAGTATATTTTTATTCAGATGCTGCCCTCGGCGATCATTACGGCGTTCAAGAGCGCTGACCGAATTAACTACCAGCCTTTGTTTTTGGGAACATGGACATCAACTGATCCTGATTTCTTCAAAATGAGCAAGGGCTTGATACGTGACCGTCTGGTCATTCAATTTCCCGGAGTTTTACCGGTGGATGAAACCGAAGGAATGAAAGTAATGAGAGAACTCTGGAAGCGTTATAAAACAGTTGAATCTTTTGATGCTTCTTATTGGGAAGGGGTTGCTGTCGGCATGATTATGGAGCGGGCGTTTCTGCGGGCTTACGAAAAATCAAAAGTAATTAATCCGGAAACTGTTAATGCGGCCATGGAATCATTCCAAAATGAAGATTTCGGCGGTTTGATACCAAAAGTTTCTTATACCAAACAGGATCACGGCGCATCCTATACTGCCCGCATGGTTAAGGTTACGGAAGACGGGACCTTTGTGCCTGTTACCAATTTTTACGTGCCGGGCAAAGATAAAATTCAAATAGTTAAAAATTAGCTTAAATGCATTCGTTACAGCGGAATTTTGCCGACGTTCATCGTATTGAATGCGGTAAGGCTCCGGAAGGATTTTCATGAAAGCTTTTCGTGGCCGGTTATCGATAGTCAATAACCGGGAAGAAAAAGATAAGAAGGCCGAATTATCAATTCAAAATTTACGTCTGAGCTTTGGCGGCGTTATCGCCGTCAAAGACGTAAATCTTGACGTCCATACAGGCGAATTGATGTCCGTTATTGGTCCAAACGGAGCCGGTAAGACAAGTTTGCTCAATTGCATTACCGGCTTTTATCATCCGCAACAAGGGCAGATTATTTTTAACGGCCGGGAAATTACCAACTTACATACTCATGAACTGGTTGGAGTCGGTATCGGCCGGACATTTCAAAATATCGAATTGTTTCCGGGGATGACGGTTTTGGCCAATATGACTTTGGCGCGGCATATTCATTGTCATTACAGTTTTATCAATTCCTGCCTTTTTTCACGATCGGTAAGAAAAGAGGAAATACGCCACCGCGAGATTCTGGAAGAAATAATCGATTTTCTGGAGATGCAGCCGATCCGCAAAAAAGCCGTTGGATCACTGCCCTACGGAATGATGAAAAGAGTGGAACTGGGAAGAGCCCTTGCTTTGGAACCGCGTCTGCTCATTCTGGATGAACCCTTTGCCGGAATGAATCTCGAGGAAAAGGAAGATATGGTTCGTTTCCTTCTGGAATTGAACCAGACCTGGGGGCTGACCATGATTTTGGTTGAACATGACATGTCCATAGTTATGAGTATATCCCAGCGCATCATGGTTTTAAACTTTGGGGAAAAGCTGGTCGAGGGAACACCCGCGGAAATAAGCAATCATCCGGAAGTAATCAAGGCTTATTTGGGTGATGTAGAAACTTTATAATGAAATTTGCATTCTTTGCCTGAATTGGCCGGCACAGGCCGGGATCGATGCGGATGCTTTGAATGCAACCTCAAATAAAAAGCAGCAGTAACAACAGTTGGATCTCGTAATGCAAAAAGAGTTGCAAAAATATAGTACGCTCCCGCAAATTCTGTCCGGCAATGCGGCCAAATACAGCGATAAAAAAACTGCAATCCGGGACAAAGCCTTTGGAATATGGCAAAAGTACACTTGGACGGATTATTATCGATATATGGAAAAAACCGCCGCCGGATTTGCCGCCCTGGGGCTGAAGCGCGGTGATACTGTCTGTTTAGTTGTCGAGAATCATCCGGAATGGTTGTTTTCAGCGGCCGCCGCCCACGCTCTGGGAGCAATGACCATCAATTTGTTTACTTCGTCGATTGCCGAGGAATTGAATACATCCATCGGCCGTATTTATTCACCAATCGTCGTCGTGCAGGATCAGGAACAAACCGATAAGTTGCTGGAAATTAAAGATAAGCTGCCGAATATTAAGAAGGTTGTTTACATAGATCCAACGGGAATGACGTCTTATGAAAATGATCCGTGGTTGATAAGTTATGCCCAACTGCTGGAAACCGGTGAAAGTTTTATTCAAAAGAACCCAAAATTCATTGAAGATGAAATTAGCAAAGGCCGTTCCGATGATATCGCGGTAATGATTCAGACTTCGGGAACTACGGGCATCCCCAAATTGGCCATGCTGTCGCATCGCAACTTGATTTCCATTGCTATGCAATGGACTGAGGCCAATGATATCAAACCGGAGGAGAACTGGATATCCATCTCACCGCCGGCCTGGATTGTTGACCAAATGTGGTGTCTGGGTGTTGCCCCGCTCAGCGCTATGGCAATTAACTTTCCGGAAACGGCGGAGACGATGCTGGATGATTTCCGCGACATCGGCCCATCCTTGATCATCACCTCGTCGCGTTTCTGGGAAGATATGGCCTCCAATATTCGTGTTAAAATATCCGATGCCGGATGGCTGAAGAGAAATCTATTCTATCTGGGCGAGTCGGTCGGCAAGTCGGTTGTCGAGAAAACTTCAAAAAAACAAGAAATACCACTATCCCTGAAAATTTTATACAAACTGATGTCCATTCTTGTTTATCGCCCGCTATTGGACCGGCTGGGCTGTGCGCATTTTCGCAGCGCTTTTACGGGAGGACATCCCATTAGTCCGGATGTAATTCTTTTCTTCCGTGCTATTGGTTTAAATCTTAAACAGTGTTATGGACTTACCGAGGCGGGCGGAATTTTCCAGCTCCAGCCCGATCGTGAAGTGAAACTGGAAACGGTGGGAAAACCGCTGCCCATGACCGAAGTAAAAATCGCCGATGACCAGGAAGTTTTGGTGAAAAGCGACGCTGTTTTCTCCGGCTATTATAATGATTATGAAACCACCCAGAATGCTTTTGTCGACGGCTGGCTGAAAACAGGTGATGCAGGCTATGTGGACGGCGACGGTCATCTGCTGATTATCGGCCGTAAAGAAGATATCATCCGCAATAAAAGCGGTGAAGCTTTCTCGCCCGACTTTATTGAAACCCGCCTGAAGTTCAGCCCGTACATTAAGGAAGCGGTCATCTTCGGTGAAAACAGGCCGTTTATCACGGCAATGGTCAATATTGATCTGGGAAATGTCGGCAACTGGGCTGAAGAACGGATGATCCCCTATACTACCTACATGGATCTTTCCCAGCAAACTGCTGTGGAAGAGTTGATTTTAAATGAAATTAAAATGGTCAATGAACAGCTTCCTGATTTAATGAAAATAAAGGTGTTTATTCTTCTTTATAAACTGCTCGATGCGGATGATGAAGAACTGACCCGTACCGGTAAAGTCAGAAGACGTTTTGTGTACGGACTTTATATAAAGATTATTGAAGCTATGTATCGCAATCAAAAGGATGTAAGCGTAAGTGGCAAGGTTCGCTATCGTGACGGCCGGATCGGCGAAATTGAAACTACGGTAAAAATACTTAAGGTGAGCTAAAAAGGTATAAAAAAATGGATTTTTTTCTTCAGCTCCTGGTTAACGGCATATGTATAGGGCTTCTTTACGGAATATCGGCCATGGGCTTTGTTATGATTTTTAAATCGTCCAGCGTCTTAAACTTTGCCCATGGTGAACTTCTGGCGCTGGGAGCCTTCTTTTTTCTTGGATTAATCACCTGGGCAAAACTTCCTGTTTTAGTCGCCTTCATTTTAACGTTGGCCGGCTGTTTTCTATTGGGTTTTATAATTGAAAGATTCTTTTTAAGACCGCTCATTGGAGAGAAGCTGATTTTCGTTATCATGCTCACAGTCGGGCTTGCCGCCATGTTCAAAGGACTCATTCTTTTTATCTGGGGTGGTAACCTCCAAACGTATCCGGAATTCCTGCCCGCAGCCATGGGTCTGAAGTGGGGCGCCATCTTTGTCGCGCCGGTTTATACGGCAACCATGATCATCAGCGTCATTTTTTTGATTCTCTTTGGACTGTTCTTTAAAAAATCATCCCAGGGAATATATATGCGGTCGGTAGCCGATAACCAAAAAGCCGCTTTATCACTAGGCGTTCATGTACGGCGCGTGTTTGCACTTTCCTGGGCGATTGCCGCACTGGTCGCCAGTATGAGCGGCATCGTGCTGGGAATCATCAACGGCGTGAATGTTCATGATTTAAGTTCCATCGGTTTGAAAGTTTTCCCAGTCGTTATCCTTGGCGGGCTGGACAGCATCGGCGGCGCCATTATCGGCGGGATAATTATCGGTCTTTTGGAAACATTTACCGGCGGCTATTTGTCACCGTCATTGCGTGATGTTGTGCCTTATATTGTTTTGGTCTTTATACTGCTCGTCAAACCTTACGGCTTGTTCGGTCTGGTGGAAATTGAGAGGGTTTAAATGAGGAAATTTTCATTTCATCCCTGCGGAAATTATCGCGAAAATTATGCCCAGGAACTGACTGTATTTGAAACGGACTATGGACGCGTGTCCATGGCTGTCTTTCTGTTGCTGTTTTTCTTCGCAGCTCCTTTTCTCGTCAGCTCCTATATGCTCTATGTGATAAATACGGTCGGCATTGCCGCTATCGCCGCCATCGGGCTCAATATATTAATCGGTTATACTGGACAAATCTCGCTGGGGCACGGCGCCTTCTTCGGGGTCGGTGCTTACGCTGCAGCAATACTGGCGACGCGTTGCGGATTGGGTTTCTACCTGGCAATTCCGGCAGCCGGTATCGTAACAGCGCTGGTCGGCATGATTTTCGGCATTCCTTCCGGCCGATTAAAGGGATTGTATTTAACCATTGCCACGCTTGCCGGCCAGTTTATTATTGAATATGTTTTGATTCATTGGGACAGTCTGACCCAGGGAACAATGGGCATTACTCTTCCTTCTCCTAAAGTTTTCCAGTTCGAGATAAACGGAGACCGGGCCTTTTTCTTTATGATTTTCATCTGCCTCGTCTTGATGACCTGGTTTGCCGTTAACATCATGCGCAGCAAGTACGGACGGGCGTTTATCGCCATCCGGGACAACGACCGGGCGGCGGAAGGCATGGGTATTCCGATTTTCAAATATAAACTTTTGTCCTTTGCCATCAGTTCCTTTTATGCCGGATTTGCCGGTGCACTCTGGGCGTATTACATGGTCAGCATTACCACGGAGCCTTTTAATTTAAGCCTTTCCGTTGAATATATCGCCATGGTGATCATCGGCGGCATGGGCAATATTCCCGGAGCTATTTTCGGCGCTACCTTTATTACACTATTAAATGAACTGTTGCGTTATATTACCGGATTACTTATGAACATGGGCGTAATTACCGGTTCCGGATTAAATATGGCGCCGCTTAAAGAATTTGTTTTTGGCCTGGCCATAGTATTGTTTATTTTGTTTGAACCGCGCGGAATTGCCGAATTGTGGAGAATCGTGCGTTCCAGCTTCCGGCTCTGGCCGTTTTCCTATTAAGGTTGAATTATGGGCGATATTTTATTGCAGATAAATAATATTTCCGTTGTTTATTCGGATGTTATCCAGGTTTTGAAAGGTGTTTCTTTAAGTGTGGAAAAAGGACACATTGTATCTCTTCTGGGCAGCAACGGGGCCGGAAAAACGACAACGTTAAAAGCGATATCCGGTCTGCTCAAACCGGAAAACGGCGAGGTAACGGATGGCGAAATTATTTACGAAGGCAAGAATATTCAGAATCAGGCACCGGAATACATTACCCGTCAGGGAATAATTCAGGTATTGGAAGGCCGTCAACCTTTTAAGTACCTCACCATCGAAGAAAACCTGCGGGTCGGGACGGCGACACGATCAGGTAAACCCTATAAGCAGGATTTGGAACTCGTCTATAATTATTTCCCGGCGCTGGTGAAAAGAAAAAAGTCGCTGGCCGGATATTGCAGCGGCGGCGAGCTGCAAATGCTGGTGATCGGCCGGGCTTTAATGGCCCATCCGCAACTGCTGATGCTCGATGAGCCATCCCTGGGACTGGCGCCGCTTGTTGTCAAAGAAATATTCAACATCATAAAAAAGATCAATGAAGAGCAGGGCGCCACGATTATTCTGGTGGAGCAAAACGCCAATATGGCCCTGCAGGTCGCCCATTACGGCTATGTCATGGAAAACGGCAAAATCATGATGGAAGGAACAGCC
>CAZWCA010000042.1:0-26117 GCA_964632255.1 uncultured Smithella sp. | reverse complement strand
ATCGGTGAAATGATCGATGCACTGGCAACGCATCACCAGGCGGAATTGTTAAATAAAGCGGGAAATTAAGACCAACTAATCCTCCTGCCTCAGCTGATTTTGTTTCCAAATCATGACGCCGGGAGGCAGCGTTTGCATGCAAATTGGAATAAGGAGTATCTTTCGTGAAGCTACGCCTTATAATTATATTTCTCATAATTTCCTTTCCCGTCCTGACAGCGGCAACGGACAATCAATTAATTATCATATCCTCTTTTGTTACCTCGGTCCAGGATCAGGATCAGGGCGTCAAAACCAATTTACTGCTTGCCTGCCGGCGTCTAAACGGCTACGCCGTTATGCCCAAATCGGTTATCTCTTTTAACGATGTCGTGGGTGAAGGCTCAGCCCAAAACGGCTATGTTAACGGCCGAGTGCTTTACCGGGATGAAGCCCGACTCGAACCGGGCGGCGGCCTTTGCCAAGTTTCCACGACATTGTATAATGCACTTCTAGCGGCGGGCTTCAACATAATAGAGCGCCATCGCCACCTGCAGCCTGTGACTTATGCACCCTTCGGTCTGGATGCCACGATTAAATACGGCAAAAAAGACCTGCGCATGAAAAATCCGTTTAACCAAAAATTTTATATTGAAACAATCTTGACCGATAAAAGTTTATCAATTGTCATGAAGGCGGAAAACCCTTTGCCTTATCGCTATGAATTGATAACGGATGAAGAAGATGTTGAGATTCCCGTCATTGATAAATCACGGCCATTAAGACAGGGTTTATCTATTTATGTCATACGTAATCGCTACGCAGATAATAAATTATTGGACAGTGCCACCCTTTATAAAGACTATTACCCTCCGGTCTATTTAAAATGAAGCAAGTCGCCTACATATTAGTTCTATTTCTTGTCTTTTGTTTCATATCTCCTGCAATACAATCTGCATACTGCGCCGAGGACGCATTCACAAAATGGAGTAGTTTTGCCCAAACCAATGATTCCCGAAAACTGCTCTCCTGGATGAACTGTTCAATGCAAGAACTCCTGGGCGATGTACAATGCCCGCAAACACTGGATGTGCCGACTCCGCCCTTTTACGGTCAACTCGGCATATTTGTAACACTGGTCAGAAAAGGAAAAGTTCGCGGCTGTTTCGGCACTTTCGATCATCGATCGGACAAAATAGATAGCATATTAAAAGATTATCTTGAAGGAGCTCTGAAAAGAGACAACCGTTATCAACCACTCAATACCCATGAGATGGCCGACACAAAGATCATCATTACTATTGCGGGAACTCAATATGCCATAGATGACATTGACAGTATTGATGCAGCCAATTACGGCGTAGCCGTCACTTTTGATACCAACGAAAAGGATGTTCTTGTTCCTGCGGAAATAAAAAATATAGATAGTTTGAGAAAAAGATGGCGAGGTAAGGAAGTCAATCAACTTACGGTTTTTAAGACAGTCACGATCAGATGATTTCATGATGGAGGTAAAATGGGAACAAACAGTTTCGGAAAAAGATGCTTCTTTATCATTTTGGCGTTAATCCTGTTTTGTACGGCTTTTATTTTACCTGCCTATCCGGCAGTGAAAAGCCATACGAAGAGCGGTACCATATACAAGAAGGACCACATCGATCTTTCCCAAAAAGACATCATTTTTGGTACTATCACAGACTCCAATACTAAAAGGGCGATTGGCGGCGCCGTCGTGGAATTAAAAAACGCCAACTTCGGCCTGGGCTATTACCGGGTGAAGACTGACAGTTCAGGCAATTTCCGCATTGATGATTTTATCAAACACGTAACCTATAAGATGGAAATATCCGCCGAGGGATACGTTACATATCAACACACAGCGGCCACTCAGCCCGGAAAATTCGATTTCAGTTTACAGCGGGAAGGAATCATTTCCGGAATTGTCACGGATTCCGCGGGCCAACCTTTAAGCGGTGTTGAAGTAAGGATGGACAATGCCAATCATCCAAATCAAGATAATGAAAACCGAGATGATGCTTCCAGACCACTTTTGGTAACAACGGACAAAAAAGGATACTACCGATTCAATAAGCTCGCTCCTGACAGTTATGTGACTACTTTTCAGAAGCCTGGCTTTATCAAGGAAACGGCGCAAATTCGGCAAATCAAGAATGGTGAAACACTTTCCCTGCCCATGCAATTATTCCGGCCCGCGTCAATTGCCGGAAAAGTCATGATTAAAGGCATGGATATTCCGGCAGCAAACATCGATATTACTTTTGACGGTGCACAAACATATTCCGCCGTAACGTATCAGGATGGAAGCTTCAGCATTGACGATATCAAACCGGGAAACTATAAATTATCCTTAAGCCACAGGGGCTTTCACGGAACCGAAACAAAACCGATCACGATAAAGGAAGGAGAAAACAAAAAAAATTTCAATTATGCACTTGTGCCTAAAAAACCGGCCGTCGAAGTATATTCCGACCGCTACACATTCGTCCTCGGACAACAGTTGGGCTTTAATGTCAAAACCTTTCGTTTGGAAAAAGTAAAGGTTAAACTCTACCGGTTACCCATGGAACTGGTACTGCGGGGAAGAACCGATTCCGATAAGATTGAACCGGAAAAAGAAGGTCTGCAGAAAATCCGTGAATGGAATGAATCAATCAAGGATTTTACAGCCTATGAATGGCGGGAGCAGTACATTGATGTTGCCGAAGCTTTACCGCCTGGAGGATATTGTATCGAAGCAGCCGGTGAAAATAACGTACTGAGTAGAAAGTTTTTCAGCGTTACGTCCGTAGGTATTGTCGTTAAACGTTCTCTCAATTCAGTTTTCGTCTATGCTACTGACCTTGCCCTCAACAAACCAATTTCCGGTGCTTCCATCATCCTCTTTGACATAACACCGAAAGTAAAAGTGAAGCCGGCAAATGAGCCACCGGAAGCACCGGCAGTGACGGAAAATGATGGAGCCGAAGCAATAGAATCGGCGGGCGGACAGGAAGAAGGTGCGGCAAACGATGAAAGAAATGATGATCAAAAAAAGACATATACATATAATCCGCCCGCGAGGCTCGAAGATCTGCCGATCAATATCATGGTAAAGGGAAAGACCGATGGTAACGGAATTTTTCAAATCCCGGTTCCCTCCGGACAGGCCGTGGCTGTTATGGCCGTCGGCCCCGACAGCAGTTATGCTTTTTGTCATACCGGAACGCCCACAGAATTCAATCAGGAAAAAGACAAGCTATTTATCTACACTGATCGCCCAGTCTATCGCGCCGGTGATAAAGTTCATTACAAGATTATCGGCAAAACAATGGGGGAAAAATCAATCTCTTTAGGAATCAAAAAACTTTTCTATCAGATAAAGAATACTGATGTTGATGAAAAGGCAGATTCCGGTTCTTTTTTACTTGATGTATGGGGATCATATAACAGCGAATTAAATCTTTCGCCGGAAGCTCGACTGGGTACCTATGAAATTCGAGTAGGAACCGATGAAAACAATCTCTACGGCCTGGGGAAATTTTTTGTCGATCAATACCGTAAACCGGAATTCAAGATCGAGATATCCTCCATCAAAGAATATTTCATCAACAGAGATACCGTTGAATTCAAAGTGGAAGCCAAATACCTGTTCGGCTCACCGCTTAAGGGCGCTCTGGTCAGGTATCGCTTTTATGAAAGCAAGCTGCGGGATAATGAGGCCAAATACTGGTGGGAAGAAGATCAGGAACAATCCCGCACCTACAATAAAATAAAGCTCGAAGGCGACAAGAACCTCGATGAAAACGGCGTCGCACTGTTGAAACTATCCAGCGGCGATCTTCCTTACGACCGCGAGCTGACACTGGAAGTTACCATAGTTGACAAATCCAACATCAGCCTGAGTGAAAGCTCAACTGTGAAAGTCGGCCGGGGTGATTATTATATCAAAATAAAACCCGGCCAGAGTTTCTATGCCGAAGATGAAAAGAAGAGGATCGAGATAAAAACTGTCTCGCATAACGGCCAACCACAAAGTACTGCAGTCGACATTAAGGTTTATCGTTATCTGTGGAAATCGTGGCAAAGAGTATACGTTCACGATAAGAAACCTTATTTTGCCGCCAAAGTCCATACTGATGCTTCCGGTGTTGCCAAGTTTGAACTGCCCGCTCAGTTTGATCTTTATGGTGAATTTGATATCGTCGCCGAAAGCAAGGACAAGAAAAACAATATCATCACTGCTTCACGGGTCATCTGGATTTACGGCAACAGCGCAGCCAAAGTAGAATCACGTTTTAAAAACCTGGAATTAACGGCAAGTGAAACGGCTTTGGAAAAACCAGGCGAAATTACCTGTCTTCTTAAAAGTCGGTATACGGATTCATACGTTTGTTTGACTGTCGAAGGCAAAGACATCTTCGAAAAAAAAGTAGTGAAGATGAGCGGCAACATTTTGCCGGTCAAATTTAATATCAAAGCCGAATATGCACCGAATGTTTTTATCACGGCCACAATGCAGCATGGACGGGCTCTTTTCACCAGCTCGGTGGAAGTAACTCTGCCCAATTCCGACGTGGCTATGAATATTGCCTTATCCCCGAGTAAAGAAAAATATCTGCCCGGTGAAAAAATAAAGATAGATATTAAGGCGACCGACGAAGCGGGAAAGCCCGTAGCCGGAGACATATCGCTGGGTGTTGTTGACGAAGCTATTTATCTGATTCGCCGCGATCACACGCCGAAAATGAGAGACTTCTTTTATTCCAAAAATTCCAACTGGGTATTAACCAATTATTCTTATCCATTCACGATTCTGGCCGGTGTCGGCAAAGACGGGAAGGTCAAAGTAAGAGAAAAATTTGCCGATACGGCGTATTGGAAGGCGGACATAAGAACCGACAAACAGGGAATGGCAAAAGTTGATTTTATTTTACCCGATAACTTGACTACATGGCGGCTTACCGCCCGCGGCCATGATCTTCTGGGCCGGGTTGGAGAAAAGAAAAACACTGTATTAGTCACGCAGGATTTGATTGCCCGCATCGGCAAGCCCCGCTTCTTTATCGAAGGCGATAGAATCGGATTGTTGGGCATTATCAACAGCAATGCCGGGCGAGGCCTTCCTTCCGTTAAAACGGAATTTAAAGTGGATAACGCCACGGTTGAACGAGAGGAAAAAATAAAGTTAAGTTTGCCCGCGCATGGCGTTGCGAGCAGCTACTACAATATCAAGATTCCCGACAACAAAAAATCCATGGATCTGTTTTTCCAGACAGTGGGTGATGCTGAAGCAAATGATGCTTTAAAGGTCAATGTACCTGTCTACAGCCGTGGCGTCAGTTACAAGCTCTACGGCGCAGGTGACATGTCCGCCAATAAAACTATTGAACTGGCACCTCCAAAAGACACTGGTGATTTTGATTATAAACCGGAGGAAATGACGATCTCCGTAAGTCCCAGCCCCATATTGCAGTTGCTTCGCGGTACGGACTATCTTGCCAACTTTCCCTACGGCTGCATTGAGCAAACCATTAACGGGTTTCTTCCTGCCTTGGCCCTGCGCAATCTCCTTTCGCAAAAAGGTTTGAACATCGCAAGAAATGAAAAACTTGACGAAAAAATTGCAGCGGGTATCGCCAAAATACAGGGTTATCAAAATCCCGACGGCACATGGGGCTGGTGGGGCAGCGATAGCGGCAATGAATTTATAACCGGCTATGTACTTTATTCGCTTCATCTGGCTCGCAGCTTTGGCTTTACAGTTAATAAGTATCAAATCGACAAGGCGCTCGACGCCGTGGAAAAGACGTTGAACGCAACCGTCGTAAATGACGATGATGCCCGTGCATTTCTTTTTTACACATATTCACTTTGGAACAAATGGCACGACCGGACCTTTAATGCATTGATTTATAAGTCCAAACTTAACACCTATTGCCGGGCATTCTTGATTATGGCAATGGCCGGCTCTGAAAAGATCGATATGAATCAACTGGAAAAAGCAAAGATCAAAAATTTATTACCACTTCAGGTGATGAATCTTAAAAATCTGCAACGCAGAGATAATTACGGCATCTATTGGGAGCACGAAGGAAATCAATTATGGGGCTGGCCGGGTGGCAATACTGAAATAACCGCCCATGTACTGGCTGCTTTGGCGGCAGTGCATGACACATCTCCTCTTCCCGCGCAAGTGATCAATTCACTAATGAGGCGCAGCCGGGGCGGAGCCTGGAAGTCAACAAAAGAAACGGCAACGGTAATATTTTCCGTCTGTAAATATTATCAGGAAAGAGGCTGGGAATCGTCAGGCAAAGGAAAGATTTTCTTCAAGATGGATGGAATAAGAATTGCTGCAATTGATTATAATGCCGGTACTTTGGAAAATGCAGATAAACTGACTAGAAAAATAAGAATGGCACAGGTAAACCGGAATTCATTTAAAATCGAAGCTGCAGGCAGTACTGATCCCGGCGTGAGCTTTACCGTAACCATCAATGGCAATTTATACTTCAAGGAAAACGTAAGCCGGCACCAGCCGAAATCAAACAACGCAACTGTTCTGGATTTTGCCAAACACATAGCCGGTGGAGTTAAAAATAATCTAACATCCTACCTTAAAGCGGGAAATAGAAGTCTTAAATCTCTGGATAACGGCATTAGTCTGGTCCGTAGCTTTTATTACGTAACAAGAGTCCGCGACATCAACAACAATGAATATTTTGTGCCGCAGCCGATCGATAATACAAGGGGACTAAAAATTGGCGACGAGGTTCTGGTGAAGATTAAATTCCGGGTTATGGACGATTTTCAATTTCTGGTTCTCGAAGACTATCTGCCTTCCGGATTTGAAGTGGTAAAGAAAAATATTTACGATGAATATCAACCTTATTCGCACAGTGAAAGATGGGATAACCGGATGGTATTTTTCTTTACCAAAATAAGTAAAAACGATGTCTACGAAATAGGCTACACCATGCGGGCGGAATTGCCGGGCCTGTTTCTGGCAAAACCTGCCAGAATGGAATGTATGTACGAACCCGGAATTCAAGGCTGGTCGAAGCAGGCCAGGTTTATCGTCAATAAGAAATAAACCGTAAATGAATGAAACTTCAGTTCCAATATACCTAAAAGCTCCGGCAGTTGTTGAAATACATCCTGCCGGAGCTTCATCTTTAATTTAATCTATGACCTTTAAAAAGTCGTTGTCTATTGCCATTATAGCTTTTTCATTCTTGTTGCCTTTCAAATTGGCCTTTTGTGATAATCAACACAGTGCTGATGAACATGATAAGAAGGTAAAAATCTCGATCCTTTCTAAACGCCTTCGGCACATAAAGGAAAGGACTCTTGATGAGCTGGAAATTATTTTTCCCGCTGCTGCAGTTATTACGGATACTGACAATCACCGGCAATTTTCCGCAAGAAATTTGAAGATAATATTACGAAATGATAATCTCTGCCTTACCGGGGAAGGCAGAGAATTTAGCCGTCCATTTAATCTCACAGTAAACTCCGAAAATAATGATGAAACAGTTACAGTTCGCTTTACGGATGAGGAAAGAATTTATCCCCTGCCGCTAAAAATCAGCAGTGATAAAGATAACTTAAGCTTGATTATAACCGAATCGGTGCTTCGTTATGCCCATGATGCAGCTATTGCCGAATATGAAACTGATGAAAAAAATCAGGCAGAAGCAATTGCGGCCTTAACGATGCTGATTGCAGCTCGCCGGGAAAGCGGACAGTATAAACACAGGCATGCAGATTTTGAATTCTGTGATTTAAGCCATTGCCAGATATACAAAGGACGCACCTCTCCGGAAGCAGACATTGAAAGAAAATATCCCTGGCGTATCAACATGGATGCAGGTTTGACGGATCTTTATTTTCACACCCGCTGCGGCGGCAATACACTAAGCGCCAAGGTGTTCAGAGCATCGACGGAACAAGCCGGCGTAAAAGACTGGCTTCTTCAGGAAGGCAAAAGTCTTTGCATACAAAACGATAAATGGGAGGCGAGACTGACAAGAAAAGAACTGCTGCGTCTGATTTTAAACAATGACGCTTCTTTTATTGAGGCGTCATTATCGCTGGATTATGACCGGCAAAATCTAAAAATTATTCTTCAAACTGCCGATACTATTCAAACTTTTGCACCGGAGGATTTTCGGCTGCAAATTAATCGAATTTATGGCTGGAATTTTATTAGAAGCAACAACTACCGGATTACTGAAAAATATATTGATGGAACAAACTATATTGTTTTTAAAGGCACTGGATCAGGGCATGGAGCGGGATTATGTCAGGCAGGAGCATTGAAACTTGCCGAACTGGGATATTCCCGCTATGAAATCCTGGAACACTATTTTCCGGAAATCAGATTTATCGCCGCAGAGGGAATGGAAAAAGCTTTGCCACACGACGTCTCCTATGTCATTTTTTCATTGCAAACGGGAAAGATTGAAAAAAGCAGCTATCAGGCAATAACTGCAAGAAAAATACCGTCAGGGTCCATATTTAAACTGATTATAGCTCTCTATCTGGCAACAGAAAAACCGGAGTTTTTACATAAATATTCATATCAATGCCGGAGTCATTCCGATGACAACATGCCGGAAAAATGCTGGAGGCCGGACGGACATGGAAAAATCGGGTTTTCCGATGCTCTGTCTCATTCCTGCAATCTTTATTTTGCTTCTCTTTATCGTATCATTGACAAAAAGAAGTTTAAAACATTTTTTGACAATTTTTGTCTGCATTTAAATATTAAGTCCAAACTACCACCCATTAAAAATGACCGGGAGTTTTCGCACCTGCTGGCCGGCCTTGATTACCGGTTAAAATTTACAGTAAAAGACATGATCAACATAGCGAGGCTTTTTCCACTCACGGCAGAAAACAACAACGAAATAGAACCGCTCAAGCAAAAGATGACTTTGGAAGCAAGAACTATTATATATAATGCCCTTCTCGGAACAATGATCAAGGGCACGGCATCTTACAATGAAACGATACCGGGGAACGGCCATGAACATGTGAAACGCCAAGGGAAAGCCGAATCCGGAGCTGGTCCTTTAACGGCTGATAATTGCAAAGTATGGGGGAAAACAGCATCCATATTACACGGGACAAACAAAATAAAAAGATATGGAGTATTCATGGGTGGTTGCGGAAATAGAGGTATATTGTTAATCTATAGAAACGCTAACGGCCGGAAGGCAGCCAAACTGGCCGTAGATATTTGCTTTAAAAGGGGGTACTAGAATCACATATGGACCAAAATAACAGTAAGCGGAAAGCACAGATTGTATATTTTTCCCATGGCGGAGGTCCCTTGCCTATCCTCGGAGATGCCAGCCACCGTAAAATGGTTGATTTCATGATTAAGCTTCCATCATTACTGAAGAAACCCGATGCGATTCTTGTTATCAGCGCACATTGGGAAGAACGTGTTGCCACGTTGCTGAGTTCACCATCACCTCCGATGCTCTATGACTATTATGGTTTTCCAGACAAAGCATATGAAATAACATATCCGGCACCCGGAAGCCCTGAGTTGGCTCGGCGAATTGTCGAATTATTGAACAGAAATCATATACCAGCCGGCGTCAATGCCGAGCGGGGCTTTGATCATGGATTGTTTATCCCGCTCAATTTAATGTATCCGCAAGCCGATATCCCCGCGCTTCAATTATCCCTATTGCATGGTTTGAACCCAGCCACGCATATAGCTCTTGGCAAAGCATTGCGTGAATTAATATCTGAAAATATTCTTGTAGTTGGCTCCGGCTTTTCGTTTCATAACATGGGTGCCTTTACATGGAATAATGACAATGTTCCTGATTCAGCCAATGATGCTTTTCGAAATTGGTTGATCGATGTTTGCACAGGTCCAATTGCCCAATCTGAACGTGAAAAACGGTTGCGGGCATGGGAGCGTGCACCTTCCGCCCGCTATTGTCACCCGCGGGAAGAGCATTTATTGCCGCTTCATGTTTGCCTTGGTATGGCTGATAAGCCCGCTAGTCTGATTTTTGATGAATATATCCTGGGTAAGCGTAGCGTTGCATTTTTGTGGTAAAGGCAAATTAATTGACAGCTACAAAAATCAATATAGCTTTCAATTATGCCGTATTGTTCCAGGCGAGCATTTGTGTTGTATGATTGGGACGTTGTTTACTGGTGTAAAAATAGCCCTCGCCGATGTTCAGTTCCCGGATATGCTGCGGATTGCCCTTGAACTTAATGACCAATTTCACCGTACACTTACCTGAATAATTCTTCAAGAAAACGATAGGAAACACAAGAAGAGAGATGAACATCTTCATTACGAGTCAGCCAATGCAAGAGCGCACTTCCTATTTTACAACCTTTCGAATTTAACAGGATATTAATCAATAAGGCAGCTGTCATTGCCCTTATATACATACTTTTTTCTGGCATTTATTGAGCTAACAGTGATAATCATAAATTAATCTTCATAAAAATGAGTTTGGATAATGCTTGTTCGTGATATTATTAATAAAACTGCCCGCAGGTTTACCAATGCGGGAATTCCGTCGCCGCGGCTGGATGCGGAAGTCCTGCTGGCCTTCTGCTTGGACTGTGAAAGAGTGAATTTTATTAAAAATCCGGACGAACCGGTCAGCGAACAGGAGCTGGCATCCTATCAAAGACTGGTTGCCCGCCGGCTGGCCTGGGAGCCGGTAGCCTATATAACAGGACGCAAAGAATTCTGGTCTTTTGCATTGGAAATCAACAGTTCCGTGCTTATTCCCCGGCCGGATACGGAAGTGCTGGTGGAGGAAGCGCTCAACCTTTACAGGCAGCAGCATTGGTCAAAAATCAAGATCCTGGATATCGGAACAGGTAGCGGCGCCATCGCCCTGGCCCTGGCCTCAGAAGTTTCCCAAGCCCTGCTCACCGCTACGGATATTTCCGCCGCAGCTCTCGCCACAGCCCGCAAAAATGCAATCAATTTAAGTCTGGATCATCAAATAGAATTTCGAGAAGGCAATTTATTTGAGCCAATTGATGATTTTTTTGATATGATTGTCAGCAATCCTCCCTATATTGCCGAAGAAGATTACGATAATTTGCTGGCGGGTGTAAAAAATTATGAACCCGCAGAAGCGCTTCAGGCCGGTCCCGGCGGTCTCATCTTTTATCAAAAAATAATTGCGCAAGCCCCCGGTTATCTAAAAAAAGATGGCTGGCTTCTTCTCGAAATCGGGGCGGTCCAGGGTGAACCGGTTTATAATATTTTAGAAACTTCCGGACAATATTGTGATATAGGCATTAGAAATGATTATGCCGGATTGCCGCGTGTAATCAAAGCAAGGAGAAAAAGCAGTGGATAAGTTTGTAGTTCAAGGGGGAAATCCCCTTTTCGGAGATGTACAAATCAGTGGAGCGAAAAACGCCGCATTACCCGTTTTAGCGTCGGCTCTGCTTGCCCCCGGAACGAGTACATTCCACAATATTCCTGATCTTGTCGATATAAAAACCATTAAAAAGCTTTTGACAAATTTAGGTGTGCAAATTGAAGGCAACGAAACTGTAAGTATTAATGCCGAAAAAATCACCAGTTGCGAGGCTCCCTATGATCTGGTGAAAACCATGCGGGCATCCGTGCTGGTTTTGGGACCGCTTGTAGCACGCCGCGGGGTTGCCAGAGTATCGCTGCCCGGCGGATGCGCCATCGGAGCCCGGCCGGTTAATCTACATATCAAGGCTTTACAGGAGCTTGGTGCGCATGTGGAATTGAACAGCGGATACGTGGAAGCAAAGGCAAAAAAATTAAAAGGGGCTAATATTTATTTTGATATTTCCACCGTAACCGGCACTGAAAACATCATGATGGCGGCAGTACTGGCGGAAGGAACGACGGTGCTCAACAACGCCGCCTGCGAACCGGAAATTGTCAATCTGGCCGATGTATTAAACGGCATGGGCGCAAAAATCAGCGGAGCCGGTACGGACGTTATTACAATTAAAGGCGTAACCTCGCTCAAGCCTGTGGAAGCATCGATTATTCCTGATCGCATTGAAGCCGGCACATTCATGATTGCCGCCGGTATGACCCATGGTGAAATAAATGTTTTGGGCTGCGATCCCCTTCATCTGGAAGCATTAATCAATAAACTGCGCGATACCGGAATGAAAATTGTGCCCATTGACGGCGGATTAAAAGTGTCAGCCGGTAAAAAGATAAGCAGTGTTGATATAAAAACACTTCCCTATCCCGGCTTTGCAACGGATCTGCAGGCCCAGATGATGGCTTACATGTCAATCGGCAGCGGTCTGAGCGTGATTAATGAAACGGTTTTTGAAAATCGGTTTATGCATGTCAGCGAATTGCTGCGTATGGGAGCAGATATCGTTATCCAGGGGAGCAGCGCCATTGTTCGCGGCGTACCTGAACTGCACGGTGCTCAGACAATGGCCACGGATTTACGGGCATCCGCCTCGCTGCTTCTGGCGGCACTGGTTGCCGAGGGAACAACGGAAATTTCCCGCGTTTACCATATTGACCGCGGGTATCAGGAAATAGAAAAGAAATTTTCTGCCTTGGGAGCAAATATTAAAAGGATTAAATAACCTGACCGCCTTCAAAAAGATCTATCTGATTCGTACGAAAGCAATGCTCTAAAAACTTAACCGACTTCATCCGAATCTTGTTTCATGTTATTTTTGATTCTCCAGGAGTATTAACTATGAAAATTATTAAGGCCGATGCTGCTGAATTTGAATTTTTTTTTCAGGAACTTCGTGGACGGGGAGGCGCCTTTACCCCCGAATTGCTGGCAACAGTAGCGGGGATAGTGCGCGATGTAGCCGCAAGAGGTGATGCGGCCCTGTTTGATTATACCGCCAGATTCGACAAGTATGAACTTACCGCGGAAACCGTGGAAGTAACCGAAGAAGAAAAAAAGGCGGCGCTCTCTGCCGTGCGGCAGGAAGATATGGACGTAATCTCACTTGCCGCTCGGCGCATTGAAGACTATCATAAAAACCAGATTGCTCAAAGCCGGCTAATTGATATCGAGGACGGCGTGACAATGGGCCAGCGTATTTTGCCCTTAGAGCGCATCGGTATTTATGCTCCCGGAGGAAAAGCCGCCTATCCTTCGACAATCCTGATGGCTGCTGTTCCTGCACGCATTGCCGGTGTCAAGGAGATAATTCTGGTCACGCCTTCAAGAGGCGGCCTGCTTAATCCTTTGATTGCCGCTGCTGCCGAGGCAAGCGGTGTAAATCGTATTTTTAAAATAGGAGGAGCACAGGCGGTAGCGGCTCTTGCTTACGGTACAAAAACAATTCCTAGAGTAGATAAAATTGTCGGTCCCGGTAATGCATATGTTGCCGCCGCCAAGAAGCTCGTTTTCGGCCAGGTAGCCATTGACATGATTGCCGGCCCCAGTGAAGTCGTAGTTATTGCCGATAAAACTGCGAAACCTTCCTTTGCCGCCGCCGATTTGCTGGCACAATTGGAACATGATGAAATGGCAGCCGCAGTTCTCTTTACGCCTGATGAAGATCTTGCCCGCGAGGTATCGCGGGAAGTCGATAAACAAATGAAAACTTTATCCCGCACGGCAATAATGGAGAAATCAAAAGCCCGTTATGGAGCGATTATTATAACGAAAGATATTGATCAGGCTGTTGAACTTTCCAATATTTTTGCGCCGGAACATTTGGAACTGATGGTGGAGGATCCCGCTGAAGTTCTAGAAAAAGTCCGTAATGCCGGCTCTGTTTTCCTTGGCTCTTTTACGCCGGAAGCTCTGGGAGATTACATGGCCGGAACAAATCATATTTTGCCGACAGAAGGAACGGCCCGGTTTTCTTCTCCACTGGGTGTGTATGACTTCGTCAAGCGAATGAGTGTCCTTCGTTTTTCACCCGTTGCTCTCGCCAAGCTGGGAACCAAAACGGCTCATTTTGCCCGGATGGAAGGGCTTGATGCTCATGCCAATTCGGTCGATGTGCGCATGGACTCTATAAAAGAATAGAAAATCATAGTAACCGCTGATTCTACCGGTTACTGATTGTGGAGATGAAAAGTGTCGCTTGTTTATGAAAAAGAAGGACATGTTGTAAAAATCGGTTTGAACCGTCCGCGTTGGAAAAATGCTCTTGATCCCGATATTCTTATGGAACTTCACAAGGCATGGCTGGAAATCAATAAGGACGATGATGCCCGCGTGGTCATTCTCTATTCCTGTCTTCCTGACATTTTTTGCGCCGGGATGGATCTGAACACGGCAATTCCGGTTCTCACCGGAATGCGTGAACCGGAAACGGATGCGGAAAGGGAACTCCTGCAATTGGGAAAAAGAACCGGCGAGGCTATGCTTAAACCCAATATCGTAAATAAACCGGTAATTGCGGCCATCAATGGTTATTGTCTGACGGGCGGTTTTGAAATGATAATGGGAGCTGATCTGCGCATAGCTTCGTATGACGCCAAATTTCAGATGCGTGAGGCAAAGCTGGGAATTATGCCGACGGGAGGTTCCAATATTTATCTTCCACGAATGCTGACCCCCTGCCGCGCAATGGAGATTCTACTAACGGCAAATAATTTTTCAGCCCGAACACTTTATGACTGGGGTTTCTTGAATAAGGTCGTTGATCGCTCAGAGCTGATGAACGAGACAATGGAAATGGCCATGCAAATCGCCGCCAACGGTCCGCGTGCCATCCAGGGAATTATCCGCTGTCTAAGGGAAACCCGTGACCTGAATTGGGAAGAAGCTTTTTCTAAAGAGCTGGAAATAGGCATGCCGATTTTTTCCGGCAAAGATGCCTGTGAAGGCATTCTTGCCCAACAGGAAAAAAGAAAACCGAATTTTGTCTGATATTCATTCAAAGACTGTGATATAATTTCATTGAAATCAAGATAAGTGTTTCAGTAAATACTGCTATACTGACTCTGCCCGCTTAGGCATTCTCTACCGAACCATAGATCACCCTGTCCCATTTTATTATTTTAACAATGTATAGAGGCCCTAATGATCAAGTGCAGCCTCGACATTAAAAAGCTTAGCAATGTGGCAATAACAGGACTGATTACAGCCCTTTGCCATGCCATCGAAAGCCGGTCTGCGAAGCCGATACTTCGTGATCCTCAAGCTGAAGCCATAGCAGATCGCCTGGCCCCTGTGCTTACGCCGGCTCCTGATTCGTTGCTGCGGCTTTTCACGGAGGGAACGATTTTCGCTGTTTTGGACATGATGATTGCGGGAATTGCGCTTCGTGCACGTAAATACGATGAATGCACAAGAAACTTTGCCAAACAACATCTCGGTGGTTGCGTAATCAATCTTGGCTGCGGTCTTGATACACGATTCTGGCGCATCGGTAACCGCAACCTGCATTTCTATGATCTCGATCTTCCGGAAATGATTACACTCAAACGCCAGCTTGTGGATGAGACGGATCACTACCATATGATCGGGGTTTCTGTTCTTGATCACCAATGGATGGATCAGCTTGTCCGTGAACAATTATCACTGCCATATCTGTTTTTAGCTGAAGGGTTGTTCATGTACCTGCCACCGGATGGAGTGCGCAGATTGCTTATCACACTCCAGGAAAGATTTCCCGGAAGTGAACTTTTGTGCGATGTTGTACCTTTATGGTTGATCTCACCCGCGGCGCAATGGATAAGTAAGGTAAAAGGCTGGTGGGCGCAATATCAATTCGGCGTCCGGCATAGCCGTGAATTTGAAGAATGGTGCCCAGAATTTCGTTTTATCGAAGAGTGGTTTTACCTTGATGAAGACGAGCCCAGACTAAGTTTTATGCGCGCATTGTACAGGTGGAAACTAATACCCCGTGATATCTGGACAGTGCATTATATTCTTGGTTCGAAAAACGCATTAACAATGTCAATGTAAACTTATTTAAGGCCCGATCATTCCGCAACTGAATCAATTCGTAAATTATTCAAGGCTATTGACCGCCGTTTCCAATCTTCCCAATGCCTCCTCAAGAATAGAGCGGGGACAGGCGATATTCATTCTTTGAAATCCTGAGCCGCCATCGCCGAAAAGAAAGCCGTCATCCAGTCCTACTTTGGCTTTGTCTCTCATAAAGCTTCTAAGTGCCATATCATCCAGCCCCAGACCGCGGCAATCCAGCCAGACAAGATATGTAGCCTGCGGTTTGATAACCCTGATACGGGGAATCCTTTGGGCGAAATATTTCAGAAGGAAGTCCAGATTACTCTGCAGGTATTTAAGAAGCTGATTGAGCCAGTCATCTCCGAGTCGATAGGCTGCTTCCAAAGCAGTATATCCGAAAAGATTAGGAGTGGGCAAAATGCCGGTTCTGGTGTCGGTGAATAAACGACGAAGTTTTTTATTCGGAATAATAATCGAAGATACCTGAAGGCCCGCCAAATTAAAGGTTTTGCTGGGGGACATACATACTATGGAATTTTCCTCGAATTTTTCGGATAGCGAACTAAACGGCGTATGTTGATAACCATTAAAAAGAAGCTCACAATGAATTTCATCGGAAATGACAACAGCACCATGTTCGATAATGATCTCACCCAGCCTGGTCAGTTCTGCTTTACTCCAGAGTCGCCCTACCGGATTGTGCGGATTACAAAGCATAATAGCTTTAATCCGGTTGGGAATAGGAAGCATGCCGGCTCTGGCGTGAAATAATTGCTCCAGATTTTCAAAATCCATCTCATAGCGTCCATTGATAAGCTTTAGCGGATTACTTACAATCTGGCATCCGCTGGACGTAACAGCGGGGAAAAAAGGATAATATACCGGTTCCTGCAGGATAATCTCATCGCCCGGATGGGTAAAAGCTCTTACGGCAACGTTCAAGGCGGGAACAACTCCCGGAGTAAAGACAATCCATTCCGGTTTAATCCTCCAGGCAAATTTATTCCACATACGGTCGACTACTGACTGGACAACACCGGCACCGGCGCTCGTGTATCCAAAAAATTCATGCTCTGCGCGTTTTTTCAGCGCATCGACAATCGGCGGAGCAACGGGAAAATCCATGTCGGCAACCCACATGGGTATTACATCATCATGGCCGAATATTGATTGAGCGGAGTCCCACTTGACACAGCTTGTATTTTTCCTGTTGCAGATTGAATCGAAATCATACTTCATTTAAGCTTCTCCATTTTAACAGATGGCGGTTACTTGAACACTTCTTTCAATAAAGCCGTCTCTCTGGCTTTCGGATTCTTGCGGATGTTGGTCTCCTCCCTGGCCAGAATGCAAAATAACCCATCCAGCGCCTTAGACGAAACATAACGATTCAAGTCAAAATCCATTGCTTTGCCGATGAAAGGCACACTTTGCACTTTCCCGCTGATTACTTCATATTTTCCAAAGATTTTATACTCGTTCATCGTCTTGCGCATTACAGGTTGATAATTTTTAAGCAGGTCATCATATGCCCTGGCTTTGAGATAATCGGTCGCCGCCGTATTTCCTCCCCGTAAGATTTTTTTTGTATCGTCAAAAGACATATTCTTAATCGTTTTTGCGAAAATATCGGCGGCCAGCGGCGCTGCTTTTTCCGCGGCTCTATTCATACCCAGCGTAAACTCATCAATTTGCGCCCCCAAGCCTGCGCTGCGTAAAAATGGTTCCGCCTTTCTGACCTCTTCAGGCAGAAGGATCTTTACTTCGGGATTGGCAAAATACCCGTCTTTTTTTCCCAGGCAGGCAACCGCATTTTTAATGCCGATATTAAGAGATTCTTTGAGGCCCGATTCAATTTTTTCGTTCGTCAATTTTTTTTCAGTTATACTTTCAAACTTTTCTTTCAGTACATCGAGAAAAGACGCATGCGCATACTGATAAAAGAATAATATGAAGACGATGCTCAGAACCATTTTTTTCTTCATTTAGGCTATCCTTTCCAAGATGTTTTCCATAAGACGGTTTGAAAAACTCAGATTGCCGGGTTTTTTAAAGACCCGTCATAATGTAGCATAAATTTTTCATCTTGGAAAAAGTAAGTTCTCACCAAGTATGGCTCCATACCTGATTTGCAACAAACTTTTCCTAAAAATCATAATTTATAACTCCGGATATTTATAAAAAGCGGGAATATTTCTTCTCCTGCCCGCACTCATTTCTACTTTTTTCAAAATTCCTGATAAAAATCAGCGATAGTTAGGCGGAAGCGGTGCATAACCATTATTATTTGAGATAAAAAATAAAACTGCTTATTAAATTCAATATCTAAAAATAATATGACTGAGCTGAAATATTATGATAAAAGTCCGCATCATAAACTGAGATTGAAGGGAACAAGAACATTACCGTGAACTGGTTGGTGATATAAGAAGAATGCAGAGTTATCTAAACCAATCCGCTTTTGTATCCGGATAACTTGACGCTTTCCGAAGATAAACAATCAGTTGAGAACATTATAAAGCATGACTGAAAAATCGACATCTTTTGAAATTGATTTCAATCCCGAATTCCAGAAAGCAATGGCGCTTATGGAAGATTCGCAAAGCAATATCCTGATTACAGGACGGGCGGGAACTGGTAAATCAACTCTGCTTACCTATTTTCGCGATCACACCAAAAAGAAAATCGTCATTCTCGCGCCGACCGGTGTGGCGGCGGTCAATGTTTCCGGTCAGACGATCCATTCCTTTTTCCAGTTCAAACCCAATGTAATACCAGCAGCAATCAAAAAGAAAAAGAGCGCGGCAACCATTTATAAAAAGCTCACGACAATTGTAATCGACGAAGTATCGATGGTGCGTGCCGATCTTTTAGACTGCATCGATAAATTTCTCCGCCTCAACGGACCGGATGAAAAACTGCCCTTCGGGGGAGTGCAAATGATCTTTATCGGTGATCTGTATCAACTTCCGCCGGTGGTTACATCTGCAGAACGGGAGATATTCAAAACGCATTACACCAGCCCTTATTTATTCAGCGCTAAAGTTTTTGGTGAGTTAAATATTAAATTTCTGGAACTGGAAAAAGTCTATCGTCAGAAGGACGATGAGTTTGTCCGCCTGCTCAACGCCATTCGCAATCGCACTGTAACCGATGATGATCTGGCAAAATTCAATGCTCGTTGTGATCCTCATTTTGAAGTACCCGAAGGTTCTTTTTATATTTCACTGACCAGTACCAATGATCTGGCTTCCGCTATCAATGAAAAGCGATTGGCGGAACTGCCGGGAAAAGCATGGAAAGCAAAAGGAGAAATTATCGGTGATTTTGGAAAAGAATATCTGCCCACGGCAGTGGATTTGAAGCTGAAAAAAGGGGCGCAAATTATGCTGCTCAACAATGATTCTCTGGGCCAATGGATCAATGGCACCATCGGCAAAATCAGGAAGTTTGAAAAAGATGATGACGGCGAAGATGTAATTGTTGCCGATCTGGATAATGGCGATACCGCACGCATATCCCCTTATACCTGGAAAATTTACCGGTTCTTTTTGAAAAATGAAGAGCTGCGTTCCGAAGAAGTAGGATCGTTCCGGCAATACCCGGTACGGCTGGCTTTCGCCGTGACCATTCATAAAAGCCAGGGGAAGACTTTTGAAAATGTGGCGATTGATATCGGGCGAGGCACATTTGCCCATGGGCAGATATATGTAGCATTGTCGCGCTGTACCACGCTTTCCGGCATTGTGCTGAAACAGCCGCTGAAAAGAAACCACATAATGATGGATTGGCAGGTAGTGAAATTTCTCACGGGGATTCAATATGCTCAGGCTGCAAAAACGTTAAGCCGCGAAGATAAGCTGATTCTGCTTGAAAACGCAATTAATGGAAAGGCGGATATAGAAATCCTCTACCTCAAGGGAAAGGATGAAAAATCACGCCGGGTAATCCGCCCTCTGCGAGTCGGTGAAATGGAGTATAAAGGATATTCTTATCTGGGATTGGATGCTTTTTGCGTAACACGTCGTGAGATGCGTAGGTTCAATGTAGATCGTATTCTTGAAATAAATAAACCAGCTTAATATTATACCGCGTGCTTCTAACATGCAGCATCCGCAACGATCAAAATGAGCTCTGGAAAGCATATGTTAATTTTTTGGGAAAGAAATATAAAATAAAAAACAGGAGCAAGATATTACCGCATTATAATCAGCCTGTTCCTAGGAGACTGTGGTGGCCCGGGAACAGGCATGACCCATTTACCCCGCTCAAGGAGTGGGAAACTGTGGCATCGTTTACGTAGGCAGAATTTATAACTGTATCGCCCTAATCTCAATATTAAATAATTTTTAATAAATATTACAAAAAATGTAATTTCAGGTAAAGCTGGAAAGAAATGTGCGTAGGTTCTGATTCTTATCAATATTTAGTTTCTGTCTTATTCGGTACCGGTGAATATTAACGGCACTTTCCGATATATTTAGAATTTCGGTAATTTCTTTTGTAGTCTTTTCATCCCTGATGAGATTAGCGATCTGAATTTCTCTATTTGTTAAATTCGAGTATGCTGCTGATAAAGTTCTGGCAAACGGAGAAACTATTTCCTTCAGATTGGTTTCAATAATTTTTATATAATGACTATTTTCTACTTTAAGCTGCGTTTTCAATTTTTCAATATAAGGCAAAACAAGGACTTTGATATTTGTTAATATCTTCTGTTCAAATTCCTTGCGATCACTTTCTCTTTGCTTGAGAAGAACTCTTAAGGCTGCATTCATATCTTCAAGTTCAAGAGTTTTATTTCCAAGTTCCTTTTCTCGTTTATTTATCGCATCTTCATATTGTTTGCGATCAGTAATATCCCGAATTGATTCCACGGCTCCGATAATTTTTCCATTGCTGTTACAAAAGGGACTTGCCTTTCCCCAAAGAAAAACCTTTTTTCCTTTTAAGCTCGTCCACCCTTCCGCTATCAGGAAATGACCTTTCTTTTTCATGACCATTTCATAGCCCTGCTCGATCTTCTTATCAGCTTTCAAAACCAGATCAATCATTATAGGCCTTCGTTTTCCATAAAATGGCAGTGCATATTCATAGTTACCTTTTCCCAGCATATCTTTTGCCTTAACGCCCGTCATATCCTCCATGGCCTTATTCCAGACAATAATACGGCCCTGAAGATCTCTGACAAATGTTGCATCGGGAAGAAAATCGACAACATCCACCAGCCGCCGTTCCAACTCCTGCAGCGTCTTTTTTGCTCGTTTTCGATCCGTAATATCTTCAAATACAACGACCGTTCCCGCCGAGAGATTTACCGGGTGAAGTGGTACCGATGTTAAAATAATATCGCGAATTGCGCCGTCTTTCCTTCGAAACTTTGTTTGCACGGACGCCAGACCCTTTTTTGAAAGGCTCGTAAATAATTCCCGGCCAACCCGCTTATACTCCTCTTCATCTTTGTACAGTATCCGGGGTGCTTGTCCGATTATTTCGGACTCAGAATAACCGATGTTTTCAAGCCAGGCCTTGTTGGCATTTTGAAAAACACGGTCTTTCATAATGGCAATTCCAACCGGGGTTGCCTTGAATATACTGCGAAGCATTGCTTCGCTTTTGCGTAGTGCTTCTTCTGTTTGCCTGGGTTCGCCGGTATCCGGCTGGAAAATCTTATCTCGACGTAATTTCTTCTCCACTTGCCTGATCTCTTTTTGCGATCTTTCAAGCTCATCAACATGTTGCCTGATTTTTACCAGTTCAGTAATGAGCTGCTCTTTTGTTTTGTTTTTATCATTCATGATTTTAATCTTGATTTTCTGCACGAAAAAAATACCGCATTATTTATTCCGTACCTGGATAAAGATACCTATTTTTACATGGAAAGCTATTTTTTCATAGTTCAGCCACTATGTCTCTTAACATGATTCAGATTATCGTCTTTGCATACTACCTTTCAAGACGGTTTGCCTTTTTATAGCGTTGGTTTCTTAAAACCAAGTCAGCTTAAATGTCAAGTCATCGCTCAAATATTACCATTTTTCCTGGAATTGTTCGCTTCCATGATTATCAAACGGAGTTTGTGAGTGCTCAAGATAAGTTAAGTTTTATACGATATGCGTTTGAAAAATTTTTAGAAATATGTATGATAAGAAACTTAATTGCGACATTGTTAAGTCATTTCAAAGAAAACCAAACCGCGAATTAAAATCAGCAGGTGTAAAAAATTCTGGTCTGCCGGAAACTTACTTTTTTATAAAGGAAGGAACACGCATCTGTGACCAAACAAACAACCTATAAAGATCTTGAAGAAAGAATTAAATTACTCGAAGAAGAATCAATCAAGGGTAAAAAATCTGAAGAAGCGCTGAAGAAGAGTGAAGAGAAATACCGGAATATCTTTGAAGGTGCCATCGAGGGCATATTCCAGATAACTCCTCAAGGCAGATATCTCAGCATTAATCCGGCTTTTGCAAAAATGTTCGGTTATGCATCAACGCAGGAAATGATCGATTCCGTCCATAATATTGGCGAACAGCTCTATGTGAACCCGCAAGACCGGGAAGAAATGATACGGGTACTCAGCGAACGCAATAAAATAGAAGGGTATGAAGTTGAGGTTTATCGAAAGAACAAGAGCAAGTTTTGGATATCGGTTAACATCCATACTATTCGCGATGCTTCGGAAAATATTTTATATTTTGAAGGCACGAACGTTGATATAACCACGCGGAAAAATGCGGAAGATGCCTTACAGGAAAGTCAGGAATATACAAAAATACTGTTTAATAATTCAATTATACCCCAGATCGTTATGGATGCGGAAACAGGCGTCTATATAGACTGCAACGAAGCTGCGGTTAAGATCTACGGTTATGCCAGCCGCGAAGAGGCTCTTAATAAAACACCCTTGGGTGTATCCGCGCCAACACAATATAACGGCCTGGACTCGGCAACTGAAGCGCAAAAGCATATCCAAACATGTCATAAAAATGGTTCTCATACCTTTGAATGGCGTCATCAACGACCCAATGGCGAGATATGGGACGCCGATGTTCACATCATGCTTTTTCAGCATAGGGGAAGGCCCCTTATGCAATTCACTCTTCAGGATATAACGGCGCGCAAAAAGGCGGAACAGGCCTTACGCCAGAGCGAAGCAGCTCTCCGCAGTGTATTTAAAGCCGCACCTGTCGGCCTCTGCATCATGAAAGGGCGCGTCTTTCAAAGTGCTAACAGAGCCTGGTACCAGAGTTTCGGTTATTCCGAAGCCGACATTATTGGGCATACAACCCGAATGCTATATGAAAACGAAGAGGAGTATGAACGCGTTGGACGGAAATTGTTTACTGATATCTCAAAATACGGCATTGCCTCAGCTCAGACTAAGCTCAGGCGAAAAAATAACACCCTTCGTGATGCCATCGTGACATCTGCTTCTCTTGATTTGGAATATCCATTCCTGACAGTCGTGGCGATTGAGGATATTACCGACCAGAAGCGCACGGAAGAAGAGCTAAAAGAGAACCGCAGGGAACTGGCAAATATTATCGAATTCCTTCCGGATGCTACATTTGTTATTGATAAACAGGGCAAAATTATTTTTTGGAACAGGGCCATCGAAAACATGACCGGTATCAAAAAGGAAGATATGTTGGGAAAAGGCGACTACGAATATGCTCTGCCTTTATATGGAGAAAGACGGCCTTTGCTTATTGACTACGTGCTGCATCCGGATATAGAGATGGAAGCGCGATACACGGCAATTCAAAAAACAGGTGATATATTATTCGGTGAAGCTTTCACACCAAGTTTACTGCCCGGAGACATTCATCTCTCCGGTACGGCATCCGTCCTGCGTGATAATAATAATGAAATTGTTGCCGCAATTGAATGCATGCGTGACAATACAGAACGAAAAAAACTGGAAGAACGGTTAAGCCGGGCGGAAAAAATGGAAGCTCTGGGAACTCTGGCAGGAGGTGTCGCCCATGATCTCAACAATGTTCTCGGAGTACTGGTCGGCTATTCCGAGCTTCTTGCCGAAACCATTCTTCCGGATACCTTTACGAAAAAGTATGCAGACTATATTTTACACTCCAGCATGAAGGGCGCCGCAATAATCCAGGATCTTTTGACCTTGGCGAGACGCGGCGTAAATGCTTCTGAAGTGGTCAATATGAATAAAATACTTTTAGACTATCTTCAGACACCTGAATTCGAAAAGTTGAAATCTTTCAACCCAAGTGTGATTATTCGAACAGAACTTGAAAATGGACTTTTGAACATTAAAGGCTCTTCCATTCATCTCGCTAAGACAATCATGAATCTTGTTATGAATGCCGTAGAGGCCTTATCTGGCTATGGAGTTGTGACAATAAAAACTGAAAACTGCTACCTTGATCATCCAGTCCATAGTTATGATGAAGTAAAGGAGGGCGACTATGTAGTCATTACAATATCAGATACAGGTGACGGCATTTCCGCCGAAGATTTGAGTAAGATTTTTGAACCATTCTATACGAAGAAGGTTATGGGAAGAAGCGGAACCGGGCTGGGGCTGGCTGTTGTCTGGGGTACCGTAAAGGACCATGGCGGATACATAGATGTTATAAGTGAAGAGGCCAAGGGAAGTACCTTTACTCTTTATTTTCCTGTCACCAGAGAAATGCCGGAAATAATTAAGAAGGCCGTATCTTCCTCATTATACATGAGCAAAGGTGAATCGATTTTAATTGTTGATGATGTCCTGGAACAACGTGAGCTGGCCATGAGCATGCTGGGAAGGCTTAAATATCACGTTGAAGCCGTTGCATCCGGAGAAGAATCAATAGAATATCTGAAGAACAAAAAAGCCGACCTGATAATTCTCGATATGATTATGGATGACGGAATTGATGGACTGGAAACATATCGCAGAATACTGGAAATCAACCCGAAACAGAAAGCGATAATTGTAAGCGGCTTTTCAGAGACCGACCGGGTCAGAACCGCGCAGGAACTTGGAGCCGGAGCATTTGTTCGGAAACCCTACATACTGGAGAAAATTGGTCTCGCAGTAAGGGAGGAACTGGAGAGGAAACGGGAATAATATGTTTTGTCCCCGCTGATCATCAATTGTCGTTCTCGCGAAGGCGGGAATCCAGTATTACCAATAATCTCCTGAATTCGTTTCAAGATATTGTATTTACAATCACAGGTTCTTATTCCTTACGTGAGGAATCTTAATATCCTCTGCGTACATATCAAAAATTGGGGTCACTTCTTGATTAATCCTATTGCCTGATTGTTGCAATGTTTCTCCTGTCAGCTTTTTCCTGAACCCCATTTTTTCTGGATTCCCTGGTCAAGCCAGGGAATGACAAAGGAGTTACTGACATTCTGTTTTTGACTAAACGCACAGGAAACGAATAAAAGATATAAGGCTAAGCCTCACCTAACAACCTCAACAAAAGATTCCCCGCAACTGTCTTACGATAAGCTGCTTCAGCACGCACATCATCAATTGGGGTCGCTTCTTGACCAATTATTGAAGCGGCTGCTTTCAATGTCTCAGATGACAGCTTTTTTCCAATCAGGAATTTTTCGCAGGCATCTAATGTGACGACTGTCGGGCCGATGCTGCCCCAGGCAAGGTATACATTCTTGACTATTCCTTCATCGGACAAATTCAGTAACGCTGCCATGCTCACAACGCTGCAGGCCAGAGCTTTACGCAAACCCACCTTTTCGAAATGCTGAATATTGAAGTCTTGTGCTTTTTGCAAAATTATTGCCGATACAATTTCTCCCTGCTGCAATTGAGTTCTGCGCGGACCGCGAATCAATTCAGAGAGAAGCAGGGTTCGTGAGGAATGAGAACTTTTTATTTCAATTTCCGCCTGCAGAACATAAAGCGGCGGCAGTGTATCGCCCGCCGGGGATGCATTGCAAATATTGCCGCCGATTGTTCCCATTTGACGGATAAGCGGCGAGCCCAGTGTTTGCAAGGCTCTTATCAGGACGGGGAAATATTTATTGATTAATGGATTATCAAGTAATGAAGCCAGCGTCGAGCAGGCACCAATCCGTACATGAGTTGGCGATTCAGTGAGTCCTTTCAGTTCGGCAATTCTTTCCAAACAGATCATAGCCTGCGGATTAATGTTTCCAGCTCTCATGTTTACAAGCAAATCCGTGCCGCCTGCATACACGAGTGCTTCCGGATTTTCACCAAAGCATTGCCAC
>CAZWCA010000041.1:0-26534 GCA_964632255.1 uncultured Smithella sp. | reverse complement strand
CTTGGTGCCCCTGGCGCGAGTCGAACGCGCGGCACACGGATTAGGAATCCGTTGCTCTATCCTTCTGAGCTACAGGGGCTTTTTGTGAGGTTATATTTGAAGTTATGGGGCTTTATCATGCATTTTTCTGCCTGTCAATAAATACAGTTTACTATTATTGGAAAGACAAGCAAGTGAATTTAGTAATGTTTTGAATAAGTTTATAAAAGAAAATTCTTTATGTGAGTTTCCAGCAAACGGTTTTCGTCAAAATCCTTAAGTTTAAGATATTCCGGCGTTGTGCCAATGAAAGCCTCTTCGGGAGCGAGGCCGATTAACTCCGACTCCAGAATTTCTACACCCTGATCGGCTGCCAAAAGCTTGACCAGATCGTAAACCGGCTTCAACGGGGTTTCCCTGTAATTAACCAGGTTCATGGAAACTTGGGCGATATTGCGGCTTTTCAAAAGAAGGCCGAGAGCCCGCACACTTTTTAAACCGCCATCCTTTTCTCTGACTCGACCTGCAATGTAACGGGCCAAAATCAAATCATCGCTTGCCAAATTTATATTGTAGGCAACCAGAGGCAGGCGCGCACCCACAGCCGTCGCTCCACACTTCCCATTAAACAATGGTTTACCTACGTCGGGAGCGCCTTCCGGAATTGACATTCTTTCCTCAAGCAATTCATACCCGCCGCGCCGTATATATGCCAGTTCCTTGCGCTTTTCAATCAATGCAGCTTCGCCGTAAAAATATACGGGCACTTCATACCGCTCGTATAATTGCCTTCCAAAGCGATGTGCAAGATCAATCGCGTCTTTCATTGAAGCCGAACCCAGCGGAACAAAAGGCATCACATCAACGGCGCCAAGCCGTGGGTGAACTCCGGATTGTCTGCACATGTCAATCAGTTCCAGCGCCACTCCGGAAGCGGCAAGGGCTGCTTCCAGCACATCGTCGGCCTTTCCCAAAAAAGTATAGACACTGCGGTTATGATCGGTATCACCGCTGAAATCAATAAGCTGTACTGCAGGAAATGATTCAAATACCTGAGCTATTGCCGATATGATTTCCTGATCACAACCTTCACTGAAATTCGGTACGCATTCGATAATTTTCATTTTTATACCTGATGGATTATGACTTCCGGCAATTCCACACACGTGAGCTTGCCGCCGGAAAACGCTCCCGTATCTATTCCTATCTTATTCGACTCAATCAATGGGGATGGAAAAGGAGTGTGGCCAAAAATTATTCTTTTCCCAAAGTCATAATCAGAATAAATAAACTCACGCCTGATCCACAACAAATCATGAATGGTTTGCTCCTGCAGGCTATAACCCGGCATTAGTCCGGCATGAACGAATATATAGTCATCAGTTTCATAATAAGGCAAAAGAGTTCGAAAAAAATGTAAATGCTTTTTAGGAACCGCTGCTCTTCTTTCCTGAGGTAGTGCAACCGGGAAAATGCCGTAAGATAATAAGGTCATATTTCCGCCGTTATGCAGATACGTCATTTCATCGATGCCGGCAAGGTAGTTGAGAAACATCTGTTCGTGATTTCCGGAAAGGCAGACGATATAGGCAAATTTGCTGCAAAGTTCAATTACATAATCAATGACCTCTTTGGAAAAACTACCCCGATCAATATAGTCGCCGATAAATACCAAAGTGTCCTTTTCCTTGTTTATGGGAAGTTTATTTATCAACTTTTGAAGTCTATCAAAATTGCCGTGAATATCACCAATGGCAAAAATTTTATCCATTTAAATAAGCCGCAAATTGATAAATGTTTTAATGTTTTAGTCAAAAAGCGCGGAAACAAAATCATTGCTGTTAAATGGCCGCAGATCATCCAACCCTTCTCCGACTCCGATAAAGCGGACGGGAAGGCCCAGTTCACTGGCAATCCTGATTACAACGCCGCCTTTGGCCGTTCCATCAAGTTTAGTCAGGACAATACCGGTTGCACCAATCTCTTCTTTAAATATTTTGGCCTGCATTACTGCGTTTTGCCCCGTTACTGCATCAAGAACCAGCAGCACTTCATGTGGTGCACCGGGCATTTCTTTACCCATGACTCTCTTCACTTTTTTCAGCTCTTCCATTAAATTGACTCTGGTATGCAGCCTGCCTGCCGTATCCACGATGATAACTCCGGAGAAACCCATTTTAACTTTGCCCAGGGCATCGAAAACAACCGCTGCAGGATCGGCATTCATTTTTTGCTTTATTACCGGAACGTTTACCCGGTTACCCCAAATTTCCAACTGCTCGATTGCCGCCGCCCGGAAAGTGTCCGCCGCTACAAGCACAACTTCGTAACCATCTTTTTGCAGCATATTGGCCATTTTACCGATTGTCGTTGTCTTACCGCTGCCGTTTACGCCGACAGCCATAATTACAAATGGTTTTCCTTTGGGAATATCCAGGGGCGAGTCTATTTTTCGTAGAATAGTTACCATACGCTCGCGTAAAATCTTTTTGACCTGTCCGGCATTTTGCAGTTCCTTGCGCTTCATCCGATCCTGAACCTCAGTGATAATATCATTAGCGAACTGTGGTCCCATATCGGCCGCAATCAGCCGCTCCTCCAGTTCATTAAATAAATTTTCATCCAGTGTTTTCGAACCAAACAAAAGGTCATCGACGTCGGTATTGAGAATTTCACGCGTCTTTTGCAGGCCTGATTTTAATTTATCCAGACTAAAAGTTGATTTTAACTTATCAAAAAATCCCATTTATTTAATACCTTTCATATATTTCCTTCTTAATAGCGATTTTTCCTCAAGAAGTAAAGGAAGTGATTAAGTAAAACTGATTAATTAGTGTCCATCCGGAAACTGTGAATGTCAACACTAATCGTTTCCGAACCGGAAAACTGATATTTTTCGTTGCAGCAAGGAGATCAAGGGATTGCTGAAGACGCCCTATGTACGTGCACAAGCAATACAATAAATCGACGCCGCCAGAGCGGAAAAGAGGAAAGGAGCCCTTTCCGGACGAAAACTAGTTAAGGTTAACAGATACCAGAGAGGAAACACCCTGTTTTTGCATGGTTACGCCGAAGAGACTGTCTGCTACTTCCATTGTGCTCTTATTATGCGTAATCATGACAACCTGAGATTTGTCCGAAATATCTTTGATCAAGCGGTTAAAGAGGTTGGTGTTGGCATCATCAAGCGCGGCATCGACTTCGTCTAAAACCAGAAATGGTGTGGGACGGTACATTAATATGGCAAAAATAAGGGCGATAGCCGCCAAGGATTTTTCGCCGCCGGAAAGCAGGCTGACATTTTGTGCTCTTTTTCCGGGTATTTGAATGGCAATATCCACACCCGTTTCCAGTAGATCATTTTCATCGGTCAAATGCAGTTCACCATGTCCGCCCGGAAAAATATGGGCAAACACTTTTTTAAAGCATTCGTTAACAGCGGCAAATGTTTCGGCAAACCGGGAACGGGAAATTTTGTTAATTCTCGATATTGTCCTTTCCAGAGAGCTTAAAGATTCATTCAAATCGGAAATTTGGGCGGATAAGAATTGATAACGCTTATCCAGCTCTTCATATTCATTTAATGCCAGCAGATTAACTTCACCGAAATTTTCAATTTTTTGTTTATCGGTATCCAGCATGGATTTCAACTGTGTAACTTTTTCCTGCTCGATTACGGTAAACTCAGGAAAGATATCTTCCAAATTAACATTGTATTTTTCTGCTACAGCCGCTTTCAGATTCTCGCCATTCAACACTACTTCACGGCATTGAATTTCTATTGAATTAATTTTATTATGTAATTCATCAAGCTTTTTTTTGGCTTCTCTTAATTCATTTTCCTCGATCTTCAGTTGCTCATCTTCGTAATTTTTACCGGCCTGTTTTTCTGCAAGGACTGTCTCACATATGCCCAAATTCCGGTAGAGTTCTTCCAACGCCGCCTGATCAGCTACTATCGTTTGTTCGAGAGAGGCTAATTGATCTTCACAGGAAATGATTTCCTCTTTTTTAATCCGGACCTCGTTTTCAATGGAGTTGATGTCATTTTGCAGGCGCAGAACTGTTCGTAAATCAGCCTCTTTCTTTTGCTCCAATGATGCAAGGAGAACTTTTTTAGCTGTTATCTGCCGCTCTTCTTCATTGATTGCCGCCCGGGATTGTTCTCTGCGGGAATTGAGAACAGAAATAACTTCATTCAGGTTTTTTTCATCTTCATCTTTGGCGACAATATCAAGGCCGATTTTACGCAGCTTCTCTTCAGCTTCGGTTCCTTCCGCTTTAATATTTTGATGATTAAACTCCAACGCGGAAATTGTCTGCTTTAATCTTCCTTTTTCATCCTCAAACCGTTCACAGTCTTTTTTCCGGCCGTTTATATCAATCTCCAGTCTGTGAATTCTGTTCTTTATCTGGGTCAATTCTTCTTCCCATTGAGCAATGAAAGAGGCCAGCCTTTTTTTCTTCTCCGTCAGTGATGAAAGCTCGTCAGCTAAATCATCGATATCTTTTTCCAGTTCTCCTATTTCCCGTTTGGTGGAGAGAAGACTTTTTTCTACAGCGGAACCGCTGCCTCCCGTGAGCACGCCATGCGGGCTGATAGTGTCGCCGTCCGGTGTAACAAAAGTTCCCCGAAAACCATTTTTCTTCCACAGATTGATTCCGCTGGTAATGTTCGGTGTAATTAATACGTCTCCCAACAGGCAATCGGCAATCTGCTGAAAATTTTCATTGCAATCGACCTTGTTGATAAGAGGCTCTGCTTCCTGTAAATGTTCGGCACTATACGTTTCATGCCCTTTGCGCAATTCCACCGGCATAAAACTGCCCCGGCCCAATTGACCGTCTTTAAGATAATTAATTGCCTGCAGGCCGTCTTCCTGACTTTTTACGACGACGTACTGAAGCTTGTCGCCCAGTACCGCTTCTACGGCGGCCTCATACTCGCGGGGAACATTAATATGATCGGCTACAACACCATAAAATTTATCATTGGTTTCCTGCTTCTCAATTATCTCTTTAATTCCTTCGTTAGACCATTTATAAGCTTCCTGGAATTCCTTAAGAGAATTGATGCGCGATGTCTTAATGCCGGTTTCTTCTTTAACTTCGGCAATTCGCTCTTCTACCGACTGTAACTCGTTCTTGGATCTATCTAATTCATCTTCCGTAGCTTCTCTTTGATCGCAAAGATTTATAAATTCTTCCTTTTCATCGGTCAGGGCTTTATTTATTGATTGCAGCTTGTTTACCAGCTCAGCCAGTCGTCTTTTCCCTTCTTCGATTTCACGACTCTCTCTTTCTTCCCGCTTTTTCAGGTCATCAACATTTTTAGTCAGGCTGGAGATCATATTTTTGAACTTCGCCTTTTCCGTTACCAGGTCGATATAAAGAATTTTTTTCTCTTCCAGCTCATTATTAATTTCTTTGTCCGCCTCGATGAGTTCCTGAATCTTTTGCCGCCCTTCATCATGTTCTTTCTTTATTGTTGCAATCTTACCCTCTGCTTCAATGGTATTATTTTGCAGATTCTCAATTTCCGAGATTAGGTTAATTTTCTTGTTTAAGGCAAGATCGATTTCAGCTGAGTCTTTTTGTTTGCGTCCGGCGGCATCTGTAATCCGGCGGCGGGAAAATTCAATATTTTTTTCTTTAATATTAATGGAATTTTTTATTTCGTAAAGTTCCTGCCGTCTTTTATTGATCAGCTCTTCATTTTCCAGAAGTTTTGCTTTCATTTCTTCCAGATGTGATTCTTTAGCCGTGAGGCTTGCCTGCATGCCCGCTTCCTGGTTTTGCACTTCACCGCGTTTCTCTTGCAGTGAAGTCCCTTTCTCAATAAGTTCAGCATAATTTTGCAGAGCCAGAGTCAGCTCTGTTTCTTTGAGGCGTTGTTTTATTTCTTTGTATTGTTCCGCTCGTTTGGCTTGCCGGGAAACAGCGTTGAGCTGGGACTTGACTTCCTTGATAATATCATTGAGCCGCTGCACATTTATTTTGGTTGCTTCCATTTTGCGGACAGCAGATTCCTTACGGCTTTTATATTTGGAAACACCGGCGGCATCTTCAATGAATGACCGTCTATCCTCGGGTCTCGCCTCAACCATACCGGCAACGCTGCCTTGTTCGACTATGGAATATGTTCGGGCGCCAACTCCTGTGCCCATAAAGAATTCTTTAATATCAAGCAGACGGCAAGGAGCGCGGTTAATATAGTAGTCGCTCTCGCCATCAAGGACAACCTTGCGTGTAATGGATACTTCTGAAAATTCGGCAAAGGCCCCGCCAAAACTCTGGCCGTTCGCCGACAAGATCATGGTAACTTCCGCCATACTTACCGGAGCGGCATCCTGGCTGCCGTTAAAGACGACGTCATCCATTTTTTTTCCGCGCAGGGCTTTTACCCGCTGCTCACCCATGACCCAGCGAATAGCATCAACGACATTCGATTTTCCGCAACCGTTAGGTCCGACAATTGCCGTCACGCCATGGGAAAAATCGAGAACGACTTTATCGCGAAATGATTTAAAACCCGAAATTTCCAACCTTTTTAAATTCATAAGTTGTGGCTAAGATCCTCAAAAGTTAAGAAATTCTAACAAAAGATATTCCCTTTGTAAAGAGAGAAAATACAACAAAATGTATTAATAAAATATCCATACCACAATATATTGTATATTATTATTTTTTATGATTCATAATTTTGAAAAGAAATACTAGGTCTTATTTTATAAATGATTTATTTTATGTTTAAATGAAAAATACAGGAGAGAAAAATGCCGGAGGAACAATGGACTATAGTATGTAAAGCAGCAGGCATAGTTAATGCGCACATTATTTTGGGCAGATTACAGTCCGACGGCATACCGGCATGCTTAAAATACGAAGCTATCGGTGTAATTTCACTTTTTCTTGATGTTGACGGCTTGGGCGAAGTAGATATTTATGTTCCTGAATCATTTGTGGACGAGGCAAGAGAAGTTTTAAAGCAGCACTTTAATGAGAATGATCTTAAATGGGAAGAATAAATTAATTGCTTCCTGATGTGTAATTTACATTCGAACAGTCTCGGGAGTAGCAACTCTTGTATCAGCTTTCAACGGATATGTTTTAACGAGCGGCTTTTGTACCGTCCGATAAATGTATTTAACTGGAAAAGTGAGCCCGACAAACGCACCCAAGGGATTTTTCATATGGGGGACTAATTCTTCCAGTTCTGCAGCCATACCATAAACGGCAGGGGGAAAAAAAATTACACTTCCCCATTTTGTCTGTACGTCAATCAAACTCCCGACCATTTCTTTTATTTCCTCAATGCTGAAAAACCGGCTCTTTTCACTATTGGAAAATCCGAAAATTTCTCTTATTTTCTGCCTTGTTCCGGTTAAAGAATACTTATTCAAAAAACCTATAAAAACCCTGCCCCGGCACACTCGAATTGCTTCAGCAATGACTTTTTTAGGGTCCCGGGTACCCTCCAGAGCATTAATGATTATTACAATATCAAATTCATCATCGGAAAATGGAAGGTCTTCGGCATTGCTTAAATGCAACTCAATACCATCTCCCATCTGCTTCCTAACAGATTTAATTATCTCAGGTGATGAAGCAAGAGCAGTGACTGAGCACCATTTATCACGGAAAATCTGCAGGTAATTGCCGACAACATTGCCAATGCAGAGCATTCTTTCCCCCGCATGAGGGGCTATTAATTCCAAAATCAATTCTTTTTGCCTTGAAAATAAATACCTGCCATAAGGTGTTTTGAACTTTCCTTCAGCAAAATTTTTTTTCTTTTCACCTGAAGACATTGATCTTATCCTTCGCTTAATCAAACTTTTTATTTGTTTTAAATTTTATTATATCTTATTTTAAAAAAAATGTATTATTTTGATTATAAAGTAATCATTTTTATTTGACTTCTATTTTAATCAGACAATTGTTTTCTTGACACTGTTACAGTTCTCGATTAAATATAATTTAGAGTCAATAAGTAAGGCAGTTCATCAGTTAGCTGACAAACGCTTATCATGAATTATCTTCCGTTTGATTTTATTTTTTTATGAAAACATCTTAATTTTGTTACCTGTTTTTTTCAGGTCAACTAGGCAATTGTATACAATTTGGAGATCTTATGGAAAAAATGCCCATCACAAAAGAGGGTTATGAAAGATTAAAAAAGGAATTGGAACATCTTAAAAACAAATCTATCCCCGAAAATATTCGCGACATAGAGGTTGCACGCGCTCATGGTGATCTTTCCGAAAATGCTGAATACACGGCAGCTAAAGAGAGACAATCATTTCTGCATGGGAAGCTTCAGGAACTGGAGAATAACCTCGCTCTATCCAATGTTATAGTTCCTAGTGGACAGATCAATGATAAAGTTGTGTTTGGCTGTTATGTCACAATTGCCGATGGTGAAAGTGATGAACAGATAAAATATCAATTAGTAGGACCATTCGAATCTGACATCAGTCAAAATAAAATTTCCGTTACGTCACCTATCGGTAGAGCAATGATCGGCAAAGAGACCGGCAGTGAAATAAATGTCAAAACACCCGGCGGTTCAAGATGTTTTGAAATTGTCGATATTTCTGCAGATTAAAAAATCAATATTCAGGCGTCTACCGGAATCGGTAAAAAGCCATGATGTGAACTGCTGGGACTAATGTCGTGCCAGGCATTAAGTGTAACACAGGCAATCTTATGATTTTCCAGGTATATTCGATAAATCCATACACGCGTTATGACAGTTTGGAGTTGACGCTACACTAAGTTTATTAAGTGTCTTGATTTTTTAATCTAATTTCTTATTCTGCGAATCTGCAAAAAGCACCATACTTGATACAAAGCTATGCAGGATCATAACTTTAAATATCTAATATTAGTTGCCTAAATTCCCGATAAGTTTTATTGCTTTAGTATTTTAATAAGAATTGATATGATAAAAAAAAAGCAGTGCATTTTAAAGCACTGCTTTTGTATCAAAAAAACTATCTTCCTATTTTTCTGCAACACTTATTCGATTAATCGCTCTCATTAATGCCACATTCATTCTTTCAAATTCTATATCTTCTTTTGATAGCTGCGTCAGACCACTTTCAGCTCTCTCTTTTGCTCTTATTGCTCTGTCTTTATCAATTGCATCAGATCGTTCTGCAGTCTCAATTAGTAATGTTACCTTCTCTCCCGTTACTTCGGCATAACCGGTATTTACGGCATAATAAGTTTTCTTTCCATCTTTTGTAAAACTTAATTCGCCAATATTTACGGAGGTCAAAACTGCTTCATGACCAGGAAAAACACCGAATTCACCTTCAGTACCCGGAATAGTTACTTCTTCCACTTCTCCGGAAAAAGCCATTTTTTCTGGTGTAACAATTTCCAGCATTAATTCGTCCGACATCTACTACCTCACTTATTCGGCAAGTTTTTTGGCTCTCTCTACTGCTTCCTCAATACCGCCAACCATGTAGAAAGCCTGCTCGGGTAACTCATCGTGTTTGCCTTCCAAAATTTCTTTAAATCCTCTTACTGTATCTGGAACGGAAACAAATTTTCCTTCTGTACCTGTAAACTGGGCTGCAACAAAGAATGGCTGTGAAAGGAAACGCTGAATCTTTCTGGCACGGCCAACTGTAAGTTTATCTTCTTCCGATAATTCATCCATACCCAAGATAGCGATGATATCCTGTAAATCCTTATATTTTTGCAAAGTTACCTGCACTTGACGAGCAACTTGATAATGCTCCATTCCCAAAACGTTCGGGTCCAAAATACGCGATGTCGAATCAAGTGGATCCACTGCAGGGTAAATTCCCAATTCCGACAGAGGCCGTGACAAAACGACCGTTCCGTCCAAGTGTGCAAATGTCGTTGCAGGAGCGGGGTCTGTTAAGTCATCTGCAGGCACGTACACGCACTGAACAGCGGTAATAGAACCTTTTGTTGTCGACGTAATACGTTCCTGAAGTTCACCCAAGTCTGTTGCCAATGTAGGCTGATATCCGACGGCGGAAGGCATTCTTCCAAGAAGAGCGGATACTTCAGCACCGGCCTGTGTAAATCTGAATATATTATCAACAAAAAGAAGCACATCCTGGCCTTCAACATCCCGGAAATATTCCGCTGCGGCCAACCCTGTTAGTGCAACTCTTGCGCGCGCTCCCGGGGGTTCAGTCATCTGCCCGTAAATCAATGCTGCCTGCTTGATAACGCCGGATTCAAGCATTTCTCTATAAAGGTCGTTTCCTTCACGTGTTCTTTCGCCGACGCCCGCGAACACCGAAATACCACCGTGATGCATGGCGATATTATGAATCATTTCCATCATAACAACCGTTTTACCGCAACCGGCTCCGCCGAACAATCCCATTTTACCACCACGGGGGAAAGGAACGAGCAGGTCGATAACTTTTACACCAGTTTCCAAAACGTGAACTGATGTATCCTGTTCAAGAAATGCCGGTGACTCACGATGAATAGGTTGCGAATTTTTTGCGTTGACTGGTCCGAGACCATCCACTGGACGACCCACGACATTTAAAATTCTTCCCAAGCATTCTTTACCTACTGGCACCATGATGGGAGCGCCGGTATCTTTGGCATTCATGCCTCTGACAAGTCCGTCTGTAATATCCATTGCTATGCAGCGGACAACGTTATCACCCAAATGTAATGCAACTTCGATAACCAGATTGTCTTCCTGATCATCAATGGCAGGATTTGTTACTAAAATTGCATTCAATATACTGGGAAGTTGCCCCTCTTCAAAGGCTACGTCAACAACCGGTCCTATAACTTGAACGATTTTTCCTATATTCATAAATATCTCCTCACCAATAGTGTCGTATTAGCCAATTCATATTTACAGTTATGTGCTGCTGCAAATACTTTAACCCTTAGCTAAGGCCTCGGTGCCGCCGACAATATCCATTAATTCTGCTGTAATTGCAGCCTGTCTGGCCTTGTTCATCTTTAAAGTCAGTGAACTGATTAAATCCTCACAATTCTTAGTGGCATTATCCATCGCCACCATCCGTGCTCCATTTTCACCTGCCGACGTTTCTAAAAGCGCACGAAATACAAGAACGCGAACATACATAGGTAAAAGATTATACAATAATGCTTCTGCAGATGGTTCATATTCATACTCCAAACTGCTTTCTGCGTCCGCTTCAACATTTTGTCCGATTGACGGTAAAGGGAAAAGCCTTACTACTGTCGGGCGCTGTACGGAAACATTTACAAATTGATTATAGATCAAATAAAGCTCGTCATATTCTTCATTTGTAAATGGGGTTATTACATCATCAGATATGACTTGCGACAAACTCATATCAAACTTGCCGAAAACATTGACCTGCTGATTAACTACGTTTGCCCTTTTCCTGAAGTAATCTCTTCCTTTACGACCTACTGTGAACAGCGAGACTTCTTTTCCTTCATTTCCCTTATCCCGTAAAAACCTCTCGGTCGCTTTAATTAAGTTCGTATTAAATCCACCACAAAGTCCTCTGTCTGATGTCATACATATTGCCCAAATCTTTTTAGGCTCACGTACAGCCAGTAGAGGGTGAGATGCAGCATCAACACGCAGGGCCAAGCTATTGAGGACATCCATAAATTTTCCGGCATATGGACGAAAATTCTCCATTCTCAATTGCGACGACTTAAATTTCGACGCAGCAACCATGTTCATTGCCCGTGTTATTTGCTTTGTCTTCTGAACAGCGCCAACTTTTCTTCTTATGTCTTTCAGCGAGGCCACTATGGTTTCTCCTCAACTCGTGATTTCTTTAACTTATTCAGCAATAAAAACAGAATCAAATTCCGTCAACATATCCTTCAATTTCTTTTCCAGCTCCGGTGAAATAATCTTTTTATCGTCGATTTCTTTCATTATATCTGAATGCTTGGTTTCAACAAAGCTCAGTAGTTGCTCTTCATATGCACGTACTTTATCTACCTTATATTTATCGAGATAACCTCTCGTTCCGGCGAAAAGTACAACTACTTCCTGAGCAAGAGACATCGGCTGGAACTGCGGTTGTTTCAATAATTCAGTCAAACGCATACCACGATCAAGCTGTGCCTGTGTTGCTTTGTCCAAGTCACTGCCGAACTGCGCAAACGCCGCCAACTCTCTGAACTGCGCCAAATCCAGTTTCAAGGTTCCGGCAACCTGTTTCATTGCCTTTACCTGTGCCGCACCACCGACTCGCGAAACCGAAATACCGACGTTGATTGCCGGACGGATACCGGTATAAAAAAGACTCGGTTCCAGGAAGACCTGACCATCAGTAATAGAAATAACGTTTGTCGGAATGTATGCTGAAACGTCACCGGCCTGAGTTTCAATAACCGGAAGAGCAGTCAGCGAACCGCCGCCGAGATCAGCACTTACACGTGCCGCTCTTTCAAGCAGCCGTGAATGATTATAGAAAATATCACCAGGATATGCTTCACGTCCTGGAGGACGGCGGAGCAACAGAGAAATCTGTCTGTAAGCAACGGCCTGTTTGGAAAGATCATCATAAATAATTAATGCATCCTGGGCTTTGTCACGGAAATATTCACCAATGGAGCAACCGGCATAAGCAGCAATATATTGGAGTGTCGCTGGGTCGCTTGCACAACCTGCTACAACGCAGGTATATGAGAGTGCATCATGTTTTCTCAAATTTTCCACGACCTGTGCAACCGTTGATTTCTTCTGACCGATAGCAACATAAATGCATTTGATACCGGTATTTTTCTGTCTGATAATTGCATCTACGCAAATCGCGGTTTTACCAATCTGACGGTCACCGATAACCAGCTCACGCTGTCCGCGTCCAATCGGGGTCATAGCATCAATTGCTTTTAATCCTGTATAACAAGGTTCATTAACGGGCTGGCGTTTAATAACGCCGGGAGCAACCATCTCGATACGGCGGAATTCGTTCGTTTCAATCGGTCCCTTACCATCCAGTGGTGCTCCTGTCGGATCAATAACTCGTCCAAGCAAAGCCTCACCAACAGGTACCTGAGCAATCTTACCTGTTCTTTTGACAATATCACCTTCTTTAATGTGTGATACTTCACCAAGAACGGCAACACCGACGTTATCAGTTTCCAGATTAAGAACCATGCCCAAGATACCGCCCGGGAATTCCAGAAGCTCCATGGCCATTGCGTTCTGCACACCGTAAATTCTCGCAATACCGTCACCAACGGACAAGACAGTTCCCGTTTCACTTATATCCAGCTTTTTTTCATAGCTTTTAATTTGCTCAGAAATAATTTGACTAATTTCTTCCGCCTTGATCGTTTCCATGCCTTATCTTGCCTCCCCTAAGAGATTCCTCATATTGTTCAATTGATTTTTTATACTGCCGTCATAAAGCGTATCGCCAACCCCGATAACGATTCCTCCCAAAAGAGCGGGGTCTTTTTCCAAATTGATTTCCACTTGTCGACCAGTCATCTTTTCCAGACCGGTTTTAATGTAAGTTTGCATTTCATCAGATAGAGGAAAGGCAGTCTTCACGTTAACTCTTACTCTTTTCAGAACTTCATCCATCATTTGCCTGTAGCACGTTGCAATGTCCGGCAAAACTTCAATTCTTTTTTTATCAGCGAGAAGTTTCAAAAAATTGATCGTCATTGGCGAAAGCTGCAATTTGCTGATTATCTTTTCCACCACACTCTTTTTAACCGTCTGCTCAAAAACCGGATTAGCTAAAAAGTCTCGCAACGCCTTATCCCGTTCGATCACCGAAGAAAATTGAATAAGCTCATTATAATAGCTTTCTATCTTTTTTTCCTCGGCCGCGATGTCAAAAAAGGCGCGGGCATATCGTTTTGAAATATTGCTGATCAATTTTTATTCACCACCTTTTCCATGTATTCCCTGACTATCGTATCATGATCCTGCGCAGCTATGTTCTTCTGTATAATCTCTTCCGCCATTTGAACCGAAAGCATTACTGCTTCTGCACGCAATTGATCGGACGCCTTCTTTATTTCCTGTCCGGTACGCATCTGTGAATCTTCTTTAATTTTCTTCGCTACTTTTTCCGCTTCTTCAATGATCTTTTGTTTTTCGGCAACACCCTGAGCCTTAATCATCTCGAATATGCCGTCGATTTCCGCCGAAGCCTTTTCAATTTTCTCCGAGTATTCTTTGTACTTAGCCTCAGCCTCAGCTTTTTGCTGGGCAGCATTTTCCAAGGCTTCTTTTATATCCTGACGGCGCCCGCCAAAGAAATCCTTAATTTTTGATGCAAGCAGCCAATAGAGGAGCCCGGCAAGAACAACAAAGTCTATAGACTTCCAGATAAACTCATACATTTGCTTTCCCTCATGACCACCCTCTTCACCATGAGCGGCATAAGCAATGGAAGCCAAAACCAAGAACGGAACCAAAAAAGACACTACCCTTCTTGCCGATTTCAAGAAACTTTTCATTGGACAGACCTCCCCAAAACCTTTTCAGCAATCTCTAAAGACAACCTCCGGGCTTGACTGTCCAGGGTTTGGCGCGCAGTCTGAACCTCTTTATCGAGTTTCTGCTGAAATTCCTGCATCATGACCGGAATTTCATTGCGCACGGCATCCACTATAACTTTGGCTTGATCCGTGCCTTCTTTAATTATTTCTTTCTTCAAGTCGGAAGCTTTTGCTTTGGCAAGTTTAAGTTTTTCTTCGTATTCAGCGGCTTTGTTATCAACAGAATCATTGAATAACTTGATTTCGTTTTCCAATTCTTCGACATGTTTTTTGCGACGTTCGATAATGGATAAGATAGGTTTGTAAAGCAGGGCATTAAGAATGAAAATTAATGCGATAAAAATTGCCATTTGGAAAAAAAGTGTGACATCGGGAATAACGGTAACCACGGCTTACCTCACATCGTTAATTAAGATCTTACTGAAGTGAATTTATTAACAGCACATTTCCTAGCTTTTACTTTAAATCTTGCTTTAGAAATGCAATACCAGTTCCCAGAACCGCGGGTTATTAATCATAAAGACGTTTTGGTTGTCAAGCTTTTTTCTGGCTGGTAGTATAATTTTTTTTAATGATTAATATTACAAGTACTTACATTAAATTAAAATTAAATAAAACAAAATGATTTTAGGCAGTTTCGGTATATGTATTCTTCTCTTTAACTACCTCCGCCATGTGCGATGTCCCATCAAAACATGCACCTTCTTCCATAATAAATACCGGTGTCCGAACATCGCCCAGAAACTCACCGGTTGATTGAATAGTCATTCTTTCTTTAACATCAATTTTACCTTGAACTTTTCCTCCAATATAAACCCTGTCTGCACAAATATTCGCCTTCACCTGCCCGCCTGCGCCGATAATCAGCGCCCCCTGTCCGTGAACCTCACCTTGAAAATCGCCATCAATACGTACTGATCCATTAAATATAAGCTTACCGACGAATTCAGCTCCCTTTCCCAAAAAAGCACGGACTTCTTCAATTTCCTTCTTTTTCTCCCACATAACAATCTCCTTGTGGTTGTTAAAAAATTTTAGCAAAGCAGCATCATGGCGTCAGAAAGAACGAAGTTCCCGGATTCTGAATATTGAAAAATGATTATTTAAAAGCCGGCTGTTACTTCTAGCGTTGCAGGATGAATCTGCGTACACTTACATTCATTAATAATCCTGTCGCCGACATTAAAACAATCATTGCGGAACCGCCATAACTCAAGAAGGGTAATGGAATGCCAACGACGGGCAATACTCCCAGTACCATTCCGATATTGATAAAAACTTCCCACGAGATCAGGGCGGTTATTCCGAATGCGATAAGTGTGCCTAATAAATCCCGTGAATGCAAAGCAATGTTTAACCCCCAGAAGATCAACGACATAAACAAAATAATAACAATCAATGCTCCGGCAAATCCCCATTCCTCGGCAAATACGGAGAAGACAAAATCTGTTTGCTGCTCCGGCAGGAAATTCAACTGGGTCTGAGAACCTTTTAAAAATCCTTTACCCAAAATACCACCTGAACCTACCGCAATTATTGATTGAAGGATATGGTATCCGGCGCCTAGAGGATCATTCTCCGGATTCAAAAAAGTAATCAACCTGTCTCTCTGGTAATCTTTTAGGAAAAACCAGCCAAGCGGCATTATCATTAGACAGCCTGCTGCACCGATAGCAACCGATTTCCAGTTCACACCAATAAAAAAAACAATTGAGACAAAAATAATCATTATTACAAGGGCCGTACCCAGATCCGGTTGCTTTAAAACCAACAAAAAAGGAACGAGAACCATTAGGAATGGAACAAAAATTTCCTTTAATGTGTAAGGTTCATTGGATTTATGATCATCAAAATAACGGGCTAAAACTAAAATTGTGGTTAACTTCATTAACTCCGAGGGCTGAAATGAAAAACCACCGAGAGAGATCCATCTTTGTGAACCATGGGTAGCATAACCGTAAAGAAAAACAACGACCAGAAGCGCAACCGAAATACCATAAACTATGTAGGCACCTTCATTAATCATGCGATAGTCAATTAAAAAAAAGAGCATCATGAAAAACAAACCCATCATAAGCCATTGGAGCTGTTTCAGATAAAGTGGAATTTGCCTCTCAGTTATACTGAATCCTGCGGAATAGACATTTATAATACCAATAGTACAAATTGCCAGAACAAGCGTCAGAAGAGTCCAGTCAAAATATTGAAAAATACGGCGATCAAATTTAAAAAAAATCATAATTATCCAAATAAATTATTGATGCCCAGTTGCTGCTTGCTGTCCCTGCATAACAACCTGCACCTGTTTTATTTTTTTCTTTCCTTCAAAATAAGCATCCAGAATTTTTCGGGCAACGGGCGCGGCTACCGAACCGCCATGACCTGCATTTTCTACGATTACTGCTATCACAATTTCCGGGTTTGTCAGCGGAGCAAAGCATACGAATAATGCATGATCTCCTCTTAATCCGGTAAATGCCTTTGTCCGGCGAGCCTTATTATTGTCCGGTAAACCAATGACCTGGGCAGTACCTGTCTTGCCGCAAACATCGGCATTTGGCCTCCCAGCGGCCTTCCCGGTACCGCCCGGTTCATTCACAACACCCCACAGAGCGCGACTGAGAAAATCAATTGTTTCTTTTTTCAGCGGTAATTCGCCTCTTTTTTCCGGCAGAAATTCTTTATAAATCTTACCATCTGTAGTTTCAATCCGATTTACTAATTGAGGCTTCCAGAGAGTTCCACCATTGGCAAAAGCACTGTAAGCTGAGACCAGTTGTAAAGGAGTTACCAGGTCAAATCCCTGACCAATTGATATCGATATTGTTTCTCCTTGATGCCAGGGTTGTTTCATCCTTGCCAGTTTCCACTGCCTTGTCGGAATTAATCCATTTTTCTCGTTGGGCAAGTCAATGCCTGTTGCTTTCCCTAAACCGAATAGTTTGGCGTAATGAGCTATTTTATCGACTCCCAGCATTCTTCCGACATTATAAAAATAAACATCGCATGATTCGACCATCGCTTTGTGCAGGTCTACTTGACCATGACCTTTTTTTTGCCAGCAATGAAAAGTTCTCTTTCCGAAATTATAGGCGCCATTGCAGTAAAATTTAGTATCCGGGGTTACAATACCTTCCTCCAATGCTGCAGCGGCAACTATGAGTTTGTAAGTTGATCCCGGAGGATACTGCCCGGAAATTACCCTGTTGGATAAAGGGTTAAGAGGATTATTGACGATATCACTCCATTGCGTACCGGAAAAACCACTGTTAAATAAATTCGGATCAAAGGAAGGTGAACTGACCATAGCCAATACGGCACCATTGCGAGGATCCAAAACTGCTATTGCTCCCGCTTTGCCCTCCAGTGCCTCCCAAGCTGCCTTTTGCAATTCAAAATCTATATTTAGAATAATATTATAACCGGAGATCGGATTAATCCGCCCTAAATTTTTAATCTCTTTACCATAAGCATTAACTTCAATCAGTTCCGCCCCTTGTTTACCACGGATATAAGAATCCAGATACTTTTCTACCCCATGTTTTCCGGTAATATCACCGGATTCATACTCCTCATTTTTTTCCAGTTCTTCTTTACTCACTTCTCCGGTATAGCCGATAACGGGAGCCAATATTTCACCATCGAGGTACAAACGAATAGGAGAGATGTCAATATAAACACCGGGCAGATCCAAGGCATTTGTTTCCACCACGGCAATTTTATCCATACCCACATTCTTTTCCAGTTTTACAGATTGATAGGGTTTCATCTGGGGAAGGGATTGATCGGCTGAAAATTCCAACGAACTGCGTTTATAAAATTCTTTGAGTTTTTCTATTATAATATCAGAACGTTTTCCTTTTCTCGGCATATAAACGATGTCAAAGGAAGGACGGTTATCTACTAGAACCTGTCTGTTTCGGTCCATTATAAGGCCGCGCAACGGCAAAATTTTGCGGAACCGGACAGAGTTATTTTCCGATTTTTGCTTCATTTCATCGCCTTTGATAACCTGCAAATACCAGAGTCTCACAACAAGAACGGTAAGTGCAACGAGAACCAAAACGACGACAATCTTAATTTTCTGCCGGAATTCGGCCGGCTCCGGTCCATTTAGCAGATTGTGCCGGTTTGCCATAGAAAATAACCTCTACCCTGCGCATCATATAAAAGAACACCGGGGCAAGCAGGCCGATAGTTAACGCCTGCAGTAAAAATACAGATGATATATTCTGTAATATCTCGAAACCATGGATTAAATTATAAAACAGAAAGATTAAAATTTCTTCAAGTAAGGAACAAAACAAAGCAAAAAGAGCAATCAAAGACAATCTTTCAGTGACCAATCGTGTTGATGCAAAAAAAGAAAATAAAAAAATGAGAATATAAATTAAAGTAAATAATCCCAAAACGGAACCCGAAATACAATCAAAGGTAAAACCTAAAATAAACGATGAAATCGCTCCTTTAATCAGATCCAGGCGAAATCCGGTATAGATAACTACAATAATTGATATTTCTAAAATGAGTCTTCCTGAAAATAATATATCGGCAACTAAATTTTGTAAAATAATTAATAAAATAGCAAAAAACGGATAAAATAAATAATAAATCATAACTATTCGTTTTCGGTTCCTTCATGAGAAGCAGTTATTACCGATACTTCTTCCAGCTTGGAAAAATCAACGGATGGTGTGACATTAATTCTTAAAAAAAGGCCTGCCTCTTGCTTATCGACATGGCTGACCTGACCGATCATGATACCTTTCGGAAATACCCCGCCTATGCCGGAAGTAATGATAATATCCCCTTCCTGAATATCCTGAGTTTTAGAAATATATTTCATAACACAGCCTCGGGTACCGGCACCATGGATTATTCCCTGCAGGCGGGTTCTTTGCACAATGGCATCGATATTACTGCTTTCGTCAATAATAGGAAGTACTTTGGCTACATGCCAGGAAGCAGCAATCACCCGGCCGACCAATCCGGGAGCGGCCATTACCGCCATTCCTGTATTAAGCCCATGAGCAGTACCTTTATTAATTAAAAAAGTTTTTGAAAGTGCAACCTGTTCCCGGCCGACAACACGGGCGGGTATAAAAACAAAATCATGACCGTTTTTTAAAGAGAGGAGATTTCGTAACCTTTGCGCCTCCAGGAATCCCTCTTGATATAAAAGTAATTGTGATTTTAACTCATCATTTTTTTTCTTTAATTTTTTATTTTCGTCTTCTACGCCTACAAGAAAAAGATAATGATACCAGGAATCACTGACACTTTTGACGGAGGCATTCAAGGCCTTTTGCACAGGTGCAGCCACTTCCAGGATAACCTTAGCAACCAAACCGCTGGAAGATTTCTGTCTTGAATTATAGAAAAGGACGATAAGGGCAATAACCAGAAGGGCGACAATAAAAATGATAGTTTTATAATTCCTGAAAAAAAACATTTTTTACCTGTGAGGAAAATAAAGCCATACCGGTCAAAGCTAAATCCCGTGCAGAAACTGATCATAAGCAGAACTGAATTTTATTATTCAATTTGCCTGTTTACATTCATTTTTCTTCACTATTCTTAAAGCTGCAGAAAACGTACTGCAAGGTTTATAGCTTTAAAAGACCTAAGCCTGGATGGTTACCTCTTTGAGTACGTCCAGTTGATCCAGCGCCATTCCGGCGCCACGGGCGACTGCGCAGAGAGGATCGTCGGCAATAGTTATAGGCAATCCTGTTTCTTCCCGGACAAGAATATCTATATTTTGCAGCAGTGCTCCGCCACCGGTCAGTACTATGCCGCGGTCAACTATATCTCCCGCAAGTTCCGGCGGGGCATTTTCCAATGCATCTTTGATGGCATCGACAATAAGTGTAACCGGCTCGGTAATGGCTCCCATTATTTCTTCAGAACTTATTTCAATAGTCTTGGGAATTCCGGAAATAAGGTCCCGGCCTTTTACATCTATCGTTCTCATTTCTTCCATGGGATAGGCGCAGCCGATCTGTATTTTGATAATCTCCGCCGTTCTTTCTCCGATAAGCAAACTGTACTTGCGCTTTAAATACTGGACAATTTCTTCATCAATTTTATCACCCGCTACCCGGACCGACTTCGAATAGACTATGCCAGCCAGTGAAATTACCGCAACTTCAGTGGTACCGCCGCCAATATCAACAACCATCGAACTCGTGGGTTCGGCCACCGGCAAACCGGCGCCGATTGCCGCAGCCATTGGTTCCTCGATCAGGTATATTTCTCTGGCACCCGCTGATTCAACAGTTTCGCGTACCGCCCGCCGCTCCACCTGAGTAATACCCGAAGGAACAGATACGATAATGCGCGGCCGCACCAGGGATTTGCGGTTATGAACACATAATATGAAATGTTTCAGCATAGCTTCGGTAATATCAAAATCAGCAATAACACCATCCCGCATCGGCCGGATGGCCACAATGTTGCCCGGAGTACGTCCCAGCATCTTTTTCGCTTCATTGCCGACGGCCAGGACTTTTTTCATTCCTCTTGAATCCTTATGCACAGCGACAACCGAAGGTTCATTTAATACGATACCCTTATTCTTAACATAAACCAGAGTATTGGCAGTACCCAGGTCTATGGCCAGGTCATTGGAAAATTTTCCTAAAATATAATCGAACAGCATTTATCCTCCTGTATTTTTAACACTTTTAAAATATCGATTTCTGAGCTTTTTTCCTATATCGTATTTCCTTACCCTAAGCAACGCCTTTTTAAATTGCGTCCATTCGGAGATTGCGGATGACAAATCTAATCGTTTCCGAAGCGGAAAGTAGATATTTTTCGTTCCGGCAAGGAGATCAAGGGATTGCGCGCGCGGAGTCATAAACATAATGCAGGCCGCACAAGCAATGCCGAAATCGACAACGTTTAAGCGGAAAAGAGCCCTTTCCGGACGGCAACTAAATTATATTTGCATTTTGAAAATGTCTGTAATACTAATTTTCTTTATGAAAAATAAAAGATACTTTTTAGTTTGAGGTGATTTTATGCTTAGTTTTTTGCGCCGCAATGCCCGCAGCTGGTTAATGTACATAATCCTGGGGATAATCATTTTTGTTTTTGTACTTTATTTCGGGTCAAATAAAGCCGGTCGATATGCCCAGGCTATTGCCGTTGTTGATGGAAAAATAATAAGTGAAGGAGAACTTCACGACGAGTATGGCAAGTTAATGGATATCGCCAGGATGCGCTATGGTGCAAAACTGACTCCGGAAGTGCTGAAAGAAATGGATTTGAAAAAAGCGGCATTTGATACTTTATTGAACCGCCGGATAATCATCGCCAAGGCCGCCGATTTAAAAGTTCAGGTTTCCGATGATGAATTGAGAAAAATGATTATGTCGATCCCTGCGCTACAGACTAACGGCACATTTGATCAGCGGAAATATCAACAGCTTCTGCGCTATAATAAAACTTCCGCGGAAGATTTTGAAAATATGCAAAGAATTGATTTAACCGCAAGTAAAATTGAAGCTCTTATACGAGACGGCATAAAGGTTTCCGATAAAGAGGTCTTTGATTTTTATGCCATCCAAAATCAAAAAATTAATGTTAATTTTATTCAAATTGGAACAGCGGATATTAAAAAGAAGATCGCCCCTACTCAAATTGAATTAGAAACCTATCTAAAGAATAACAGCAAGCTGTTTCGCAAACCGGAACAGGTCAAAATTAAATATCTATCGTTTAACAGCAGTGATTTTGCTCCGGCTGAAATAAGCGAGGCAGATCTTCGTGACTATTATAATCGCAACAGGGATAAATACAGAACTAAAGAAGGTAAACAATTAGAATTTGCTGATGCGCGAAGCCTTGTTATTAAGGAATTAACAAACTTACGGGGTATACAGGACGCCTATACGGCAGCCAAAAAAGCACATGATACAATTTATCAGGAAGATAATTTTGATGCCTATGCGGCAAAAAACAAATTAAAAATCAATACAGTTGACTTTTTTCCGCTAAACCAGCCTCCGCGGGAATTGGCTTCAGTCAAAGATTTGGCCACGACGTTTGCCGATTTGCAGAAAAATGAAATCAGCAAGGTTATAAAAACAGATGATGCCTGTTACGTCATAAAGATTATTGATAAAAAAGCTTCATATATACCGAAACTCAGTGACATCAGCAATGAAGTGGAAAAATATTATATTGAAAACGAAAAGCAAAATCTGGCTGAAAAAGAGGCTTCCGCTATATTGGCGGATTTGAAAAAAGGCAATTCTCTGGATAAGGTAGCCAAGGAAAAAGGATTAAAAGTCGGCGAAACGGGAATGTTTCAACCTGGAAATATAATTCCCATGGTTGGAGTCAGCCCGGAGGCGGCAGAAGAAATAATCCAGCTTAATATTAATAAACCATACCCGGACAAACCATTCCGCATCAATAACTCATATCTGATTTTTAAATTCAAAGATGCCGGCAGCATCGATCAAGATGATTTCACGGCTAAAAAAGATATGTATAAAAAAGCACTAACATCTTTTAAGCGCGAAGAAATCATGCAGGCGTGGCTTTTGGGAAATAAGGAAAAAATGATAAAAGAAGGCAGAATAAAAATAAAGAAAGATATCAAGACCTTATAAAAAATCCCAGCGGTGGGGAGGCAGGGAAAATCCCCGCCGCTGATTTTGAAATTCATTGTATTTCTTATTTTTAGGAAAAAGTTATTCTTCTAATTTTTACTTCATTCCAAGCGAAATTTCTAATTCCTCACTGAATAAAGGTTTTGTACATGAAAAATGCCGTTCGTTTTGTTATCTGTTTGTTTTTTCTGTTTTTTCTTCCTTCTATTACTTATACTGCCGAACTCAGTCCGAATTACGCCGAATCACTGCAATTGGCTATTACTCATGCAAATCAGCCTGCGGGCTGGACGCCGGCCTCGCTCTTTGTTATTCCCGATACCACCGTTGGAACAACCGAGGGATTGGTTTACGATGGCGGCAAACTTATTGTACGGACGGAGACAAAATCCAAGAATTATAAATGGAACTATGTCGGGCAGGCAGGCTATAAAATATTCGGCTCGGCAACAACGGATGCAGCCTGGGTTACGACAGGCAATGACGCCACAAAATTTCTCCTGTCCAACGGCGTAACCGGAGCAAATGTTACGAAACTTCTTGAACGCGGATTGGGAATGGACGCCACCGGAACCCATGATGCTATTGTAGAGTATGCCGTAGACACACAGTACCTTTTGCGGCCGACACGCAACCCCGACATCACCCAATACCTCCCAGCCCAGTACGGCACAAACCTTCCCTTTGTCCAACCTGCCGGAATGTCAGCAGCTACCTATGCCAACTTCAAGGCTTACTATGAGAATTGGCTCGCCGGTGCCTACGGTCCTTATGCCTTTCCCTGGACTCAACTGGGCTATACATTCTTTTGGGGCAATGGTTATACACTGCCACAGATTAACGGGATGAGCGAATTCATAATTCTTGGGCAGAGTCCGGTTGATATTATCGGCATTTATGCAACTCAATCCTACATTTACACCCGTAATGACGGAAGCGATTTCAGCAGCTCAGCAGAAGCTCAGTACGGCAATGGGTTCGCCAGCTTCAAAATCGACGGAACTTGCGACACAGTCTGGGCAGGTCATAGATTTCAGAAAAATGTCCGAACAGCAACGGCAACTCCCAATCAGATATTGATAGAGAATGGTGGTGTCGTATCGGGCGGGCAAGGGCTTTTGATCTGGTCGCTGAATTACGATGTCACAAACAGAGGAGTTATCAGCGGTGCGACAACTGATAAATTTGGCATCAGCGGAACATCAAATATTGCATTACTATTCAAGGGAGATACAAGCACTGATTATGGCACACCGATCACAACAGCAGGTGCCGTTAATCGTCTTACCAATTACGGAACAATCAGCAGTCCCGGCACGGCGGTCAAGGCGGAAGCAGGCAATACCGTTATTACAAATAATGCTGACGGAATAATTTCGGGCGGTGTTTACGCCCTCCAGACAGGCATGGGTGACGATACAGTAACCGTTAATGGCGGTGAAATTATAGGACGCGTTGATCTGGGAGGGGGAACTGATTCATTTGCCGTAACACCGGGAAGCAATGCCAAACTTTCTTTTACCGTCAACAAGGATACGTCATCAACGGCTGCCATTGTCAATACTGAAACCGTAGCTATAGCCGATAATACAAAGATAGCAGTTACTGTGGCGGGAACGAAGAACATCAGCAACAATGATCAATTTCTCATCGTTGATACCGGCACTCTGACGGTCAGCCCCGCAAATTTAACTATAATAAATGATAATTCCCTGCCCATGCTCAACTTTTCTTCAATTAAAAACGGCAACAAGCTTTATCTTGTGGCCGCACGCAACGCTGCCTACTACGGTACCAATTCGGGAAACCCTTCACTGGGCAATACATTGGACAGCCTTGCCAATACATCAACCGGAGACATGTCTTATGTCATTTCCGAACTCGACAAATCGGGAAATGCATCCAATGCCCGAAAACTGGAACCAATAGTCAATAATGGAATAATTCAAACGAGTGTAGCAACGATTCAGCAATTTAATCAAACCGTTGCCGGCCGGATCGAACAATTGCCCGCCATTATCAAAGCCAAAGAAAATTTGGTAGCCGGCTTTTTGAATGGTGCCGACCCGTCAGATACAGGAGTATGGACACAGGTATTTGGCGCCACAATGTTCCAGGACAGCCGGGATTCTTTTGCCGGTTATAATGCAAGTGTCAACGGCGCATCTCTCGGTATGGATAGATCGATTGCCAATAATTGTTTTATCGGCTTCAGCTTTGCTTATGCGCAAGACGTTATTACTTCTTCCGACAACAGTACAAAAACCAATGCTGAAAGTTCCCAGGGAAGCCTTTATGGAAGTCTGAATACGGGGGAATATTATCTGAACACAATTCTGTCCTTTGCCTATAACCGATACGACTCTTCCCGAAATATCTTTTTTGGTAATATAAATCGTACCGCAAAAAGCAGCTATGACGGCCAGCAATATTCCGGTTTCATGGAGGGCGGCTATAACTTTCAGCGGTCTGGATTCAAAATAACTCCCCTTGCCTCATTGCAATATATGCGGATAAATATCAGTGATTATGCTGAGTCGGGAGCCGGCGCATTGAATCTGGCCAGTGATTCTCAGCAATATAATGTCCTTCAAAGTGGACTCGGGGCAAAAATTGCTTACCCAATTACCCGAAAAGATACCCAGATCATTCCCGAACTACATGCACGTTGGCTGTATGATTTCATTGGCGACCCGCAACTGACTACCTCTCAATTCATCGGCAGTGGCGCATCCTTTGTCACTAAAGGTCTTGAACCGCCCAAATCCAGTTATAATATTGGAGCAAAACTCAATATTTTAACGGAATATGGAGTAACTTTTTCTGTAAATTATGATTTTGAAACAAAAGACGGTTTTCATAGCCATAGCGGATATGTCAATGTCAGGTATGAATTTTGATCTGATTGCTTCCGTCCGGAAAGGGCTCTTTTCCGCGTGAACGGTGCCGATTCGCGGAATTTCTTGTTAGATGTACATTACGTTATGCTGCTCCGTGCAATTCTTGATTCAATTGCAGAAAAATAATTCGTTTTATTTCGGAATCGATTAATTTCTACTATATTATTTCAGAAGGACACTAACTGGACATTAAATATCAGAAATTAGTAGGCCAGGTGAAAAGGAATACTTTGCAGTGAATAAAATACAATATGTGCTTGAAAAGAAAAAAGGGGCCGGAATAATGCCTGAACCCCTTGATTTTTTTGGTGGAGCTGACGAGAATCGAACTCGTGGCCTCTTGAATGCCATTCAAGCGCTCTCCCAGCTGAGCTACAGCCCCATTATGACTTGATGGTTATTAAGCCCCTTTAACATGGGCCTTTGTAAGTTGTCAATCAGATTTTAGCTTGACTTTTTAGACCTCACCAATTAATAATCACAGGCTGTGCCGGAGTGGTGAAACTGGTAGACGCAGGGGACTCAAAATCCCCCG
>CAZWCA010000040.1:10323-26607 GCA_964632255.1 uncultured Smithella sp. | reverse complement strand
TATTACGTTTTATAAAATCTCCCCCAACCCCTCTTTAAAAAAGAGGGGGGCTATAGCGCTTAGGCCAGTGACATTGACATTAATGATGGATTCGTAAAAAGAATTGAATTTAGAAATTTTCTCTTTACGAAATCAGCTTTTTTATTCCTTCGATGATTCTCGTTTCCGTTGAGGAAGCCCGCATAATGTCGATTTTAATTTGCCGGGGGCATTCTTCGAGTACCTTCGACCCCCGGATAAACCTTTCCGCAACCGAGGTCGCCCCTGCGTTATCTTCCATTGCCAAGGTGATGCCGATACGGCTGCAATACTGAATCATCCGGCGAAGCTGCTCCATTGTCACCTTGCCTTCAATATCCCCGTCATCGCCGTCGGTTCCATGAAATACATAGATATTATTATCTTTCTCCAGACTTTCCTCCTGGATGATTTTATTGACCAGCCGGTAGGCCGATTCCATCTTTGTCCCTCCGGCAACCTTCAAACTGCAATAAGTGTTGAAGTCCGGCACCTCTTTGGCTACCGTATCATGGAGGATGAAGCGGGTAACAACCTGGCGGTCATACTGGTACATAAGCCAGCTGTAAATCAGGATATGCTGGGCGGTGACCAGTTCAGTCAGTCTTCCCGTCATCGAGCCGGAGTAGTCCCTGATGAAGAAGACGACGGCCTGGGCTTCCAAATCCTTTTCTCTGGAAAGAATCCGGTAAACACTGTCCGCGGGGGAAATAAGCAGACGGGTCAGGTCGATATTCGTGACGTCGGGAATATTATCCAGATTGATGTTTGTCTTGATAATTTTCTTCAGGGTTGCTTTCTTATCCAAAAGCTGCCCGGAGCCTTCATTGCGGTCGGTAAGGTCGTAAGTGAAGCGATTCAGGGACAGTTTTTTGCCTTTGTTCATTAAGTTGGGCAATTCGAACTTCTCGGTGATAATCCGTCCCAAATCATAGGCATTTGACTCGATTTCGTGCTCCCCGCCTTCCCCCTGGCCGGCGCCGCTGCCCGATCCTTCCGCACCATGCAGAGACTCTTCCGCGATAACCTCTCCCTCTTCTCCTTTGCCGGAACCGGTTCCTTCCTGCTCCTCCGGAGAGGCGGAAGTATCATGATAAAACTTCTCCTCCACGGTCGTAGGAACGATCACGATTTTTTCCTTTTTCCCCTGGCCCGGCCTGACCAGGCGGGCAATCCTGATTTTTCTGGGAAAGCCGTCCTTTTCACGCTGCATATCGCGCTCGATCAGTTCTTCCAAGGACTTCAGGCTGTAAATGTAGGGAATCGCCGGGGAGCCCGCATCCTGAAGGAAGATTAGATCGCTGTAACTGTAAATGTTCATTGCGTCCTCGCTAATTTTCATCGGCCTTCGTACAGAAGTATTCGATGGTTTTCTGGGCGCAGGTCCGGCAGTAGCCCAGTTTTTCGAGCATCGTGTTGATCATCCGGTCATAGAGCTTCTGGTTTTCTTCGTTCGTTCTATTCGCCAGAGCGCCGATCAGGCTGCCGGCTCCGGCAATGTCGGACATAAGCCGCACATCCGTAACCGCCTTTACCAGTTCCACGTTGTCCATAAAGTCGTAGCCAGGATCAATGGATATCTTCTGGCCGTACAGCTTGCGAATCGTTGTGCGGAACGATTCCTGCTGTTCCTTTGTCTTCAGGCCCAGGCGCTCTTCAACGCTCTGAATATAGCGTTCGTCAATTTTCAACGCCTTCAATTGTCCCGTCTGCGGATCCTTGTATTTCCACATCTTGTCCGGCCCGATATTATCGGCATCGATGCCGATAATCATGCTGACATAATTCATAACATCTTTTTTAATGGCTTGGGGTTCATCCATATAGGCGTTGAACATTTCCGTCATGATGCGTTCCCGGTACAATCCCTTGGCCGTCTTGATGTCGTCAAAATATTTCGTGCGGTCATTGGCGTCGGATACATAGTCCAGGATAACCTTTTCCATGGCTTTGAAGACATGCTCGGCAAACATGCATTGTCCTTCATTTGTTTCCGATGTTTCCATCATTAACTGCAATGCCCGGCCAAGATCACGCTGTCCCATTCCCTTTTGCCCGAAACGCTTGGTGATGTCCGGTTCGTGATTGAGAATGTCGATAACCTCGGCCAGAGTCTTGATGCTTTTTTCACCGGCAACCTCCCCCGCGGAAAGTTTCATCATCTCAATCGGCGTCAGTTTTTCCGAACGGGGCAGCCTGGTCATCACTACCGCCATGGAAGCGGCGTAGTTGAGATTGGGGTCCTGGTGGAGCTGTTCATTGGTGAGCGTGGTTTTAGATTCGCTGCCGATCGCGTAATCGGTCAGGTATTTCTGCATCCGGTAATCCGTATTGTGCGTCACATAGCAGATCCGGCAACGGTCAACAATCGGCGCTTCTTCCTTCTCGGCGAGAAATCTGTTAAATTCCGAATTGTTGCTCGTCGCGATAATCAGCGTGTCAATGGGCCAGCGGAAGCCGTCGATTTCAATGTTGCGGTTTTGAATGACGCCCAAATAGACTTGCACCAGATCCTTCTTGTTTTTAAAAATTTCATCGCTGAAATGAATGCCGCCGCCTGCCACCCGCGCCAGCGCTCCCCGGCGGAGGTCAAAACGGTAAGGATTATTGGGATCAGTCAGATGCAGCAGGCGCTGGATCGACTCCTCGCCCAGGAGATCAACGGCTGATGAAGTTATCTTATCCTTTGCCGAATATTTGCCCGTCAATGTACCCAGGCTTTCGCTCAATGAGATGGGGACTACTTCGAGAAAATCGAGAATTTCATCGCGGCTGCCGTTGGTGGCGTTCCGGATGTCGTTCAAGATATAATCGCTGCAGGCGCCCAGCGGCCGGTAATTGGCCTGGAAACGTTCTATTTCCTTTGCGCCGAAACCGAATTTATCCGCCAGGTAAGCCATATTTTCTTTTATATCCGGCAGAAGATTCATCGCCAAAATCAGCGGGTCCTCAAAAGTCTGAGACTGAATGGCTTTTATCTTCCCATAACTGCCCAGTCTGTCGAGGTTTTTGAAATTAAAGGTATAACGGCGGTTCTCCGCAGCGGCGACAAACTGACGATATAATGCGCAGACGGAGTCAACAAAAAAAGTTTTACCGTTGCCCGGCTCGCCGACAAGCACAAAGGCCATTTCCCGTGACGACCCTCCTTCGGCGGCATCCTTGACAAAGGAAACAAAGCTGTTGATTTCTTCGTACATACCGATAACGTGTTTTTGCCCTTTCCGGAAGATCTTGAAATCGTAGGTACTCTTGGCATTTATGAATATTTTCTCAATCATATCCTTGTTTTCGAGAATCATGCGGGCAACGGTTTCAAAGGCGCTTTCAAAACGCCTTGTTCCTTTTTTTACTTCTGCCAGATGAAAAGGCAGGACATTAGCGTTTTTTTCCGTCATATTTAACCTCCATGGCCAAAAATTGAGCCATTCGTAATTCCGGGTCTTTTCTGAATTATAAATCGATACTGTGTACTTTATTTACAAAAAGTGTGTTTTCGTAAGTCTTGGCCGGTTCAAATCGGCAACAGGCCATAAATACAAACACTTTTTAAACAATCTTCACAGAAAGTGAGGATACCGCAAAGCAAGCTAATAAGATTGGAAGCACCGAACTAGGGGGAAAGCATGAGCAAATAATCGCGATGATCTAGATGGAATATAAAAAATGATGCAAATAGATTTATGGGTACTTTGATATTATACGACAATAAAGAACAAAAACAAGTCGGCATATCCTGAAAATCATTCTTCTTATAAAAACTGATGCAACTATTATTAATTAAATCAAGGATAAAAGGGGATAGAACTATTTTTAGCAACTACTTTTACGGCCTGTTCCAACAACAATAGCAACGGGCTGTTGAAAAAGGCTCATCTGCAGCGTTGCGCTGCAAACCTTATCGCTCAACGTATTTCTATATACGCTTCGCGATTCGGTTTTTGCATGCCTTGCCTCTGAACCTTTTTGACCAGCCCGTGAACAAACTCAGCAACAATCTTCACAAAAAGTTAGGATAAGCCGCCAACCTACCGGACAAGATTGGAAAGCACCAGTACCGTCCAGTAGGGAGAAAGCATGAGCAGAATAATGGCTATAATATATGACGGAATGTAATACATGCTCCCTTTGAATACTTCCTTAAGCGGAATATCCTTGGCCATTCCGGCCACGACATAGCAGCAGATACCGATGGGCGGCATGATTGAGCCCATTGTCGTGACAATGGTAATAATCTGTCCGAACCAGATAGGATCGTAACCCATTTCCATGACCAGGGGATAGAAAATGGGCAGGGATACCAGCAGGAAGGCCAGGGCATCCATAATGCAGCCGCCGATGATATAGCAAATAAGGATGACCCAAAGCAGCATCCAATTGGGAAGTCCCAGTTGACTGATCATACCGGCGGCTTCGAAGGGCAGGCGGGTCAATGTCAAAAACCGCCCGAAAATGACGGCACCGGCGATGATCATGAAGACCATGCAGGAAATTCTTAAAGTATCTTTAATCGACGTTATAAAGCCGTCCCAGGAAAGCTTCCTCCGCACCAGGCAGATAAGCAGGCCAAGTGTACAGCTTACGGCGGCCGCCTCCGTTGCGGTAACGATGCCGGTAAAAAGGGCGTACATAATGACAGCAAAAAGCACCAGAATATCGAGCGCCTCCGGAAGCGCCTCGAAGCGCTGCTTCCATGAGCTTTTGTCTCCGCGGGGTCCCCAGTCCGGATGACGGAAACAAATGAAAAAAACAGTGGCTGCAATAAGAACCGTGAGAATAGCGCTGGGTATTACATTGCCGAAAAAAAGTTTGCCTATGGATTGCCCTGTATAAATACCGTAAACAACCAGCACAATGCTGGGCGGAATGAGAACGCCGAGGGTTGCCCCGGCGGCAACGCTGCCGGCGTTCAGCATGGGGTGATAGCCGTATTTTTTCATGGATGGGATGGCCACCGTGCTCATTGTTGCGGCAGTAGCCGTGTTGGAGCCGCTGATAGCGGAAAAAGCCGCCGAAGCCATGATCGTCGTAATGGCAAGTCCTCCCCGGTAATGGCCGAACCATCGGTGAGTGGCATGGTAGAGGCTGTCGTTATATCCCGCATAATGGATAAACTCTCCCACCAGGATGAACATAGGGATTACCGTCAATCCGTAACTGGAAAATATATTCCAGAGCTCCGCACCGACCATTCCACAGGCTGCCGGTATGGATGTGACATAGGCAATGCCGCAAAACCCCACGATGGCCATGGTGAATCCCGCCGGAATCCGCAGAAAAAACAGAATGGCAAACATAATGCCGATGCCGTAAATGCCGATCATCGCCTCATTCATAATACACCTTCCCTTCTCCGTCTTCACCGTTAAAAAGTACCTTGAAAAAATCGACTGCCCCGGAGAGGGCGAGGAAGGCAAATCCTAATGCAACACCAAAAATAAAGGGATGATAAATGATTTTCAGGGTTTCCGACAGTTCACCCGATTCCCGAATTTTCAAGCCCCAAATAAAGGTCTGCCGGGCGACAACAGCAAAAAAAATGGTAATGATTAAGTAGGAAACAGCATCAACTACTTTCTTGAGATTTGGCGGAAATTTTTCTGAAAGGATATCCACAACGATGTGATCCCGGTTTCTTTGGGTATGACCGAGCGCCGCCGCTGTAACGATAGCTCCCAGGAAAGAAACGATTTCATAGCACCCGCTGAAGGGAACTTGAAAAATCCGCAAAGCAACGTTGCCCGTGGCGATAACCATGAGCAGCAAAAGCGCAATTCCCCCAACAATCATCGAGCCTTTGTTCAGTATGAGATCCATTTTATCAAAAAACTTCATATTAAACCTTTATCTATTGCAAACCGAGAAAGTCACTCCCGCCCGGGCGGGAGTGACTTTCAGGAGTTCTTGATTATTTATATTTTTTTTCGTATTTTGCCTTGAGACTGTTTATATCTTTAACAATTTCCTTGCCCGGAAGACCCTGAGCGGTTACTTTTTTCGCATAATCCTCAATCATCGGACTCAGTATTTTAGCGATCTGGGCTTTGTCCGCAGCGGGTAAATTAATGACCTGATGGTTATATTTTTGTTTCGACCAGGCTAACCCGTCTTTGACATGGTTGTCGACATAAGTGCCTGTCCACAAAGCCTGCTCTCTGCTCAAGTCATCCATAACTTTTTTTGTCTTCGGTGAAAGGGCGTTCCATTTATCCATATTCATAACCACGGCGAAAGAGACGACAAAGAGATTGGCATCCGTTGCATAAGGACAGTAAGCTGAATAATTGAGATCTTTCAATACTTCCATTGAGGAAACGATACCTTTGACAACACCCTTTTGAATGGCCTCCGGTGTTTCCGACTGGGGCATAGCCACCGGGATGGCGCCAAGGGCCTTGATCATTTGCGCACCGGTTCCCGACACCCGCAGTTCCATGCCTTTGAGATCTTTCAATGACCTTACGGGGCGGCTGGTCATAAAATCGGCCGGGGGACAGGTGAAGACGGTGAGAACTTTGACTTTTTTGAATTCCTTTGGTTTGTATTTTTCAATGAGATCGTAAAGGACGAGACTGGCCACTTTGGAGCTTTTAAAACCCATGGGCAGATCTACAGCTTCGGAAACAGGGAAACGGCCGGGTTGATAGCTCATGGCGAAATTGCCGATATCCGCTGTCCCGGCGATGACGCCGTCAAAAATATTCTTGGCGGAGAGCAGGGTTCCGCCGGGGAAAGTCTGAATTTTGACTTCTCCGTTGGTCCTTTTTTCTACTTCCTTTGCCCATCTTTCCATCTGGACGCAGGGAAACGTGGATGCCGGGGGAAAATTGGCGTACGTCAGTTTCATCGGCGCTGCTTTTGCCATCGCCGGAAACAAGGCAACGGTGAAGAAAACAGCCATTAATGTGACTAATTTTTTACAAAAAAGCTTTTTCATGAAAAAACCCTCCCATTATTCAAAATGACGACTTTTCAAAAAGCCGGTAAAAACGAGATAAATGAAACTCACGAAAAGCGCCTTTTTGAGCTTTTCGAGTAAAGCTGATGTTTAGCCATAAAAAAAGGCCGTGAACATGCTCTGTTCACGGCCTTCTAATGTAATATTTTGGTGTACTATACGGTGAACAGACCTCTCCCTGAAATTTTGCGCCACCACCACCAGTTTGTTAAGATTACGTTTTGACGCTTCATGTTCACCGTAGAATCATTCAGGATGACTCCATCCATAGTTGATTCATTTTAAAAAATCAAGTTTTTTCATCCGGAACGAGAACCGAAGTGATCGCGGTACCGTCCGGGAGTAATGCCGGGAAGCCGCAGAAAAACTTGGCGTATTATCCCGGCCCTGCTGAAACCGCACATGAACGCAATTTACTCCATGCTCTTTTCCGTACGTTCCAGATGATGCCGGGCAGCCGCGAGCTTAGCTTCTACGTAGCGGGCCGGCGTTATTCCCAGCTCGAACAAAAACCAGGACAAAAATTGCGCGGTCTCATGGAAACACGTGAGGCCAGGTTTTTCACGGTAGGTTCTTTTATAGGCCGTTCGCAATAATGCGGATAAAACGCTCCCATTCACCTGCGCAATTTTGAAGAAATACAGTGTTTTCTTTCCCTAGAGCATCGATTATGCCGGGCCGGAAATCGTTTTCATAAAGGCTTAAAAAGACATAAAACCAGTTTCGTTTTTTTGCTTCGATCTGGTTATTTACACACTCAGTGATGTTCTCTTCACTTAAGGTCCGGCCGGTTTTCATATCAATCGCCGTATTGCCGATAAGCAAATCAATATTTGCTCCGCCGGATACAACCTGTTCTTCTATTTCGGCATCCAAGTTCATTTCTTCCAGCTCGCGGCGGGTGCAATGTTGAATTGTCTGCTCAAATATCCAATCCGATAACCCGGGAAAATTCGGTTCATATCCGCAGCAAATGGGAAGGTTTTGCAGTTGCCTTTGCGCTTCCCGGAAATTTGCTTCAAAAACTCTTTGAATGGTACTTTCATTATAAATCATATATCACCTCTTAAACTCAGAACTCGTAGAGTTTTGATCCCGGTATTACCGTAAATTTATTGGCCAGCAGAACTTCGATGGCTTTTTCGGGATTGTCAAAGCGAAAAATGATGACGGCGTTTTCGCCGCTTTTCTCGACAAAGGCATAAAGGTATTCCACGTTGATGCCTTCTTTGCCTAAAACTTTCATAATGCTGTGCAGACCACCCGGCCGGTCGGGTACTTCGACCGCCACTACCGCCGTCTTATTAACGCGGAAACCATTTTCTTTGAGTACTTTATTGGCTTTTTCCACGTCATTAACGATTAAACGCAAAATCCCGAAATCAGCTGTTTCGGCGACAGTAAGCGTCCGGATATTAATACTGGCTTCTTCAAGAATGCGCGTAGCCTGTTCCAGCGAACCCGGTTTATTTTCCAGAAATATGGATATTTGTTCTACTTTCATGAAGTCATTTCCTCCTTTTTATCTTTCATCAGATGCAGCGTTTATCGATTACTTTAGCGGACTGACCCGGCGTGTGCTGCAATGTATTGGGCTCAACAAGTTTCACCCTGGCGGAAACGCCTAAATAGTCTTTCATGTCTTTAATAATTCTGCGCTCGATATTTTGCAGTTCTTTGACACTGCCCGATTCACTGAATGTTTTTTCACTCACTTCAACCTGCAGTTCGAGAGTATCCAGGGGGCCGCTTTTGTCAACAATGATCTGGTAATGAGGTTCCAATCCTTCAATATCCGTTAAAACGGCTTCAACCTGCGCGGGAAAGACATTGACGCCGCGGATGATCAACATATCATCGCTTCTTTTTGTAATTCTTTCGATCTTGATATGACTGCGGCCGCAGCGACAGGGTTCGGTAATCAAACTTGATATGTCGCCGGAGCGGTAACGGATCAGGGGGAATGCTTCTTTGGTCAGTGTAGTAAAGACAAGTTCACCTTCGGCGCCTTCGGGAAGAATTTCACCGGTTTGCGGATTGATCGTTTCGACCAGAAAATGATCTTCAAAAATATGCATTCCATTACGGCCTTCCAGGCATTCCATGCCGATCCCGGGTCCCATCACTTCGGAAAGGCCGAAAATATTCAAAGCAGTTATGCCGTATTCTTTTTCAATTTCATCGCATGTGAACTTGCTCCAGGGTTCAGCCCCGAAAATACCGACACGCAATTTTAATGTTTTCATATCCACGCCCATAGCATTACCCTGGCCGGCCAGATGCAGGGCATATGAAGGAGTACAGCAAATGACCGTGGGTCCGAAATCCTGCAGGATCATGATCTGTCTTTTAGAATTACCGCCGGACATCGGAATGACGCTGGCGCCTATTTTTTCCGCTCCGAAGTGCAGACCCAGCCCCGTAGTGAATAATCCGTAGCCGAAAGCATTATGAATTATGTCGTTTCTGGTAAGTCCGGCGGCAACGAGAGATCGTGCCATCAATTCGGACCATGTTTCCACATCACGTTTGGTATAGCCGAATACGGTGGAACGTCCGCTTGTTCCGGCGGAGGCATGCAACCTCACGACGCTGCTCATGGGCACGGCAAACAGGCCGAAAGGGTAATTATTCTGCAAGTCTTGTCTCGTTGTAAAAGGGAGCTTGTGAAGATCGGCGAGTGATCTTATATCATCGGGTTTGATCCCTGCGGCATCGAGGGATTTTTTATAATGCCCAACAGTATGATATACTCGTTGTAAAACTTGTTGTAGTCTTTTTAATTGGAGTGCTTTGAGAGCTTCACGGGGCAAAGTTTCAAATTCTTCATTATAAAACATATTATCGCCTCCCTTCATTAGTTGCTTCACTCTAGCAAAACTTTATACCGGTAGCAAGGCTGATTTGCGCAGTATTTTCAGAATATACTTTACTCTCAAGCCTTGATTATGCTACTTTTTTAAATATGCATTCTGCATTGAGCAGAGCGCATATATCAATTAAGTCGCAGTCCTTTGCTGACTTGTCGTCGGTGTCGTTTTTCAATTTGAAGTTTAATCTTCAGCAATAATACGTCACGAACTTCTTTTCTGCCGGTGATCTATGATCAGAAATTAGCCTAATCTGACCGGGATAAGAAAAGGATGGAGCAGGATATAGTTATCTCCGGTCTGATGAATAAAAGGTAAATAAGGATGAGACTGACCATAAGCCGTAAACTTTTATTCGGTTACTTATTTATGGCGCTTTTGACTGTGCTGGTCAGCGCTTATGCAATATTTCATTTGCAAAAGCTTAGTCAGGCCGCCTATGATATTACTCATCGCCAGATTATTGCGGGGAAAACCGCCAAAAATATGTTGGATGCACTGTTGGCGGAAGAAAGTACCGAAAAAAAGTACTTTGTTTTTAAAGATGATTCTTTGGAACGGCTTTTCTGGCAGCATTCCAGTGATTTCAAGGCCGGCCTGGAAACAATAAAAAAACTTCAATCCGGCAATCAAGGGAATAAAAGCTTGAATCATCTTGCCATCCTGCATGAACGCTATAACTCTTTTTTTATTCGTGAAGTTTCTTTGTTAAAAGAAGACCGTTTGCAGGATGCTATTGAGCTTTCCGATTCTTCAAGCAGGCAGGCAATTGAGGAAATGGCTCTGCTGTTAAAAAAAATGCAGACAGGCACCGATAAAAATATTAATGAAGAGATGAATTTTATTGCTACGCAAAGTTCTGTCGCGACTAAAATGACATTAAGTTTAAGTCTGTTAAGCCTGATTTTAGGTATAGTTCTGGCTCTTTTGATTACCCGTAACATTTCCAAACCTTTGAGACAATTGCAACAGGCGACCGGTTTAATAGCGGAAGGAAAACTTGATCATCAAATTTCCGTGCGGCGTAATGATGAAATAGGAGCTTTGACCAAAGATTTTATTTATATGACCCAAAGACTTAGAGTCCTTGAGGAAATGAATTTGAATGCAAGTCCTCTTACCGGATTGCCGGGAAATATAGCTATTGAGAACAGGGTCAGGGATAGGTTGGCTCAGGGTAAATTATTTTCTTTTTGTCAGGTTGATCTGGATAACTTTAAACCATTTGCTGATAAGTATGGATATGCTTGGGGAAGTGAAGTAATTAAAGAGGTGGCCAATATTCTGACCGAGTATGTAAATAAATACCCGCAGGAAGATATTTTTATCGGCCATATTGGTGGAGATGATTTTGTTATAATTGGAGGTCCCGAACAGGCGGAAAATACCTCGCAAAAGCTTGTAGAGGATTTTGAAAAACGGATATCCCGGTTTTACGATGCGGCGGATACTAAAAGAGGTTATTTAAAAGGAAAAGACCGTCAGGGAATAATGCAAAAATTTCCCTTGATTACTGTTTCCGTAGCCATAGTTACCGATAATGGAATGCGATTTAAAAATCCACTGGATATGGCAATGATGGCAGCGGAATTAAAGGGATATGCCAAAACGCTTCCCGGCAGCAATTATGTGACCGAGGCGGACTGGGAAAAACATAATGCTATGCGGCCGGAAGCCCGGCAAAGTGAATTGGAGATAGGGCATTGTTAAAAAACGTCGCAACTTTTCTTATTTTTTACATAGTATTTTTCATTGCCGGATGCAGCAGTCATGCGCTTATTGATGAATCAAAGAGTTTGAAAATCTCAACAGAGCAACGAAAAAGCAATTTTGAATTACCATCATCCGATTCGGATGTTTTTGATGAAATCTTGACTTCTTTAAATGAAGAGGAAGGAGAACCGGACTATAATGAGGCCAGGATTAAACTGGCAAATTTTATTCAGGACTATCCGTTGAGCAAACGGATAAAATGCGCCCGCGCCTTGATAATGACTATAGATAATCTGCTTGCTTTGCAGGAAAAAAACCAAACTCAGTCATTGGCGTTGGATCAGGCATATAAAGAAAAAGAAAAACTGACAAAGGACTACCAATTATCGGATAAAGTATATCGGGCAGAAACAGTCCGGCTGCAACAGGAAATCGAGCTTTTAAAAAAAGACATTTCAATATTGAAAAGACTCGAAATACAACTGGATAGAAGAGAAAAAATGTTGAAATAGGAAGAAAAAATTATTGAAGTATGCCGGCTGAGGAAAAACCGGATAGTGAATTTTCAAAATAAATTTTTCAAAGTTACCGGAGTAAATTATTGTGACTTTAAAGAAGATTAAAATATCGGAGCTAAAGACAGGCATGTATGTGGAATTACCGAAGGCCTGGACAGCGCATCCATTTCTTAGAAACAGCTTTACCATTACTTCCCCGAAGCAAATCGCTAAGATGAAAGAATACGGCATTTTAGAGGTCAATATTAATTTGGAAAAAAGTGCTGTTGTTCAAAAAACAATCGTGCCGGAGGAACAACCGGAAAAAGATTTTTCCATAAACTCGATTGCAGAAAAAATAAGAGAAATTATTCGGGATAAGAAAATGGCTCCCGAACCAAAAGCTCAGGCTGTTCATCTATATTCCGTAAATATGATCAGTCAATTATGGGAAAAGCCTACCGGAGAAAATATTGCACAATTTAAAAAGGACATAGTCGATGTTGTTGATTTAATTCTTGAAGATGATGCGACAAGCGACCAGTTGCTGAAACTCACTTCATACGACTACGATACTTACATTCACTCAGTTAATGTTGGGATTTACGGAGTATCTTTAGCAAAAGTAGTTTTCGGCAGGAACAACAGACATGACATGCATGCTCTGGGCGCAGGTTTCTTTCTGCATGATATCGGGAAAGTATATATCAGTGAAGCCATTATCAAAAAGCCGGGTAAGCTCACGGATGAAGAAATGGCCCAGATACGCAGGCACCCGGGCCTGGGATTTAAGCTCTTAACGGAAACAAGTCAGATTAACGAAGAATGCCGTTTGATCGTTTTGCAACATCATGAGAGACATAACGGCACAGGATATCCCCGTAAACTGCAAGGTGAAGATATTCACATTTATGGCCGAATATGTTCCGTGGCTGATGTTTACGATGCACTTATTTCCACAAGACCTTACAAGCCAAGCCTTAAGCCTTTTGAGGCGCTGAAAATTATGAGAGATGAGATGCTCGGGCATTTTCAAAAAGATATCTTTGAAAAGTTTGTTCTCTTATTCATCTAGATGCGTGATTTAAATAGGAATCTGCCAAAATAACGCCCAAAGCTGTTTTAGCATCGATTATTGTACCGTTTGCTATCATTTCCCTGGCTTCAGGAAGCTTTGTCGGTAAAACTTCAATAAATTCATCTTCGTCGGGTGAAAGAGGCGCTGGAAAAATATCCTTGGCCAGAAAAAAGTACATGTACTCGTTACAGTAGCCAGGCAACAGGTAACCTTCGAACAATTGAACAAATTTGGCTGCATCAAAACCCGTTTCTTCGGCGAGTTCACGTTTTGCGCAAAGAAGCGGCGTTTCCGCGTCACGATCAATTGTTCCGGCAGGGATTTCCAGAAGATCTTTTTTTACTGCGTTACGGTATTGTTTGATTAACAGAATCTCGTCTTTATCATTTATGGCAATAATGGCAACGGTTGGTTTATGATCAATCAGACTTTGCTTTGTCGATTTGCCGTTTGGTAAAACAACTTCTTCTTCCCAGACTTTAAAAATATTACACTGATATTTTAATTTAGGTTCCTCTTGTCCCATTGTGCACGTCCATTTCAATTGGTATTGATAATCGATAATAAACTCTTTTCAACCTCTTCTTTAGGCAGAGCGCCGACAAGCCTCTGTACCAGTTTGCCGTCTTTAAAAAACAACATGGTCGGGATACTGCGAATACCGTACTGCGAAGCTATGTCGGGATTTTCGTCAACATTGAGTTTGGCTATTTTTACCGCACTTGCATAATCGGAAGCCAATTCCTCCATAACGGGGCCGAGCTTACGGCATGGACCACACCAGGGTGCCCAGCAGTCAACCAAAACGGAAGAATCGGGAATTAAAACTTCCCGCGCAAAAGAATCATCGGTTACCTCGACAGGCCTCGCTTTTTTCCGGGGAATAACCAATGGTTCATGGCATTTACCGCATAAAGGTTTCTCATTGAGCCTTTCTTCTGATAATCTGTTTTTAGTGCCGCATTTCAGGCAGCGGATTATTAAATCATCCAAAGGCGCATGGCATTTACCGCAAGTCGGCCTTTTTTGAAATTTTTGATTGGGAATGCGGTTTTTAGTGCCGCAATTCAAACAGCGGATTATTATATTATCCGGCATATTTCACCTCTTTTACAAAAAATACATTAGATGGATACATTAACCATAACAGGGTTAAGTATTCTTACCACCTCCGCCGGAGCCATCCGCGCCAGTAATCCGCGGCTGCCGGCATTGATAAAAATCGCCGGTAAATCAAGGATGGTTTTTTCCATGTAGACCGGCAATTTTTTTCGGGTGCCGAAAGGGGAAGTTCCGCCTACTTTGTAACCGGTATGTTTTTGAGCAATTTCCGGCTCACAGGGCACAATCGACTTCGTGCCAATAAATCGAGCCAAAGATTTTGTTGAAACCTGTTTATCTCCATGCATTAGAATAATAAGCGGGTTTGCATTTTCATCTTCCATAATCAACGTTTTTACTACGCAATGCTCATCAATGCCCAATTTTTTTGCCGAAACTTTTGTCCCGCCTCTTTCTTCGTACTTGTAAGTATGCAATGTGAAATCAGCCGAATGTGCTTTCAGACTCAAAATGGCAGGAGTTGAAGGAATCTTTTCTTTCGCCATGGCACATAAAATAATAATGAAAATAAAAAATGCAATAAATGACGACGATCTTTTAAAAAGGCCGGATGCCAAGCGAATCCGGCGTATGCCGGATGTGCTTCATCCCTCCACGTGTCAAGCACGGGGCAGGCTTACCACAGCGTACGCTCATTTCTCGTGACTCGCGCGCCTTGCCTGCGACCTTTTTACGAGATCGTCATACTTAGTCAACTTTGCCGGAAAATGGATTAACATCGACATCATCGTAGCAGGTAGGGCAGAAGGCGCGGGCCACGCCGTGTCCGCAGCCCGAACTCCATATGTCAAAGATTCGGCAGTCCTCGCAAAGGGGGATATCACAGCCGTCGCAAAGAACCACGCTTTGTTTTTTATTGCATACTCTGCAAATACCCGCATCGTCCGTAACTATCATATAAAGGCCTCTTTTAATTTAGGTAAATAATTTTTAAGGGAAACGATGAACAAATGCAATCTTAATTTTGCTGTCATAATTTATTCATAATATCTTTTTCATCGGGTGCCTGATCATCCAAAACAGGTTTCTCCAGTAAATGATCCGGCAGGAAAAATTTATTAGCAATGAGCGTCGGTATAACGGCGCTGGCGATTACGGCCCCGACGATGTAGGAATACTGCGCCTGGGAGATGATGTTATGGGATAAGCCGAACAATGCGGAGATAGTTCCGAATGTCAAACCGGTGGACATGAGCAGCGTATAATACCATTTTTCTTTTTTGTCATCCCGGAAGTTATGAACGGCCGGGTACAAGCCGAATATCTTAGCGGCGACCTTTCCGCCGAGAAGCACAAGAAAAATGAAGGGTGCAGCGACCAGCGCCGGGACGGACACGAGCGCACCGGCCCGGAGGAAATACAGCGGTGTCAGAAAGCCGACGGTCAAAGTTCTCAGCCTGCGGACAAAATGACCGTCTTTTTCCATTGTTTTGGCCATTACCATTCCGATAATGTAAGCGGGCAGTACCGGTTCGCTGCCGGACCACAGCGCCAGTACACCCATGGCGATGAGGACGAAAAGAGCCCATTTTGCCCGAATCGCCGCAGTTTTATATGCGTAATGCCGAATAATAAAAATTGTTACCGGGGGTAAAATAAAAATCAAAAGAATCGTTACGGCAATAAATATCACGGTTTTATAGGTGAAGGGCGCAAATATCAAACCCAGCCCGATGACGGTTCCCAAATCATTGACAAAACAGGCGCCCAGAATGCCTTTTCCATATTCGGTTTTATTAAATCCGTATTCCAGCATGACGGCGTAAACGACGGCCATGGAGGTTGTGGAAAGGGCAATTCCGCATAACAGGCTCGCCTGCAGGCTCCAGCCGATCAGATAATAGGCAATCAAAGAGCAACCGATAAAGGGCGCGAAAAATCCGATCAAGCCGATTACGGATACTTCTTTGATTTTGTCTTTCATGATGTCGGGATTGAGCTCCGCACCGGCGAGAAAAGTCAGCATAATAGCACCGATCCCCGTGCAGAATTTCAGCCAGTCGGCCTGGAGGGATAGTTGATCAAAGT
>CAZWCA010000040.1:0-10223 GCA_964632255.1 uncultured Smithella sp. | reverse complement strand
CCGATCCCCGTGCAGAATTTCAGCCAGTCGGCCTGGAGGGATAGTTGATCAAAGTAACCCGCCTTAAATGCGGCAAAACCGATGGCTGTGCCGACGATGATTTCCATCAGGGCAATGGAAATTTTCAGGCGGTTGGCTAAAACGGTGGACAAGACGGCGGCAAAAAACCAGAAAGCTGCAACAAGATAGATAGTTTCCATAAGATAACTCCTTTGCCGGAGTGCGCTCTCAGGCTAACTTTGTGGGCATCGTCGTCGGCGTCCTCAACGTATCCTTTAATAATACGCTTGCGGCGCGCCTCCTTCCTTGCCGCCTCGTTATCCTGTGAAATCACATCGGCATTATATTAGTGGTAGGAGTTATCAGCAACAAAGGCAGTTATAAGGTGAACCCCATCACCCGCGTAAAAAAGATAATCTTTTCGGTGCGCTTCGTAAATCATACCGGCAGGAACTTGTCAATATGATATTTTCCTCGCATATGATGGTAACGGCACCCCCGAATTGCCGGGCGGACTTTCATCCATGTAGAACTGAACCGGAATAAATTTTTTCATCAGCAGCACGGTTGATATGCCGATACATGCTCCGGCGATTACGTCGCTTACAAAATGGGCAGTGAGGGCGATGCGGCTCAGGGCAACGGCGATCGTCAATGCAAAAAAGTAGATACGATATTTAGGCAGAAAAAGAGCAAGGATGGAGGCGACGGAAAAAATTGTTGCGACGTGACCGGATGGAAAAGAATTATATTCGTAGGCTACACGGAACAAATCAAACCCGTAAAGTCCATTTTCAAAAAGTAATTTTGGGCGGTAACGCGCCAGCACCAGTTTAGCGAGAACCGCTGCAATACCGGAAAGAGCTACCGCGGTGAAAAAAAGTAAAGCTCTGTTGGCATAGAGGGTTTTCTGTAAATAGAACCGGAAGAGAAAAAAAAGAAGGAGAGAAACTACGAGATACCAGGTGGAAATGCCGAGTTTTGTGATCAATTCAAATACTTGCAATGTATGCAGATCAAGCTTTCTACAAAAAAGAGCGACAGGAATATCGACAAAATAATAAGACAAAACGAGCAAAAGTAATGTCAGTGCAAAAGCCGCCGTCAACTTGCCGCCGGTTTTGCCTGACCTTTTCCTGCTCAAAATCGTCGTATTTGTTTTATCGAAATTCAGCATAACTTAATCCGTAAGCAGCCTTACCGCCTCTTCCATTTGTTCCCGGTCTGTTAATCTTGCCAACATCTGCGGTGCTTCCTGAAAATTTTCCAAAGCGTTGAAAAACATATCCAGGCCGTCACCATTATAAGTCGGCACGAGAAAAATATGGGTATGGGGAATTCTGGTTCCCCGGGCCCAGAGAAAAACAAAATCCGGTTGGAACTTTTCCTTGATTTTATTGGCCACAATTTTGGCAACGGCAAAGAGGCCGGCATTTTCTTCATCCGTCAGTTCATGCCACCAGGGAACATGCCTTTTCGGGATGACAAGGCAATGTCCTTTGGCATAAGGATGAATATCCAAAAAGCACAGCGATAATTCATCTTCATAAATTTTATAGGCCTCAGCCTTACCGGCAACAATGTCACAAAAAATGCAGCCTGATTTTTCCACTACAATGTCCTCCTTAAATTAGTTGAATTAACCGCGCACAAATGCTGGAGAATAAATAATGATTCGATTGCTAAAAAAGTATTTTCCAAAGTGGCTATCCCGCCGTGCGTTGTTCTGGAAAAACCACCGGTTCTGGTTTGGCAGTTGATAATGAAGTCTATACATTGTTTAGTGAATAACGGTTTGTAATTCAAAATGGATGACGCCAGCAACCCGGCATGAATGTGTTCAATAAAGGAAAGAGAAGTGCCGGGAATGTCGGTGAATCCGTAGAGCGGAGTTTCACAGATACGGATGAAAGCGGTGCAATTTAATTGCGCAACCGGATATTCCAGCTCTTTCAGGATCGCCAGAGCCAGAGCCGTTTCCCGTAAAGATGAGCGGATAACACCGAAGCCTCTATCGTTATTTTTAAATTGCAGCAGGAAGTGAATCATTTCCGGGCGTACTGCGCTATTTGGTCTTTTTTTCAGGAATTTAAACAAACTGATCAGATAAAAAGTCTTTTGAAAAGCGAGAATTATTTCTGCAGGCAGTTGACTTGCATCAAACTTATACTGATCAATATTTTTGATTAGATAAGAAGAATAATTGAATAAGGGCAATTTTTTCAGAATGCTGAGGCCGTTTAAGGCATAAAAGGCGGCAAAGATGCTTTCATAAGATCCATCGTTGTGTTGCATGTTTTGCAAGAAGGAAACGGTCTTATCGTCATTAAAGAGCGCATGGAGATACTTTAAAATGGACAAGGCAAAATACGTATCCGAACCATTCGGTTCATCAATCCCGTAAAAGCAGTAGCCGCCGGATGGACATTGGCACTCACGAACGTAATTTATAATCCGCTCCCTGATTTTCTTATTTTTCATAAAAAGTAACTCCTGCGAATTATTCCGGTAAGCCGGCCTTCATTTTTTTCAAGAGTTCCTGTAATTCCGACGCAATTGCATTCAATGTGTCTGTCGCCTCATCAGAAAGCTTTCCATAGCCGCGCATGTATTTAGGCCTCAATTCTTCTGCGGACATGTCTGCAAATATTATACTTGTGTTGACAAGATTTAAAACGCTTCTTTCCGGTTTACCCGTATCTATACCCTGCTCTTGAAGTATCCGGCACATTGCCTGGCGGAAACAGTTACAATGGTTTTCGAGAATTTGCCGCAAATCCGGACTAACATCGTTAATATATTGCTGAAACGGCGAACGCGGAATCATGACATCGAGGACGCACTCAAACTCGGATAAAAGTCGGTCCATATGACGAAAGGATATTAATAAATATTTTTTATGGTTCTCGTTTAAGTCCGTCATTAGGCATTACTCTTATGTTTATGATTACGATGAACGCAAACATTCTTCCCGCCGGCAGCATGTGTTATTGCGCGAAGATAAGCGTATTTTTCATCCCCGCTGCATAAATGTCTTTGCAGCTTCGCGTGCTTGATAGCATAATTTTTCATATCCGCGGCATAAACTGCAAAACGCCGTGCCGCCTGAGTCAGCAGGAACTGCGTAATTTCCGGATCGGGTATTTCCGCTACCAAAACAGCCAGATGTTGCAGGCACAAGCCATGGGATGCGGAATACAGGCAGCGGTTTTTTTCCGCCATTAAAAATTCGGCCAGTTGCCTTATATAAACAGTTTCCGTATCCTCCATCAGATTACATACCCGGCATTCCCGGTTGTCCTTGATCAGCGCCGGTAATTTCTCCTGAACGCCTGAAGAACAGCAAGACAACTGCAGCAATTCTTCGGCGAGATGATTCATCAGTTTAGCGTAGCCTCTGGAAATACCCTGGGGTGAGCCGATGGACATCATCTGCCAGGTATGGAACGGGCACAACCCAAGTGTAACCACTGGTTCTTTTCGAATTTTTTCATCGTTCACCAAAATGTTTATCCATTGGGAAAAGAAATCAAGAACAGCCTGCCATAAACGATCGCAGACAGGGCAGCCGCTTGTCTGAATGTCCTGGGCAATGACTTCATCAGAGATGTTATTATTTTCACTCATATGGAACTGATTGCCTCACTGTTTCCTCTGATCATCTCAACCATTCCCAAGGGATAACCACCGGCAAGAGAGGCTAAACTTTGGATGTGTGTATCCGGCCAGTTTAGATGATGGTTGCTGGAGTACAGCCTTACAAAACATAAAGTATCTTTTGCCTTTAAGTTATGCAGGCATACTGTTGCTGCCGGTAATAGCTGGGCCTTCATTAGAAATAAATCGTTTTCCGGCAAAAAATGTTCGGTAATTGCAATAAACTGGAAACGTTGTTCCAAAATCAGGTAGCGGAAAAAATCTTTTTTGGGAGAAGTCAGCCGGGCGATATTATCAAAAACAATTACGGCTTTTTCTTTACGCGGAAGACATATATTAGCAACACGATACCGCATGGATTTGTAACCGAATTTTTTGCCTGTTTGCTTATTTCTTTTTGCTATACCTAACTCTTTCATCAGCAGTTCACTCATTTTTCCGGGAGTCAGACTGAAATCAACAAAGATAAACCGCCATTTGCCGGCAAGCAAAGCGGCTATATGCTTCGCTAAAGCGGTTCGGCCGATGCCGTATTTTCCGGTAAGAATAATGTTGTGGCCCAGCTTAAGATCCCTGCAAATTTGCTTTATTTCATTTTCCCGGCCGACGAAAAGCATCATTAAACGACCTTACAAATGAGATGCGGCAGAGGGCGTACGCATCATGAGGATAGTACCTGCCATCCCCAAAATGGCCGCATAAATAAAACCCCATTCAACACCGACGTACGTCCACAGCAAACCAACAACCAGGCTGGAAACGAAATCACCGATGCCGTTTACAACGCCAAGAACACCGTAGGCGGTACCCGCGATATCGTCATTGACATAGTCGCGGACCGCCACACCTTCTATCGTATCTTCCCAGGCAATAAAAATACCGGAAAGAATAAAGAGCACAACAAACAAGGGAAAAGAAGGCATAACCAAGGCAAACCCGAGAAAGGTTAGAACGGCGATACCATAACCGCAGGCCAGATAGCGGCTGCGCTGAAATTTGTTGCTGTGCGCGCCGATCGGAAAGGAGGCAATGGCATAAGTAATATTACGAATAATATATAACAAAGAGGCCAGACGCGCCGCTTCCAGCACGCCGGTTACCGGCGCGAGCGTTGTGGAGGCGCGCAAAATCATTAACGTTGGGGCGAAATCAGCCAGGCCGAATAATCCTACCGCCAGAAGAAATTCCCGATAATTTGATGGTAACGATTTAATAGTTTTCCAAAAACGCAAAGTACGATTGTGTGGGCGGCGGTTTTCTTTGACCAGATAGGCCAGGGAAACCAACGAAAGAAGTCCCGGGATGAGCGTTAACAGAAAGATCAGGCGATACTCACCTCCGGATTCCTGGGCAAACGAAGAAAAAATATAACTGAAGTAACTGGATAAGCTTGGGTTTTGAGCAACTAAAGATAATATTCCATAGGCGGCAAGCGGCCCCAGAATTGCTCCCAGTGTATCGGCGGCGCGGTGAAAGCCAAATGCCTTGCCCCGGTTTTGCGGATTGACGGACTCGGCCAGCATGGCGTCGCGCAGCGGCCCGCGAATACCCCGTCCCAACCATCCCAAAACCCTGCCTAACAGAATCAACGGCCATGCCACGGCAAAGGCAAATAAGGCCTTCGCCACTGCTGTAAGCAAATAGCCAAAAACCGTCCAGCCTTTGCGATGACCGATCTTGTCGCTGTGGTAGCCTGCCCCCAGCTTGGTAAAACTGGAAAGAGCATCGGCAACGCCTTCGATAAACCCGAGAGCGGCGGCGGAAGAACCAATAGCCTGCATAAATTGGGGCAGCACCGCCGTTGCCATTTCATGGCAGAAATCACTGAAAAGACTTGTTAATCCAAAGGCAAAGACATTGCGATTGAGCCATTGGTCGGCAGTTGGTTGATTTTTCCTCATATCCAGGTATTATTTGAATGGACTGGCAAAACATGCAGACTTGCCCAACTCCGCTTCAATTTCCATGAGCCGGTTGTATTTGGCTATCCTCTCACTGCGGCAGGCGGAACCGGTTTTGATCTGACCGCCGCCCATGGCCACGGCAAAATCGGCGATGAAGGTGTCTTCCGTTTCTCCGGAACGATGGGAAATCACATAGCCCCATCCAGCCTTTTTACAGAGGTTGACGGCTTCGATGGTTTCCGTTACTGTGCCGATTTGATTGAGTTTAATCAATACGGCGTTGGCCGTCTTTTCTTCAATGCCGCGGGCGATGTACCGGGGATTGGTTACAAAAATATCATCGCCGACAATTTGTATTTTGTACCCCTGCGCAATCGTTTGCCTGCGGAATCCTTCCCAGTCGTTTTCCGCCAGACCATCTTCTATGGACACAATCGGATACTTCTCGATCCAGTTTTGGTAAAAGGCGATCATCTCTTCCGTCGATTTTTTCCCCTGTCCCGACTTCGCCAGGTTATACATGCCTTTTGCGTAGAAAGAACTGGCCGCAGGATCCAAGGCGATAGCGATGTCCTTACCGGGTTCGTATCCCGCCTTTTTGATCGCGTCGATAATTACTTCGCAGGCTTCATCGTTGCTTGTTAAATTTGGGGCAAATCCCCCTTCATCACCGACATTGGTGGCATAACCTTGCTTACTTAAAATCGTCTTGAGGGCGTGGAATGTTTCCGCGCCGTAGCGCAGCCCTTCGGCAAATGTGGGTGCACCAATGGGCATGATCATAAACTCCTGAAAATCCACGCTGTTGTCGGCGTGTTTGCCGCCGTTGAGAATGTTCATCATGGGTACGGGCAGGCGATTGGCGGCAAATCCTCCCATATAGGCATAGAGCGGCAGGCCGGACGCCAGCGCGGCGACCCGGGCCACGGCCATGGAGACACTGACAATGGCATTGGCCCCCAGTTTGCTTTTCGTCGGGGTTCCGTCCCGTTTGATCATTAAATGGTCGATATCAGCCTGTCGGACCGGGTCCATATCCATAAGCAGCGGAGCGATGCTTTCATTAACATTGGCTACCGCTTTAAGAACACCTTTGCCGCCATAGCGGGTTTTACCGCCGTCGCGCAGTTCAACGGCTTCGTTTTCCCCGGTGGAGGCGCCGGATGGACAGGATGCAGAAGCGGTAATGCCGTTGTCCAGGGTAATCGTTGTCTTGACGGTTGGATTCCCGCGGGAGTCCAGAATTTCCATTGCGCGTACTTCTTTGATTTTTCTTTTCATATTTTCCCTTTCTTTTTATGTTGACAAACTTGCGGATAATTTTTCTATTTGAGCGATCAATCGATTAATGTTATCCGTCTGTCCCTGCGCCCGGGAAAGCAATGCTTCAATTGTTGCCAGCTCTTCCTGGATGTAAGTAATCGCCTGAAGCTGCATGGCTTCGATGGCGTTGTTGACACTTTTTTCCCACTGATAGGCCAGCCGCGACAGATTGATTTCCACTTCCTTCGGGACGCCGGAAATGAAATGCCGTTCAAATATTTTCCGAAATAGAAACATAGGAATAACAAACCAGAGCAGATCAACGTGAACATCGAAAGATTTAGTAAAGGCGATATCCGGATGGTCGGGTTCGGCCACATCAATATTCCAATCAACCTGGGCCAGTCGCACACCCAGGACGTTTTCAATATTTTCGTCCAGAAACTTACGGAATGCCTCCAGTGATCTTGAAAATTTGGCATGCGCCTTTTTCAAGGTGCCCATAAAATGAATGTGCTCGGTTTTGGAAAGCTGATACATCTCCCCGGAAAGGGTTTCCGACATCCATGATTCATAATGCCGGGAAAGTTTCCAGAGATTGCCCGGCCAGGTTGGAATATCTTTTTCCAGCTTGTTTTTAACTTTTTTAATGAGAGGAAGTGAAAATGGTTCCAGATACGCTGCAATAAGCGGACGGGTTTGCCGTTGATGCTCGCGGGCGATAATGCCCAGTTCTTCGCGCATCAGCGATTCATTGACTTTCTCATTAAGAATTTGGGTACGTAAACCTTCCCGGTTTAGGTCCGCCTGCAAGGATGATTGCAAGGCAATTCTTAAATAGCCGAGACAGCTCCGGGCCAGGGATTGAGTTTTGTAGCGAAGAATGCGCAAAAATTCAAAATCCCGGTTGGCGGCGGTTGTCTGAAAAATGTCCTGTTCAATGCGGTTTCTGTATTCATCCGTATTGTCTTTTGTTGAATACAGATAGACCGGCAGCGTCCGGTGAAGCTCCCGCTGAAGGGTCTGGGAAAAAAAAGAAATAACTTCCTGTTGTTGTTCCCTGGAAAGAAGATCTGCCTTAGTCAGCAAAAGAATAATATTCGGTGTGTGGCTGGTGAGTTCACGAATTAAATCAAGATCATGCTGCGACAAAGGCCGGTCGGCGCTGACGGCGAGTAAAGCGGTGCCTACAGCCGGAAGCCAGCTTTCCGAAGTGGCTTCGTGGTATTTGAAAATGCTTCCCAGTCCCGGCGTATCCACCAGCCGTAGGCCGGGATATTTTTGTAGTGACGGCAATTCGATATCGACAATCGCCACGTTTTTTTCGTTGCCGGGATTGCCGGCTTCTGAAGTAAATTCGATGATATTCGCCAGCGGTATTTCCGTTTTCTTCCCATTGAAATGTTGCACCACAGCCCGTTCCCGTTCGCCGTATTGCAGGCGTGTAATGGCGGTGGTGACCGGGATCGCACCGACGGGCAAAACATTTTGCCCCAGAAGGCTGTTGAGAAAAGAACTCTTGCCGGCTTTAAACTGACCCAGAACGGCCACATCAATGGGCGGATTTTGCAAAAGCAGATTATCAGCCGCTTCCAGTTGGCGAATCTGTGAAGAAAGCTGAAACGTTTCTGTTGCTTGATGAATTGTGTGCAGAAGGTCCCGAATCTGGGAGAGGATTGCCTTGTTCGATGTATTTTCCATAATTAACTCCTTCAGGTTTTTGTCCTGTAGGAGTTATTAGCGGCAAAGGCGGTTCTACTAAGGTGAACTCCATCACCTGATAATCAACGCGACACTAAATTAAACAAACGCGGGCTGTTTGTCAAATAAATTAACGCCGAAATATTATGGCAAAAGATATTTGTGTAAAAAAAATCATTTTGACCATTAACGGATAATGAGCTCCGATACCAAATCCAGAATTCCATCGGCGGTATAAAAATACAGTTCATGTGCAATAACCCGCCGGCTTTTATCGGCCGATTCCTGAAGAATGGGAACGATTTCAACAGCCTTGATATCGAGCCAGTTTTTTTCCAGGTTGATGCGGACGACAGCGCCCTGGGCATTTAGTTCGAAAGGGATTTTATAAGAAGTCAAGACACGGGTTACAAAGTCATTCTTTTGGTTGGTAACGAATGCCGCTCGTTGATTGAGCGCCCGAATTTTGCCGAATTCATGAGCTTGGGCTAAAGGTTGAGTCAGCATCAACGACGCGATAATTAATAAAATGATACGGAATTTCATCAATTTTCCTCCCGGATTCATGCAGTCTGGACTATTTCTTCAATAAATCCAACCGTTCTTTAATATCTTGAGCTTTATCTGTTTCCTTTTTCTCGACATAGTATTTTTCCAGACGGGTCAAATATGCCCAGAGCGGCCGGCTCCAGCCCTGATCAGCGGAAGTATTGATGGCTAACTGCAAAATATTTTCATCATAAGGCAGGTATTTCATCCAGACGCCGCAGGCAATCAGGCGTGATAAGGGATCGGTCATGTCAGCGATTTTTTCATGAGCGGCAGTTATATTCTTATCCAGCATTAATGAGATGATCTTACGGTAAGCAGGCGGCAACAGGTCTGCTTCGATTTTTCCAAAATTGCCTTTTAGAAAATTGTAATAGGCTCGATGGGCTGCGTCAGGCTGTAACTTATCGATTCGCAGAAATTCGCTGTCGTCAAAGTCTTCGAGAGCTGCCGTATGTAAGGCATATTTGGTTAGATAGGCAGTTGCCAGAAGGCTCAAATTGTTATTGCCGGAGATAGCTTTTTTGGCCTGGACAAAGTGAGGCTCGGTGGCATCTTCTTTATCAGTTAGAAAATTGACTTTGTAATTTTCCAACTGGCGCGCGGAGGTTTCCTGCCATTGAGGAAGAGGTTGAGAATTACAGGCGAAAGTTAAAATAATGAGTGCAAGGATTAAAAAAATTCTCATGGAAGTTTAAACTCCGGCTTTTTTTTGGAAGAAATCAAGGCATCGATTTTCTTTACTAAATCTTCAATGGCATTAACGGCATCGTCAATATCTGAACGCAGCATACGTAAATCTTTCGTGCCTTCGGAAGCATCTTTGCTTATTTTATTAATGTTATCCACAGTTGTATCCAGCTTTTGCAGTTTGCCCGCAATATCCTTGAGAATAATATTCAAATTGGGAAGGGTTCCTTCTTTTCCGTAAAGTTGCACATCGGTCTTATCCGCAATAGAATCAATTTTGGTTGCAATACTTTTAACTTTTTTCAATGCTTCGTGAACCGATTGGACGCTTTCTTTATCGTCAACGGCCATCTCCAAAATTGATTTTTTGGCGGCCAGAGTCGATGTAATTTTTTGAGTATTACCAAGAAGGAGGTTTAAATTACCTTGCGGATTGGCCAGATTAGCGCTGAGATGCTC
>CAZWCA010000039.1:7871-27029 GCA_964632255.1 uncultured Smithella sp. | reverse complement strand
CTAGGTAAATAGTGTTCGAAATATGATATTGAGATATCGTTCCGGTGCTCGTCAGCAATCCTTTCCGGTAGCCCAGTTTTCTTTCCTGACTGCCGGCTTGTGACTTTGGATAATTCCATTGAAGACCACGGTGAATTTCGACGATGCTTCCGAGCTTCGGATAGGTCGCTAAATAGTCCCATAAATCCTTAAGTTCGGGTAACCATAATTGCCCCAGTGTATTAGTATTCAGCGCTCTTTCGTCGCTTTGTTGTGAAGAAATCTTTCCCGCGGAAAGAAATGTGGATCTGTCAGCATCGCTTACCATCGAGGAAATAAGTTTGGTTTTTTCTGAGGGCTTATCTTGCCTCCTATCCTTGGCAATCAGGAGAGAGGATTCAACTTCGGAAGCCTGAAAGATACGATCCGGAAGAGATACGACTTCTATCATTTTATAATTTTTTTCTATTTCCTGACGAATACCGTCATATTGGCAATCCAAAATAAATCCGCGCGGTAATACAAAGCCGATAGCCTCCGGTGATGCTTCAAGAACCGTAGTTAGAATGGCAATAGGCTTATGAATTGATCGAGAAGTAAACGTTTGATAAGCATTACGTTCCTGTTGATTGAAATCTTCAAATGGCGGATTGCAGAGGACAACGCAGCTTTGTGCTGTTCTTTTCGAAAGAGTTTGATCCAGGAAGAGATCTTCTCGTATTATATGCCATCCGTTGTGATTGGGATAATCAGCCAGTATCAAAGATAGTGCGGCAACTTCACAGGCAAATGGTTCAATTTCACTGCCATGAATATGTTCAATAAGAAACTTATGACGTTGTTGGTCATTCCAATCGCCGGGCAAAAGTCCTCGGATATGCCTGATTGCCGAAACTAAAAAGACGCCGGCACCGCAGAATGGTTCATAGATTTGCAGTGTTTCAGGTTGCATCCGATTGAGACCGATTGTTCTCACAATGTATTCCGCAACCTGGTGCGGTGTGCTGTGGGTGCCGAAAATTTTTCTTGTTTCAGATGTAACTAAAGTATTTTCGTAAATAAAGGCAAGATCATCTGCCGAGATATTGCGAAAACTTATAGCACTGATTAGCTGTTGCCAGGCGCCGGTAAATGCGTCCCTTACAGTTGCATTCTTTAGTAGAGGTAGAGTTTCAAGTTGATAGTAAGATGCGATATCTGCCAATATGGAGCTGATATCTGAAGATTGCCATCCTTGGGCCTTGGGATGCTGGCGATCCAAAAGTATTTTAGCGGCAAGCAATCTAAATGTTCCTTGGAACAATATCGGGTAGTCGAGTTTGTTTCCCTTATCTTTAAGTGATTCCCGGATATCAAAGATGACTTCTTTTAACAGCCTGTCCAATTTAATATGTATTTCACCTTCAATAATCGGCATCAGGCCAAGATCCACAAAATCTAATTGATAATTTGTATCGAATGCTCCGATTGATTTTGCCCGATAAATTGCATCCGGCATCCACTGACTGGACTTTTCTGCAAATAATGACGGTAATTGCTCCAGTAAATAAACACCTATACGGCGTGGTTTTCCTGCCGAACGGACATGCCAGACAGTCACGCGGTTCTCGGATAGGGAAAGTATGACAGGCGCTCCCAAAGATCGATAACCCATCAGAGTTTGATAAATGTCTGATTCATCCTCCCGAATTACCCCGAAGGCTGCAGTGCGATAAGATGCAGGTGTTTGTGTAAAAGCTGCAAGATCTACTAAGCGCTGTTCACCGGATGATGTCAGCACATCCGAAAAGGTATAATCACGTATAATTCCATCGCGGGAATAGCCGATTTGTGCGAATTCGTTTTCAATTATTTGCAAAGCGTTCATGATCGTACCTATTTATATTAGCTATTTACAAAGCCGAATGAATAAAAAATAAGTGAATGACTTCATACATTGCTCGCTTTTTTAAGCCCTATAGGTGGAAACGGTATCTCACACTGACATTGGCCGTCATTCTCTGTTAAGCGAACGCGTAATTCCTCAATGTGCGGTCTTAAAGAAATGACGATCATTGCACTGTTATCCTTCTCCCGCAACATTTCGGAAACATAACGAGTTTCTATTAAGCCGTTAGAAAAACAAATTACTAAATATTGTTGCTCCAGACGTGGCCAGTTTATTCCACGACAAATATTAAAAAGTTCATTCGCCAAGGGCTGAAGGGCCTGTACACGTACCTGCAGTGTTTCAACAATTTCCTTGATGATCTTAAGTGCCAGTGCATCGCCTGCAGTAAAACAAGGTGTATAGCCGATTTGCTCTTTTAGCGGTGGCAAAACCCGGCGCCAGTGACGTAGAGTTTCCTGGGTGATACTTACCATATCTCTAATTTGAAAAGGTGTATACTTCATATCTTATCCTTTGAGTGAATAATATAACAAAGCAAATTGTTGTTAACAACAATTTGCTTTGTTCAGAGAGGAGTACCTCTTAGAATGTGAAGTTATAGTAAAGGTGCTGCAATTACGGTTATCACATCTTTAAGGCTTGTTGCCTCAATGGTTATCTCTTTGGAACAGCCATTGAGAAATTTTTTTGCCATGAATCTTGGCGAAACGAAAGATCAGTGACTTCAACTGGTTGAATCGAAGACGAGTTTTGAAGGCACCTTTAGTGAGCCATAGACTTCATCAAAAACGCTTCCGGTAAGGGACAAAGAGATTTGGGCGACAACGCTTTTTATTTTAAGTCGACGGCTCAAGTTCTTTCCTTATGGCCAGTCCCAGTTTCTCGATGATATAGGGTTTTTTTACATACGCGCCTGCACCGAGGACATGGGCGGCTTCTACACGGTCCGTTTCTGAAAAACCGCTGACAATAATAGCTTTCTGTTGAGAATGGATTTCCAGAATTTTGCGGTAGGTATCCAGTCCATCCATGCCCGGTTCCATAATCATGTCCAAAACGATAAGATTCACAGCATGTTCCTTTAAGTATGTAACCGCTTCTTCACCGCTGGCGACGCTGGCGACACTGTAATTCAAATTACGAAGCATCTCAGCCGCCAGATCGCGCTGTTCCTTAACATCATCGACAACCAAAATAGATTCACCTTTACCCATGTATTGAGATATGGCTGTGGTGGTTGATTTACTGGTAATGTTTTCCCGTGTCACTGGAAAATAAATGGTAAAGGTACTTCCTTTTCCCTCTTCACTCTCTACGTTTATGTATCCATTATGATCCTTCACCGTACCCCAAACCACCGCCAACCCCAGACCTGTTCCGCTTCTTCCCATGACCTTTTTCGTATAAAAAGGTTCAAAGATACGTTTTAGATCAACCGGGGATATGCCATTTCCCGTATCGGATACGGAAAGGACAACATAATCTCCCTCTTTCACTTCGTCATATCCCTGAACCGGTTTGTCCAAGTACTGATTGGTTGTTTTAATGGTCACAATGCCGCCGTTTGTCATGGATTCACTTGCATTGGAAACGAGATTGAATAATGTCTTGCCGATATGTACAGGAGAACCTGCTATATTCAAGAGGTCTTGCTCGAGATCGGTTTTAATTTTCAGGGAAGAATTATAGGAACATAGATTTTCAAACTCCGGAGATTGTTGAGAATCGGCGATTATCCTGTTAAGATTAAGAACCTCCCGACCGGGAACTCCTCTTCGGGCAAGGGTCAATAAATCCTGAACAATTGCGGCCGCCCTTTCTCCTCCCTTCATAATCTTTTCAAGACGAGGTTTTATTTGACTTGATTCATCCATGCTGTTCAAAAGCAGTTCGGTATAGCCGACGACGACTCCCAGAACATTATTGAGATCATGGGCTACTCCGCCAGCCAATGTTCCGAGGGCTTCCATTTTCTCCGCTCTTTGCAAGCGCTCTTGCAGGCTTCGCTTTTCCTCTTCCATTATCTTGCGCTCGGTAATGTCACGAATCGACTCTATGGCGCCAACGACATTACCCATGTTGTCATACAAAGGACCGGCTTTTCCCGAGAGCATGAGACTTTGATCTTTTATCGGTACTTCGGCTTCAGCAAAAAGAACAGTTCCTTTTTTCTCGATTAACCGATATTTTTTTGCGATCTCTTCATCAGTTTCAAATACCAGATCAATCATGATCGGCCTTCGGGTTCCATAAAACGGCAGAGAATATTCGTAGTTTCCATTTCCCAACATGGATTCGGCGCGAATGCCGGTCATCTCTTCGATGGTTCGATTCCAGGTAATGACCTTTCCTTCACGATCGATGGCAAAGGTTGCGTCAGGCAAAAAATCAATGATCTCGGATAACCGGCGTTCCGACTCCTTTATTGTTTTCTTTGCCTGCATATGAAGTATGAAGGTATAGGCAGCACCGGCAAGAAGCACGAAAGCAATCAAGCCCATGGTTATGAGCAGAGAAAGGGGATTCAACTTACCTACGACATTGGATGAGGTATTTAAACGCAATATGTAAAATGGTGTATTCCCAACAGGCATTTTTAGCCCTATCCATGATTGCTTTTCTTTGTTCATGTCGTGGAATTCAAAAGTTTCACCAAATGCGGATGCAGAATTATTGAACTGGTCGAAAACCGGTGCGGGAAAATAACCTCCTACGGGTTGGAGAGTCTTTCCCTCACCAGTAATGAGACCGCAGATATCATTGGGGGTAGAATTTCCTGCACCCAGAATATTTCTGGAAAGAGTTTGCGGTTGAATCCATGCAATGATTTGACCGGCATAATGTTTTTTAAAGTAGTAAGAAAGAGAAGCAACAATTTCCCTGCCGTTGTTAAGAGTGAGGATAGTTCCGTCCCGGTATTCAGGTTCAAGAAGCTTCATTATTTCCTTATGGTTCACCACCTTATGGCCGGCCGTAGCAAATGAATCCACAAGTATTTCGCCGTTTTTTTCGATCAGCATAATTCTCGAATAAACTGGATCACTGCCCAGTTTTTTTCGATTTAAAAGATCCCGGAAGCGATCCTGGATAGGAATGAGACTATACTTGAGACCATATTCCATGCTCATGCCCAGAGCTTTATTTTCAAAGAAAACAGATACTTCACGACTGAGAGCCAAATTGACCAGATCATCCTTCCGGTCGGCGAAGAAAAAACCGACCATAGCTGCCCTTTTTTCCGTTGCCGCTTTCATATTTTTGAGATTTGTTTTGCGAAGATCGACGGCAAAACGGTAGTTCATGAACAAAAGAAAGAAGACAAAGGCGACAGCCGCCGCACTTACAGCAAGAATTAATAAAGTGCGGTAAAATTGCGGAATCGGTTTGATGGCGTTGTTCCTCATTCGGATGATCCTTATTTATTTTTTTTCAAAGAATTCCGGATCATAAGCAAAGACATAGGGATAGTATTTTTTCACAATTCGCTCATACGTACCGTCTTTTTTTATTTTTCTTATAAATTTGTTAAATTCTTCTCGAAGCTTTGGCGAATCTTTGGAAAAGGCCGCCGCCATATCCTGTTTTCCGCTTACCGGGCCGATGACTTTTATTTTCCCCGGCCATTTTTGGAGCGCCACAAGGGCGTCAGGAAGGTCGAGAAGCGTCAAATTCGCTTCGCCTTTGATTACGGCGGGGGCAATATCATTTACTGTTCCCGAGAAAAATTTGATCTTGTCGGTAATGTTTTCCAGACCATAGAGTGAGGGATCAAGGCATGTTTCTTGTTTGCCAAGTAGAGGCTGACCGGCAATAATCTTTTTAACTGCCTCGATGTCCTTTTTTGTATTTCCGGTAGGCTTTATCGGCTGTAACGGGGAGTCGGCACGGGCTACCAGCCATACCTGGTTGGGGAAGGTGGGGACGGAGAAATCTACTGCCTTTTTTCTCCAGGGAAGCACGGTAATGCCGGCTGCGGCAACATCGCCCCTGATAGGTGCCTGTGCAACCACTTCGATGCCTTCACCTTTTGGTTTTACTTTTTTCCCGGTCAAGTCACCAAAGATATCGCTCCAGTCTGTTTTGATATACTCGTACCGGACGCCAATATGTTTGGCAAAGGCGTTCATAAGTTCAATGTCCATACCGTCGCCGGCGCCGGTAACGAAATTGGCATAAGGAATACCCAAATGGCGGAGAACGCCTTTCTTTTTTACATCTTTCAAATCCGCTGCCCTGAGAACTCCGGAAGTGAAGATTACGGCCACAAGTATCGTAAAAATAAAAACTGATTTTTTTACATGATCCTTATTTTTCATGAAGAATCTCCTTTTGAGCTTGTATAGACCTGTTGATTTTTATTGTGTGGTTGGAAAAAATAATGATCAAAACCAACCCCTTTTCGGACCGGCAGTTTGGACCGGCTCTAAATTAAGCGCCTCTGTAGTAAAGCGCCAGAATTGTAATGTCATCCGATTGCGGCGCATTACCGGCAAAGCTCTGTACCTGTTTTACAATTTCCTGAACCATTAGATCGGGTTTTTGTCCGGAAAGCTTAACTACCAGCTCTTTCAAACTATTGTCAGAGAAAGGCTGACCATTCGCATTCATGGCTTCGGTTACGCCGTCGGTGTAAAGCAACAATGTATCGCCGGGGTTAAGAAAAGTCGTCATTGTCTTGTAACTGCTGTTCTCCATTACACCCAGCAGAAATCCATCCGGCAGGTCAAGCCATTGTGCTTTATCGCCGGCGCGCAAGATCAGTGGGGGATTATGGCCGGCATTGGAGTAGCAAAGTTCTCCCGTCCGGAAGTTCAGCGTGGCGCAAAAATAAGTTAAAAACATCATGGCTTCATTTTCCAAGCATAGTTCGCGGTTAACCTTCTCCAGTGCGCTGGCGAGATTTGTTTCCAGGTTCACCGTTCCTTTCATCAGGAGTTTGGAAACAGCCATGAAGAGAGCGGCGGGTACTCCTTTTCCTGAAACATCACCAATGGAAAAGAAAAGCGTGTCGTCGTCGAGCAGAAAGAAATCGTAAAGATCGCCGCCTACTTCTCTTGCCGGAACAATGGTGGCGTAAATGTCGAATTCCTTCTTTTCAGGGAAGGGTGGAAAACGCTTGGGCAGGAAGCTCATCTGAATTGTGCGGGCAATTTTCAGTTCGCTTTCCATTCGCTCTTTGGCGGCTGTTGTTTCTTTGAGATTAGTAATGTATTCTTTAAGAGCGAGTTGCATATTTTCAAAAGATGTCGTCAATTCGCCGACCTCATCGCTGGATCGCTCTTGTGGAAGAGTTACATCAAGGCTGCCCCTGGCTATTTCCGACGTTGTCCGGGCCAATTGCCTTAAAGGATTGGTAATGTTTTTGGAAATGGAGATCACTACTAAAAACAGGAAAGCAAAGCCGATTATACCGATAATCATCACTATCCGGCTGAGATCGCGGATATCGGCGAACAACTCGTCTTCGGGGATGACAACACCGATAGACCAGCCGGCGGACGGCAGCGGCACATAGTACATCCAGGCTTTCTTGCCGGCGAAATATTTGGGCAGAGCGACAAATCCCTCTTCACCGTGTATCATTTTCCTGCCGATATTCCGTAATGTATGATCACCCGCGGTTTCGGCGACAGAGAAAATGCTTTCCCGCATGATCAGGTCTTTATTGGGATGGGTAATAAAAACTCCGTTTTGCGAAATTAGGAAAGCATACCCGGTCCGGTAAATACTAACCCTGGAAATGATATCCTTCAGCCAGGTTAAAGACATATCAGCGGTGACGACACCGGCGAATTTCCGTACTCCCGCAACATTTTTATAAAATGGAACGGAAAAGGTGGACATGATTGTGTTGCCGCCGCCTTCATCAAAGTATGGTTCACTCCAAACAGCTTTACCCAGTTCTTTAGGCAGGAGATACCAGTCCCAAAGGTGATATTGATAATTTTTCCCTCCCAGCAAGGAAAATTTCAGGTGACCCTTTTCGCGGGAATAATATGGGCAATAATATCGTGACTCCGGAAAATAAAAGTAGGGTTCATAAGCAACGGCCGATCCGAAAATGTCCGGATTAAGCTTTACATTGTTTTCAATTTGTGTGGTTAGCCCTGTTGGGCTGAACTCGCTATGTTCCAGAGAAGCAGCCATATAACGCGGAGCGCTATCCACACCGCGCAGTATGGTTTCAATCCGGTGAGCCGTGGAGAGAGCAAGATTTTCCGCATTCTTTTTTACGGAATTCATAACCATGTTGCGGGATTCGATGTAATCGTAACCGAAGGCGGCAAGAAAAATTACCGTTGTACTGGCGAGAATAAACAGGGAGAGTTTAAAAGCAAGCCCCCTTTTTTTATTATTTTTCAGGACCGGCATAAAATCCACCTAAAGAGGGTATACGCTTGATCAAACCCGCCGCCAGAAGTTCCCTGGTTACATTTTCGTAATCTTTATGGGTGAGTGCGCCCATGGGAATGTTTTTATTTCCGGGGGTAATGATGTCTTTCATTCTTTCGAACATCCATTTCTGGTGAGCCCGGCTTGTATTGATTTTTGCTTCATTGACATATTTCATAACAATGTCAAGGCTTTCCTGCTCATGAGCAAAAGCGTACTGCCAGCCTTCAATCGATGCTGAAACGAAACGACGGGCCGAATCGGGATCTTTTTTCCATGTTTTTTCCAGACAATATATTCCATCCTCCGGAAAGTTAAGATCCTGCCGGTCAAAGAAAAAAGTGATCAGCTCATCTGCATTGATTCCGGCGCTTAATATGGAGTGATATTCGTTGTACCACATGGCGGAGGCGACATCGACGCCGCCGCGAAGAAAAAGATTCAAAGTATAGGTTTGAGGGATAATTCGTACGTGAATATTGTTTTTACGAAAGAAAGCCAATGGTTGAACTTTGAAGTCATCCCAGAGGCTTACTTTTTTCCCTTGCAGATCTTTAATGGATTGTATGCCGCTGGATTTTTTTGCAACCAGGATGAATCCGGATCGCTGCACGATCTGACCGATATTAACTAGCTTCAGGCCGCCAGCACGAAACTGGACAGCTTCTGCAAGAAACAACGTTGCGAAATCCGCCCGGTCCCTGGAAAGCATCTGAAATACGGGTTTTTCAGGACCACCGCGTAAGATTGTGACGTCGAGACCATGTTTTCTGTAAATACCTTTTTCCTTTGCCACATAGTAACCGGCAAACTGGGCCTGGGGAAACCATTGCGGCAGAAAGGTTAATTTTTTCAGTTCCTGGGCTTGAACGGATAATGCCGGCAGAAAAAAAAGCAATACCAAAAAAAAGAAGCCGGAAAGTTTGTATTTTATTTTTCTTCCCGGCTCGGCCTTCATAGTTGTATTTCTAACAGCATACGATGCTTTTATTAACCGCATTGATTTGTTCATAAATCTTTATGGTTTACAAAGACCATTGTTAAAATATTCTTATCGCCGGTTCTGGCATAGCTTACTTTGTCCGTCAGCTTTTTTATCAGGACGATTCCATATCCGCCGATTCTATCGGCAGCAAGATTGGCATAAACATCGGGAGAGTGGATGATCAATGGATCAAAGGGACTTCCCCAGTCAATGATCTGAATAAATAACTTGCCCTCCTTAAAAGAACATTCGACTGCGGCCTTGCCTTCCGCATTTTTATAAGCGTAACTGAAAATATTTACCAGGGCCTCCTCCAGGCAAAGATCGATATTTTGCAAAATTTTATCGGCAAAACCGTGCTGCAGGGCATAGGATGTTGCAAAGTCAATAAACTTGTAAAGATTTTCAAGCCTTGCCGGCAGTTCTATTTTTGTGGATTCCGTCATGATAATTTTAAAAGTAACCCCAAAATTAATTGTTTTTAGATGATTTAAGTAAAAAAATGGCGGGCAAGGCGCGCAAATTGCCCGCCTGCCGACGCATCCTGGCAATTACTTTATTGCGCTTCTTCCCTCAGCGTTCAGGAAAAGCGCTTTAAAAGTCTTCGGAATAAGGTGTTAACGTACAACGCATAACCTGTCCGTGCTTGACATGGGCAGGATTAAGCACATCAGGCATATGCCGGATTCACTTAGCATCCGGCCGGCCTAAGGGATTGTCTTTCATAAATCAGATCGATTTTATCGCTTCCTCTTTATTATCAAAGATTTTAAATATGGAACCAAACCCGGAGATATTAAATACTTCCTTCACATTTCCCTGGAGGCGCGAAAAATAAACCGGGAGTCCTTTCACCTTCAGACTTTTAGAAATGATCAGGATACTGCGCAGTCCGGCGCTGCTTATATACTCCAACTCACCAAAATCTATTAAAAGAGGAATGTTTTCTTCGTTCATGATTTCATTGATCATTTTTTCAAAAGCCGGGGCTGTAACCGCATCAATCCGCCCTTTGACGCCGGCAATGATTGCTTTGTTACCCTTAGTTTTTATTACTTCCATAGTAGACTCCCTTATTATTATTTTTCAGATATAACTTTGTTTTCGCTTGGTTATTAAAAAACTTTAAAAAATTGCGCTATTTAATTTTAGTTTTCCTTTTATTCTTTTATTTGAAACCGTGTCAATAGCAAAACGAGGCACAGGGAAAAGAAAATAAATCCGGCACCCAGATAAAACAAAATATCAAATCCGTATCCGAAAGCGATGATCATCCCTCCGGTGTAGGGCATGATAAAGTAACCCGCATCCATAGTAAAAAGTGTCAGATTGGTGTTGAGTCCGCGTAACGGCGGTGGTGATGCCGAAAAAAGCAGAGCGTTCAACAGGGGCAAAATAACACCCATACAAATCCCATATAATCCGCCGAGCAGATAAAAAGACAGACGCGTACCTACGTGAGAAAGCAAAACCAGACACAGGATTAAAAAAGCGAGGCTTGCCAGAAAAACATATAATTTATTGGTCTTGTCGAATATTGCACTGCCGGCAATGCGTACTGCAATCATCGCCACCATGGAAATGGTAAAAAAAGCTCCCATATCGCCGATAGCACTCTCCAGAGCAAGATCTTTTGTAAAGTAAAAAACGGTGGCATGGGCAAGATAAACAAAGAAAGCGGTGGCCAGCAGCAACACTACGGGAAGCTGCCGGAAATTCTCTTTGATTTCTTCCATCCGGGGACGCCGACCTAATGCTTCATCCATTCTGCCAAGAACATTACTGATGTGTCTTTTCAGCAAAATAAGCAGCAGAATGGATGCAACGGAAAAAATGGAAACACCTGCATAGATAACAGCCTCACTTTGCACACTGGGGAGCAGGGACTCTGTTATCGTCGGAATTATTGCGTAGGGAATCATTGTCGAGATAGTGATGATGCTGAATCCCTGTCCGCTTTTTTCTTTAGGAATAAACTGGACAACGAGAGCGATTACCGCGGATGTCAGGAGAACAAATGCGGCGCCGTGAGCGACGCGCAGTACAATCATGGCCGGCACGGTTAGCGCCCACAGGTATGAGCAGGAGACAATGATAATAAGAACCAGCGATACCAGAAGAATTGTTACGGCATTACGGGCGGATATCCAGGGGATCACAAAAAGGCGCAGGATAAACGCCGCCATGGGCTCCAGGCCGACAATAAAACCCCGCCATGCCACCGGGATGCCGATCGTACCGAGATAATGATAAAAACTATAGAATACAGAGACATTGGCAAACGCCGCAACCAGGATCAGGCAAAGGGCGATGAATTCACGGGAGAACAGCTTCGGGGATTCAGGCATGTTTCGCAATATATTCTCTTTCAGTTCATGATTTTTTTCAGTGCGCCGACAAAGGCCTCCATAGCTTCCATCTGCGCTAGAGTGATGCGGATATGGTTAGGATAGCGAAAACCGGTCATGGGACGGATCATTACTCCTTCCCTCATTAGCTTTCGATAAGCCAGGGTATCACTTCCCGGCAACCGGGCAATGAGAAAATTGCCTTCTCCGACAATGAGCGAAAGACCCATGCGGGACAGCTCTTCGCGAAGAAAAGTTTTGCTTTCCCGAATGAGATCACGGGTGCGCTGAATGTGATTTGTGTTGTCCTGCAAAGCGGCCTGGGCGGCTTCCTGGGCAATGCCGTTTACGGAATAGACAACGCATGTCCGGCGAATCATGTCGACAACATCCATGTCACCCGCCAGGTAGCCGATGCGCAAACCGGCGAGACCGTACATCTTGGAAAATGTCCGGAAAATGATAACATTCGGATATTGTTCGATTAGCTCCATTCCATTCGGAAAATCCGCCTCTTCAACAAATTCAAAGTAGGCCTCGTCAATAACCACGATCTGTTTTCCGTCAATTATATCGAGAAAATTTTTGAGAGTTTCCTTTGACCAGTATGTTCCCGTAGGGTTGTTCGGATTGCAGACAAAGAGAATCTTTGTGCGCTCGTCAATAGCTTTGAGCATGGCTTGATCGTCAAAGCCTTCCCGGATGAGGGGGATGACTCTAGCTTCAATTCCGGAAAAAGTAGCCACCCACTCGTAGACGGCAAAGGTCTTATCCGCGGTAATGATATTGTCTCCCTTTTCACAGAAAGCCTTGATTACGAAAGTTATAACTTCATTCGCTCCGTTGCCGACCAGTATCTGATCCGGGTCAATATTGTGCATTGCTGCGATTTCCCGGCGCAGTAAATATGAATCGCCACTTGGGTAAACAGCGCCCCGTGGAGGAGGAAAACGTCTCATCACTTCCTGTGCTCCCGGTGGCGGGCCTAAAGGATTTTCATTATTATTCAGGCGAAAAAGTCTGCTGCACCCAAAGAGCTTCATCAGTTCTGAATCAGGCTTGCTTGGTATATATGGTTCAAACTCCCTGACATAAGCGGGAACTAAAAAATCAAAGTCTGGTTTCATCGCTATACTCAAGTATCACGTTATCGGATTTTCCGGCGAAAGGCAGAATGATTGCCGGTTTAAAATGATGGCTTATGAGGATGGGAATAAGCTCCGCATGCCAGGGAATGCCCAGATCAAGCTCGAAATGGAGATTAAGAAACCCGTCATCCCGCAGAAAACGAATATGCCGGTCAACATTTGTTGAAAAGTCGTTACCGGGCAGGAGCGGGCGCAGGGTAACAGCATGCCTGTTTCGGTCAACTGCGGCTGAAAAAAGGGAAGAGCCGGAACGAGTCTCACCCATATCATGAATTGTACGGATTTCCCTGGCCAGTGCCAGACGATTGTATTCAGAATTCAAATACTCTGTGAAATCATCCGAGGACCAGATTTCAAATCCGGGATCTTCATGCAGCAGCCGGTAAAATGAATACTCATTAACGGGAGCTTTGCCTTCTTCAAAATAATGAAGAGAACCAAGTGTTTCAAAGTTGTTTTGCACCGACTCGGGAAGGCCGGAAAGGCTCAGCAGACCCAATGCTTTAGTGCGGGCAATTTTACTGAGGCAGTCGGCAAGCAGTGTTTCAGATATCATTTTTTCCTGCTCCCGGCAGAAGCAGTAAGGACCAAAGCACTGAACATTTTTTTCCGTGCGAAAACAATACAAAATTCCGCCGACAATTTCTTTTTTTGCATTCAAAGCGGCTATGACATTGTATTCTCCGGATGCAACCATATCAACCAGCTTTCCGGGATAGGTGAAGAAAGCAGGCCTGTGCGCCGGATCATAAAATTGCGAAACAAGAACGGCAAAGAATTTCAGGCGCTCGGCATCGGGCATTTCAGTAACTATCTTTTCAGCCGATTGCGGTACGGGAAGTTTTTCTTCGTTTACCGGATAAGCCTTTTCTTTGGTGATTATCAGCGAAACCTGATTATTTTTTTCCACAATGACATTGAGATGGTCGACGGAACGCGAGGCAATCAGAAGGCCCATTGCATCCAGATCAGGTTCCCGATCCGGGGTTATATTGGAAGCTATATTAAGGCCGCTTAAATTGAGTTCAACAGCGGAAAAGCGGAAAAGAACTCGCGTATAATAAAATGCGTTGAAACATTGAACTTCGAGTGCCTTACCCGGGCACACAATATTGGAAAGGTAGAGAAAAATTTCTTCCGTAGCGAGGTTAAGCCTCAGGTATTCCTCTTTTTTCATTCCAAAAACAGCGGCAGCCGATTCCACAAACTGCATTACGACGGGTACGTAATCGGTTCGGGCTGTGATCCCTAAGGTCAATGTACGCATCTTGTCTGCATCCATGATGATAAATCCTCAGTATTTTTGACGGGACTATAGAGCAAAGCTTATTCATAGTCAAAGGTATTTAGCATCGTTTTTATCCGGAAAGGGCTCTTTTCCGCTCCGGCGGTTCCGGCGGCGTCGATCCGCGGTATTGCTTGTGTGAAATACATAAAGTGAGCCTTCTGGGCAGTGAGACTTATGCGCGCGGTTGCAAGTCCAAATAAAGGTGCCGCCATGCTGAACCGGCACCAATGTCCTTAACTTAAGCACCTCGTGTCATGCCCGAATGTTCTTGTCGGGCATCCATGCTCGGTGATTCCTGGATTCCCGTCAAAAAAATGCGGGAATGACCCTTAAGTCAATGACATTGGAACCGGCGCTATAATACTTTACGCTTCTGCGCATGGCAGAGCGGGAATTGATAATATTTCCGCAGAACCCATCGGCTGCGGGCCGCTGGTGATTTAGTCTGCTCAAGGGTGCTCCATACAACAAGGAGAGAGAAATGAAAGGTTTTGATATAAACAGATCATGGTTTCATAGACGTCAATCCTTCACGAATTGCGTATTTTATAAGTTCAGCGAGGCTTTTAAAACCCATCTTATCCATAATTTGCCTGCGATGCGCTTCCGCAGTTTTTAAACTGATGTAAAGCGTTTCCGCAACTTGTCTTGTATTCTTACCCTCGGCAAACAGTTGCAGTACTTCCCGTTCTCTGGCCGTCAATACGGTAAAAACTGAAGAGTCGTCAGATCTTGACAACTTATAGTCTTCTACAACAATACCGGCGATATCGGGGCTAAGATAGGTTTGACCGGCCATGACCAGCCGGATAGCCTTAATCAATTCCTGGGCGGCCGAATATTTTGATAGATAAGCGGATGCGCCGGCTTGCAACATTCCCTTGACAATGTGCTTATCGAAATGCACGGACAAGGCGATAACCTTGACCATAGGAAATTCCGTTGTAATCTGAAGGGTTGCCTCAATGCCATTCAAATCCGGCATACTTATGTCCATAATGGCGACATCCGGTATGAGTTCCCGTGTCAGTTGCATGGCGGTACGCCCATCTCCTGCTTCCCCGACCACGCTCATGTCCGGTTGTTTTTCAAGCAAAGAAACCAGACCTTCCCGTATAATGTTATGATCATCTGTAACAAGAATTTTAATACTCATGAATTTCCTAAAGTTCCTTCTGACACTATTTTTTTAAGTATTCGATATCTCAACGGCGTTGGCGACATTTCTTACATCACTGGGAATATCATAGGTAATTCGCGTCCCCGAATTCTCCTGGCTCCATATATCAAGCGTGCCTCCCAACATCCTCACCCGCTCCTGCATGGCAGCGATGCCAATTCCCCTTTGGCTGGCCTTTTGAGTAAGAATTCGTTTTACGTTAAAACCTTTTCCATTATCTTGAACCATTAAAGAAATATGATTACCCAAATCTTTGATGACCACGGAAAAGTGAGTGGCTTGCGAGTGCCTGACTATATTGGTCAAACATTCCTGAAAAATCCGATAAATCGTAATCTGGGCATGTTTGGAAAATAATTTGTCAATCTCATCTATATCTATTGTACAACCTAGCCGCTGATGCTCGCTGATATCGCTGAACAAATATTTAAGGGCTGCTGAAAGGCCCATAAGTTCCAGTAAAACAGGGCTTAAATCTTTGGAAAGCCTTCGAACATTTTCAATGATCTCATCTATATGAGCGAGAAGACGTGCGCAATCTTTTTTTAGAGTCTTCTGGTCTTTCCGGAATTTTCCTTCCATTGCTGTCAAATATATCTTTAGACCGGCCAGGGATTGCCCCAGTTCGTCATGCAACTCCCTGGAAATCCTTCGCCGCTCATTTTCCTGGGCGGTAATAAGCTCGGAATGCAAGAACCGGAGCTCCTCCCGCGATCCCCGGAGAGCATCTTCCGCCTGGATACGTTCCTCTATTTCACGCTTTAACTCGATGTTTACTTGCCTGAGCTCCTCAGTTCTCTCCTCCACACGCTGCTCCAATTGCTCATGAGCTTTTTGAAGGGCTTCTTCGGCTTGTTTGCGTTCACCGATTTCCCATTGAAGCTGTTCATTTGCCAACATAAGATCATAGGTGCGATTTTGGACCAGCTCCTCTAATTGCTCGCGGTATTTCCTCAATTCTTCCTCAGTTTTCTTACGGTCGGTGATATCAAAAAATATCCCGTTTACAGATTCAATTCTTTTTTCCTCATTTAAGAGTATACAGCTCCTTTCCTGTATCCACTTGATATCGCCATTCCTGGTCTTTATGCCGAATTCCCTGACGTAAGCCGTCTTAGTCCTTAAAGCTTGAATAAAGACATTTTTGGAATCTTTTATGTCTTCTTCCAGCATGATGTCGGTTAATTTCAATTGCCGGGAATGGAATATTTCCTTGGGATAACCAGTGATCTCTTCTACCCTGTTATCAAAAAAATCCATCGTCCAGTCGGCATAACCTCTGAAAACTATAGCTGGAATATTTGCCGTCAATAGTTTTAAATTTTGCTCGCTCCTGGCCAGCGCCTCCGCCGTTCTTCTGAATTCTATATATATTTTCAATATGTTGGCAATATAATCGATAAGCCATCTTTCTTCATGTAAAAAAGGGCCCTCGTCTTTTGCCGGCTTTTCTTTTAAATAGACGATATTCAAAATCCCTTGCTTATCATCAATTTTAAATTCTGCGCTTTGTATCCATGGTGTAAGTAAGAAATGCGAGGTCGCAAATTCATCGCCGTCATAAATAATCCGGGCTGCGGTAATCTCCGGATACTGCCACCCCATGGGCAGCAATAAGATAATCTCATGCAGCAACTCAGAAACAGGCATTTCTCTGTTTTGGAAAAGACGCGTTAATTCATGTAACAACGTAAATTTTGTTTTGTGATCCATGGCATTTTACTCCTTTTGCAAGGTTTCCACGTCTTCCGGCTGTGGGTGGATGTCTGCACCAATAAACAGGAAAATTCCTTTTCCTGCAATATAAATTCATGAAAAAATATTAATATTCAAGTTCTTATAAATCATATCCCTAGTTGCATTCAACCACCTGCCTGTCGCTATGATCCAGAAGAAAACGGACAACCCGGCTGTAGTAATCCCGGAGAATTGTCGCTGACCGGAACAGGCCCATGTGTCCGCTTTTACAAATGAGCGTCAATTTATCCTCCGGTGCGACATTATCAATTAAGTCCATATGCCCGGTGGCCTGAAGAGGCGGCGCGATGTCATCTTCCGTGCCGCCGATTGCCCAGATGGGTATCCCGGCAGGATAATCCTTAATTCCTATCTTACGCCCGCCGATATCCAGCGTGCCCCGAATCAGTTCATTGTGGACAAATATCTTTTTATAGGTATCCCGGATAAAACTGGCTGGGAAATGATGTGCATAATTATACCACTGATAAAATATCTTCTGGCGTTCTGCCCCCCGCCGATTACCATTTTTCAAGTCAGCAAGCAGGGTTTTGAAATTGTTGATATGCTTTTCCATCCCCAATAGATAAAAGCCAAGGACTTGCAGACGCCCGTCATAACATCTGCGTCCGGCGCCCATTCGCCCTTCGGGAACAGTATAGCCAAATAGAGTGATCAGGTAGTCGATATAATTTTCTCCCATCTTCCGCGCAAAATCGGTTAGATAGCCATGTTCTCCTTCCGTGTGCATCGGCGATCCGGCGGTGCCTAATGTCTTCCCCAGTTCCGGGTAAAGAATCAAGGTCATCATCAGCAGAGGGCCCGGCTGGCAGATGGCTACCAGATGAGCAGGCCGGCCTGTAAGCATTCGCACATGTTCGAGAATCTGCCGGTATTGTTCGATTTGGCTTACGAAATCTTCATGATGCCGCTTGCCGTTAACAAAAAGAGGAATGTCCTCAGCGCATTTCTGTTCCACAATTGCCATACGGGTCATCCCCTGATCCCGCATGGAAACGGCCACCTGTTCGGCAATGTTGGAGTGATGGCCGGCACGGGGTGCAAATACAACAGTGTAGTTCTTGATTTCATGCGGGACATTTACGGAAATATCGATCAATTTAAGACCGGGTAGATCCATGAGCTCTTTGCGGTATTCTCTTTTCGTAATCCAGTCCTGATGCGGCAATTCGTCCGTAAAAAGACTGATGAACTCTAACTCCCCCTGCCGTTCATGATGGAAACGTTGAACAAGGATGATGAATTTATTGCGAATCAGCTCGATTAAGGTATTCGCCCCATCCTGGGAGATTTCTAAAAGATCACCATAAATTTTCTGATAAAATGGTCCCGTCCAAGTTGGAAGATGATTTGCAGCGAATCGTCTTCTTTTGTTAATTTCCTGGAGCAGCTCAAATTGAATGGACAAAAGCTGATGACTGAGCTTGGCAATTGTTGAACTGGTCTTGATGGACACTTTAGCCATTTCCATACTCTTTACAATATGAGGAATAACGGTTAACAATGATGCCGGCATATAATTCTCCTGTTAATTTATTTTATAACTGTGACGGATGAGCATCCGGTTTGTTAGAGCCGGCTTTGCCCAGTAACCAATAAATTGCGCTTTGACGCTCAGAAAAAAAAATTGCACTCCAACCAAGGTTCCGGCACATGCTCTCGTAGAATTGAGTAACTTCGATTGATTTCTCATTCTGCGGAAGAATCACTGCGACAGAATTCTTTTTACCGGCTCCTTCGTCGTCCACGTATTGGGTTGCGGGCGGGTTGTAAAGATGATCAAAGATCGGTAAGATCACCGTCATTTCGGACGCATCAATTAGGAATTTCATTGTCTTGCATTATGACTTTAGATGGATCTTCCTTCATTTCAGAATCGGTCATTTCTGTTTGTGTTATTTCGATAATGGGGAGGACAAGATCAAATTTTTAAGATCTCCACTTATCGCGTATATAGAGAAATCATCATCTCATTACATCTATGCCCTGTAGCAGGATTGTATTTTTGCTCATGGGGGGAATAGCGGTTAACAATGATTTCGGTATTTAATTAAACAACGTGAGAATAATTGAATAATCTTAATCCGTCTATTGGATGATCGCTATTTCTATGGCAGCAGATAACTAATTATTAATTAGGACAAGGAAGGAAGCAAGGGTGCAAAAGGAAGGGTGCATGAATGCAAAG
>CAZWCA010000039.1:0-7771 GCA_964632255.1 uncultured Smithella sp. | reverse complement strand
AATTAGGACAAGGAAGGAAGCAAGGGTGCAAAAGGAAGGGTGCATGAATGCAAAGTAATATCTTAACCGGTAGAAGGGCGGTAAGCTATTGCTGGATTTATGAAGCAGGTAAAAACATGAATGAGAGCGGCGAACAACCCAAGAACTGGCTTTTCTGACTCTTAAGTATTTAAGTGAAAATAAATAAATCAATTGAACCAGCAGGATAATTGCTTACTTTTCCGGAATTAACCGGGAAAAGGGAGCTTTTAAGCCCTTGCGGCGTCCGGCAGACAGGTTTAAGAGTTTATACAGATATGATTTTTTCCTGAATTTTTGGCTGTGTAGAGTCGCGAATCCGCGCAAGTCAAAAGCTTATCCATGTCTTCCGCATCCGTAGGAAATTCGGCGATACCCATGCTCAGCGTTATGGAATAGTTGATTTCATCGCCGGTTTTTATTATTAATTTTTCCACTGTGCGCCGGATACTTTCTGCTACTTTCAGTGCCCAGGCAATTGTCGCACCCAGGAGAACTATGGCAAACTCGTCTCCGCCATAACGGGCGAGAGTATCCGTTACGCGCAGCCTGGAATTAAGAGTGCAGACAACCTCACGAAGAACAAAGTCGCCAAACTGATGCCCGTAAGTATCGTTGGCGGCCTTAAATCCATCTATGTCAAGCATGATCAGACTGAAGAGCCCTCCATATCTTTTTGTTTCCTCGATCCTCAACTTCAGGCAGGCGTTGAAATACCGGCGATTGTAAGCGCCGGTGAGTTCGTCGAGATTAGTCAGGCGTTTCAGTTCCCGGACCAGGGCTGCATTTTTTTGCATCAGCTTATTGCGTTCAATGGCGTACAGTATGGAACGGGACAAGTCGTTACTGTTGAATTGTCCTTTAATTAGATAATCTTGCGCGCCGGTCTCAACGGATTGCATTCCCATCACTTCGTCGTCCAGTACGGTTTGGATAATAACCGGTGGAATAAAACCATCCTTTAAGCGAAGATACTGCAGGAAACTTAATCCGTTCCCATCCGGCAATTTAAGATCAAGCAATATTACATCGTATGATTTGACGGTAAGGGCTTTAATACCTGTGGACATATCCACCGCCTCGTCAACGTTCGGTGTTCCCAGGTTATGACAATCTTTCAGCAAGCGCCTTAGACGCATACGGCCAACTTCATCATCGTCAATTATCAGTATTTTCATTTCGTCTTGCCTGTCCATAATGTGTCCTCGCTCACTGTATTTCCACTATACGCCGATAGCGATCGATCATATGAATCAAGTCCGGAAAATCTTTGCCGGCATTCGATTTAACAATATATCCCGCCACGTGATGATTGTAAGTAAGGCCGGGAAGGATCTCCATCGGCTTTGGATGTTGTCAGTACGAAGACAGTTATATCTCTCCGGAAGGGTATCGAATACGTGTAATCACCTTGTCTTATCATTTCCGTCTTGCCTACCTCCGGCATACGTTCCATCGCTTTGTTCACGTAGTGACTTCCGACTGTCTTATTTTACTTGAGTCCGATCAATGCCTTGACAATCCTGTCGAAGAGCTGTTGTGTTCCAGCATACCCGATATGCAGTATACGCTGGCCGCCGATATGGTCATAAATAGGAAAACCGGCGCGTACCAGAGGTATGCCCAGGTCGTGAGCCAGGTAATAACCTTTGCTGTTGCCGATAACGATATCAACGCCGGTGTCCCGGCAAATTTCCAGTATTCCGTCAAAGTCCGCGTCTTCCCGAATGATGATATTCTGATGACGGCGTGATATTTTTGCCTGTACCGTTTTTCGAAATTGATTTGTTTTTGTTCCGATAGCAAACAGAACCGGCACAATGCCGGTTTCATCCAGAAACGAAGCCAGTGACGCCACGAAGTCCGCTTCTCCATAAATCACGGCGCGTTTGCCGGAGATATGCTTTTGGCCATCGATATAGGCGTCTAAAAGCCGTTCCCTCTCTTTCTTGAACTTCCAGGGCATAGGGACTCCGGCAATCCTGGCTAATGTATTGAAAAACCTGTCTGTTTCCATAATACCGACAGGGATTCCCAGCGTTATTGACCGGACATCGAAAGCCGAGGCCAGGTACGAGGCGGCAGTATCGAGCCCGGCCAGACTTGCACCCAACTGAATTGTTGCAACCGACTGCCCCATAGATCGGATTGAAGAAACCGGTGTTCCGCCGGGGGAAAGCTTTTTATAAGCTGCCCAGGATTCGCCATCCAGAGTTTCCGCGTAATCAGGAAGCATCGTATAAGACAAATTAGAGCCATCCATAATCTCTTTGAGGTACCGCAAATCCGCCGTGGATAAGAAGCCAGGAATAATATTCAGTCTGCTGTTTTTTGCGCCTCCACAGGCCAATGCCGTAACTGTAGCCCGGACAGCCTCATGAAATCCTTCCATGTACGTTCCCCGGCAATTGGGAGTCAAAGCATGAATCATGATGGGTATTTCTTTTCCTTTCATTTCCTCTATGTATTGGTTCAGGCAACTTGCCACATCATCGCCGCTGGTTTTCGTAAGGCATGTGGAGGCAATCCCGATTGCCTGCGGCCTGTACTCGCTTGTTATTTTGTTAAGCGCCGTTTTTAATTTTTCCGCACCGCCAAATACGGCTGTTTCACTCAAATCCGATGAGGCAATATCCATGGGTTTCTTGAAATGGCTGATTACATACCGGCGAATGTATGCGGCGCATCTCTGAGGGCCGTGAATAAGAGGCACGCAATCTTCAATACCGCAGAAAGCGAGACTGGCGCCGAGCGGAGCACACAGTTTGCAGACATTTCTTGTTGAAACAAATGATGGCGCCTTATCTTTATCAGCCGGAGGCTTTTCGGAATTCATCACAACCTAATCTTCTTTTCCATTCAGACTCAATGCTTTGAAAATTGCCGACGAGATCGTAACAGATTCGTGGACTTCACGGCAAAAATTACCGTTTCTGCCAAAGCCGTCAGCGCTTCTTTGCCTTCGCGGTTATGTTCGCAAATGGCTCATGCGAAAGTATTAAATATCCTTAATGTTTTTTGTTAGCTATTTCCGTGGTTAGAACCAGCTTCTGCTGCTCCAGATATCCTGCTGCAAGCCTTTTATATCTTCCTGTACAGTCAAATAAAGAGAAGCGTTTTGGATTGCCAGTCCGCCCTGGTATGCAAGAGCCGTAACGAAGGTAATTTCATCTTTTGTGAAATCTCTTTTCCGGTCACTGTAAAGGCGCAGAACGCCGATAACTTTATCTTGGGATTTTATCGGAACGCATAATATGGAAACGATGCCTTCTTCCACTTTTTCTTTCCTATATTGAACTCTTTCATCTGTGGAGGCGTTTTTCACCAATACCGGCGCGCCTTTCATGGCCAAGGCAATACTTTTCTCCGTCGAAATTTCACCTTTTTTTAAATATTTTTCACTTAAACCGAAACTGGAGACAAGTTTTAATATGCGTTTATCTTCATCCAATAACCTTATTGATGCTGCTTTGACATCAAAATTCTTCGCAATATCTTCTGTCAGGGTTTGGAATATTTTCTTAACATCGAGACTGGAGGAAATGCTGGCCGCCAAGTTTAAAAACATGGCCGTATTGTTGCGAAGTTTATTGTATAGTTGGATGTTGCCAACGGCAATAACGCCCTGCCGGGCCAGGGTGGCGAGAAATTCGATGTCATCAGAGGCAAAATCCCGTATATCACTGGTATATAAATTGAGGATTCCCAGAATTTTTCCCTTAACTGTCACAGGCACTGTCAGAATGGAGCCGATCCCTTCCGCTTTTTTTATTTCATGATTTATCAGGCGGGGGTCAGTTGCGGCATCGCGGAAGTAAAGATAACCCTCTTTCAGCAACTGCGGGGTAATTGTTTCGGCATGATCCAATCCGGCGTTTACATACTTATCGGAGAGCCCGATCCGGGCAACAGCAATATTCTTTTCCTCCTGCTCCGATTCTTCGTCCATAAGGAAAATAGCCGCTGCTTTCGCCTTCAGAGTTGAAACAGCGCATTTAATAATCAAATTTAAAAGCTTATCCTGATCTTTAGTAGTGCTGAAATCTTTACTGAGTTGGCTTAAACTGTGGAAGTAATCTGTTGCTGTTGTCATATCCATCTCCTCTTAATTTTGGATTGCTTCAGTAATATTTTGAATCAATGACGATTTACGACGGGACATCTTTTGCTTCTCTTTTTTGCAGGTTTTCTTTAAAGATTGTGCTTGCTTCTTTTTCGCCTGAGGAGCTTGGGACTCAGTAATTTGTTTTTCATTGTTCTGTTCAGGCTTATCTGTAACTTGTACTTGCGGTATGGGAATTTCTTCCTGATCGCGCTCTTTCAACCAGCGAATAATTTTGGGGGCAAATTGTTTTTGAGCTTTGGAACTGACATAAATTCCTATGTGACCGGTTTCTATGCATACATCTTCGACATCCTTGCTGCCCACGGCGCTGGTCAGTTGCTCACAGGCTTCCGGAGGAACAAGATGATCGAATTTGCCATAGAAATTCAAGAGCGGCATAGTCAGTTTTTTTAAATCCACGCGTTTCCCGTCCAAATACAGTTTGCTTTGAATGAGAAGGTTTTTTTTGTAACAGTCCTCGATTAACTGGCGAAATGTTTCTCCGGGCACATCCGGGCTGTCAAAAATCCATTTTTCCATCCGCACAAAGTTTTCCACGAAATCTTTGTTATCCATGAATTCCGCAAAGCCTATATACTTATCAATCACCAGGCGTGCCGGATTTAAGAGAAGAAAACCAATATTCATAATATCGCCCGGAATATTGCCATAGGCACTGATCATTTTATCCACATTAAGATTCTTCATCCAGACATGCAGCAGTCCCTTATTCGTATCAAAGCTCGAAGGAGTGACGGTAGTGATCAAGTTTTTTATTTTATCCGGATGCAGCGCGGAATACATTGCGCACATACTCCCGCCAACGCAAATACCCATCAGATTTATTTTGGGAAAACCCGTTTTTTCACGAATATAATCTACCGTATTGTTGATATAGCCGTTAACATGATCGTCAATAGTGAGAAAACGATCCTTGCGTGTCGGGTACCCCCAGTCCATCATGTATAAATCAATGCCGGCTTTAAGGAAGCTTTGAACAACGCTTCTGTCCGGCTGCAAATCCAGCATTGTTTCGCGATTGATAAGCGCATAAATAACCAACAACGGTGTTTTAAGCTTGTTTTCAACTGTCTCTGAACGGATATAGTGCTTTAATTTGATCCTGTCTTCTGCATAAACGATATCATAGGGGGTCACTGCCGCATCTGTATTAAGCGGACTGAGTAAGATATCGGATGCACGAGAAACACGTTTGCGGGTCTCTTCAGTGCTTTGAGCCAGATTTTCCAATATAAGGTCAACGGGAATTTTGGATTGTGACATATATCGCCTCCTGTAATAAAAACTCAATTAAGCTATTCATTAACAATAGTTGTAACATCGCCAGTGTTATCGGAGTCATAACAAAACTGTCATTTTCTTAATCCTCTTGCGCGGATTTCGCTTTGTTCTCGAGTTTCTTTACCCGTTTTTTTAAATGATAAAATTCCTTGTACAGATCATCCATTTCTTTAGTTGTCGGCACAGGTAAAAATTGTAAAATATCCCGTAAGGCATCATTCTTGGCCAGAACAAAGTCTTCCAATTTATCCAGAGTATTATGTAATGAGATAATGTATTCTTTTGATTGGAAAAGATTCATGTAATGTCCTTCCAAAATTTTTATCCATATTTCATAAGTTTCCTTTACGTCCTTGGGCATTGCTCCTTCCTGAGTCATGCTCTGCAATTTATCCTGAAAAACTTGAACTGATTTTTCTATGGGCAGGCAGATTAGGGAAATGAATTCAGCCGCTGTCGTTTCAAAGATATTCTTTTTATCCAGCAGTTCATTAAACCTTTCCTGATAAAATCTGGTGAGGCCCAGTTGTGGAATTCGAAAATATTGCCGTATCTCTTTTTCGTAAATATCAGTTAAAGCCCTAAATACTTCCTGATCCAGATTTTCGAACTTATATGCTTCAGCCCGCTGACCGATTTTTCCTATTTTTGCAAAGACATGCTGCTGTGATTGAATACCTGCTTCCCATCCGGATTTGGCCATTTTTAAAATTATTTCCGGCAGCGTATTAATTGCTTTCATGGAGGCGGCGACGGATTCCGGTTCGCTCATCGTTTGTAAAAAGCTTTTCATTAATTCTGAGTTTTTTTGCCATTGCTCAGCAAAGCGATTAGCATCTTTAAAATTTTTTCCATTATCCGCTGCGTCCGGCGTTACTTGGCCTAAATTAGACCAAGGATCGAATGCCGCTTTTAACAAGGATAGAAACAGGAGCTGTGATTCTTTATTTTGATTGTTGTCTTCGGGCATAGTTCACCTCGCAATTAATTCCGGTTAACCAACAAGCATATAAATTTAGTAATTTTTAAAGGTTATAATTTTTTAATCAATTTCTTTTCTTCAAACATAAGGGACGGCTGCTGACAATTATGCCGGCATTAGCTTCTTACAAACAGGTACTAACGGCGGGCGAGCATAGAGGAATAATCATAATCCGTCTATTGGTTGATCGCTATTTCTATGGTAGCCAATAGCTAATTATTTATAAGTAAATGGAAGGAAATAAGAGTATCAAAGGATATTCTTTGATGCGAAAATGTTCAAAAAAATTATGATATCTATTTCTGTTTGACAAAAATTGGGTTGAAGGACTCCTGAATAACATAAAATGAATTGCGACATAGTATCCAGATGATGAAAGTATGCCGATCAAAGTCTATGCAGTCATTTCGAAAATATCTTCAAAGCTCTTTCATAATCTTCCGGAGTATCGATATCCAGCAATATGCCGGGATCATTACAATGAACATCCCGGGATGCATCCTTATAACGCGCAAGTAATGCGCGCAGTCCGCCTTCGCCGTCAAATTCGCTGATTGCTTTGCCAAGCGTGAAAGAAATTAAAGGAGGATGCCCATGCTTGCCTTGATAACAGGGGCGGTAGACAGCCGCCTCTTCCGCCTGAAAAGAAGCAATCAGGGATTTTATAGTATCCGGGTGAACAAAGGGAATATCCGTCGGATGAATGAAAAAGGCACGATATGGTTCTTTAAGTTGGTGAACTCCTGTTTGAACGGAGGAAAACATGCCCCGGTCATAATGCTCATTTAATACCCAGTCTACACTAAGCTCTTTCAGAACCGGTATTACTCGACCGGCCTCATAGCCGAGAACAACCAGAATATCTTCAATATTGACACTCCGGTAAAGGCTGATTACTCTTTTGATGAAATTATCAGGGCCGAGCGGCAAAAGAGGCTTGAAGTTGTCCATGCGTGATGAACGGCCGGCACAGAGAATCAATGCCGTAAAATCTTCAGTAGTTTGCATAGCCTTTTGTCATTCTCGCGAAGGCACTGGAATCCAGTGCCTTGTTGGGATGCTCCTTCGAAAATACATTCTAGAAACGTTAAAAAATAAACAATTTATGATACTTAGAAAAAATACCAAATACCGCTGTCACTTGTCTCCCCTTTGGAAGGGGTGCAGGGGAAGTCTTATCCCGTCTTATCTCGTTCCCATGCTCCGCGTGGGAACGGTTCCGACTGTAGGAAGCAGCCCCTGTAATGTCTACTCTGATCCACCTCCGTCGCTTCGCGCCACCTCCGCCAGCGGAGGACATGAAGCCCACTTCGGATTATTCAAGGACGGTCTACAATCAACCCATTTTCATGTTTCGTTGTGAC
>CAZWCA010000038.1:0-28445 GCA_964632255.1 uncultured Smithella sp. | reverse complement strand
CCGATCGCCAGCCGGTTCATCTCTCTGGCGGCTTCAAAAAGGCCTGTACCGGTTACTCCCGCCGCATGGTATATAATGTCTATTCCTTCTTTATACATCCCAGCGGCGATCTGATAACCTTTCTTGGGATCATTAAACGCCCGGCCGGTGATTCCGGCAAACTTGGAAACGATACTGATATCAGGCCGGACAGCTTTGGCTCCGGCTAAATATCCGGACTGAAACTTGCGGATAAGCGGACTGTCCATGCCGCCGATAAATCCGATTTTACCCGTTTTACTCGTGAGTGCCGCTATTGCCCCGACCAGGTATGAACCTTCTTCCTCCTTGAACGTAAGTCCGTACAAATTGGCGGGCAATGGTATAATCCGGCCATTGGTGTCATATCTTGGGTTATAGTCGATACAGACGAATTTTTTAGCGGGATATTGCGCGGCCAGTTTATTTAATTTATCCGAAAAAGCAAAGCCTACGCCGATAATCATTCCCGCATCGGAAGCAGCCGCATCTTTCAGGACACGATCCAATTCCAGAGGCCTTTTGTATTCTTTGTAAACGGCTTTTACTCCCAGTTGGGCTACCGCTTTTTCCAGGCCGTTATAAGCGGAATCATTATAACCGCCGTCTCCCCTGCCGCCGATATCAAAGATAAGAGCGACTTTTAAAGGTGACGGATTTTGAGCGATGGAATCATGGACTACAATAAAAAAAGTTGTTAAAACAATCATCAGGAAAGAAAGCACAAATATTCGTTTCATTTTTTTCATCTCCATTATCCGACTTATCAGGTTTTCCTATTCATACGAAATTTAATTAAAAAAGTAATAAATTATGTTTTAATATTTTCGCTAAGAACAATAATAAAAACATAAATATAAGTCAAAGAATTAATTGCCGGTATACAAAGTGTGATAAAAATACTCTTTGACAGACAAGTTTGCTTTATCCTATACTGCAGTCATCAAAAAATCTTATCAATAAATAAGCTACAAATAAGCTACCGTAAAAAGAAAACAATCTCAAAAACATAAATCTGAAAGGATGTGCTTATGAGTCTTGCAAACTTTAAAGGGAAGCTGTTGTTCTTGATATTTACATGCCAGTTTTTCCTGCTGGTTTTCATTTTTCCTCTTAACGCGGAAGATGCTGTTCCAGCAAAAGAAAAACAAAGTGAAGCTCAACAGAAACAAATATCCGCCGTTGAGGAAGAAGCGGCGGGTGTGTTGGGGGTAGCCCGTTATTATGCAAAACGTTATAATGGAAGAAGAACCAGTTCCGGTGCAATCTACAATCCGAAAAAATTAACGGCGGCTCATCCCACAATTTCCCTGGGCACGTGGGTTAAAGTTATAAACCTTGCCAACAATAGATCGGTGATTGTTATCGTCAATGACCGCTGCCGTAAATACAGGACGCCATATATTGATTTATCCAGAATAGCTGCAAGTCAACTTGGTTTCCTGGGCCACCATAAAGCCAAAGTTAGAATTATCCCGCTTGGAAAAGAAAAGCCAAATCTGGCAGAATCATCTTCAAAATCCATCAATTAAAAGTAGAGATTAGGCTGATTTAGATTCAGCAGGTTCTTCATTAATACTCTTCGAACTGGCAAAAGGGTAACATTTGGGTATTGACTCAATACTGTTCTTTGTATATTTGTGACAAAGATTAGTGTTGATTCCAATTCCAAATCAAGCGCTGCCTTTGTTTGCCCTTCGACAGGCTCAGGGCAGGCTGAGGCTATAATTAAGATTATTATGGTGAGCTTGTCGACCACGCCTTCTCGCCGCCGCGGTATCATCTATGATTTGAAAATGGAATTATTAAATGTAAAGGAAAAGGAGAAGAGCATGAAAAAGTTACTACTTGCAATTATGGTATCTTTTTTCGCCGTATCAGCATACGCTGCTGATGTCGGTGTTTCGGTTAGTATTGGACAGCCCGGTTTTTATGGTCAAATTGACATTGGAAATGCACCCAGACCGGAATTTATTAACCCGAGACCGGTTATTATTCAACCTGCACCGGTTTATGTAAATCAGGAGCCGCTTTATTTGCGAGTCCCTCCAGGGCATCAAAAAAAATGGAGTAAGCATTGCGCAAAATACAATGCGTGCGGCAGACCGGTCTATTTTGTCAAAGACAAGTGGTATAATAAAGTTTATGTGCCTCATTATAGAGCACATCAAGAAGAATATGCCCGTCGAGGCCATGGTCCTAAAGATGGTGGAAAACATGGCGATAAGCGCGGTCATGATCAGAAAGAAAAGCACGACAATGGTCAGGGGCACGGTAAAGGTCACTGGAAAGACTGATATTTTTACATTTCATCATGCTTGAACTGTAAATTACATTGAAAAATTATCGTTTTATCAGCAGCAGTGATTTTCCGATCTTCTGAAAAAGAATTAATGTCAAATGGCAGACCGGAGTTAATTGATATCGAATGAACTCCGTTCTGCCGGAATTTTCCTGCCTTATATCAAGTCTTTTTTTTCGATAATTTAGAATACTTATCATTTCACATATAATATTTTTTTATAATCATTATAAGTATAAATTTAATGCATCCTGAAAAGAAAAGAGCAGATTATCCAAAAATAATGAGTACAGTTCATTATTGCTAAAATTGTTACCATATTTAAAATGAATCCTGTGCCTTTTATATTTAATTTGTGCATGTTTTAATGAGCTTCACATTAAATGAAAGAAAGGAGAACCTTTAGAACTTGTGATTATAGGAAAATTTAATATTGACGTAGTAGAAACAGGTATATTCGGCCTCGATGGAGGCGCAATGTTCGGCATAGTACCGAAACCGTTATGGTCGAAGGTTTATCATCCGGGAGATGAACTAAACAGAATTCCCCTTTCATCACGTGCTTTGCTGGTTCGCTGGGAAAATCACATCCTGCTGGTTGATGTCGGCAACGGGACCAAGATGAATGAAAAGTTTCGCAGTATTTATAATATAGATAAAGAAAAATCTTCCTTTGATTTCGCCCTTCAACCCTTCGGCATCAAGCCTGAGGATGTTACGGATGTTATTCTTACTCACCTGCACTTTGATCACGCCGGAGGATCAACAACAATAAAGAATGGAAAAGTTATTCCAACTTTTTTCAATGCGAAATATTACTTGCAAAAATATCAGCTTAAATGGGCGCAAAACCCCACCGAAAAGGATGCCGCCTCATTTATTCCCGATAACTATGTTCCTTTAATCAGAGAGGGCGTATTGGAGACCCTTGATGGAGAAGGAGAAATTTATCCGGGGATTTCAGTGTTGCCTTTTTTTGGACACACCAGGGCAATGCAGACTGTTAAAATACATGATGCAGGGCTAAGCTTGTTGTACTGTGCCGATTTAATCCCCACTTCCGCTCACATTCAGGCGCCTTTTATCATGGGTTATGACAATGACCCTCTTGTTACGCTTCGTGAAAAAAAATCTCTTTTACCACGCGCCTGCGAAGAGAATTGGATGCTCGTCTTCGAACATGATGCATTCATCCAGGCTGCAAGAATTGAGATTAATAATAAAGGGTTTAAGTTCAGAGAAAAGGTGGAAATCACACCATAATCGCTAAGAGTAGTGTATAAAATTATTTAATTGAGCTTGTTTAATAATCTATTGTGAAAATCAGAGCGGATGAAAAAATAAAAATTCTATTTCTATATGGAACTTAATTTCCTTTGAATATAGTGATCAATCAAAGCCCTGGCAATGCTCAGTTTCCCGGGTATCATGGGAAATTTTTCCGGACTGTACCAGCCTGCATCCACCAGCTCATTTTTATCAATTGACAATTCTCCGCCGGCATATTCGGATGTAAAGGCGATCATTAAGGAGTCAGGAAAGGGCCAGGGTTGGCTTTTGAAATATTTGATGTTCTTTATTTCAATTCCGACCTCTTCCTTGATTTCACGTTGTATGCATTCTTCCAATGATTCACCGGGTTCGACAAAGCCCGCCAGCACACTATACATTTTGCCGGGAAATCTCCCGGCCCGGGCCAGTAATATTTTACCTTCTTTTTCTATGGAAACAATGATCGCCGGTGAAATGCGCGGATAACTGCTGAATCCGCATGATGGACATTGCAGGCATCTTTCATCGGATTTTAATTCCAGAGGATGCCCGCATTGACCGCAATACCTGTTGTTTTGAGCCCACAAGAGAAGGTGCCTTGCCCGGCCGTAAATCAAGAACATTTCCTTATTGAATTTTCCATAAGACATGCGCAGCGGAACCCATTCGGTGTTCGGGATTGCCGAACCACTTTTTGCATGATCAAAAGTTGTATAACAATTGATGCCGTTTAATTCGCCGATATGCAGCGCCTTTTCGATATCCAGTTGAGGAATATTTTTTCCTTTGATGAGCAGCGGCAGGGTTGTGTTTTCATGCTTTAATGTAAGTATGTTTTCATTTTGAAAAATAAACCAGTAGGCATCCTCTTCGAGAGATATGTTTTTTTTATAACTGAAGCAAAAATTAATCTTCATTCAATCAACTCCGGGTAGCCCATCTTTTTTCAATGATGGGCGATTCCCTCTTTTATTAGACATTAATTTATTTTTCCCGGCTGATGCATTGTTTCTGTGTACACTTTTATTTTCAGCGTCGTGTCCGGTTAAAACGGGAAGATGCGGCCGAACCATTGTATTTGTTATAGTTCCCAGTGTTTCCAGGGCCTGTTCCACTTCTTCCGACCAATAGGCGGCGTTTAAGCGAATACAGTTGTTGTATTTGTCGCCGGTTGTGGAAAAAATAATGCCGGGAGCGATGCTTATTCCATTTTGCAGAGCTGCTTCATATAACTTGAGCGAGTCCACATCATCCGGCATTTCCACCCAGAGAATAAAACCACCCTCGGGATGCGTGATTCGTGTTCCCCACGGGAAATAGCGTTTGACGGCGCTGCAAACGAAAGCTGTCTGCCTTGCATAAGTACGGCGCAACTTGCGCAGGTGTTGATCGTAACCGCCGTTGGTCAGAAATTCGGCAACAGCCAATTGCGTGGGTGATGCCGTGGCAACATTGAGTATGGATTTCAACTGTTCCACGCGCTCGCGGTATTTACCGGGAACGATCCACCCGACACGGTAGCCGGGTGCCAGCGTCTTGGAAAAAGATGAACAATAAAGAACCGACCCTTTTTCGTCATAGGCTTTGGCGGCGCTCGGACGGTCAGGACCAAAAGACAAATCACCGTAAACATCATCTTCGATGAGGGGAATATTGTACTTTGCCAGCAGTGTCACCAGTTCCCGTTTCTTATCATCAGTCATGAGGCTCCCCACAGGGTTGTTGAAGTTGGAGATAAAAATACAGGCATGGATAGGATTTTGATTTAGAGCATAGCGCAGAACGTCCAGGTTTATTCCTTCCTGCGGTGTGGCGGGAATTTCCAGCACTTTGAGTCCCATCCACTGGATGGAGTGCAGGAAAGTATAAAAAACGGGAGAGGCGATAGCTACCGTATCACCGGGCCGGCATGTCGCCTGAAGCGCCAGTGTAACTGCTTCTATACAACCGGAAGTAATAATAATATCTTCCGGCGCCAGATTGCAGCCGTAAGTGAGTGAACGCTTCGCAATCTGCATGCGCAATTTTTTCATGCCCGCCGCTGCGGCATAAGATATGTTTTGAATGCGAAAGCGCCTTGATTGAGATGACAGCATTTTGTTTAATTTGTCGATCGGCAGAAGCTGCGGATTCGGCGAACCTCCGCCGAGCGGGACCAGGGAAGCATTGTGCAGGTTACGCATTATCTGAAGAGGAATATCGGCAAACGTCACACTATTAGGCGCGATATCTTCGATGATTTTTTTGTTTTCCCCTTTTATACCCACTGCTCCAAGCCGTTTGGATACGTAGTATCCCGATTGTGGTCGCGCCTCAATTAATCCCACATTTTCCAGATATGCATAGGCTTCCATCACGGTGTTGATGCTCACATGCATCAGGCGGCTCAGATTTCTGATTGATGGAATCTTTTCTCCGGCCCGGTAGGTTTCCTTTTCAATCATCGCCTGAATGTTGAAAGCAACCTTTTCATAAAGCAGGCCTGGTTGAGTCTGCATTTGCGCGTTTATTTTCATGTTTTGATTCTAATATATTCAACTGACGGAGACAAGAACAGTTTTCGTACTTTTCAACGGGTACAGTTGGTTTTGACTAATAACTGTTGCCGTGATTAAACTGAACCCCTGTGGCTTTTCATTTCCAGACTCCTCAGGCGCCGAAAGAAAATTTACTGTTGAGATCGGGGAATTCTCAGCCCATGTTCCTGTAACTACGGATGGTATTACTGTAACTCCATACATGAACTCTCATTTTCCCATGGATTCTTCGTTTGCCCTATGCATCGAATGTGCCGGAAAAGTTATCGGATATTCCAGCGACATGGAATGGACGGATTCACTCAATGAAACGACAGGAAACTCGGATCTGTTCATTTCCGAGGCTTATTATTATGAGAAGAAAGTCAAGGGGCATATGGACTATCTGACCCTGATAAAGAATTACGGAAAAACCGGTGCCAAGCGCCTCATCCTGACCCACATGAGCAGCGATATGTTGCCGAAACTGGATAAGGTTGACTGCGAATATGCAGAAGACGGGAAAATGATTCATATTTGATCAATGCGAAGTGTTGCGTTTGTCGTTATCTCCTGGTTAAAGTTTCGTCCGTCACTATCTCCAACTGAGGAAAAAGCGGGATTATGGCCATGCTTTTGCCTTCTTCTTTTAACCAGAGAATATATTTGCTACAAGTTATTGAATTTAATGACATATATTAATAGTTGACAGAATACCCGAACGCTTTTATAGTCATGTAAAATATGGCGGTCGGTATGTATGTTTAATAACTTATATTTTCTTGGCAAGACGTCATAATGATGTTGTAACGAAGGGAGGCAAGGTAAAATATGGCTCTGGTTAATATCATGATTAATGACAAAAAGATAAGTACGCAGGCCGGCGTCACTGTTCTTCAGGCTGCCCAGGAGGCCGGTATTGACATTCCCACGCTGTGTAACCATCCCGCGCTGTCTTATGTCGGTGGATGCCGAATGTGCATTATCGAAGTTAAGGGACAGAGAACTTTACAGACCGCCTGTACTTTTCCGGTTAGCGAAGGAATGGAAGTACAGACGGATTCACCTCAAACAATTAAAGCCCGCAAGCTCGTTCTGGATATGCTTTTTTCGGAACGGAATCATTTCTGTCCCTATTGCGAAAGAAGCGGCTTCTGTGAACTGCAGGATCTTGGTTACCGTTTGGGTGTCGATCATTGGGTTTTTCCCACTTACACAAAAAAATTTCCTTTGGATGCTTCGCACAAATACTACCTGATGGAGCATAACCGTTGTATTCTCTGCGGACGTTGTGTTCGCGCCTGCGATGAGATTGTGGCCAATCACACACTCGGATTACGGCAGCGCGGATCGGAGAGTATGATTCATGCCGATGCCCATGTTCCTCTGGGCGAATCTACCTGCGTTTCCTGCGGAACATGTGTGCAGGTTTGCCCCACCGGTGCTTTGACAGAGAAGAGAAGCGCTTTTATGGGACGTGATAATCAGACCGAAAAAATTAAAAGTACATGCAGTCAATGCAGTGTCGGTTGCGGAATGGTGGTTGTAACCAGAGGAGACAATATCGTTCGTATAAGCAGTGACTGGGATGCGCCGGTAAACAAAGGTCTGCTTTGTGTGCATGGACGCTTTGAACCCCTTTATGAAAGCCGCGAGCGCATTTCTTCACCACTTATAAGAAGCAATGGAAGGCTTGCCCAGACATCATGGGAACAGGCCTTGCAAACTCTGGTCAAACAAAGCGGCGACATTCCCGCCAATGAAATCGGGCTGCTGGTTTCCAGTCAGGCCACGAACGAAGCACTTTATTTAGCCAATGTCCTATTCCGTGAAAAATTGCAGGTGAACAACATAGGTCTTTTAAACAAGACAGTTCCGGAAATTTTCAAAAAGCCGCAGGGATCGTTTGCGGAACTGGATGCAAGCGACATCATTTTATTGATCGGCGCTGATCCGGCCGTGGATCAGCCGGTTGCCTCTTATGTTATTAAACGAGCCTGCGACCGTGGAGCACATCTTATTATTGTTGATGGAAAAGAGAACGGACTGTCGCCCTTTGCCTATATGAGTGTCAATTATGACGAGATGGACAAGGCAATCGATATCGTCAATCGAGCCGGGCATCCGGTTGTGCTGTATGGCGCGGATACCCCGGCCACGGCAATGGATGAGTTGAAGAAAATAAATGAGCAGGCTTCCTTTATCGCTCTTGAACAGGGAGTTAACACAAGCACGGCTGCAGCATTGAAGTTAAATAATGAATTTAAACCGTCGCCAGTCAAATTTCTTTATGTTTTAGCAGGTGAGCAGGATGGCAGCACTGATTTCTTAAAAGACATTCCCAAGGAAGCCTTTGTTGCAGTCCAGGCAAGTTTCCTTTCGCCGCTGATAGAAAGAGCGGATTTGGTGTTGCCTTCAGCTATCTGGTCTGAGCAGCGAGGAAGCCTGACCAATACCGAAGGCCGGGTGCAGAAAGTTCAGAAAGCTGTCGAACCAATGGGAGAAGCCAAAGCAGATTGGGAGACCGTTTCCTTATTAGCGGAAAAATTGGGCAAAAAGATCGATGTTTCCATAGATGAAATACCGTCTTACATAACCCGGTTAGTTGATGAAAGGAGAAGCTGAATGGCGAAGGTCAAGATTGCCACAGACTGGCTTGCCGGCTGCGCCGGATGCCATATGTCATTGTTGGATATAGATGAACGCATCGTAAAATTATCCGAACTGGTGGAATTTACATCAAGCCCGATAACCGATTTGAAACATCCTCCGAAGGAAGGTGTTACTGTGGGCATTCTCGAAGGGGCGGTCTGCAACACGCATAACATCGAAGTTGCCAAAGAGATGCGTGAACGCTGCGATATTTTGATTGCCATCGGAGACTGTGCAACCTTCGGCGGTGTGCCCGCGACGCGTAATCTGGCCGGTACTGATGCTGCGCTCAAAAGGGCGTACCTGGAAACGGAAAGTACTGTTGAGGGTATTATTCCGGATTCTCCCGAGTTGGGAAAACCGCTGGATATGGTTGTCGGAGTGGACAAAGTTGTCAAAGTTGATCTTTTTATTCCCGGTTGTCCGCCGCGGGCGGATGCCCTTTTTTATGCATTAACGGAACTTCTGGCCGGGCGCACACCGATAATTTTGCCGCCCGAACTTTTCACCTATGATTAGAGGAGAACTTTTATGGGGCGAAAAATAACCATTGAACCTGTTACTCGCATTGAAGGTCATGGACGGGTAACTATTCATTTAAATGACGAAGGCGTAGTAGAGCAGACTTATTTTCACGTAGACGAATTCCGCGGGCTGGAGAAATTTTGCGAGGGACGTCCCTATTATGAGATGCCTCAAATTACCCAGCGCATCTGCGGTATTTGTCCGATAAGCCACCATTTGGCGGCGGCGAAAGCCGGTGATGCGATAGCCCGGATTGAACCGACCCGTACCGCTAAATTGTTGCGCGAATTAATGCACATGGGGCAATTGGTGCAATCGCATGGCATGCATTTCTTTCATCTGGCTGCGCCTGACCTGCTCTTTGGTTTCGATGCCGATCCGGCCACCCGCAATGTGTTTCGAATCATCAGGGAGAACCCGGCACTGGCATTAAAGGCGGTTAACCTGCGCCGCTACGGACAGCAGGTAATCGAAAGGCTGGGTGGAAAGCGCATTCATGCCAACTTTACCGTTATCGGCGGGGTCAACGCTCCCCTGACTGAAGAAAATCGCAAGGCAATTGCTGCCGAACATGCATCAATGATGGCCATTGGTAAAGAAGCGCTCAGTATCGCCAAAGGCTGGCTGGAAGCGAACAAAGATGCCGCCTCCAGTTTTGCATCATTTCCTTCCAATTACATGGGGCTGGTGGACAGGGAAGGCGGCCTGCAAATGTACGATGGGGAAATACGCGTAAAAGACAGTCAGGGGAATTATCTGGCGCAGTTTAAGCCGGACAATTACCTGTCATATATCGCCGAACATGTGGAACCATGGTCCTTCTTAAAACATCCTTATTACCGTAAACTGGGCTGGCCGAACGGGTTTTACCGTGTCGGCCCGCTGGGCCGCCTGAATGTCATTGACAAAATCGGCACGCCGCTTGCGCAGGAAGAGTTTAAATTGTTCCGCGGAATCAACGGCGGGAAGCCTGTGGAAGGCTCTCTTTATTATCATTATGCCCGCATGATCGAGTTGATATACTGCCTGGAACGTATCGGCCAGTTACTGGATGATCCCGATATCATGTCGGGCAACACCCGCACAAACATTTCGGCGGAAAAGCTTCCGGGTGAAGGAGTCGGCGTAATTGAGGCTCCCCGGGGAACGCTTTTTCATGATTACGGAACTGATGAAAACGGGCTTTTAACCAGAGTAAATCTTATCGTCGCCACGGGCAACAATAATTGGGCGATGAATACAGCGGCGGGGCAGGTGGCCAAGGCTTTTGTCGATGGCAATAAGCTTACCGAAGGAATGTTAAACAGGGTAGAGGCGGCAATTCGCTGTTATGATCCGTGTTTGTCCTGTGCAACGCATGCTTTGGGACAGATGCCTCTGGTTTTGACGCTCATGGCGGCCGATGGCAGTGTGCTGGATCAAATCAGCCGTTCCTGAAAAAAATGTTTTTAAACTAGCGAGGCGGGTAAGCATGAAGCTTGTCCGCCTCGCATTTTTTGATGAACTGAATTTATGTCGCGGACTATTATAATTGGATATGGAAATATCGACCGCGCTGATGACGGCGCAGCTTTTGAGGTGATTAATGCTTTACGGCAGCGGCTGGGCCAAAAAATATTGGACGAAGGCGATACGGGGTTGGAGGAGCTGGGTTCTGAGAATGACTCCATATTTTTATCTCAACTGATGCCGGAGATCATGGAAGTTCTTGCCGGTTATAATCAGATCATCTTTGTGGATGCCCACGTCGGTACAAATACCGGTGATCTGAATTGCGTGCAAGTAGTGCCTGAATACGTTTCCTCAACTTTCACCCATCATATGACTCCCGCTTCACTTCTAGCCTTTCTAGAAGTGCTTTATAACCACAAGCCTGCAGGTCACATAGTTTCCCTTAGAGGATATGACTTCGATTTTAAGCGTGTTCTCTCTCCCGGCACCCAAATTCTTGTACCTCGCGCGGTTGAAGAGATTTTAAAATTGCTGGCAGGCTGTTGACCGGGACGCATACTCGGAGAGTGGCGCAACAATAACAAAGAGCAGGTTCCTTACCGGCAAAAGTGAAGGCTTTTACAAAGAGGCTCATCTGCCGGGTTGTGCTGCAAGTTTTTTTGCTCAACGTTTTCCCCTATACGTTTCAAGATCGTCTTACATTAACCAGCCTTTAAAAAACAACGATTTCAACATACTACCGGAAAGAATTTGTATTGAATGACCGGGAATTGCTCACGGTTGTTGCCTTTTGTTAATGTCTGATGTAAAAGTAGCATTCAAAATGAGGATAAACTGTTCGAATAATCCCTGACGTTTTCCAGCAGTCTCCGATTCCGGAACAGCGATGCTTAAATTGAATTCTCAATATCGAGGTGGGGAATACATGGGAGATCTAAAAAGTACCGAAAATATAATCACGGCGGCAAAGATCGGAAAGCGAAAAGCACTGACCGAAGCTGAATCAAAGCAGATTCTATCTGAGTATGGAATTCCGGTAGTTCAAGAAACCATCGCCTTGACACCGGATGATGCGGTGAAGGCTGCCGAGGAATATGGCTATCCTGTTGTTTTGAAAGGCCTGGGATCAAAACTGACACATAAAACAGACCGTGGATTGGTATCACTGAATATTATTTCCAGGGAAGAGATTCTTACTGCCGCAGATAAAATAGGCCGTTTAGCGGGAGATGATCTGGAAGGTTATCTTGTTCAGCCAATGGTAAGGGGGAAAAGAGAATTTGTTGCAGGTATGTTCTTCGATCCGCAATTCGGGCCTGTAATAATGTTTGGGGTGGGCGGTATATTTACAGAGGCGCTGAATGACGTCGCTTTCCGAGTAGCGCCGGTAAGTGAAACACAGGCAGAGGCAATGCTTGAAGAACTGCGTTCGACAAAACTTATCGGGCCATTCCGGGGAGAAGCGCCGGTTGAAAAGGAAAAGATTATTAGTGTTATTGTGGGCTTATCACGACTGGCAATGGAATGTCCCGATATCGTCGAAGTGGATGTCAACCCTTTGGTAGCCAATGCGGCGGGCAATATTACAGCCGTGGATGCACTGATTGTACTAGGAGAAAGAATCGACAAAAAATTGGATCGCCCAGTAGTCGATCCTAAAGATATCTTTAATATTTTCACACCAAAGTCCATAGCTCTCGTCGGCGCATCAAGCAATGTTTCAAAGTGGGGATACAGGCTTTTGGCTAATATGGTCGCCTCAGGATATGAAGGTCGAATTTATCTGGTAAATCCCAATAACAAGGACATTGCGAGTAGAAAGGTTTATAAATCACTGTCCGATATTCCGGGTCCGGTGGACATTGTTGCCGTTACGATCCCTGCCTCTCAGGTAATGGCCTTGATACCGGCCGTAAAGGAAAAAGGGATTAAGTATATGCTCGTCATCAGCTCGGGTTTTTCGGAGGTGGGAGAAGAAGGCGCCCGGCTGGAAAAGGAGCTGGTCGAAGCGGCAAAGAATGCCGGCATTCTGATTGTCGGGCCTAATACAATGGGGTTTATAAATCCTCACAAGAAGCTGTCCTGTATGGGTTCAATTGGCTGGACAAAGCCCGGTTCGGTCGGGCTGATTACCCAATCCGGCAATCTGGGAACGCAACTCACCACCTTTGCGGAAAAAGAAAATATCGGCTTAAGAGTTTTTTGTGGTTCCGGCAATGGAGCCATGATCACTATAGAAGATTATATAGGCGCTTTTGAGGATGATGAAAAGACCAATTCGGTTATTCTTTATGTCGAAGGCGTCAAAGACGGCAGAAGATTTTTGCAGCAGGCCGAACGTGTTTCCAGAAAAAAACCTGTTATTCTACTTAAAGGGGGACGGACGCAAGCCGGAAACAGCGCTGCAGCGAGTCATACCGGAGCCATGGCTTCCAATGTCCGGGTGTTTGATGCAGCCTGCCGTCAGGCGGGAATTATTCTGGCCAAACAACCGACGGATTTGCTTGATTATTCAGCGGCTTTTTCTTCCCTGCCGCTTCCGCGCGGAAACCGTGTGGCTATTGCAACGCTGGGGGGAGGATGGGGAGTTGTAGCCGCCGATCATTGTTCCGAATACGGGCTTAATATCCCGCCATTGTCTAGTGACATTATTCGCCGCATTGATAAGTTTCTGCCTCCTTTCTGGAATAAAGGAAACCCGGTTGATCTTGTCGCCGAGCTTAATTTTGACATAGTGACCGAGGTCGTTGAAATGCTGGCTGCCTGGGATGGCTGTGATGCAGTTATTCCCCTGGGAATGATCGGTATGCATTCCTTAACCGAGGGTTTTGCCAGGATTTATGTTAAATTGGAACCGGATTTGAAGCAAATGTTTGCCGATAGAATTGCGGACATGGAAAAGAAAGAAAAAATCTATATCGAAAATGTTATCCGGATGATGGAAAAATACCGGAAACCGATCCTTGGTGTTACGTTGCTCGATAGCGAGAAAAAACAGGTGGTTACTGATCTTGACGGATGCGAATTCAAATGTGTTTCTTTGCCCACTCCCGAACGCGCCTGCAATACTCTGGCAGCGATGGTGCAGTATGGAGAATGGCTGAAACGCGAGGGGATTTACAGGTAAGAGAGTGATTAAATATAAATAAAATCAAAAGTGGAATAAAAAGCCTTCCGCCATCTCATGTGATAACACTTGAAATCGGCAATAAGGCTTTTATTGTTCCATAATTTTTTACTCCTCAATTGCTCCGCAAACACATTTCTGCATAGATGCCAGAGTTTCCAATTCCATTTCACAAATCGTAATTTTATTTCCGCATGTAGTGCAAACACAAATTTCCGTCTCTTTCATCTTGGAAATGAATTCATGGGTAATATTATTACACTTGGGGCATGTTACAGGCAGCATTGCCTTTCCCCAAATTTCCATATCCATTGGCATGGTAAACCTCCTGTTTGATTTAATGTATGATCGATCATATCTTATTTACGCTTCTTTATGTCAAGTCATTTCGTATAATACTGATTATGGAAATTATTTCATAGTGTTTACAAAGCTTCATGGATCGCTGGATTATAGGAAAAAGTTGACTTGAAGAGAACGGGGCATATTGTACATACGCCCCGCAAAATGACAATGTATCAATTATTCTATTTGAGAGTTATATAAAAACCAATTATTGCTAGCACTTATAAGGATAAAAGTGACTGTAGCAATATGATTCGGGATCGCTTTGTTTCAATTCCACATCAATGGTGCATTGCTCAATCATATGTTTTGACTTTTCCTCATAATCAGGAAGTTTCTCTTCATTCTTTTTACAATCCATACAGATAGCTTCATGATCATAGCAGGATAAAATTCTTTCATCTTTCGGTTCCAATTTTCTATGACATCTCGGGCATTCCAATGCACACATCATTTTTTCTTTCCATTCAATGGGCATTTTGTTTCTCCTTTCGATTTGAATTAGTTTCCGTCCGGAAAAGGCTCTTTTCTGCATATAAAAATAATCCTGAACAAAGTTCTTGTCAATTTAAAGAAAATCACTAATTTGTTTCCAGCCGGAAATTACGAATGATAAAACTAATCGTTTCCGAGCAGGAAAAGAGCCTTTCCCGGCGGAAACTAATTTAATTGTCAAATGAACTTCAGATTATATATTATATTAAAAAGTAATGGAGAGGAGTTATTATGGCAACGGCCAATGATACATATAAGGAAAACGCAAAGAGAATAGCAGAATCATCTTTCGCTATCGGTGTTTACCGCCCACCCAGTGAGGGAGGAAGCTATTCATTGCTTTTAAGGATAACAGAGAATTGTCCATGGAATAAGTGCACCTTTTGTGAAATGTACAAGGAACATTCCTTTGTTTATCGCAGTCCTGAGGAGATCAAGAAAGATATTGATGCGGTGAAGGTAATCAGTGACGAAATTAAGGCTGTTTCCGAAAAAATGGGCTTTGGTGGCCGGATTTTGCAGGATATGGCGGTGGCGATTATCAGCGCTGATCCTTCATTATATTATAATCAATGTTTCATTACCGTATACAACTGGCTCTATTCCGGCGGGAAGACAGCTTTTCTTCAGGATGCCGACAGCATGATCATGCGGCCGCATGAATATATCGAAGTCCTCCAATATTTAAGAGAAAAACTGAATACTTTAACCAGAGTTACATCTTATGCACGTTCCAGGACGCTGGCGCAGAGAAAACTGGAAGAATTAAAAGCAATCAAGGATGCGGGGTTGGATCGCATCCATGTAGGTCTCGAAACGGGAGATGATGAAATACTTAAACTTATCCGCAAGGGGACAACCAGCGAGCAGGAAATTGAAGGCGGCAAAAAGGCCGTCGAAGCGGGATTCCAGCTTTCGGAATACTGGATGACCGATTTGGGCGGCAGAGAGCGTTGGCGTCAACACGCGGAAAATACCGCCCGTGTTCTCAGTGAAATCAATCCTCACTATATTCGCTCCCGGCCATTTATTCCCCGTCCCGGAACGCCGCTGTTTCATGAATATGAGCAGGGCAAGATACATATTTCCTCACCTCATCAACGTTTGGAAGAGCTGCGCCTGATGATTGAAGGGCTGAACGTAACCTCCAAGGTTTGCTTTGATCACCGAATGAATTCGTGGGTAAACAAACAAGGAAGGATGCTCTTTAGCCAGGATTATGAAGGCTATAAGTTCCCAGAGGAAAAACAACTAGTTCTTGACCTGATCAGCGAAGGTTTGTCCCTGGATGAATCGAAGCACGTCGATGCCAGGGACCTCATTTCCATGAATTCTCTATAGCTTTCCAGTTCACGCTGCCGGGCGCAGAATAATGAAAGACCTCATCTTCTGCGCACGGCAGTTAAGTATTGTCTGACTTATTCCATCTATTTGCCCAGACAATTAGATTTTCCCTTACCCCGGCCTTCACTGTCTTCGTCTCTCAAGATGCCGTTTTCAAAGGTAAGTTTATAGATAAAGTCATTATCGCCACAGTTATAATGCCATACTTCCAATTTCTTGCCGCATTTCTTGAATTTTTTGATTTTGCCGGATTTTGTGGTTGATGTGTATTCTTGACGGTTTTCGCAGGAAGTTTCTTTAGAAGTCGGTTTTCCGCAGGCGACTTGAACCTGCGTCTTGCTGTCGCCTTCGCTGACTAGACTTGATCCGCAACGAAACGCCCAACTGTTTACCGCTGAAAAAAACATCGCCATTATAACAGATAATAAAATAAAAGCGTTTGCCTTCACGATTGACCTCCTTTAATCAGAATCATATACTCATACTTATAAAGATCATAGACAAAGTGCTGCAGGATTTCCTGTTCATCGGTTTGCGCTACCCGCTGGCGTAGTGCGTTTCTGACTTGATCATTCAAATCCAATTTTAAAAAGTCGGCAAAGGGGCCGCAAATCACCTTATAATCAAAGCGTTGCGCGATCCTCTGCAGTGATGAAAATTTAATGGTATATTCATCATGTCCTTTAAGTGGGATTCTCTCCGGACTTCCCGGAGTTTCGAAATGAAGGTATGATTTTAAATGATCAGGCACAACCGCCTCACAACTGTGCTCACTGAGATAGATATATTTTACTCCGGCAAAGCACAGTTTTTCGAGGATTTCCATTGCGCCGATATTGATATTCTCGCCTTTTGCTACCGGTAATTCATATTTTTCAATAAAATATTCTGCCCGCTCAGCAATGTATGTATTCTCTTGTAAATATTGATGATTTTCAGGATCGACGACCAAAGTGGGCAGGTCACCCAGATTTTCATTCATGATAACAAGGTCGAACGAAGAAAGTTCTTCGACGGCAATTTGCAAAGCATCCATTTCTTGAAAATCAACATTGAAGCCCTGCAAATGTTCTTTTTGTTTTGCTAAAAGAAGGGGTGAAATATCGATCATTTTTGCTTTCAGTTGCGGATTGAGAGTTAGAAAACCATGCATGAGGTTGCCCAAACCGCCGCCGATCTCCAGAATATTATGAATATGATCGAAAGGTATTTTTTCTTTTAAAAAATTGAAGAGTAAAACACCGAAGGATTTATTTGATTTCAAGGCATTGCGGCAGGGGCTTGCTTCTGGAAAGAGGGAATTGCAGACGGTCAGCTCCCAGCCCAGGGAATTAAGGTCATTTATGTGATAGTCAGTGGTCGTGTTTAAGGTATAGGTCATTCAGTTTCCTGATCATTCGATCCGATGGCGCATAACTTTAATTTTTGTGTTGGGTTAATCTTTATAACTTGAGGACTTTCCTTAGAAACCGCCTTTTACCATAACTTAAGATTAAAATAACTATTTAAAATTGCATTGGATTGAGGCTTTATTAAAAAAATCAGACTATTTCAGGCAGATTGGAGAGCTCATTTATAGATATAAGGTGAATGTGTGCTTTTTCATCATTTCCGGCAGTCTTTTGAAAATCGTCTATTAACTTATGCAAGATTTCGTCTTCGGATTGTTCAGGCAGAACAAGCCGAAACCGATTGTAACCTTTGCTGTTCCTTTCCGATATCCCCATTTTCGTAAGAATCGGTATTAAATTGAGTATTAAACTTTCCAGCATGGGTCGAACAATATAAATAAGCAGCCGGTTACCGACAATCATTTTTGTAAACGCTACTTCACCATTGGGAGTGCTTCCTTTTCCTGATTCGATTGAATTAAAAACCTCGGGAGCACACTGGCAACCCAAAATGTTTTGTATGAAGTGCACTATATTTTTATCTTTTGAATAGTCCGGCATGGTTATTCCTCAGCAACGAAATATACAAATGTGTCATTGCCTGCCTTCGAGCGGGCAATCCAGTCTAATCGAGACGTATGCTACGAAGCTTACCCAACAACAACCTCTACTTAGGTCACATATACTTCATCTTGTAAGCGTTTGGATTTCTACTGGTGAGGCAGTTTCAAAGAAAAGCTCAAGGGCCTCTCGAAGGTTTCTACGGGCTTCTTCGATAGTATCGCCTTGACTGGCAATGTCGAGTTCCGGACAGAGAGAAACATAGCCTTGACCTTCGTGCTCTATAATTGCGGTAAGTTGTTTTTTCATGGTGTCCTCAATAAATTATGATTAAAATTCCTCAATGGCATTATTATCTTTGCTTTCTTTACTCATCTTTTAATTATTTGTAACTCAGCTTGGCTATTAAACGTTAACTTCTTCTCAAATCTTCAATAGACTTTAGCCAATTGGTGAAAATTGGGCAACGCTCACGAATTTTGGTCAATCCAATTTCTTTGGCAATCGTTATGCCGGTTGACGTCTTCTTGAATCGATTCGAAAGATCTTCCAATCTCTTAGAGGGTGCTGTTTGCGGTGAATCATCAATATTTTCTGGCTCACCGCAATCTGCGATAATTTTGTCAATTTTTGATTGGGACACGCTTAGTTTTTCCGCAAGTATTTGCGGTTCACTAAATAGCAATGCCTCAAATTCATGCATAGAGACATAAGGTATAAAACGTCTTTCAGAATTCCAAGCTCCAAAAAGATCATTTACTCTTTCCCTAGTAGCATGATTGATTTTTTCTGCTTTTCTCTTTGGCGTTGATTGTTCCTTTGCCTCTTTTAATCCAGGCCAATCGTTTTTTATTCCATAATAATCAATAAAAATGGTTAAATAAGTATCAGATCGTTGTTTCAAGTGAAGCTCGATATCATTCTTTACTCTAGCAAATTTAATATCTCCACCCTTCTGTCCCGGCTTGGATATGATAACGGGTCTCATAAAAATATCTCTTTCGGCCAGATATGGAACTAATATATCAGATATGAAGATTTTTTCTGTCTGCCCCTCTACAAGTGTCACAATTTCGGTGTATTCACTCATAGACTGGTCCTCCAGAAATCACGTTCTTACTCCAAAGTTCACCGACGGAATAGCTTTCCAGCCAGACGTTGAAATCTTTTTCCTCCAATCTCTCAAAAGTGGACGCGCCGTCTTGCCGATTAACTACAATTATATCCTCAACCCTGAAATTATCTATTAGGGACGGAGATTGTGTCGCCACAATTACTTGAGTTCGTTTGGATGCGTTTTGAATTAGTTCCGCCAGAATGGAAATTGCAGCCGGATGCAAACCAAGCTCAGGCTCATCAATAATAATGGTTGAGGGAGGGGTTGGTTGCAGCAATGCTGTTGATAGACAAATAAAGCGGAGGGAGCCATCGGAAAGATGATAAGGTTGCATCGGATAATCCGAGCCCTTTTGCTTCCAAGACAGATTGACTTTCTGTTTTTCTCCAAATTCTGTGACATCCAATAGAAAGTCATCTAAAAAAGGCATTACTAGTCGTACAGAATTCAGAATTTCGGAGTATACATCCCGGTGCTTAGTCCTGAGTCGCAGCAAATAGGGAGCAATGTTAGAGGCATTAAATCGCAAGACTTTGTTGTCTTGAATTATTTCATAATGTCGCATTGGTGCGGATTTACTCGTGTCATGGAAGTGATAAATTTGCCATGACGAAATTGCATTATAAACGGGCATACTGTATTGGCTATCTCTTGAATTACTTTTTGCTTCTTTTACCAGCATAGAACTGCCATCGGGGCTGTCACCAAGATTCCACCATTGATATCGTCTAGGGTAATAACGGGCTTCATCTGTAAGAGAGCCAGTTTCTGATGGGCCAGGCTTAATTTTAAAGCGATAACCACGAACATTAAAATACATGGTGAATTTCATTTCTGATGTTACTTTTCGACCATTGAAAAGGAAATCACTAATACCACCACCATCGCGAATGTATTCGTTGAGATTCCCATTTATAATCTCCCTAAGAAGCCTAAAGAAATCAATAAGATTGCTCTTGCCAGCACCGTTGCCGCCAATGAAGACATTTAGATCCGTAAGCTCAAAGTTTTCCAATGCCTTGATGGATTTAAATCCCTGTATTGATAGTTTCTTCAGAGCATCATCATCCATTTACCATTCTCCACATACCAGAGTCATTCTAAGATAAGTGTCTTGCATACTTAAATACACATTTCTTCGTGCCTATTATATAGATAACCTATATCAATGGTATTGATATGTCTATTGTTTCTTTAAGTCGAATGAGGCATTTCCTGTATTCATTCATATCCGTTTTGCTCCATGCACAGCACCCTCAACAATGGTATTTTCTGATACATCCATATTCCGATATTCTGGGGATACTTTACCAGTTATTGACTTCCTTCCTATCCAATCAAAACCAATCCGGCCATCATTCCCATGGAGACGTCATCCGGTTTGGTGTCTTGTGTGATTTTATTAAAGTGCCAGCCGGCAGTCTTGCTTAATTCCTGAAAATTGACCCCGATACCGGAGATCGACATTCGGGCTTTATCGGGAAAACGGCAATCCTCATTTTTTTCGAAAATTATGCATTTTTCATGATCCCTGCAGAAAATCATTTTGCAGGAACCGGCGGCAAATCCTCTGGAATTGGTAAAACCTTTCTTCATCGCCAATAGTTCAATTTTGGCGGCTATTTCGTGAATGTGTTTTGCAACGTCAAACCGTCTGTTGTCAAGCAGCACCTCTGTGGGCGTATCGATTTTGAAAACCAAGACGTGTTTATATTGAATCAGAATATCTCTGAACTCACCGGGCTTCAGGGCATGTGGCGGGCAATGGGGAGACTGACCGTAACCCGGACATTTATATTGAGGAGACGAGCACATGTCGGCAAACTGATCTTCAACTATTAACGATTGTGCCGGAATAATCCCGGCGTCACTTGCGCCCAGTACGAGCGCTTTATTGATTAATTCTTGTAGTAAATTCAAATCTTTATTCATTGAATTCCTTCTTTATTTACATACGCCCGTCAGAGATGGTGGATAATAATTGCCGGTTTTGTGCAGTACATAAAGCTCTTTGATTTTGCCTGTTACCATATAGCGAAAAATATGCTATTTCAATCTGAATTTCATGGAAATAGAAAAAATCATTATGAAAATTATCGTCAGCAACAAACTGGAAATATTGGCGGAGCGACTCGCGGAGGAATTGAATGAGCCGCTTGCCTCTGCGCTTGCCTGCGAAACGATTATAATTCAGAGCACCGGCATGCAAAAATGGCTTTCCTTGGAATTAGCGCGCCGACACGGAATCTGTGCAAATTATAAATTTCCTTTTCCCAATGCCTTTATCGACGATGTTTTCAAAGCCTTCGTAGCCGATTATCAGCCTGATTTGTCCTATAACATTGATGTGCTGACCTGGAAGATTATGGAGATTCTGCCCGAACTTGCCGGGGAGGACGATTTTCAGCCTGTCCGCAATTATCTCGGAGAAAGCAGTGATCAACTGAGGCTGTTCGGGCTTGCCCGTAGAATTGCCGCCACATTTGACCAATATACGGTTTTCCGGCCGGAAATGATTCTGGCCTGGGAGGAGGGCATTATCCGCTCCGTGCAGGAAAGATGGCAGGCTCTGCTTTGGCAGAAAATTGTCTTAAGTCAGGGCGGGCTGCACAAAGCGCGGCTCCGGGAGCTTTTTTTCGCGGCAGCAAATGATGAACCGCTAAAAAAAGATGCATTGCCGGAGAGGATATCTCTCTTCGGCATTTCCTATCTTCCGCCGTATCATCTGGAAATATTTTCCCGGCTGTCGCGCCATATCCCGGTCAATTTCTATTATCTTAATCCTTCGCAGGAATTCTGGGCGGATATTAAATCGGTACGGGAAATCGATTGGACACGGCAAAGAATTACCGGCATCAAGGAATCTTTCGATGATGATTTACTTCATCTTGATAGCGGTAACCGCCTGTTGGCATCCCTGGGATCAGTAGGCCGCGATTTCTTCCGGCAGATTTCCACTCCCGACGCTGACTATATTGAGTTGTTTGAAGAACCAAAGGAAACAAATCTGCTTTCTACTATTCAGTCGGATATTGACTTGCTTCGGGACAGAGGTAAGGGGGAGATTCCGCCTGAGGAAATATCGCCTGATGATAAATCCATCCAGATTCATTCCTGCCATGGTCCGCTGCGCGAGGTGGAAGCGCTGCACAATACCTTGCTCAGGCTTCTGGAAAATGACGATAAGCTTACGTGCAAGGATATTCTGGTGATGACCCCGCATATAGAATCTTATGCACCTTACATTGAAGCTGTCTTTGAATCACGCATTCCAAAAATACCATACAGTATCGCTGACCGCAGCAGTTTTGCGGGCGGCACTGTCGCCAAAGGATTTTTTAATCTGCTTAATCTGGCCGCCGGACGCTTTACCGCGAGTGAAGTATTGACGCTGCTGGAAAACGGCGCCATTGCTGATAAATTCGGCATAACGGCTCAATCAATGGAATTGATCCGGCGCTGGGCGGCTTCGACAAATATAAAATGGGGGATAGACGGGGAGCACCGGAAAGAATTTGATCTGCCGGAGTTCTCTCAAAATACATGGCAGAGCGGCATTAATTCAATGCTGGCCGGTTTCGCCCTGGATGGACGCAGGAAGGAATTATTTGACGGCATTTGTCCTTATGGTGAAATAGAGGGAGACAAAACGGAGATACTGGGCAGCTTCCTTGATTTCTGGACGACGCTGATCAAAACAAAAAATGTTTTATCAGACCTCAAGCCGCTCACGAGCTGGTGCCCGATTTTAAAGAAAGTAATTGCCGATTTCTTTCCGGTTTCGGAAGAATACCGTGATGACCTTTATAAGCTCCGGGAAATGATTAATCGCCTTGTACACCAGATGCAATCGGCAAAAATGGAAATGGCCGTTGACCTGAATGTAATTAAAAAGTATCTGCAGCAGTCATCAAATTCAATTGTTTTGAGTTCCCGCTATTTGTCCGGCAGTGTTACATTTTGCGAGATGCTGCCGCTCAGGAGCATTCCCTTTGATGTCATTTGCCTGATCGGCATGGATAACGATGCTTATCCACGCAAAGACAATAATATTGGTTTTGATTTAACACTGGCTAAAAGACGAGTCGGAGACAGATCGTTGCGCGGTGAAGATCAATATTTGTTTCTGGAAGCTATTCTCAGCGCCAGGAAGAACCTGATCATCAGCTACACGGGACAGAATATGCAGGACAACAGCGAAATACTTCCTTCCGCGCTGGTAAGTGATCTGCTGGATTATATCGACCAGGGATTCACCGGTCCCGAAGGAACCGCTGTTTCGTCGCTTATATCAACCCGTCATCATTTACATGAATTTCATCCGGAGTATTTCGGGGAGCACAAAAACCTCTTCAGCTATTCCCAGGAAAATTATCTGGCCGCTCAGGCGCTTGGCACAAATCAGCAAGCATCCCCGTTTATTAACGGAGAATTGGAATTACCGGAACAACAAAAAGAGATTTCAGTAAATGAGCTGATCAACTTCTACAAAAACCCGGTAAAATATTTTTTGGAAAAAAGACTCTGCCTGAAAATTCCAGAGAAAAATTTTGCAAGCGAAGAGAGCGAGCCTTTTACAATAGATTCGCTGGATAAATATAAAATCAAACAGGATCTGCTGGAAAAGAGATTGATAAACTCGGATATCAAAGAAGTTTATGATATCTGCAGAGCTCAGGGCGTCTTTCCCATAGGCGCCGCAGGAGATTATCATTATGCCGGTCTGGAAAGCCAGGCGCGGGATTTTGCTCAAACGGTAAATAGTGTAATTGCGGGAAAGGAACCCGCTAAAATTCCCATTGACATTGCTATCCACAACCTGCGGATTACCGGGACAATCGATAATGTCTACGAGGATAATCTTGTGCATTATCGTCCGGCGGAATTAAAGGTAAAAGATTACATCAATGCATGGATACATCATCTGCTGATTAACGCTAATCCGGAATCCGAAGCGAGAGTGAGTATTTTGCTTGGCGAAGATGCGCAATGCCGGTTTGGCCAAATTGATAACGCAGAGAATTTGTTGGAAGGATTGATTGACTATTACAGACAAGGGCAGGTAAAGCCGCTGAAATTATTTCCGCGCACTTCCTGGGAGTATGCCCGGAATATAGTTCAGAAACAAAAAAATGCTTCTGAGGCGTTATATGCGGCAAGTCTTGTCTGGTCAGGTGCCGGCAATGGCTGGGATGCCGGGGAAGGGCAGGAGGTAGCCAATAAGATCTGCTTTGCCGACACTATGCCGCTCGACCATGAATTTGAAAGTATTGCTGAGGCTGTGTTCAATCCCATATTTTTTCATTTAGAAAAATTGGAGATATAAAATAGTGATTCCATTTGACGCCATAAAATGCCCACTTTCCGGTGTGAATCTTATCGAAGCCAGCGCCGGTACCGGTAAAACACACGCCCTGACCGCTCTTTACCTGAGATTCATTTTGGAGGCAAAATTAACGCCCGACCGGATTCTGGTCATTACCTATACAAAAGCAGCGACCGCCGAATTAAAAAGAAGAATCAGAAAAATGCTGCAGGAAGCTCAAGCGGCATTCACCACGGGCAATGCGGCAAATTCATTTTTGCTCGATATTTTCAATCGATATCCGACTGCTTCCGAAAGAGAGAGAATCGCCGGCAAATTGTTACGGGCGCTGGTGAATTTCGATGAAGCGGCAATCCATACTATTCACGGGTTTTGTCAGCGTATTCTTGTAGAAAATGCTTTTGAAAGCTCGACCATGTTCGATGTTGAACCAATCGATGACCAGCAGGAACTGGAGCTGGAATTTGTCGAGGATTTCTGGCGCAAAAATTTTTATCGAAATGATCCGGCGATTGTTTGTTACGCTCTTTCGCGCGGCATCAGTAAAACATACTTTTTACAGCTATTGAAATCGGCTATGAACAAGCCGGCCTCGCGGATAATTCCTGATTACCAAAGCTTGGCGGCGGAAAATTTACAAGACCTGACGCAAGTACTGAGAGAGAAATTCCGTGATTTCCGGGAGCTCTGGCAAAATCAGCGAGGCGGAATAATCTCATGCTTGCAGAGTAAAGCGCTTCATGCCACCATCTACGGCAAAAAGGCAGATAATATCATCCGGGACATGGACAAGATTGTTTTGGAGGATAATGTTCCCTTGCCTCTTCCCCAGTCGCTGGTCAAGATAAGCCGGCAGGCACTTTGCGCAAAAACTAAAAAAAATGAAATTACGCCCGAGCATCCGGCCTTTTCTTTGGGCGATGATCTATGTTCGCTTGCCAACCAACTGCAAGAACTACTGGACAACAGGCTTGCTCAATTGAAAAAGCAGTTTCTGGAAGAACTTCCGCATGAATTTCCCAAAATGAAACAAAGGAAAAATGTACTTTACTTTGATGATCTTTTGGTGCAGGCGCGAAACGCATTGCTGTCCGGTGGGGGAGAAAAGCTTGCCCAGACTCTGCGTGACAAATATAAGGCAGTGTTGATCGATGAATTTCAGGATACCGATCCTGTGCAGTTTGCGATTGTACAATCAATCTTTCTGCCCGATTCCAATTTGCCTTCCAGCGGCACCTTTGCCGGCGGCGCTGAAGGCTCCCCGGATTATGAAGAAGGTCCTCCACTTGCGCCGCCCCTTTCCAGCCGCCGCGATGTCATCTTGAATGCAAAACGGAATCACGAAGGGACGGGTAATGCCGTCTTTTATATCGGCGACCCCAAACAGGCTATTTACAGTTTCCGTGGAGCCGATATTTTTGCTTATCTGCGGGCATCGGCAAATATAACCTCAAAATACACGATGCGGGAGAACTGGCGGTCGGAGGCGTCCCTTTTGAATGCGATCAATGTTTTATTCGGCAATACTTCCCGGCCGTTTGTTTATGAGGAAATTAAGTACAACCCGATTGTGCCGGCTAAAGAAGCACAGATAAATCCACTGCGCTTCGATAACGAAGATGGCTCGCCCCTGCAGTGGTGGTTTATGCCGGCGGGCGCGGATGACAAGCCTTTGGGGATTACGGCGACGCGGGATATTATAACACTGGCGGTGGTTGCTGAAATCTCACGCCTGATTGTGTTGGGCAGACAAAACAAAGCTTTCATTGGAGAGAGCCCGCTTCAGGAAAGTGATGTCGCTATCCTGGTGCGAAAAAATACTGAGGCAATAACATTTCAAAAAACGCTGGCCGAGGCCGGCATTCCTGCGGTCTTATTCAGTGCCGAGAGCGTTTTTAATTCCGAAGAAGCCGAAGATCTTGAACGGTTTCTTCGCGGTGTAATTTCTTATGAAAATGAAGGTTATCTGCCGGCTGCTCTGGCGACATCTTTTTTTAATTTGCAGGCTCTGGATTTGTCAGCCTGCCTTGAAGATGAAAATGTGCTGACAAACTGGCGGACCAAATTTCAGGAGTATCATGAGCTTTGGCGGGATCACGGCTTTTTAAAAATGTTCTACCTGTTTCTGAACAGAGAACATGTCCGGCAGCGAATAATGACTGCTTGCAATGGTGAACGGCGGTTGACCAACTATTTACATCTGGCCCGGGAGTTACATCTCATGCAGGAACAGGAAAATCTTAATTTTTACGAGGTGCTGCGCCGGCTTTCGGAAATGCGTTTCAGCGCTGATGTTGCCAGGGAAAACGAACAATTGCAGCTTTCGACCGATAAAGATTGCGTGAAAATAGTGACGATTCATAAAAGCAAAGGCCTGGAATACCCCGTTGTTTTTTGTCCTTTTGCCTGGGAGGCCAACAAAAAGAAAAATGAAGCCATGCCGCTGTTTTTTCATGATGAAAGAAATGACTGGCAGCTCACGGCCGATCTTGGGTCTGATGCGCTGGCAGCAAACATGGAACAATATGAGCGGGAAATTTTAGCTGAAGAATGCCGCCTGCTCTATGTGGCGCTTACCCGTGCAAAAAACCGTTGTTATTTTGTGACGGGGAAAATTAGGAATATCGAAGACAGTGCTGTTGCGTATCTGTTTCACCAATCGTCAGATAAAGGCGCGAATAAGACAAGCGAGGAGATGCTTAACAAAATTATATCGCTTGCGCAGGCCGCGCCGCAAGACATAAGGGTCACGAAGATTGATGAAGCCGGGTCCGTGGAGAAAGTTCCGGAGGAAAAAAAAGAAGAAAGTCTCCATTTCCGGCCCTTTAAAGGCGTGATTGATCAGAACTGGAAAATAGCCAGCTTTACCTATCTGAGCAGTTCCACGCAACCCCATGATGATGAAATGAGACATGACGATGATGATTCAGACTTGGCAATGCCGGATACGAAATTATCGGAAACAGGTGAATATGAAAATATGTTGAGTTTTCCCGGTGGGACAACTTCCGGAAACCTGCTCCATGAAATACTGGAGGAACTGGATTTTTCTCAGACGAGCACTTCTGAAGCCGAGAGCCTGATACTGGAAACACTGGAAAAGTACGGCTATAATCCGCTTTGGCTTGGTCCCGTAACACGCATGCTGGAATCGCTGGCTCACATAAGACTTAAAAAACAGGGCGGCTGTGAATTCAGTTTGGCACAGTTGGCGGTAAGCAGCATCATTAAAGAAATGGAATTTTATTTTCCTATCCGGGACATTGCTCCGGAGGAAATCAGGAGTGTTTTGGCGCAGTGTGAAGTATATCGAAAGACGCCCAATAAGGAACATTATCCGGGGAAACTGGATTTTCCAAAGGTCAGCGGCTTATTAAAAGGATTCATTGACCTGGTCTTCGAGTTTCAGGGGAAGTATTATCTGGCCGACTGGAAATCCAATTACCTGGGTGATGGTTACGAAGATTATTCTCCCGCCGCAGTTTTGCACGCAATGGCGAAGTCATCTTACGTATTGCAATACTTAATTTATACTGTCGCGCTTGACCAGTATCTTACCAAAAGAATTAGCAATTATAATTACGAAGAACATTTCGGCGGTGTTTATTATTTCTTCTTACGGGGATTGAGTAAGGATGCCGGTGAGGAAAGCGGTATTTATTACGACCGCCCCTCGGCGGAGATCATCAAGCAGTTAAAACAGGTGCTGTTGCCTTGATTACGGGAGAATGCCTCCAAGTGGCGTAAAGTAATGTTTTTCCTCCAATAAAATAGCGAGGACTTGTCCCCCTTTGGAGGGGAGACTGTGTCGCAATTAATTTGTCTTTTTTATGTCGAAAAAATGGCTCGTTAAAATTGCTTATGACAAACTTTTTTGAAATTTTAATGGTCAAACCACTCCTAATAATGAGTATTTTTTCTCTTTTCGCTAATTGCGACACAGTCTCGGGGGCGCAGGGGGAGGATGGTTTTGACACTGTGTAATTTAAATCGTAGGGTGCG
>CAZWCA010000037.1:10124-29956 GCA_964632255.1 uncultured Smithella sp. | reverse complement strand
AAAAAGGGTAGTTTATTGTTTGGATTGCTCAGATGAGGGCGAAAACGTATTTTAAAAGGGCGGGTCTTGATGAAAGAAATACCGGTACTGGTCTGAAACGTTTTGGAGTTCTACTCGTTCCTACGCATTGTTCATGTAGGGACAAACCTGTGTGTTTTTCCTAGGTATGGCGTGCTTGGGCAAAGGCATCCTCCCCCTGCGCCTCTCCAGAAATGGATAAGGAAAGTGGTGGTTTGGGTAAACCTGTATCGTGCAATACATTCTTAAATGAGGATAGTGAGGATCTTATTAATGCAACCTTCTAAATCCCTCTTAATCCTCCTTTTAAAGAAGGGGAAGTTAAAAAGCATCCCCTTTGGAAATGAGGAAAATAATTATAACAATCGATCATTTAGTTCCCTCCTTTTCTAAAGGAGGGTTAGGGAGGATTTTTTCATTCTTATTCCGGGAGGAGCTATGCCCGTCTCACTTTTTATATTCCGCATCAACCGTTATGCCGATTCCTCCACGGACGGCAAATTCTGCGATTACTTTGCACCAACGGGGTTTTAAAACTGCGGCTAAATCATCAAGAATAGTGTTGGTCAGATGTTCATGAAAAACGCCTTCGTTGCGGAATGACCATAAATATAATTTAAGCGACTTGGATTCGACGATCTTTTTATCCGGAATATATTGAATTTTTATTTTGGCGTAATCCGGCTGACCGGTCATCGGACAAACACAGGTAAATTCTTCCGTCTGCAACGTAACCATATAATTTCGATCAGGATGGTGATTAGGAAAAGTCTCCAGCTTTTTAATGGGTTGCGTGGTTTTGCCCAGCAATGTTAAACCGGTTAAATCTTTTTTCTTTGTATTTTTGTCCATAACTCATTATCTCCGCAGCAATAGCTTCCATTTGGCAATTAATTCAAAAACATGCCTGCATTTTGATAATTAAAAGATAATTCAGCCCGGCAAGATAGTCTCATTGCTGAAGAAGATACTATCGCTTTACAACCTTAAGATTTAATTATTTTTTCAGAATTTAGACTATCTACTGAACACCTGCAGATTTGTAAAGGAATTTATTTATTCTCAGTTATGTTTACTTAAGTCAGTTAAATGAAACAAAGTGATTTATGAGATTAAAAAGAACAAAGTACAAAAATTTATATTTTTTGTTTTTTTACAAAGTTGTAACTATGCTGGTTCACTATTTGCAATAAAATCTCTAAATGTAAAAAAATTGTTGCTATTGAAACAATTTTGTATCTAAATAAATTTTAGTTAGCTGAGTCATCCATGATGAGCAAAACTACAAAAAAAACTTTGGTTGAGAAAGAACGTAAATTGAGTATTCATACTTATGAGGAATTGGCCGCCCTGCACGCAATCGCTAAGATTTTGGCTCAGCCCGGTGATCTGCGTGATCAACTGGAAGAGGCCTTGCAGGAATTGAGCTCGCGACTGGGCATGCAACGGGGAATGATATCCTTGCTGGATCGCGAGAAAAAAGAAGTCTGGCTTGATATTGCCCATGACGTCAATATTGACGGACTGGAAGTTTCTTACAAACCGGGTGAAGGGATAACCGGCAAGGTAGCGGAAACCGGGCGGCCGATGGCCGTGGCCAATCTTGGTCAGGAAGCGCATTTTCTGGATCGCACCGGTGCGCGACGTCATTTGAACCGCGCAGAACTTTCATTCCTGTGCGTTCCCATTATCTACGATGCCAGTGTCGTCGGGGTTTTATCCGCAGATAAGGTTGCTTATAAGGTTGAAAATCTGGATAATGAACTGGCCATGTTGTCATCGGTTGCCGAACTGATGGCCAAGGCCGTCCATATCCGGGCATTGGAGGAAGAAAACGAAAGACTGAGAAAAATCGTCGGCAGTGAGCGGGCCCCATCGATGGAGATTATCGGTCATTCCAAACCGATGCAGGAAGTATTTGGAATGGTGGCGCAAGTTGCTGATTCTAATACAACTATTTTAATCACCGGCGAAACGGGAACCGGTAAGGAGTTGATTGCACGCGCCATTCACATGAACTCTCAACGTCATGGCGGCCCGATGGTGCAGGTAAATTGTGCGGCGATTCCCGATACGTTGATTGAGAGTGAATTGTTCGGCCATGAAAGAGGTGCGTTTACCGGGGCGTTGCATCAGCGCCGGGGAAGGTTTGAAGAGGCCAACGGTGGAACGATTTTCCTGGACGAAGTCGGTGAACTTTCCGCAGCCGCGCAGGTAAAGCTTTTGCGTGTTTTGCAGGAGAAGAGATTTCAGCCTTTGGGGTCTTCCAGAGTCATTAATGTCAATGTCCGTATTATTGCCGCGACGAACAGAAATCTGGAGCAGGATATTTTAGCGGAACGTTTTCGTGCCGACTTGTTTTATCGTCTCAATGTATTTCCCGTCTATTTGCCGCCTCTAAGGGAAAGAGGCAGTGATATCATTCTCTTAGCCGATCATTTTCTTTTAAAATACAGCAAGGAAATGGGAAAAACCGTCAAAAAAATTTCAACGGCGGCCATTGAAGTATTTTTATCTCATAAATGGCCGGGCAATGTTCGTGAATTGGAAAATTGCATTGAGCGGGCAGTACTTTTGTGCAATACGGATACGGTCGATTGTCAGCATTTGCCGCCATCCTTGCAGGTAAAGGAAAAGAAAATAGAAAAGTCTGAACGCGGCAAACTGTCCTCCGTTGTGAAAGCTCAGGAAAGATCGTTGATTATTGATACACTGGAAGCAACCGGCGGAAATCAAACCAAGGCTGCCCACATGCTGGGAACGACAAAACGTATTATCCAGTACAAAATAAATAAACTGGGCATTGATCCGAAATTTTTCCGCAAAAACCAAAAAACGGGACAAGAGCAGGAATAATTCATTTTCCGTCTTTTATTTTGCCGAGAAACAAATCATTTTCTGCGTAACGATATCCGAAAGCAGGCGCAAATCCTGATTCCTGACATCATATACCCGTACGACTTTTTTTAATTTTTGCTCATCCGGCATTAAATCCTGGAAAATATTCGGTTGTTTTAAAAGCCAGGGCAGGTTGAAGATAACTTCCTTCTTTTCGGGATATATGGCCATGTAGAAGATATCCATCTCGACCATATCCTGGAAAAAATGTGTGCCGAAGGATAAATCGGGTACTAAAGAGCCGTCTTTGTAGGCTATTTCCCCGATAGCCGCTATATTGTTGATTTCCGAAAAGATTACCGGTACTCCCATTGCCGGAGTTGTTGTTCCCCAGCGGCCCGGTCCCAAAAGAATTGTCGGCATCTTTTCCCGTTTGCCGATCATTTTATTAAGTTTGCCGACCAGTCTGGCCACTTCATATTTTTCTGAAAGCGATAATTTTGCATAACCTTGCGGATCAATGTAAATAATGCGGGAAATAGACAGATAAACACTTCCACCCATAAAGTTGGCTTCCTGCCTGAGCAGTATTTTGGGCTTGCTGATTGTTTCCGGAAAATCCATTCTGCTGTAATGACCTTTTGTCTGAAACGGCCGGCATTGCAGAAGATTGATTTTGAACCGGCCTTCCTTGTTGAAGTTGACGGTAAATTCAATGTCTACGGGATAACGATATACCTGTTCCAGTTTTTTCAGCATCTTAGCCATTATTGCCGCAAAAGAAGTATTGGAAAGCAGCTCATCGAAATTCAACATCCAGACATCCTGTACTTTTCTGCCTGTCGACCTCATAAATTCAGCAGCGGCCAGATCACGTGATGCGATGAGATCCATATGTTTTTCATAATTCTCATTAAACACTTCCGTCAAAGGTACGGATTGGAATTCGTTTTCTTTTAAGTTTAATATGTCGACTTCCCGCTGGGAGAAGCGCTGCAAATCTTCCTGCTTGGCATAAGGTTTAACCAGCGGGGCGTCGAGCGCGACAATTCTGGGATAATCGTTTTCCACACGATTTACAGCCCGCGTTCCCAGACCGAATACAATCCGCAGCATGCCTGACTGCGGATTCATTTCTTTTTGCCAGACAAATGCATTGTAGGACAGGCCGACTCCGGCCATATCCGGGAAGAAGTAATAATGCCTATGTGATCCGGAGACTCGCTGCACCAAAAGAGCCATTTGTTCATCCTGTTTGGCCAGTCCCCGCTGCCGGCGGTAAGTCAGGGCGTCAATATTCATTGTGCTGGCAAATATTTTGCGCACCGCCTCTTCGAAATTATTGTAACGCAGGGTCGGTGTTCCCTGATTGGGGCAGAAATAGCTTTCATACTTTCCGGCAAACGCATTGCCGAAAGCATCTTCCAAAAGAGAACTGGAGCGCACGATTATCGGCGATTGCCCGAAATATTCCAGCATTAATTGGAACTGTTCCTTTACTTCGTCCGGAAATACCCCATGCAGCATTTTTTGCCGAAGTTCTTTGGCCACCTTGAAATAGCCTTCCTCCGTTTTTTGATCCATCAGCAGTTTCCACCAGCCGTTTTGGACCATATACGAATAGAAAACATCGGAACCGATGTAAAAAGAATCGTGCAATTCCATCTGCGCAGCCCAATTAAAGGACGTATCTTTGAGCAGAATGTTGCGCGCCAGAAGCATGCCTACGGATTTGCCGCCGATAAACCCTGTTCCGATCAAGCGTTTTTTGATTTCGATCAAATCTTCCAGATTTAAATATTCTTTGGCGAGCGAAAGCATTCTCTTTTCGCGTCCGATGAGGACGCTGGACAACTTTTCCACCATTTCCTGTTTTTCTTTAATTGCCGCGGGATCTTCCAAAATATCGTTGGCGCGCCAGAAAATGCGGTCCCAGTAGTCGAGATTGCGTACGCCGCTCGTTGAATTACCATCGGTTAAATGCGAAAGCAGGCTGGCTGCATCTGCGCTGTTCAGGATTGGTACAAATTTGTCACCTTCCATTATGTGCGGGAGAAACATGGTCGGGGTATAGCGCTTCCATGCCTTCAAGGGATGGACGCAAAGTTTACCATTATTGTTATAGACATCTAAAAGTACTTGCGTTGTTTCGCGGATACGGGCGATGGTCTTATAGGAATGGCGGCCCCGCAAAATGGCAAAATAGGCTACTGTATTCAATTCAAATAGATAGGGGCAGGTGATAACAAAAAAATTGCCGATCATCAAATCGGTAGCCCAGGCCAGGAGCAGATCGGACAGGCAATCAAAAACATAAAAAACGTCCAAACCTTCGTCGTGAATGATATTGTGAACCTGGGTCGAAAATGATTCAAACCCCTTCATGGCATTCAATGTGTAAATTTTTATGTTTGGATCATCTTCCAAAAGGGGCGGGTGGTTGGCGAAACGCATATAAACAACTGTCTGCTTCCTCTCCAGAGCTGCCTTTACATAAGGATTAACGAATTCCTTGTAATCATCAAGTTTATCAACTTGAAAAACAACATTGTCGCCCATCTGGAGATAGCTGAGGATTTCATCCAATCCGTGGATGCCTGTACTGACTTGAGATAATGGTGTCATTGACTTTCACTTCACTTTGTTTTTGTTTAATTTTTTCCGGACATTATACCGGAATATTTTGATAATGCCATACCAATCATGGAACATAGCAAATATGTAAGATTTTTACATACAATTTTGTTCGGTACCGAAAGGAGCCCTCCATGACCCTGCAGAGCGGAACGTCGTAGATAGGCTGAAGGCTGAGGTCTGAAGGTTGAATGTGGATATTGCAGGGACAGTTCAGGCAGGGGCGAACCTGGGTGTTCGGTCTTTTACCGGTTTAGGGCAGACACTCAGGTCTGCCCCTACATTTGCCTCTAACATTTTCCAGGCGCAACGTGTGGAATTGCATCGGGAAAACATCTGCCCCTACATTTTCCCCTAACATCCATCCTTGCCCGGTATGGTGTTCGTCAGCGGGTAGGGTGGAACAAGCACAGCGGTTCCACCAATCAAAATATCAGGTGGATGCGCTACGCTTCATCCACCCTACAGTTGAGCGTGGACTCGTTCTCGCGCACCGAGACTGTGTCGCAATTAATTTGTCTTTTTTATGTCGAAAAAATGGCTCGTTAAAATTGCTTATGACAAACTTTTTTGAAAATTTAATGGTTAAATCACCCCTAAAAATGAGTATTTTTTCTCTTTTCGCTAATTGCGACACAGTCTCACCGCGTGGGAACGCACGGGATAAACGCTCTGTGTTTTTTAGCTCCCTCCTTCCGGAAAAGAGGGTCGGGGAGGATTTTCTTTAAAAGAAATACAAGAATTGAATGCGGCGGCGTCCTCATCAGAGCAATGACTTATTTCAGGGGGGAGGAAGGTTGCCCGGACAGGCCTGCCGCCGCAAGTTCAATTGAGAAACGATCATGTTAATTTTCTTGCTTTGCGTTATTCTTCCAATCCATCATCATCTTTTTTAGCAGGTGTTGCTTTCAGCGGCCTGATCTTTCTGTACACCTCTTTAGGTGATTTCTTGCCGCCGTCAACGCTAAGAAGTCTTTCGACACTTATATCAAAAAGTTTTTCATTTTCCTGAAGATAAGGCAGGATGAGATTCCAGTCGGCATCGGTAATTTCAACGAATTCTCCGCCGTTGAGTTGCTCTTCAACCAGTTTCCTGCGCGGATCGCGAATATAAATTGCACCGCCCGAGGCCAGAGAAAAAATGTTCGAGCCGGGGTAGGGTGATTCGTATTCGCTAATTGACCCGTTTGCATCATCAAAGCCGATGCCGTTGACAATGACAAATCCGCCTCCTTTGAGCGGATCACCGGCCATGAAAGACTCGGCAAGGTAATCGAGCGCTGTTCCGTTAATGACGACCCGTGGACGGCCGACGGCATTGATTAAAGGTCTTCCTGCTGCGTTGCCCATAACATAGGCACTGCCGCCTTTGGCGCCGTACATGAATGTCTGTCCGACATCGCCGAACACAACAAGTTTACCTTCTTTCATTATCTGGCAAAGCTGATCCTGAGCATTGCCGTGAACATAAATTTCCATGCCGTCAATACCCGAGGCGATGTAGTCTCCGGAAGAACCATAAACATCGATCCTCACATCTTGTGTGGCCGGACCAAAACCGCAGCCGGTAAACCGCTGTCCGCGGTATTTGTAAACGATAAACCGCTTCCAGCCGAGCTTGAAGGCTTTGACGATCATTACGGCATCACAAAGATCTCCCTCCGGTTCAAACTGTTCGGCATTGATAACCAGAATTTTTTCATTGCCTTTCGGCGCTCGCAGTTGATCGCGGGTTGCAAAATCAATCCGGCTGAACCGGGAATTGGTCGTCTCCGTAATGGCTGGCGAGGCATCCAGAATCTTGTCCAGATTTATTCTCACGATATTCAACAATGAACTTCTTTTTATAGAACCTGCGTTGAATCTGCGGTCATTGACCATAGTCAATGCATCGATTACCGCCTGCTTACATTCATCATCCTTCCCGGCATAGCTGCAGATAGTTTCAATGCAGAAACGGAACTGATCCGGATTAAAACCGCCGATATTTTCTTTAACATAAGCGTATAATTTGTCGGCGGTAGCCGAATGATCGTTTCCGGTAAAGAAAGAAGCGATTTTCTCTTCTATTGGTTTGAAATCGGGTGTAACTTTGATTTCTTTGGCAACATCGCAGGAAGCCTTGCCTTTTGGAGTATTAATTATCTTTCCGAACTTATCCGTACAGACAAGCTCTTTCCCGTTCGGGGAATCCTTCAGGCTAAAGATAAAGGAGCCACCGTCGGTATAGCTGCCGCCCCGGGCGTTCCAGTATTTATCGGCGACCGGGCCAAAGCGCGGATCTTCACGTGTAAGCGAAATCAAAGTCGCATCAATCGCCTGCTTTTCCGAACAGATAAGACCGATTTGCACTTCGCCTTCCTGCAGGGCAAAAACCTGCGGCCGCAGCATGGCCGTATCGGTAATACCAATCAGTTGAAACTGATTATTCCGGACATCATTTCTTGCAATAATAAAGAACCAGGGCCCATCGGGAGATGCGTTCACATGATGAGTTTGAATTGCCTTGTACAATTTCTGCTTGTCCGCCGGCAGCATATCAAAATCCATTTCCGAAGTGGGCGCCATGGCTTCAATCATGTATTCCAGCGGATATTTATACACTCTGCTCCACAGATCGAGCAGCAATGCGGCTTCTTCCGTATCCGTCAGAAATAACGGGTAATAGTTGCGCTGCTTCAAATACTCATTGACCGCCTGGTAATTGGCAAAGTCGCCGTTGTGCACTAGGGCTTCATTAAGCGCGGAAAATGGATGGCAGCCACCCGGATGCCAGACACGGCCACGGGTCGGATAGCGTTGGTGGGCCAGCCAGGCATGCGCCTTGAAGTCGTCGAGCTTATAATATCGGACGACGTTTTCCGCATAACCGACGATTTTCAGAATCATCATGTTTCGGCCGTGCGACATGACAAAAGCTTTTTTATCACCCAGAGAAGCATAATAATTGGTGTTAATCTTGAAACTGTTTTGATAAAGGAATTCGTCTTCGGCATCCCGCCTGTCCAGTGATGTAAATTTATTATCGGCAATGAATTTATCCAGGACATCGTCCTTAACCCGGACAAAATAACGCATTATATCGGGAGGACGGACATCCAAACCGATACTGTGGTAGTCGTCAAGGGTGGCCAGTTTTTCCGCTTTATCAATTTTAAAGAACGGCTTGATAAACGTATTTTCTATCTCTTCACAAACGCCAGCGTCGAGAAGAGCGATATGCAGCATGTAATCGTTTTCAAGTACTTCTTTGGACACGCCCATTGCTTCCGGAATAAAACCGACGGCGCCGATGCCGCCGCCTTTACCATTGCCTCTGTTGTGCATTTGCACAGAAGGCTCAAAGATGTTTTTCCCGGTAACAGGAATCGAAGAGATGAAACCGGTAACGCCGCAGCCGCCTTCTTCTTCCGTGTTCGGACTTAAAGGCGGCACCTGGCTGCAAATTCCAGCACGTGACTGTAATATTCTTTCAACATTATCCATTTGATAGCTCCAAAAAAGGCTGAAGGCTGAAGACCGAAGGGGTAAGACGAAAAATAATTGTTCTTATCCTTCAGTCTTCGGCCTTCAGTCTATCTACCTAAATTATTTGCTGTAATCTACATGCTCCAACAAGTCTGTCCGGCCTACAAGCTCGCGTACACTTTTCATGCCGAACTTCTGTAATATTTCGACCAGCTGCACATTCCAGGCATGGTACATATTGGTCAGGCGTTGCGTAGCCCATTCTTCGTTAAATAAATCGGCCAGCTCCGAGTCGGTGGAAGCGATGCCCCGGGCACAACCACGGCCCGATTCACAGTTTCCGCATCTTACGCATTCCAAAGCAACCATTTCCGCTGTACCGATTACCGCGCCATCCGCACCCAGGCAAATAGCTTTCACCAGATCATGAGCGGTTCTGATTCCGCCTGATGCAATGAGCGTTACGGAATCCCGTGCCCCTTCGTCCTTTAAAAAGTTGTGGACTTTCGTTATGGCGTATTCTATCGGCATGGCGATATTCTTTTTGGCAATATCCGGTGCCGCGCCCGTGCCGCCGTATCCGCCATCGATATGAATGATATGAGCGCCGGCATAGTAGGAGCCGACGGCGACCATATCCACATCGTTCGGTGTCGATACCTTAACTGAGACCAGGGTCTGGGAATTGATCTCTTTTATCCAGTCGATATGTTTTTTATGATCTTCGATGGAGTACACCGAGTGGAACGGAAAAGGTGAAAATAAAGATGTGCCTTTGACCGCTTCCCGCATTTTCGCCACGCTCTCCGTGTTTTTTTCTCCAAGAAGATGCCCGCCGAGGCCCGGCTTGGCGCCTTGAGCGTATTTAAATTCCACTATTTTTACTCTTTGAATGGTTTCTTCGCGCACACCGAATAACCCGGTTGCGACCTGAGTAATGACATGATCATTATAAGGCTGCAGAAGCTCCGGATATCCGCCTTCTCCCGTACAGGTAAAAGTATTCCAGAGAGACGCGTTGTGAGCCTTGGAAACCATGGTGGGAAGACTCACCGATCCGAATGACATTCCGCCGCCGTAAACCGGCGTGGAAATGACAATATTGGCCCGCCCGTCATTTCTCCTGTTCAAAGGAATTTCCGTCGAGATTTCGGATTTCTCGATTTTGGGCACTTTGGCGGGAAACTTTAAACGCAGTTTGTCGAACCCGCCGCCGGAATTACCCGTATTATATTCAAGATCCCTGCGTTCGGGTGGATAGCCGGTCTCCGCCATAATCCAGGTACCGGTAATCATATCGGCCGTCCATCTATAATCACCAAGTGTTTGGTACATCGGATTTAATGAAACGCTCAACGCTTTGCGCGGACATTTGGCAACACAGTAAAAGTCGTTATTTTTGCATTCCAATCCGATACATTTATAGTCAATCGGCAATTTAGTCTTATTATGACCGTCCCGCCTCTCGTGAACTCCGTAAGGGCATGATTTGGCGCAGGTTCCGCAATTGATGCAGGCGGCGGATCTCGTTACCTTATATTTAGGCACTTTGTGTTTGAAACGCGACGGCATTGATTTAATTTTTACAGTTGATGGTTTCATGCGTTTGCTCTTTTTTTAAATAATTTTCCAAATGTTTCGTTATCAATATCTTCAAAAAATATCGCTCTTCCCGTTTCACCGCGCAGACGGCGTGCTTCCCGGATACCCATTGCCCCCATGACTTCCAAAAGCTGCGAATGCCAGGCGCCCATGAGATTAATCATCCTTTGCATGATCGTTCGGACCGGAATTTTTTCCAGACCTTCCGGAAGAACGATTATTTTTTCCGGTTCTTCATACAATCTGGCGCCGATCGCAATCATGAGCGGAAAATCCACAGCCGTTAAATCCGCACCGCAAATCATCGCCTTGGGAACATGTTCAGCCATCGCGATGCCGCCGGAAAAAATAAGCGTTACTTCATCACGAATGCCTTCTTCGATCAGCTTCAGATGCACGGCCCGGATAATATCTTTGCCGAGACGGCGATTTTCATTGGCCGGTCCGTTCACCTCCATGCCCCGGTAATCGGCAACCATGTGAATAATTTCCGCACCATTATGGGCAAGTCCGGATACCGTTGTTTCCACGGACTTCGTGGCCGGAACACGAATGATTGTAAGCACATTGTTGATCTTTTTTATTTTATCTTTGAGTGCGGCAAAGGTGTTCAACATATCTTCGGTGTACTCCAGAGCCACAAATCTTGCATTTTTGATTAATCCCTGATGTTTATCAATATCTTTAGGGGATACTAAGGGAATAATATTCTTCATGTATTTTTTCGCATCCGCCGGAATATGATTGGCCGGTAAAATGATGCAGGTTCCCAGTTCCGCCGCCGCTCTGACCTGCGCCAGCAAAATATTCGAACTAAGATTTTCCATCGGGATATCGAAGATGATGGGTATGGGAATATCAATGGTATCATGTATTTGCGAGAGCAGTTTACCGTTTTCATCAAAGGAAAGGTGATTCAGTCTCCTGCCCAGCTCGACGGAAGTACTGATATATTCACGGCCATGAATTCCGTCGCGTGTCGGCCGGACGATTTCGGACATATCCGTCCACATGCTGTCAAAACCCTGCCCGGAGAACGGCCCCCGGTAACCCGCACCGGAAACCGGTACCTTGCCATCCTCGGCCTGCTTCCATAAAGTAATAAACATATCGGCTTTCCAGTATGACCCGCCGATGTTCAGGTAATCCTGATTCAAAGATTTTTCCAGCGCTCCGCGCGGACACTCCTGAATACAGCGGAAGCAGTTTCGGCAAACCACGGTATTCGGATCAGCCATTTTGCGGGGATCATCTGTTCTTCGTTTGTGTGCTTCATAAATGCACACTTTTGTACATTTCCCGCAGTTGATGCAGTTTTCTCCCCGTGCAATTCTGAATTTGTATATACAATCCAGATTGAGCGGCACTACCCTTGAGTGAATATGATATTTCTTTGGCATAGTCTTTAGTTCATCTTTTCTATAAGAATGTTAATATATCAGACGGTTCAATTATTCCGATCCACCATATCCCAATATTCTTTGCTTTCATCAACCTGTTTAAGAAATTCGCTGATTTTAGCCTCAGGGCGGCCGAATTTTGATTCCACCCTTGACTCCAGTGAATCCCAAAGCGACATTAATTCCAGATTGGTTTGGCATATTTCTTCGCAGGCCTTGCAATGCATACACATAAATACATTTTCCGCCTCTTCCTGGGTCACGGGCCTGCCGTCAATCAGTTTTTTCGCCAGAGCTATTTTCCCTTTTGCCGTAACATCTTCATTTTTCGTGACAAGATAGGCCGGACACACGGCAATACAGTTTCCGCATTTGGCGCAGGCATGGGTGGTCAACTCAAAATCAAGGCTGTCAATCTTTTCTTTCCTGCCCAAAATGGCCGTCGCAATTTTTCCGACAATCGGCGACAGGAGAATCAACAGGTTCATGGAAAAACCAAATATGGCCGGCTGGAAAATCATTGCCGGAATATTGCCGAATTTTGATTCAACTTTAAAAAACTTGCCGGGATTCATGATGTTGTTCGGGTCAACCTTGGCTTTGAAAGCCAGCAAACTCCGTTTTTTCTCACTGTTATACAAGTGATTAATGAAGGCGGCATTCCAGATACCGAGTCCGTAAGGTTCGGCACCCATGGAAACAGCGGTCTGCGTAAGGATCATCTGTAAAGGCAAGTCAATATAGTATCTCTTTTTCCTGGAATCGCAAAGGTAATTGGTCATGATGAGGGCCGTCTTTTCATCGATAATGTAAGAATCGACAAAAATGTCCACGCCAAAATCCGTACCCCGTTTTTTGGCTTTTTTGATAAAAGCCGCCGCATTGGCCAGAGGAATAATATTTTCACTGGCCAGAATTGTCGGGCCAAGGCGTTTTGATTTCATTCCGAACAAACGCTCGTTCCATAGATAACTGGCTACATAACGAGGCGCTTCGTCAAGATCGCCCATCGAGGCAATGACCTTTAAAAACTTTTGGTCATCTTCGATACTGCTGAATTCCATCAGAACACCGGCACTCTTTTTAAATTCCTGAGAATGCATGAGTTCATTCATGTCGTTCATATGGTTTTCATCAAGGAAGCGGATGACGTTAGGTATGATCTGCGCATCCTTTTTTTGGACGAATTTTTGAATAAACTCGAACGCCGCGTCATCGCCTGAAAAATAAAATAAATGCGGAAAAGAGGCCTGAGGGACATCACGCAATTTGAGGATGGCCTCGACAATTATACCGAATATGCCTTCAGTGGAAACGAAGTTCATAAAATCGGGATCAGCCGGAGTCAGTTTTTTTACCTCACCGGACGGAAGAATTACCGTTATGGACGCAAGCTGTTGTGATAAATGGCCATAGCGAAAGCTGTTGATGCCGTAACCGCCGGTGGCGATCCAACCGGCAACGGTGGAAAATTTACTGGACGGATAAGTCATCAGACATAAGCCTTCTTTTTTGGCCAGAATGTCTATATCGCTCCACCTTGCTCCGGCCTCAACGGTTATTGTTTTTTGTGCCTTGTCCAAAGAAAGAATTTTTCTAAAAGGAGATAAATCAATAACAATACCGGCTTTAGTAGGAATAACGCCGCCGAATCCCCATGAAGCCGCGCCTCTTGGGATTACCGGTATCTTATTCTTATTGGCAAATGCCAGAACTTGTTTAATTTCCTCAATGTTTTTCGGCTGGACGACAAAATCCGGATATATTTCAAAAAAGGTATCAGTCATGATTGCAGGAACATCGCCTATATCATGGCTGTAAATTTCTTTTTCTTCGTCCTTATCGATAACCTTTATATTACCTGCAATTTTTTTGAATTCTTCTGCCAGTTTCATTTTTTGTTTGTCTCTTCCGTACGATAGTAGTTTAGATCGTAAAAAATTACGTACCAATATTGTGCTGAAAAAGACGAAGCAAAATAAGTGCCAATCAGAAATTGGGATAATTCAAATGCATGAATGGTGGAACAACAAAGTGGAATTGTTTTATATTAAAATTAAGGCCGGGGATAAGGATAGGAAAATTGCCATTTATGTGATGTTACAATATTGTTATTTGTTAAATTTTTTGATACAAAATTGTCCTTTTTGTGTCCGTTTCATTCCTCAAAGGAAGCGGCTCATGAATTACAGGCGCCTCCTTAGCATATATTTTACCCTTTTGCTACTTACATATTCGATGTTTGCTTATCAAATATTAATGCTGTTAAAAATATTTTATTTCATTGATGTGTCCAACAAGGAAAGACATGAATCGGGAGTTTTGTCAGCCTGCGCCGGAAATGTTTCCCATATTAAAGTGGACTAATAATTGCGAATTGTTATAATGGCGCGGCGAATTTGAATAGATGGCATATTTTTCGCACTATCCCCGTCAGTTAACCTGTAATTTAACCGTTAACAGAGTATCCGGGAAAAAGTTAAAAATATTTATCTTATTGAAATTAACGAGTAATTGTTTCAATAAACAAATGGAGGAATTATGAAAAAAGCGACGCTAATCACAGCAGTGGAAAGAGACTATGTAATTGAGAAAGAAAAATTCGTTCCCGTCTCCGAATATTATGGCGAGGATACCTTTAATAATAAGGTAATGAAAGAAAAGCTTCCCAAAGAGATTTATAAAAAACTTTTGGAAATAATCAACGAAGGCAAGCCTCTGGATATTGCCACCGCGGATATCGTTGCTCATGCAATGAAGGAATGGGCGCTGGAAAAAGGGGCAACTCATTTCGCACACTGGTTCCAGCCGATGACCGGAATTACGGCGGAAAAACATGATGCCTTTGTCGATCCGGTGGGCGTGGGAGAAGTGGTCGAACGTTTTTCCGGCAAGCAGCTTGTCCAGGGTGAACCCGACGCGTCCAGTTTTCCATCGGGTGGTATTCGGGCAACCTTTGAAGCCCGCGGCTATACCGCGTGGGATATGTCTTCGCCGGCTTTCATCAAGAGAAACGGCATTTCGACGACTCTGTGCATTCCTACGGCATTCATTTCCTTCACCGGTGAAGCTTTGGATAAAAAGACGCCTCTTTTGCGCTCCAATAAAGCTGTCAGCAATAGCGCCGTAAACGTGCTGAAACTGCTGGGTGCCAGAAATGTTAAAAGAGTTTATGCCAATTTAGGACCGGAGCAGGAATATTTCCTGATTGACCAGGACTACTTCTTTAAACGGCAGGACCTTGTTTTGGGAGGCAGAACTGTCGTTGGAGCTCCCCCGGCTAAAGGTCAGGAACTGGAAGATCAATATTTCGGCAGCATCAAGGAGAGAATTTCTTCCTACATGCATGACATTGAAGAAGAACTTTTTAAACTTGGTGTTCCGGCAAAAACCCGCCACAACGAAGTAGCTCCGTCGCAATTCGAGCTTGCTCCAGTATTTGAAGAAGCCAATCTTGCGGTTGACCACAACCAGCTGGTGATGGATACAATGAAGTCGGTTGCCAAAAAACATAATTTGTCCGCTCTGCTTCATGAAAAACCATTTGCCGGCATCAATGGTTCCGGTAAGCACGTGAACTGGTCTCTTTCGGACAACAATGGGAATAATTTATTGAACCCCGGCAAGACCCCGCAGGACAATATTCAATTTCTGGTATTCCTGATTGCCACAGTCCGCGCCGTCTACAAGCACGCTGATATTCTCCGGGCGGCGGTTGCAACTTACGGCAACGATCACCGGCTGGGCGCCAATGAAGCACCGCCGGCGATTATCTCCATATTTTTAGGTGAACAGCTGACCAATATTCTGGAGTGTATAGAAAAAGGTACGGCGAATAAAGCCTCCAATTCCGAGATTATCGATCTTGGCATTTCGGCGCTGCCGGTTGTCAACAAGGATAATACGGATCGTAACAGAACATCGCCGTTTGCGTTTACCGGCAATAAATTTGAGTTTAGAGCTGTCGGCTCATCGCAATCAATCTCCTTCCCGGCGGCGGTGCTGAATACAATCGTTGCCGAAAGCCTGGATTATCTTGCCGAGAAGATCAAAGAAAGTGGAGCGAAAAACACCAATCAGGCTGTAATGGAAGTACTTAAAAAGGAAATTAAAGAAATTAAGCCGATTCTCTTTAACGGCGACAACTATACAAAGGAATGGGAACTGGAAGCGGAAAAAAGAGGACTTCCCAATGCCAAAACCACACCTGTTGCACTGAAAGCTTTGATTACGGATAAAGCTTTGAATCTCTTTGACAAATATCAGGTTCTTTCCAAGGTTGAATCCAAATCAAGATATTTAATCTATCTGGAAAAATACATTAAAGATTTGGAAATAGAGGTCAAATGCCTGAATAATATCTGTATGAGTCAGATAATTCCATCAGCAGCTCTCTATCAGAAAAAACTGGCCCAGACAATTAATGAAACTAAGGCAGCCTTGGGCAGTTCCGCTGTTTTTTCTTCCGAAATGGAAATTTTGAAGAAAATAATTGATCTAATTAATAAAATCTACACTGCCAATAAAGATATCCTGGCGAAAGTCGAAGCGGCAGGTGCCATCCACGATGAGCAGAAGAAAGCAGAGACGCTTTGCACTAAAGTCAAGACGGCAATGAACGAGCTGCGTGAATATGTTGATGAACTGGAAGGTCTGGTTGATGATGAAATCTGGCCGATGCCGAAGTTCTGGGAAATGCTGTTCATCAGTTAATTTTTAAAATACGGGGCTGCAATAGTGATATCAGTAAGCCCCGGCCACTGTTGCAGCAAATGAATTTACCGCCTGCTCCAGCTTGTTTGGAGCAGGCGAACTCTTGTAAATATATTCGAAAAAAATTGGAAAATTGTAAACTTAAGTGAGAACCATTTCAATTTTGGGGTCAATAAGCTCGAAGTCAACTGCAACTTGTCGTTGCTTTTTAATCATTGACGAGTCAGAAGAAAAAAGATAGAAAGCTTTCGCCGAAAAGAGATTTTCATATCCGGAATCACTCCTTTTTCGCAGAAGAAAATTCTTAAACCGGTCCTCGATTACGGGAGATTAGAGATAAGTAAATGCCTTTGTTAAACAAAGAACGCAACGCCTTGCTGGTTTTGGAAGACGGCAGTATTTTTGAAGGTTTTGCCTTTGCCGGCAGCGGCGAAACCATGGGTGAAGTAGTTTTCAACACGGGGATGACGGGCTATCAGGAAGTCATCACCGATCCTTCCTACAAAGGTCAGATAGTGGCCATGACCTATCCTCTGGTCGGCAATTACGGCATTAATGAAGAGGATATGGAATCGGCAGGCATTCATCTGGAAGGCTTTATCGTCAAGGAATATCAACCCAATCCCAGTAACTGGCGGATGCGCCAAAGCTTAAAATCATTCCTTGAAGATCACGGAAAAATCGGCATGGAAGGGATTGACACCCGTGCGCTTACCCGGCGCCTCCGGATTTCCGGGGCGATGAAAGGAATCATTTCCACCGAAACTAAAGATATTGCCGCGCTTGTGGACAAAGTCAAGGCCTATCCGGGATTGGTAGGCCGCGATTTGGTTGGGGAAGTAACCTGTACCCAGCCTTATTTATGGAAAGACGGCAAACCGGTGAACGGCAAAATCTCCGCCAGGAAATCCGCTAAAAAATTGCGGGTAGTCGTCTTGGATTGCGGTGTGAAATATAACATTCTGCGACTTCTGGAAAGTAACGGCTGTGAGGTTATTGTTGTGCCGGCCGACTCTTCCGGAAGCGCGATTCTTGCCTACAAGCCGGATGGAGTATTGCTTTCCAATGGCCCTGGTGACCCGTCGGCACTCCCTTATATTGTAGATACCGCCCGTTCTATCGTCGGAAAACTTCCCGTATTCGGCATTTGTCTGGGGCAGCAGATGATCGGCCAGGCCATCGGCGGTTATACGGAAAAACTCAAATTCGGCCACCACGGAATCAATCAGCCGGTAAAGAATTTACGTACCGGCCGTATCGAAATAACTTCGCAAAACCACGGATTTGTTGTCGTTCCCGAATCGGTAGGCAAGAAAGCCAAAAATGCCTGTATTAATTTAAATGACAACACTTCCGAAGGCGTGCAAATGCCTTTGACCATCAGCGTGCAATATCATCCTGAAGCAGCGCCCGGCCCGCATGATTCCGAATATTTATTTTCACAGTTTGTGCAGATGATGAAAAAGCAAAAGGAGAAGGCGGCGTGATCCTCATCATCGATTTCGGCTCTCAATATAACCAGTTGATTGCCCGCCGGGTCCGGGAACATCATGTTTATTGCCAAATCGAGCCGCCGAACATTTCCCTTGCCGCCATTAAAGAACTAAATCCGGAAGGCATTATCTTATCCGGTGGACCGGCCAGTATTTACAGCAAAGGTTCGCCGCGTGTGGATAAGGGTATTTTCGATCTGGGCATTCCGATACTGGGTATCTGCTATGGTCTGCAATACATGGTGGATTCGCTGGGCGGGAAGGTGATCGGTTCGACCAAGCGCGAATACGGCTTTGCCGAACTGCAGGTCTTGAATCAAAAAGGAATTTTTACCGGAGTCAATAAAAAAACTCAATGCTGGATGAGTCATGGTGACACCATCGGCACTCTTCCCGCCGGATTTGTCATTACGGCAACTACGGAAAATACACCGGTTGCTGCGGCTGAAGACAGCAAAAAGCATCTTTATGGATTGCAGTTTCATCCGGAAGTCGTGCATACGCAGGCCGGCAAAAAAATACTGGCAAATTTTCTGACCGCCATCTGTCATTGTAAAAAATCATGGTCAATGAAATCTTTTGTTAATCATGCCATTGCTGAAATAAAGCAACAAGTGGGCGATGGTAAGGTAATTCTGGGTCTTTCCGGTGGCGTTGATTCTTCCGTTGCCGCTGTTTTATTGCATAGAGCGATCGGCAAACAATTGACCTGTGTTTTTGTTGATAACGGTGTACTGCGAGCCGGCGAGGCGGAGCGGGTCATTGAGATGTTCAAGAAACATTTACAGATAAATTTGCACTTTGCCCGTGCAGGTAAACTTTTCTTAAGCAGGCTCAAGGGCGTAACCGATCCGGAAAAGAAACGAAAAATAATCGGCCGTACTTTCATCGAGGTTTTTGATAAGGAAGCGCAGAAAATAAAGAATGTGAAGTTTCTGGCGCAGGGAACCCTTTATCCTGATTTAATCGAATCGCGCTCCGCCTTCGGCGGGCCCAGTGCAGTGATTAAATCCCATCACAATGTGGGGGGACTGCCCAGGAAAATGAATTTGCAGTTGATTGAACCGCTCAAACATCTTTTCAAGGATGAGGTGCGGCTGCTGGGCCATGAACTGGGTTTGGCCGATGACGTAATTTTTCGTCAGCCTTTTCCCGGCCCGGGACTGGCGATCCGCATCATCGGGGAAGTGACTGCCGCGCGTTTGTCCGTCCTGCGCAAAGCTGATACGATTTTGCTTGAGGAAATCCGCACCGCCGGTCTCTATTACAAATTGTGGCAGTCATTTGCCGTGTTGCTGCCTCTGAAAAGCGTCGGCATTATGGGTGATCAGCGTACCTATGAAAACATCGTGGCGATCCGCGCGGTTACCAGCGACGATGCCATGACCGCCGACTGGGCCCGGTTGCCGCAGGATCTTTTGGGGCGCATATCCAACCGGATAATTAATGAGGTGCGCGGCATCAATCGTGTTGTCTTTGATATCAGCTCCAAACCGCCCAGCACTATTGAATGGGAGTAAATCCCCTCCCCTCTAGGGCGGGGAAATAAAAAGACCAAGCATCAGGATACAATAAGTGCCGAAACGTCAAGACTTAAAAAAAATATTGCTAATCGGCTCCGGGCCGATTGTCATCAGCCAGGCCTGCGAATTCGATTATTCCGGAA
>CAZWCA010000037.1:0-10024 GCA_964632255.1 uncultured Smithella sp. | reverse complement strand
ATCGGCTCCGGGCCGATTGTCATCAGCCAGGCCTGCGAATTCGATTATTCCGGAACCCAGGCCTGCAAAGCCCTGCGTGAAGAAGGCTATGAAGTTGTTTTAATCAACAGCAACCCGGCGACGATCATGACCGACCCGGAAACTGCCGACCGCACCTATGTCGAGCCCATTACGCCGGCAGCGGTGGAAAAGATTATTTCATTAGAACGGCCGGATGCTCTCCTGCCCACTCTGGGCGGCCAGACCGGTTTAAATGTGGCGGTGTCGCTTGCCGAAGCCGGGGTTCTCGCCAAATACGGCGTGGAGATGATTGGAGCATCGCTCGATGTCATCCATAAAGCTGAAGACCGGGAAAAATTCCGTCATGCCATTGAGAAAATCGGGTTGCGCATGCCGAAGAGCGGTTTTGCCCGCAGCATGGCGGAAGTAATGAAAATTGCCGACGAAATCGGATTTCCGATTATTGTCCGGGCTTCCTTTACACTGGGCGGAACCGGCAGCGGCGTGGCTTATAACCGTGAAGAGCTCAGGGGAATCGCCCAGAACGGTCTCGATGCCAGTATGATCCAGGAGGTGATGATTGAAGAATCGGTCCTCGGCTGGAAAGAATATGAACTGGAAGTAATGCGCGACCGCGCCGACAATGCCGTTATTATCTGCTCCATTGAAAATTTTGATGCAATGGGCGTGCATACCGGTGAATCGATTACCGTCGCCCCGGCGCAAACATTGACGGATCGCGAATACCAGCATATGCGTGATGCAGCCATCGCCATCATGCGGGAAATCGGCGTCGAAACCGGCGGGTCTAATGTGCAGTTCGCCATCCATCCCGAAACCGGGGAAATGATTGTCGTGGAAATGAATCCCCGTGTGTCGCGTTCCTCAGCGCTGGCTTCGAAAGCAACAGGTTTCCCGATAGCGAAGATCGCCGCCAAACTGGCTATAGGATATACGCTTGATGAAATTCCCAATGATATTACTCGGGAAACGATGGCCTCGTTTGAGCCGACAATTGATTACTGTGTGGTGAAGATACCACGCTGGACTTTTGAAAAATTTCCGGAAACGGAAGATTTATTGACGACGTCGATGAAGTCGGTCGGTGAAACCATGTCCATCGGCCGCACTTTTAAGGAAGCGCTGCAAAAAGCCGTCCGTTCCCTGGAGACCGGCCGTTTCAGTCTGGTCTATCCGATGCCCGCTGATGTTACTGATGATAAGGAATCGTTTAAAAGCAAGCTGATCATGCCCAATTCTTTGCGATTGTACTATATAGCCGCCGCTCTGCAAAAAGGAATGACCGTGGCCGAAATTCAGCAATTGACCAAGATCGATTCCTGGTTTTTGCATCAAATTCGGGAAATTGTTGAGGCCGAGGAAGAATTAAAAAATTCGGTGCCTTCAAAAGAACTTCTGGCGGCGGCAAAAAAGATGGGTTTTTCTGATCGCGCTCTGGCCAATGTCTGGGGTAAAACGGAAATAGAAATCCGCAACTGGCGGGAGGCGGAAAAGATTCTTCCCGTGTATAAACTTGTGGACACCTGCGCTGCGGAATTTGAGGCTTACACTCCTTATTATTATTCCACTTATGAAAAAGAGGACGAAGCGCGCCCTTCTAATAAAAAAACGGTCGCCATTATCGGCGGCGGGCCCAACCGTATCGGTCAGGGAATTGAATTTGACTACTGCTGTGTTCATGCTTCCTTTGCCCTGCGCGAAGAAGGTGTCGAGAGTATCATGATCAACTCCAACCCGGAAACGGTGAGTACCGATTATGATACGTCCGATAAACTCTTCTTCGAGCCGGTTACGCTCGAAGATGTTTTGCATATTTTGCGAACGGAAAAACCCGATGGAGTCATTGTTCAGTTCGGCGGCCAGACACCTTTGAATCTGGCCCGCGGTCTGGAAGCCGCCGGAGTCCACATTCTCGGCACTTCGCCGGATGCTATTGACCGCGCGGAAGACCGCGACCGTTTCCAGGAGATTGTTACCAAGTTAAAGCTTAATCAGCCGGACAACGACACGGCGAGAACGGTAGAAAAGGCCCTGCAGGCAGCTTCCCGCATCGGCTATCCGGTGCTGGTCCGTCCCTCTTACGTACTGGGCGGCCGTTCCATGGAAATCGTTTACGATCCGGAGGCGCTGACTTCTTTTATGGGCAAGGCCATGCTGGTATCTCCGGATCATCCGATTTTGATTGATAAATATCTGGAAGATGCCATTGAAATCGATGTCGACGCCATTAGTGACGGGAAAAATACGGTTGTTGCCGGAATTATGGAGCACATTGAAGAGGCAGGAATTCATTCTGGAGACAGCGCCTGTATTTTGCCGCCGATGACCATCCCGGAAAAATTACTGAAACTGATTGAAAAGCAGACAATAATGCTGGCCCGGGAATTAAATGTCGTGGGTCTGATGAATATTCAATATGCCATTAAAGACGGGACATTGTATGTTTTGGAAGTTAATCCACGCGCTTCCCGCACTGTGCCGTTTGTCAGTAAAGCAATCGGTGTTCCGCTGGCCAAACTTGCTACCAAAGTCATGCTGGGCAAAACTCTTCCTGAACTTGGTTTTACCAAAACCGTCAAACAGGAATATGTTTCAGTCAAAGAAGCGGTCCTGCCCTTTAACCGTTTCCCCAATGTCGATGTTTTGTTGGGCCCGGAAATGAAATCCACCGGTGAGGTTATGGGAATCGACCTTTCCTTCGGCCTGGCTTTTGCCAAGTCACAAATGGCTGCTGGTTTCAAAATGCCCACGGCCGGCACCGTCTTTATCAGTGTGCATGATTATCATAAAGACAGGATCGTGCCGGTAGCACAGATTTTTCAGGATTTAGGATTCAAAATAGTGGCCACGCGCGGTACGGCCAATCATTTGAAAGATCATGGCATTTCCGCCCAAATGGTGTTAAAGGTAAGCGAAGGCCGGCCGAATATTGTCGACCATATTAAAAACGGTGAAATTTCCATGGTCATCAATACCAGTGTCGGACGTAAATCGAGCCGGGATGCCTATCAGATCCGGCGGGGCGCTCTTATTTATAATATTCTTTATACCACGACCATTGCCGGAGCACGTGCTTTGTGCGAGGCCACAAAGGCCATTATCAACGAAGACTGGCAGGTAGGTTCTCTGCAAAAATATCATAGCAAAGGTATGTAAAATAAGTTATTTATGCCGAGTAATTTTTGGCATAACTCTAATTTCCCTTCGTCAAGGGCGGGGGAAGTAATTATTAAAAAGCAGGAAATAAATTTATGCATGACAATTTTGATTTAAATGAATCCGGCCGTCCCCGGGAGGAATGCGGCATTTTTGGTATTTACGGCCATGAAGAAGCATCGCGGTTAACTTTCTTCGGGCTTTTTGCCCTTCAGCACCGTGGTCAGGAATCTGCCGGTATCGTCAGTTCCGACGGATGTCAGGTATGGGATCATAAGGGGATGGGACTTGTTTCGGAAGTCTTTAAAGAATCCAATCTGCGAAAACTTCCCGGCAGACTGGCTATCGGCCATGTCCGTTATTCGACAACCGGTTCCTCGGTTCTTTCCAATGCCCAGCCTTTCCTGGTTCATTTTGCGAATGAAAATTATGCCCTGGCTCATAATGGAAACATTATCAATGCACAGCAATTACGACAGGAACTGGAAAGCGGCGGGTCGATCTTTCAATCGACGATGGACAGTGAAGTAATCATTCATCTGATGGCGCGGCATTTGAAAGACGGCTTGGAAAAAGCTCTGGTTGCCGCTTTTTCCCGGTTGGAAGGCGCCTACAGCATTGTCATGCTCACCAGCGGTAAAATTATTGCCGCCCGCGATCCACGCGGCTTCCGGCCATTGGCGCTGGGCAAACTTAACGGCAGTTGGGTTGTCGCCTCGGAAACCTGTGCCTTTGATCTGGTTAACGCCGAATATGTTCGCGATATCAACCCCGGTGAAATTGTCATCATCGATGAAAACGGTTGTAAAAGCCTGCAGCCTTTCCCGGCGGTAAAACCCTGCCACTGCATATTTGAGTTGATTTATTTCGCCCGTCCGGACAGCCAGATTTTTGGTCAGAATGTATACCTGTGCCGGAAACGCCTGGGCCATGAAATGGCGCGCGAATATGCTCCCGATGTAGACATCGTCATGCCCTTTCCCGATTCCGGCAATTATGCCGCTTTGGGATATGCCGAGAAGTCCGGTCACCCGTTTGAAATGGGGATGATACGCAACCATTATGTCGGCAGAACTTTTATTCAGCCGACCCAGCTCATGCGTGATTTCGGCGTGCGCGTAAAACTCAATCCCGTCCGTCCGCTGCTTGCCGGTAAAAAGGTATTAATAGTGGAAGATTCGATCATTCGCGGCACCACCAGCCGCAGCCGCGTCCAGAATCTGCGTGGAATAGGTGTTAAAGAAGTTCATATGGCCATAAGCTGCCCGCCCACTGTTCATCCCTGTCCTTATGGAATTGATTTTTCTTCCAAGGGCGAATTACTGGCGGCAAAAAAAGGTGATGAAAAAGCCATTGCGGATTTCATCGGCCTGGATTCCATGCATTATCTGACCGTGGACGGTATGGTCCGGGCTACAGGAATGAGCCGGGATTGCTATTGTCTTGCCTGCTATACCGGCGAATATCCACTTACCCCTCCGGAAACCATCAATAAGTTTTGTCTGGAACAGCAGAAATAATTTTCTTAAGATTTTTCCTCAAAAAACAGGAAAACAATTTTTATGCGGTGGTTTCTTATGTACTGTTTGATGCAACCACACGATAAGCGCAAAGGCAAGATCGCTTATATTTTTATCAGATTTTCATAAATATGAATCTTATTATGGTAGTATTTTCCTCTCAATCGCCATACCTTTAATCCCCATTTCTTTTATTCTTCAGCCAGTGCTATAAAAAATATAATCTATCTGCTTCCATCGGAGTTTCCGGAGGGCACTGTCTGGAAAATGCAAAAGATTGACCAGGCCGAAGATCTCATAAGAAGATCTCATCAAAGGAGGTTGGACGATGGATCGAAAAGCATACCAGAAAAAACTTGATGCGCAAATGAAGGAGTGGAGCGCTCAGATATCTTTATTTCAAGCCCGGGCGGACAAGGCAGGAGCGGAAGCCAGGGTTGAATATTATAAGATGATTGATTCATTACAAAAAAGACAAAACGAGATCGGTGCAAAGCTACAGGAGTTGAAGGCAGCAAGCGACCAAGCATGGGATGGACTTAAGGTGAACACGGAAAAGGCCTGGTCGGAATTTAAAACCATTTTGGACAATGTCTCCGCAAAATTTAAGTAAAATAAAATATTTATCGCGATAAATTTTAAACCAGGCAGTCTTTATAATCTGCTCGAATGAAGGGAAGATGTGAATGACTAAAAACTGGGACAGGCGTGATTTCATTATGATGAGTGCAGCCGGTGTCGGCATGATTTCAGCCTTGAGTTTTCCAGCGATCAATAATGCAAATGAAAAAGAAAACGAAGAAGTATCGCCGGCCGAAGACCTCATGCGTGAACATGGAGTATTGAGGAGGATTTTACTTATTTATGAAGAAATCCTGCACCGGTCTATAGTCGGACGACTTTATAATCCACTTCATTTACAGAAGTCAGCGAAGATCGTTAAATCGTTTATTGAAGACTACCACGAAAAGCTTGAAGAAGACTTCATATTCCCGCGATTTGAGAAAGAAGAGAAACGGCTTGAGCTTGTAAAAATACTGCGCCTGCAGCATCAGGCCGGGCGGAAGCTGACCAATGCAATACTCGAAGGTGCAAAGGGAAAGTTGCTGCAAGACAGTCTTCGCTCGTTTATTCGTATGTACCGTCCTCATGCAGCCAGAGAAGATACGGTTTTGTTTCCTGAGTTTAAAGAACTAATTACCGGGAAAGAATACGAAGAGCTTGGAGAGAGATTCGAGGACAGGGAACACATGCTCTTTGGTAAGACAGGTTTTTCGGATGTAGTTAGTGAGGTTGCCGGAATTGAACAAGCGCTGAGCATATATGAGCTTTCTCAATTTACACCATGAAAAATTAAAATCATGTGAAACAAAATGTTTCCAAGCGCGAATGATCTTATGCTTTCAGAACGAGCAAATAAAATGAAGCAAGTTATAATAAACGTTATTCTTTTAATAGGCATAGCTCTTGTTGTCGGTATACTTTCACTTTATGTTTCTTATGCCGCCATTACCAGTGAAATGAATACCAGGATTGTGACCATGGAAAGCTTTGTCAATAAAATGGCTGGTTATAATCTAAATCTTGTACAGCAAAGTCTTATAATCGACAGTTAATGCGTGAATATGCTTTTCAATGTGATTTCCAGTTCCAGCTCAATCTTTATCAGATCGGCGCTTAGCAAAAATATCATTCTGGTCTCCAAAAGGATGCACCTGCAACAATTCCGTAGAGCAAAAATTAGCAGGCTGGTATTGACGGATAATGTCTCTCTTTGATCAAGCAGAAATTGAAACTTTGCTTTGGTTGAAAGGTTAATGGCCGGTATATTTTATTGGAGTTTCAGAAGTCTCGTTTATTATTATACGATGATATCGGCCGATTAATAAAAAAAGGAGGACATATGCTTTACGCATCTGATCTGGAATTACCGGAACGGGTGAAAAAAGTTCTTCCAAAACATGCCTTGGATATCTACAGAGAAGCATTTAACAATGCCTGGGAAGAATATGCAGATCCAGCAAAACGAAGAATGAACTTGTCCCGTAAGGAAACAGCCCATAGAGTCGCCTGGGCGGCGGTTAAGAACGTATGCAAAAAAATCGATGGCCAGTGGATAAAGAAACAAGAATGAAGAATATAATTTTTTTTCATTTTTTAGGCGAAAAAACTCGGTCAGTTTTTATTATTTTACTACTTTGTAAATCAAATAATGATATTTTTTAATTGCCATATTATTTTCCCATTTCAATTAATGTACTGCAAACGATTGAACAAACATTAACATACTCCTTATAAAAGTATTTTAAAATTCGAGAATCTCTTGTTTTTAAGGCAATTAATAATTTCTTTGGTTGGAATCAGGTAAAGAAACAGCAACTTTCAACTCAGCATAGAACAGGAGGAAATCATGACCACCATCAAATTTACTGAAGAGGAAGCAGCAGAAAGCCGCGAGTTGTTAAAAGCAGTGATTAAACCATTGGAACGATCAATAGCCAAGACTGATTTGGGGCATAGAGAGTTTCGCCGGTTTCTTAAGAAAAGAAGAGACTTGGTAGATGAACTATTAAAACGTCTTGATAAAACGTTGAATATTGAGTTTACCGAGGATGAAGTAAAGGAAAGTATAGCGATGCTGAAGGATGCTATTCCTGTCCTCGACCGGTCAATAGCTCGTACCGATCTTGTACACGAAGGTTACCGTCAGTTTCTTAAAAAACGGAGAGCTCTTGTTGATGAGCTGATTCAACGTCTTGAAAAATAATCAGCACTCGGCACCAGACATGGGGAGGGAGCTTTTAAGGCTCGCTGAACTCAGTAGGATAATTTATCAGGAGGAAAGAGGTAAATGGAAAGATTTCATTTGTTGTGGAGTAGTAATGATGTTGAACTTACGCCTGTTAGTAAAATTTAATGAGTACCTGATTTGTAACAATAACGAGGCAGGGCAAAATTACCCTGCCTTCCAGACACGCCCGTCATGCTTTTTGATAAATGATTTCCGGCCAAGACGGGATAATTCCAGCAAACCATCAATGAGCTGTCCCATCTTTTTCAGATTATGTCTTACATTGAATTTATTAAGAGTATCCTCATCAAAATTTGCACCCTGCTTTTTGAGGATAGTCCTGAAAAACCCGTCTATTGCCCTGAGCGGCGCCCGCAGATCATGAACAATGGAATAGCTGAAGCTTTCCCGTTCCTGATTGGCATCTTCCAGTCGCACTAACTGCTGGACAAGTCTGATTCCAAAGATTCTCTGGCATTTACAGTGGAATCATCAAACGGTACATAAGGCTGCCCGTTGCTTGTGGCAAGACTGGCAATAATATTTTTCGGAAGCGTATAAGTTTTCTTGGAAATCAACCTCAGTTCATTGCTTGCTCCAGCATTTAAATAAAGTTTGAAAGTATATGTACCAAATGGCAGTAATTCCCCATTTTTAACAGCAGGCGATTTCCATCCTTTCGGTTGACCCGAAATATTGAACAGTATATTTTTAAATAATCTTTCCTTGGCATTTAACATGAAGGGATGAAAAACCTCTCGATTGTTTTCTGTGAGAGCCGCGGTTCCAAAGGATTTGGAAAAAGCCTCAGCATGCAATAGCGCTTTCCACTTACCGGCTGAGATTACAAGTACTATATCACGCACCGTACCCGGCCTCGCTCCAACATTGGCGAACTCAATGGGAATTATTGGGCACATAGAATAATTCTCTTTTTTTTCGTCTTCAGTACGGGTAAGGAATGGATTGCCAATGGACAATTCCGGCTGAAAAGGGGAAAGATTCATTCTGTAGCTGGTAAAAGCCAGCCAACTTGCGGTGAGCAAGGAGATAACTACTGACAGAGCGCACCAGAAATTTGGGTTATTCCAAATAGGTGGTTTCTCCGTTTTCTCCGATAATCCTTTATTCAACTGTGATTTTAAAATTTTAGCCATATGCTGCTCCTGTTATTCGGCAAAATAAGCCGATAAAATATTTAATAAATATTTAAAGAAATAAAATAAATTAAGGCGGTCAAGAAAACATCTTCAGAAAAACGAGAAAGTAACAGAAAATCCGGTTTGGTTGTTGCAAAGTTGCCTGGATTAGAGCCTGATTGTGATGAGGATGATCAATGCTTCGACTTTTGTCGAATTATTATAAATAAGTGTAATTATTAACCTTTAACTTTGTTGCTCCTTGACTCGAAAAAAACTTTGTTTCGACTAACATATAAAAGCTTCCTTGACAATGGTTTTTTATTCAATTGAGTAAACAGAATTTCCGCAATTTTAAAAAAAACTAAGTATTTAATTTTATTAGATAAAAATGATAGTTTACTAGTTCCCGCGCACCGCGTGGGAACGCACAAGGTGAACGCTCTGCGTTCAATTATGCATGATACGTGGTGTGATGTAGTAATGATATGCAATCCCTTGCTTGTCAACGACACCGATGTAGACCTCGACATCCTCTCATCAATACAGCCAGTGAATGGCGCGTCCGCAAAAGGCACCGTCCAACTGGTCGGCGGGAACGTCATGTATACGGCTGATTCAAGCTTCCAAGCGCTTGGTGCAGGTCAGACACGCACCGATAATTTTAACTATATAATCTCTGACGGAAAAGGAAGAACCTCTACTTCAACGGAGTTTTACACGTTGCTCAACGTCAATCAGAACGCAAGTAATATGCTTCTGGTACCACGGTAATGACATCTTGAACTCAGGTTTGGGCAATGACATTCTTATAGAACTTCCCGGGAATGACTCTCTCACAGATAGTGCCGGAAACGACAAGTTCATTTTCAGCAAAGAATGTAGCGCCGATACGATTATGGACTTTACTGCGGGCAATCAATACGGATGATGTAATCGAGTTGCGCGGCTTTGGCATTCTTAGTCTGTCTGATTGTCCGTGCGCACGCAACCCAGAAGGGAAGTAATTTGAATATCGACATCTGGCGGCGGTGAAGTCGCCGCCAGATGTCGATATTGTGCCGGAGAATTCGGGTGCAAAAATAGTATGTTCATAACGATAAAAATATACACCCCTTAAAAATAAAAAGGTAATGTTATGGACATTGTCAGACAATAATGCCGATTTTATCCTATCGACTGAAAGGTGCTTTCTTTTCTTTCCGGAAAATCCGTTCCTCATTTATTTGGCCGAGCCTTGGACCCGGCCATTTTCCTTCTATCCTTAACGAACTTGAACTCCGGCGTATGCCAGATGATCCGATAATCCAGTCTTATTACTGCCAGCTTGCCGCCAGTATGTTCTGGTATTGCTGATCAGCCATCATGGCACTGTATTTCTGCATGACATCCATCCC
>CAZWCA010000036.1:6902-30421 GCA_964632255.1 uncultured Smithella sp. | reverse complement strand
CTCTTTTTCCCTGCCCATATAGAAGTGATCGGCATCATTAATTATTTTTAATTGAAAATTGAGAAATTTCATTTGTTTTTCCAGAATTTTAACATCACAGAACTGATCACAGTTCCCGCATATTATCATATCAATTTTATTGTTTAATTTTGTAAAATTAAAATCAAAATAATTTACCGGCGGAGAAATAAAGGTGACCTCGGAAAAAGGATGATTTTCCCGTTCAATAATTTTTGAGCCAACCCATGAACCAAAGGAATAACCGGCAAAAGATATATTTGATATACCAAGGCTTTGTAAATATTTACAGCCGGCAATAATATCTTCCTGCTCTCCCCTGCCCGCATCATAAATGCCTGTGCTTGCACCGACACCCCGGAAATTAAATCTCAGGGTAGTATATTCCTCTGCGTCAAAGGCTTCCTGAACAGATTCGACCACGTTATTATACATGGAGCCGCCCATCAGCGGATGTGGATGGCAAATAATAACTCCTTTATTTTCCGATGACTTACTCAATAATCCTTCAAGTATTAATTTATTATTTTTTATAGAAACCTGTTCTTCTTTCATTATTTCCGCCTCTTATCAGCCTGTTAAATGGCACGCACAAAATCTTGTATTATTGATTTCTTTTAAAAGGGGCTTTTCTTCGCGGCAAACGGGCAATTTATCAGGACACCGGTTGTAGAAGTTACATCCATCGGCGCTACCTTCCTGTCTTGCCTCTCCCTTTACCGGTTCTTCTCTTTTTCTCTTTCTGGGATCACAGGAAGGCATGGCGGCAAGAAGCATTTGTGTATACGGATGCAATGGTGAATTATAAATATCCCTGTTTTCAGCCATTTCAACAATTTGGCCCAGATACATCACGGCGATGTGGTCGGACATGTAACGAATTACATTAAGATCGTGAGAAATAAATAAATATGTAAGACCGAATTCCTGTTTCAAATCCTGGAGTAAATTCAAAATTTGTGCCTGAATGGATACATCCAGAGCGGAAACAGGCTCATCGGCGATAATCAATTCCGGCCGGAGAATAAGAGCTCGCGCAATTCCGATGCGCTGTCTTTGTCCGCCGCTGAATTCGTGCGGGTAGCGGTTAGCCTGTTCGGCACTTAAGCCGACTTTAGCCATCATTGCCAACACTGATTCATACCGATCTTTTCTATCGCCTATTCGATGAATCGCCAGCGGTTCTTTAACGATAGCGGCTGCCGACTTTCGGGGATTCAGTGAAGAATAAGGATCCTGAAATATCAATTGTACATTACGCCGGTAGCTTTTTAACGAGTCTTTGTTGTAAGAATTTATATCTTCACCTTGATAATAAATAAAACCGCATGATGCTTTTTCCAGTCTTGTTATCAACCGGGCCAATGTTGATTTTCCGCAACCCGATTCACCGACCAGGCCAAGAGTTTGCCCTTTTAATATCTGCAAATTCACATTATTTACCGCATGGACCACTCTTTTTTTTGAGCTCAGCATGCCGCCGCTTGTAAGTGTATATTTCTTATCTAACTTCTGAATATCCAACAACAAATCGGCCATTATAAATTTCCTGAATTAAAATTTGATATCTTCACAGCATTCCAGCAGGAGACAAAATGACCGGCCTTGATTTCCGTAAGCTTTGGCTCCTGCATGATACAGCGTTCATCAGCCCATGAGCATCTGTCCTGAAAACTGCATCCTGCGCCCAGATCGTACAAACTGGGAACTGAACCGGGGATAGTTTTGAGGTGATTGTTTTCATCTTTACCGTTTTCACGGCATCCGTCGGGGAGAGAATCGATCAATCCTCTAGTATATGGATGAAGCGGATTGGCGAAGATTTCATCAGCCCTGGCACTTTCCACAATTTTACCTGCATACATTACCGCTACATTATCCGCTGTTTGCGCAACAACTCCGAGATCATGCGTAATCAGGATTACCGCCATGTTATTCTTCTTTTTCAATTCGGAAATTAAAGCCAGAATCTGCGCCTGAATGGTTACATCGAGAGCAGTGGTTGGTTCATCGGCCAATAGCAATTGCGGATGGCAGGACATGGCCATTGCAATCATTACCCGCTGACGCATACCGCCGCTCATTTGATGCGGGTAATCTCTCGCTCTTTTTTCCGCATCGGCAATACCCACCTCGCGTAATTGTTGGATACTCAAAGCCATAGCCTCTTTTGCGGAAAGTTTTTGATGCAGCCTGATCGCTTCAGCAATTTGCTCGCCAATGCGTATAACGGGATTAAGCGAAGTCATCGGCTCTTGAAAGATCATCGCAATTTCATTGCCGCGCCTGGCCCGGATTTCTTCCGGAGATAATTTCAACAGATCCTGACCCTGGAAGGATACCGAGCCATTGATAATATTGCCATTGGCGGGAATCAACCGCATTATGGAAAGCGCCAGCATTGTCTTGCCGCAGCCTGATTCACCGACAATGCCCAGTGTTTCTCCGGCCTGTAAAGTCAGAGAAACACCATCCACAGCCTTTATTCTACCGCGATTAGTATCAAATACGGTTATTAAATCCTTTATTTCCAGTAGAGGCGGCATATTTTATTTTAGAGTGCAACCGCGCAGATACTCCGTGAGCAGGCGTACGGCAATTCCCGACGCACCTTTCGGAGTATATGGTTTGTCTTTTGTACACCAGGCAGGCCCGGCAATATCTAAATGAACCCAGGGGAAGTCACCGACGAATTTACTCAAAAACGCGGATGCCGTAATTGTGCCGGCCATCCGTCCGCCTGAGTTTTTGTAATCGGCAATATCACTCTTTATAAGGTCAAAGTAATGCTCCAATAACGGTAACTCCCAAACGAGTTCGCCCGTATTTTGAGATGCGATTTTAATTTTATTTTTAAGATTTTCGTCGGTTCCCAGCATTCCGATAACATCATCGCCCAGCGCAACCACGCAGGCACCGGTGAGAGTGGCAATATCAATAATGACCGCAGGCTTGTAAACGGATGCATAGGCAAGAGCATCGGCCAGAATAAGGCGTCCTTCGGCATCAGTATTAATAATTTCGATGGTTTTACCACAATACGATCTTAAAACATCACCCGGTTTAAGAGCTGAACCGCCCGGCATATTTTCCGTAGCCGGAATCAATCCTACCACATTCACCGGCAGATTGAGATCGGCGGCAACCATAATAGTCGCCATGACTGCGGCGCCTCCCGACATATCGGTTTTCATTTCATCCATTTTATCAGCCGGTTTGATACATATTCCACCGGAATCAAATGTCAAACCTTTACCTACGAGAACGACCGGTGCCTCGCGTCTTTTACCGCCGGCATATTCCAGAATAATGAACTTCGGCTCTTCACTGCTTCCGGAAGCCACACCGAGAAGAGAATTCATTCCCAACTTCTTCATTTTTGCTCGATCCAGTACTTGGCATTTAATTTTTCTTTTTCGGGCAATTTCCTCAGCTTTTCGCGCCATAATGGAAGGTGTCATTTCATTCGACGGTGCAGCAATAAGATCCCGTGCAAAGCAAACGCCCGTGCAGATGATCTGAGCATTTTTAACCGCCGATTCAATAATGGAGTAATCTTCTTCATTGGTTATAATGCTTAACTCATCGACTTCTTTAATATGATCAAGGCCATCCGTTTTGTAGTGAGTAAACTGATAAAGGCCGAGCAATGTACCTTCAACGACAGCTTGCGCAATTTTATCTTTTCCTTCCGGAATAAGATCCGAATCTACAGAAGTTGCCGCTTCTTTAATGTTCATACTTCTTAAGTGCTGCATTACTTTACTGAAAGCAGCTCTGATTTTTTCCGGATTTACTTCGCTTGCCTTACCTAAACCAACGAGGGCTATTCTTTGGGCCGGTATTGCACCTCTGGTATAAAGCATCATTACTTGAGATGGTTTGCCTGTAAAATCTCCGTTATCAATTAGTTCACTAATCAATCCCCCGCTTGCCTGATCAACCAATGAAGCAACACCGGTCAATTCCTTTTTATCCTGAAACAAGGCTAAAATTATGGCCTGGCTTTTAACATCCTGAAGTTGCCCTTTCTTAACAAAAATCTTCATTACATTTCGCTCCTGTTTAATTCTAAAATTAATAAGCAATTACGCTTCTCAGTTTAAAAAAATCTTAATTTATTCAATTTAATATTTTTAACTCCTTTGGTGATAAAAGTGATGGAAAAACGATACCTCATAAGAATGTTACCGGAAAGCGGAAAATCTTTTTGATTTTCATTTTGCCTGATAAACGTTTAACCAAAAGAATTTAATTTTTCAAGTTTTTTTCGCTTAGCGTTTTAAAGCTTTAGTAGTACTTTTTGTACGCTTTGGAGTTGTTTTATCGTAAGGCAGAGTGTATGCAATTGAAAATCAATTTCGCTTGCACACTGCTATTGGTGACTCACAAAAAATGCTTTTTACCTTTAAGAAATCAATGGTTAGCGGCTTGCCTATTAGCTCTCTATTGTTTACCTTTATCTTTGCCTCAGTGTCCTACGAAACTCACCGAGAGTAATATGAGGACAATTTATTCGTTTTTCTCTGGTACCCTGGCCCACGAAATGACACTCACCTTGATAATTTTGTGAAAATAATTCTGTCCCTTTTAGTCCGATCACGTTGCCGCATTGTCAACCTAAGATAATTTGCAGAGATTTTTTGATGGCTTGCTGGTCTTCTTCGTGCATTTGTCCCAATTTTTTAATGATGAGATTCTTCTCGACTGCAGCAAGGACAGGCTTTGTAACGGATGGTTTCAGCAAACCGGCGGCTTTCCATTGTACTATGTTTGCTTCACCAAAATAAGCACATGATTTTATCTGACTGGTAATAGCCATGAGGATTATATTGGGATGATTACGTTGGTAGTCTGTTGAACTGATCACGACAGCCGGTCGTTTCTTGGCCGTTGTCTGATCGGTGAATGGGAAAGGAAGCAGGACGACATCGCCAAAGTCATAACTGATCATATACGGAGTCCTCGGAATTATCCCATACGGCGGCAAAAGAATTTTCGGAAAGTTTGCTCGCTGCTCGGCTCAGCCGCTTGTCTTCATCAGTCATCCTTAGAAAATCGATAAAATCTTCCACTTCGTGAACTCTGTCGGGTGGCAACACGCGCAGCTTTTCTAAAAGATTAAGCTCTTGATAGCTGATATTTTCAGTTATTGTTTGTCCAGTATTCATAAAACCCCTTTTTATAAGCCCTGTAAGGTATAACCTTCTTTCTCTTGGTATCTTTCAGTAGACTGTCCAACACCCGGTTATTGTTTTCTGCTCTTTATTATTGAGAATGCTTCGATTTTTCCTAATTATTAGATATTAAAAAGTAATAGTCAAGACCAAAAAGGGGCGAACATATATATTGACTTAACCAACAAAGTTTTCTATTTTTTTGGCAAGTAAATTTCGAGGAGATAGATTCATGAAAAGCAAAAAAATCATCGTTTCCGCATTTACTTCCGCCTTCTGTATCTGTTTGTTTATCTCGCTTGCGTATGCTGCGGTTACTATGAGTATCCAGGTGCGGGAAACTCAGCTTCGGGCAACTCCCGACTATTTCGGAAAAATAATCGGTAAGACTGTTTATGGTGATCAGGTAACAATAGAAGGTAAAAAGGACGGCTGGAAAAAAGTCCGTCTAAAGAAAGACGGAAAGACCGGCTGGCTTAATTCTTCCGCCCTTTCCGAAAAAGAAATAAAAATGACGGCAGGCAGTAAGGGCGTTAAGGAGACGGCATCAGCAAGTGAATTACAACTTGCCGGCAAGGGCTTCAATCCTGAAGTTGAAAAGGAATTTAAGCAAAGAAATAAGGATATTAGTTTCCGCTGGGTTGACAAAATGGAATCAATCAAAATCCCCGAAGCGGAAAAAAGGAAATTTGCCAAAGATGGTGGCTTGACTCTTAATGGAGGTCAGCCATGAAAAAATTAATATGGAATAAAACCCGAGTAATATCCTTTTGTTTGGTTATTTCGGCAGCAATATTCATAATGATGACGCAGGGATGTGAGGTTGTTACGACAGCGGCAAAAGTCGGATCGTCAGTCGGCGTAATAACTCCCCAACAGGCTTCAGGAATAGTAAAAACGGTAAGTGCTGTTGAGAAAACACAGGAGGATATTACACCTTCTCAGGAATATTACATAGGCAGAACCGTCGGCGCCGTAATTACCAATAAATACAAGGTTTACCAAAATGAGAGGGCTACCCGCTACATAAATGAAATTGGGCAGACTATTGCCATGGTTTCCGATCTTCCTGAAACCTTTGGCGGCTATCATTTTCTGATTCTCGATTCTGATGAAATTAACGCCTTTGCCGCTCCCGGCGGCCTGATCTTTGTTTCCCGAGGCATCTTGCGCTGCTGCAAAAGCGAGGATGCAGCGGCGGCAGTGCTGGCTCATGAGATAGGTCATGTTGAATACAGGCATGGTCTCAATGCCATTAAAAAATCAAGAATAACCAATGCCTTTACAACGGGTTTACTGGAAGCGGGCAAGAGCCTCACGAATGCCCAGGTTGCCCAGCTTACGACTGTCTTTGAAGGATCAATCCAGGATATAACGTCAACACTCATCAACAACGGCTATTCGCGGGCATTTGAAAAACAGGCTGACCAAGGTGCAGTCGAAATACTCAAACGTTCCGGCTATAATCCGCAGGGACTGATTGATATGCTTCGGACAATGGAAACAAGGCTTAAGCCCGGCGGGATGGATTTTGCAAAAACGCATCCTGATCCGGAAATAAGAATTCAAGCAATTAAGGAAATTTTCGGCAATTTTCCGCCTGTTGATGAACAACTGAAGCGGCAGGAAAGATTTAGAAAAGCTCTGGCAGGCATATGACCGGCCCGAGTGTAAATTTCCGCACCCGCATTACCAATGCCATTGTCATTGCCGGGGCAGCTATTTTGATATCGTTAATCCTGTGGGCTACTGGGTGGTTTTATGGTCTGGAGCTCAAAACCTGGGATTGGCGGGTCAGCAAACTTGCCACCCCCGGTAAAAACACCGGCAATATCTGCATAATTCTCGTTGATCAACCAAGTATCGACTGGGCGGCGCAGGAAAACGGCTGGACATGGCCGTGGCCAAGAACAGCTTACGGCGCTATCGTTGATTTTTTAAACAGAGGTAAAGCAAGAGCCCTCGGCATCGATATCTTATTTACTGAACAATCATCCTACGGAGCAAATGATGACGCGGCATTTCGGAATGCCTGTCAATTGTTCAGGAAAACTGCAATAGCTACCGGACTGGGATTCGAAAGCGGTATCCATACCTGGCCGGCAGGTCTGCCCAAACCTTTTTTTGCGGAAAAAATCACGGAACAATCATCGAATCAACAAAAATTACAAAGACCATATGCAACATTTGCTCATCCGGATCTGGCTTCCGGTTTTCGAGTGTTCGGCAATGTTGATCAAAATCCCGATGAAGACGGCATTTACAGGAGGATGGCTCCTCTGCGGTTCTTTGACAAGGTCCCGATGCCCATTCTCGGTCTGGCAACCTATTTAGCCGCCGAAGAAAAGACCGATATTATTCTTTCTGAGAAGATAATCAGTATTTCCGGCCGGAAAATTCCCTTGGATTCCTCAGGCCAGGCAATTCTCAATTTCCGGGGCAAATCAGGTACTCACAAGGCTTACAGCGCCGCCGCCCTGATCCGCTCCGAAATACAGATGAGAAACGGTGAGAAACCCCAGCTTGATCCGGCTATTTTTAAAGATAAGTATGTTTTTCTCGGCTTCAGTGCTAAAGGTTTGTTTGATACCAAACCAGTTCCGGTGAGTTCAACTTACCCCGGCGCCGAGTTAAATGCTACATTCCTTGATAACTTTCTTACTGGCGATTTTATGAAAACCACACCTCGCGCAATTAATATTTTCTTTATAATTTTTCTTTCCTTTAGTTGCGTTTTTGCCCTTACCTTTTTCCAGTCTGTCTGGAAAAATATTGGTTTTTCCGTTGCCTTTGCCATAACACCGCCGGCCGTTGCTGTCCTGGCATATATCTCGGGCTATTGGCTGCCGATCGTAATACCTGAATTTGCCGTTATTACCGCTATTACCCTGTCGCTTGTCGTAAATTTTGCAACGGAAGGAATTCAAAGACAGTTTATTAAATCCGCATTCCAGCAATATCTCAATCCGGCGGTCATCGACCAGATCATCGCCCATCCGGAAAAACTGACGCTTGGCGGGGAAAGGCGGGAGCTTTCCATATTTTTCTCCGATCTGCAGGGGTTCACTTCAATTTCAGAAGCTCTTGATCCGGAATCACTTACCGCACTTTTAAATGATTATTTATCCGCAATGACGGACATTATTCACGAAGAAAAGGGAACCGTGGATAAATACGAGGGAGATGCAATCATTGCTTTCTGGAACGCGCCGCTTGATGTACCGGATCATGCTTACAGAGCAGTCAATGCGGCACTGCGCTGCCAGGAAAAATTGGCTGAGCTGCGTCCGCACTATCTAAAAAAAACGGGTAAAGAGCTTTATATGCGCATCGGCGTCAATACCGGTTTCGCGGTAGTCGGCAATATGGGATCAAAAGACCGATTTGACTATACTATGCTGGGCGATGCCGTCAATCTGGCGGCAAGGCTGGAAGGCGTGAACAAAGAGTTTGGAACTTACACCATGATTTCCGCTTCAACCAAAGATAAGGCAGGGAGTGATTTCAGTTTCCGGGAATTGGCCCGGGTCGCCGTAGTCGGTAAAAAAGAGGCTGTGACAGTCTTTGAGCCGCTGCGGACAGAAATCTATAATAAAGAGAAAGACATTGTGGAAAAATTTCAAAGCGGGTTGCAACTCTTCTATGCCGGTCAATTCGATACAGCACATGATATATTTCAGTCCATAGCTGCTGTTGATCCGGCCGCGGCAAAGTATGCCGGAAAATGCATTGAAATGAAGAAGTTGGCTCCTGCTGACTGGGGCGGTGTCTGGGTTATGACTGCAAAGTGATACAACGACCTGGTCACTTGTGTCTTTTTGTTTATCAGGTTTGAAAGACTACATGCGCAAACACTTTTCTTCCTGAACTCGTAATCCTATAAAAAATTCTATTTAAAATATGAAGCAGCAAATGAGAGCATGCTTTGCATTTGACAACTCAAAAATGCGTGCGATAATTTTCATATTTTAAATAAGTTCTATAATAAACGTATAATAAACGCTGACATCTCCTTTCATAGACAAAATTAGTTGTTATAAGAGGGCGTAAAATGAGATATCCATCAAGGACAAATCAGGAACTGCTCGAAGAAATATCCGCTCTGAAGCAAAGAATCAAACAACTGGAACAATTGGAGTCAAAACTCAAGCAGTCAGAAAAAGCCCTGCAGGAGAGTGAAGAACGATACGTATCTCTGGTGGATAATATCGATTTTGGAATCAATCTGATCGGCAAAGACTTTAAAATAATAACTACAAATGTTGTGTCAGGCAGACTGTTTAATAAACCGGCAAGTAAACTTTTGGGTAAATACTGCTTTAAAGAATTCGAGAAGCGCCAGACAGTCTGTGAACACTGTCCCGGAGTTCTTGCAATGGCCACCGGTCAAGCTCATCAGGTGGACACTGAAGGCATTCTAGATGACGGCAGCAGGTTTTTGGCAAGGATTCATGCTTTTCCGCTTTTTTATCCGGATGGTTCAATAAAAGGGTTCATTGAAGTTATTGAAGACATTACCGAGCGTAAGCAGATGGAAGCGGCTTTGAAAGAATCGGAAAGACGCTTAGCTGACATTATTGATTTTCTGCCGGATGCGACGCTTGCCATTGACCTTTCCGGGAATGTCATTGCCTGGAACCGGGCTATGGAGGAAATGACGGGTGTAAAAGCGGAGGATATGCTGGGAAAGAGTAATCATGAATATGCCATCCCGTTTTATGGGAGGCGCAGACCCATACTGATTGACCTCATATTTGAATCTGACGAAGAGATCGAAAAGAACTATGATTTTGTCAAGAGGGAGGGTGATGTCCTTTTAACCGAGACCTGTATGGCTGTTGGAGCACATCCCCGGGTCCTTTGGGGGAAGGCAAGGCCATTATATAACAGCAACGGTAATGTTATAGGAGCCATTGAGTCTGTTCGCGACATAACCGAACTCAGGCAGGCGAAAGAAGATTTACAAAAAGCGCACGATGAGCTGGAAATCAGAGTAAAGGAGCGAACTTCGCAACTGGAAGCACTTAACGCCGAACTGGAGAGTTTCAGCTATTCCGTTTCTCATGATTTGCGTGCACCGCTACGAGCAATCGATGGCTTTTCCAGGATGATTCTCAAAAAGCAGGGTGCAAAATTTAATGAAGATACCCTGAATAAGTTCAATGTAATAAGACACAATACGGAAACGATGGGAAAGCTCATCGATGGTTTGCTGGAATTATCCCGCCTCGATCGGAGGGATATGATTATGTCGATAATTGATATGGATAACCTGATCAGGGAGATATGGGAAGAAATAGAGGTAATTAATCCGGGAAGAAAGATGTCCTTGACAGTAAATCCTGCACCGCAAGGCTTTGGTGACATCCAACTCATTCGGCAAGTATATTCCAATTTGTTGTCCAATGCCGTTAAATTCACTAAAAACAGGGATGTAGCTTTGATTGAGACCGGCGGCTTCACTGATGATGAAAAAGGAAACATCTATTATGTCAAAGACAACGGAGCCGGCTTCGACATGGCCTATTATAAGAAATTATTTGGAGTTTTCCAGCGTTTGCACGGTACTGAAGAATTTGAAGGTACAGGCATTGGACTGGCTACAATCCAGCGTATCATTAACAAGCATGGCGGGCGGGTCTGGGCGGAAGGCAAGGTAGATAAAGGTGCAACATTCTATTTTTCACTGCCTGCTTTACAAACTCAGAAGATAAACAAATCGGCTGATAAACTTCGATAACCATTTTTTTACTTACCTATATTGCTTTTTCCAAGAATTTTGTCAGATTATTCCGCTTTTAATCAATTATTTCTTGAGAAGTTATCTCCTTTTCTGTAGTTCATTGAATAAAATTTTTTAAGATTGTGAAAAACATTTTCAAGCAATTAAGAAAATAATAAGCAGGGGGGCAATGTATGAAAAAGAACATAATGTTATTTGTATTTACCTTGATTTATCTCCTAACCGGTATAGCCTTGGCGTCATCGGAAATTTCTTTCATTTCTCGGGATGAAGCATTGAAGAAATTAATGGACGGGAACAAAAATTATGTTGCAAACAGGTTGACCAACAGCTCCAGGTGCGATGCCGCCGTCCGCAAGGCTCTGGCCAATTCTCAAAAACCTTATGCAATCGTCCTGTCCTGTTCCGATTCACGTGTCCCGCCTGAGATTATTTTTGATAAAGGATTAGGAGAAATATTTGTTATTCGAGTCGCCGGCAATGTACCCGATCCGGTAGTCCTGGGCAGTATCGAATATGCCGCCGAACATCTCGGAACCCCGTTAATCATGGTCTTGGGTCACAAACGATGCGGTGCTGTTAAAGCGACAATTGAAGCAAAAGGAAAATCAACGGGCAGCAGGAACATTGATGCCATTGTTAAGACAATTGCCGCTTCGACCAATATTGCCGCCAAAGATTGCACCGCGTGTAAGGCGGATCCCAAATGTGTGCAAAGCAAATCTGCCGAATTTGCCGAATGTCTGGCCGACGCCAATGCCAAAAGCATCGCCGCCAACTTGACCTCGCAATCTTCTATACTCAAACACCTTGTAAAAGAGAAGAAGATAAAGATCGTTGCCGCTAAATATGATTTGGATGATGGTTTGGTTACGCTCTTTAAATAAAAATTTTTTATTCAAATGCTGTAATAAAACAAGACTTTATTTCTCGTTCCCATGCTCTGCGCGGGAACGATCCTTTTATTTTGGAATGCGAAGGCTCGACTTCGCTTTTTTCTTGTTCCCCGATATCATGCTCTTATTGAACGCAGAGCGTTCATCTCGTGCGTTCCTGCGCAGTGCGTAGGAACGAGTAACATTTACTTTGGAGTGCGAATACTTTGGTGTACGGAGACTCGGGTCCGCTTTCTTTGAGGCCAACGAGCATAGATAAAAGCAAAGCGGCGTCCAGCCGCCGCACTCCAAAATTATCCGGTTCTGGCCAGATCAAGCTTGCCCTGCCATTTCCACAGCAGTATCTCCCTTAAAATCAAATGCTCAGGCTTTTCTAAAAGCGGATCACGGGCGGCAATTGCAAAGGCGTCTTCTTTGGCGTCGTTTAAAATCCGGGCGTCGCGAATAATGCTGGCGATACGGAAATCAGGTAATCCTGATTGCCTTGTCCCCAGAAAATCTCCGGGACCCCGAATGGCCAGATCTTCCTCAGCCAGGACAAAACCATCAGTTGTTTTCTCCATAACCTTAAGTCTTTTGCGGGCGACATCGGAACGGGCATACTCGGCAAGCAATATACAACTGGAAGGAATATCTCTTCTTCCTACCCTGCCCCGCAGTTGATGCAATTGAGAAAGGCCGAAACGTTCCGCATGTTCAATAACCATTAATGATGCCCGTGGTATATCAATGCCCACTTCAATGACGGTTGTCGCCACAAGAATATGAATTTCATTATTTTGAAAAGCCTGCATTACTGCATCTTTTTCCTTATCCTTCATTTTGCCGTAGATCAGGCCGACTTTGTAATCCGGGAAAATTTCTTTTTGCAAATGAGCAGCCATATAGGTTGCATCCTTTAAGTCCAGATTTTCCGATTGCTCCACCAGTGGATATACGATAAAGGCTTGATGGCCGCGGGACAATTCCCCGGCAATGATTGAATAGACTTTACCTCGTTTATTTTCTCCCATAACTGTAGTGCGTACAGGTTGTTTCCCCGGCGGCAGCTCATCAATTACCGATACATCCAGATCTCCGTAAACCGTCATGGCTAGTGTCCGCGGAATCGGTGTTGCGGTCATTACCAATACATCGGCATTAATTCCCTTGTTGCGGAGATTGGCCCGCTGCATGACGCCGAAACGGTGTTGTTCATCCACAATAACCAGTCCCAGTTTATGAAAATTAACTTTTTCCTGGATCAGGGCATGAGTTCCGATAATAATATCAGCAAAACCGGAATTAATTTGATCAAGAACATCTTTGCGCTCACCAGTATTTGCACTGCCGGTAAGCAAGACGACATGAAGATCCAGTTTGTCCGCCCATTCCCGGATATTTCCATAATGCTGTTTCGCCAATATTTCCGTAGGAGCCATCAGCGCCGCCTGATAATTATTAGCGCAAGCAACAACCATGGCCGCCATTGATACAACTGTCTTCCCGCTGCCGACATCCCCCTGCAAAAGCCTGTTCATGGCCGTATCTTTTGCCATATCTGCCAGTATTTCTTCGATGACTCTTTTTTGCGCGTCCGTCAATTCAAACGGCAGGCAGGCAAAGAACTTATCCAGTAATCTGTTTTCTGTCTTAAAACGTATTCCCTTCTCCAGAATCCGCCCTGATTTTTTCAGGGCAAGACCAAGCTGGAAGAAAAAAAATTCATCATAAATCAGGCGGCGGTGAGCCTTCGAGCGCTGAAGATTATAGTCCTCCGGATTTTCATTACTCTCAGGAAAGTGAACCGCTCTGACAGCGGCGGGCAAATCAACTAACTGACGTCTCGCACAAACATCCGGTGGAATGGGCGAAACCAGATAACGGGCATAATTGGACAATACATGATCAATAATTTTACGAATATATTTTTGATGCAGCCCTTCCGTTTCGGAATAAACGGGAACAATTCTCTTAAAATTAAGAAGATTTTCGTCGTCGCTATCATCTAATATTTCATAATCGGGATGGATCATGGCACGGCCGGTGTAATCGGGTGTAACATTTCCGGTAAAAATCACAGTTACACCTTTCTTAAAGACGCCCAGAAGATAGGAAGTCTGCCCTTTGAACCATTTTGCAGTGAGGCTGGATGTATTGTCGCTTATACTAACTTCTAAAATCCGTTTCCTGCCGTAATATTTGTATTCGGTAAGAATTATTTTGCCGATCACCGTTTGAATTTTTCCCGTTTCCAACCGGTTGATTTTTTTGATTTCCCGCCTGTCTTCATAGGTACGGGGCAGGAAAAGAAGCAAATCCTCAACGGACGTTATTTTTTTTGCAGCGAAACGCTGGGCCATCTTTGGCCCAACGCCTTTTAAAAACTGCACCGGCTGCGTCAGTCTGGCCAATTTCTCTTTTAATGTCGATATCTCTTGAACGGCATGATTATTATTTTGGGCATCCGGAGCCACTATTGAGTTGACGGCTGTTTTGAGTTCATTCAATAATTCCAAGGCCTTCTCAATTTTTTGTTTTTTCAGCCTCAGTTCAATCCGGTCATAATCAAAGAATATAACTGATAATTCATCTACTTTTGCCGATGCATTGTCCTGTAAAAACGAAGATAACAAAGTTTTCAACTGCAAAGATAAATTCCAGAGCGTCTTGCCCAGATCTTTAATATTAAGCAAATTTTTATAATTGTTCCGGGAAGCAAAAAGGAGCGGCTGTTCGATTTTTTGCAGAATCTTTTTTGTTTCTTCCATTACAATACCGCAATTCAATAGTTTAAAACCCTGATTTTTATTTTTTATGCTGCCTGCTAAAATCAGGTCAAATTTGGCGAATACAGACTCAAAATGCATTTGCCGGGTTCGAAGCTAATATTTAGTGAGTTTGTTATTAGCCCATTATTATTGAATAATTGACATTTTTAGTTAACAGATATATTGAATTAGTTCAAGGAATGATTGACTTGAAAGATGATTTAAGTTAGATGAATCCATTGTAATTTTATAAAAATAACAATTCTGCGGGGGGATATGCCAGGTAAATCTACTTATAAAGATTCAGGCGTCGATATTGATTCCGCCAGTAATTTTATTGAACGAATCAAACCTTTTATTAAAACCACGGCGCGAAAAGAAGTAGTTTCCGGAATCGGTGGATTTGGCGGACTTTTTCGTTTTGAATCCGCTAAATTTAAAAATCCAATCCTTGTTTCTTCCACAGACGGCGTAGGAACGAAACTTAAAATTGCCCACATGATGGATAAACATGATACTGTCGGTATTGATCTTGTCGCCATGTCCGTCAATGATGTCGTTGTTCAGGGCGCGGAACCGCTTTTTTTCCTAGATTATCTGGCAACGGGCAAAATCGATATCGAGAGGGATGTTAAAATAGTAGAAGGGATTGTTAATGGCTGCAAGCAGGCCGGCTGCACTTTAATCGGCGGAGAAACCGCTGAAATGCCGGGTTTTTACGAAAATGGCGAATATGACCTTGCCGGTTTCTGTGTCGGCGTGGTGGAATCGGAAAAATTGATCGACGGCTCCTCCATCAGTGTGAATGACCGGGTCATCGGCGTTGCTTCCAGCGGGCTGCACAGCAACGGCTTTTCCCTGGCCCGGAAAATTTTGTTGGAAGACGGAAATTTAAAAATCACCGATAATGTTCCCGGTCTGGAAAAAATAGTCGGCCTGGAGCTTCTGGAGCCCACGAGGATATATGTAAAATCACTGCTCAATCTTATCAAGAATTTTAATATCAAAGGATTGGTGCACATAACCGGCGGTGGATTTTACGACAATATTCCCAGAATTATTCCGCAGTCCTGCCGTTGCGTGATTACTAAAAGCAGCTGGGAAATACCGCCTATTTTCCAGGTCATTAAAGAAATCGGCAAAGTAGAAGAAAAAGAGATGTTTCGTGTCTTCAATATGGGAATTGGAATGATGGTTGTCGTTTCAGAGAAAGAATCGGAGGAAGTTGTCCATCGTCTGGAAGTATTAGGTGAGAAGGCATATATTATAGGTTCTGTGGAAAAAAGAGAAAAAGATCAATCATTGGTTAGTTTCAGTTAAATAGTGATAAAAAATGGTTCAAATTTTAAAACTTGGAGTATTAATTTCCGGCAGCGGCTCCAATCTCCAATCGATAATTGATAACATTGAAAAAGGTTACTTAAAAGCAGCGATCAAAGTAGTTATCAGTAACAAGCCTGATGCCTTTGGAATAAAAAGAGCTCAAAAACACGGTATTCCGGTTGTTGTCTTAAAACACGAAGATTTCGGTACCAGAGAAGATTATGACCGGGAATTAATTCGCATTCTAAAAAGCAATGACGTTGATCTGGTAGTTCTCGCAGGCTTCATGCGTATTCTTACTCCTGCCTTTCTAAAAGCATTTCATCAGCGAGTAATTAATATTCATCCTGCTCTTTTGCCGTCGTTTCCGGGCACTCATGGCCAGAAGGATGCCTTCGAATACGGTGTGAAATTTTCCGGGTGTACCGTTCATTTTGTCGATGAAGGGGTCGATACCGGCCCGATTATTATTCAAAGTATTGTCCCTGTGCTGCCTGATGATACGGCGGAAACTCTGGCTGCCCGTATTTTAAAAGAAGAGCACAGGATTTATCCCCAGGCAATTCAGTTTTTTGCCGAAGGTAAGGTAGTAATTACAGGACGTAAAGTTCATGTTAAAGATTCTGAAAAGGCGCCGTTAATTGCTTTGCACAACCCGCCTCTAGCCGGTTTTTAATTCTTTTTCTCATCAATATCCCACACAGAAAAGGCTCGGAGTAAAGTAATAACGGCGTTAAATGCCGCTTGAGTATATATGGAAACTTTTATTTATATCAGTGCATGTTTATTAGGACAGAGATGCCGCTGGGATGGCCAATGCTTGCCGCCGGAAAAACAGTTAAAATCTGTACCGAACATGGTCCCGATATGCCCGGAACAACTGGGTGGACTTGCGGTTCCGCGCGAACCGGCGCAAATTAGCTGTGGAAATGGATGCGATGTTTTGGATAATCATGCCCGGGTTATCACTTCTTCCGGCGTTGATGTAACCAGCCAATTCATCAAAGGTGCCCAGGAAGTGTTAAGAATTGTGCGGCAAAATAATGCCGGCTTAATTATTTTAAAGGAACGAAGTCCTTCCTGCGGCGTACATCATATTTATCAAGGTAAAAATCTCATTTCCGGAATGGGCGTTACTTGTGCACTGCTTTTGCGGGAAGGTTTTACAGTTCTCTCGTCGGAGGAAACAGTCGAATTAGATGCATGATTTAATTGTCATTGGCGATGATCTTTCTTCCCACGTGGCGGCGGCTGTTGCGGCAGGCTATGGTCTGGACACGGTTTTGTTGGCCCGCTACGGCATCGGTGGAGTTTGTCTCTCCGGCGACCTGGCTTTTAATATCGATCCTACACCTTTGAGCGGTTTTGGAGCATCACAGACATGCCTGTCGCTTTTAGCCGAGCTGGATATTCCACTAATTGAACAGGAGGGCATTTTATTAAATCCGGCCTATCAAATAATTTTGCCTGGGCATAGAATCGATTTTTATAATGATAAAGACGAAGTGGTTGATGAATTAATCAGGGAGTTTCCTTTATATGCACGGGAAATTAGCGCCTTCTACGATTCCATTGAAAAAGAATGCCATATATTCATTAAATGGCTGCGGACTCATCCATTTATTCAACCGCAGAATATCAAAGAATATTTTGACTTCATAAAGAATATTTTACCGCAACTCGCCGTGCTTCAAATTGAAAAAATTAAATTTAAAGCACTTCTTAGCCGCGATGCTGCTCTGAAGAAAGTATTTGAAGCCGAGGAGGCGTTACTTGGCGGCACTACCGGCAATAAATACAGCTTTTCTTCCAGTTTTCTACACTGTGCTCCTTTTCGGGGAGTTTATTATTTTCGTCAGGGCAAACAGCTTTTTTTCAATTCTCTGATTAAAAAGCTGGAATCAAAAAACGGCATGTATTTAAGCGGCTATGAAGTACTTCAGATAAAAAAAGGAAGTTCGATAGAAATAGAAATAGCCGACAAAGAAAGAAATCTATCAGTTATGTCGGCAAAAAAGTTGATCGTCAGCACGAAATCGGAAGAAATGCCGTTATTACAGGCTGATAATAAATACTTTAATTTTGATGACTGGATTAAGCCGGTTGGTATTTCCTGTTTGCCCTTTATGATTCACATGGGCTGTAAACGGCAATGTTTTCCGGAAAAGATGGCTCGTCATCTGGCGGTTGTCACCGATGTAGAGAAAGAAATTTTTGATAATAATCTTATTATCCTGGAGTTAAATCTTCAAGAAGATGTATCGATTCCGCCTGCCGGGACAACGCTTACGGCAACCGTTTTTTTACCAAATAATGAAGATGTCTGGTCCAGGGAAAACCTGTCCAGTCAGGCATCATTGATTATTGACCGTCTGGAATATTTTCTACCCTTTTTAAAAGAAAATATAGAATTTTTTGATCTGGACAAATCAATAGAAATATCAAAAATATCAAGGAGTGTTTATAGTCCCAAATATAAAATGAGAAATTCTTTGTTAACAGGTTTCGCAGCAAGAACAAATAAAACGCGCTTTGAAAATGTTTATCTTACAGGCGCGTCATTAGCGGCCGATACCGGATTTGAGGGAGAGATAATATCGGGTATGAATGCCGCAACCAGAGTAATTAAAAGAAAGGGTTAAAAGGTTAATGTGCTATGAATCTTCCGATTCATGATTTTATTATTGATAACTTAGGAGAAAGAAAAATCTCCTCACCATTAAATATAACTAATTTTACCCCGGATAACAAACGCTTATTATTTAACTGCTACCGGGATACTTATTCGGAATATATAAATGGAGACGGCCGGCCGCTTTCCATAGAACTGGCCGGTCCACGTGAGAAAATTTATTTTGATCCCGGTCGAACAAAGGCGGCGATTGTCACCTGCGGCGGTCTTTGCCCCGGCATAAATGATGTTATTCGCTCAATAACGATGGAGCTGTTTTACCGCTACGGCGTGAAAGACATAACCGGCATCAAATATGGATTCAGAGGACTGATCCCGGAATGCGGCCATGAAACTGTCCGGCTTTCACCGGATATTGTTAAAGACATAACTCATATCGGAGGAAGCTTTCTTTCCTGCTCCCGCGGTCATCAGGATATCGACAAGATTATACAATCCCTTCTCGATATGCAGATTGACATTTTTTTCTGCATCGGCGGCGACGGTACTATGCGGGCCGTGCAGGAAATATCGACCAGAATATTAAAAAGAAATCTGAAAATCGCTGTTGTCGGCATTCCCAAAACAATCGACAACGATTTGAATCTGATTCAAAAATCTTTCGGGTTTGATACAGCAATTACGGAAACGGTTCACGCCATTCGATGTGCTCATGTCGAAGCAAAAGGCGCACCAAACGGCATAGGTCTGGTAAAGATAATGGGTAGACTATCCGGGCATATTGCCGCCAATGCCGCCCTTGCTCAAAATGATACAAATTTTGTTTTAATTCCGGAAGTTCCTTTTACTCTCGAAGGTGAAAATGGTTTCTTAAAAACATTGGAAAAGAGAATCAAAAGAAGTGGTCATGCCGTTGTTCTGGTTGCGGAAGGCGCGGGTCAGGATCTTTTGAAAAAATGTGACGATCATGTCGAAACGGATCCTTCCGGAAACCTTCGTTTACATGACATCGGTTTCTTTTTAAAACGCGAAATAGAGAAACATTTTCAAAAAATCAATCTGGAAATCAATTTAAAATATATTGAGCCAAGTTACATGATCCGATCCGTTCCGGCCAATGCCTCCGATGGCATTTATTGCAGCTCGCTTGGCCAGTATGCAGTTCACGCGGGAATGGCGGGAAAGACAGGCCTTTTAGTTGCCCTGATGAAAGACGAATATGTTCACCTGCCTTTAGCGGCAGCCGTATCCCGCCGTAAAATTGATCCTCAGGGAGATGTATGGCTGCGTGTTTTGGAAACGACCGGCCAGCCGGCGGAAATGAATGGCGGCGGATAGACAGAATTTAAATCATCTGGAAATTTAGTTTGTCTTTAAGATGGGTATATGAAATAATTTGCCACTGTGCAGATAATGCTTGCAAAATAAATTCTTATAGTTTAGTAACGACGCACATTTTCAAGGAGGATTTTCTCATGTCTCGTGTTTGTGAAGTTTGCGGTAAAAAACCGTCTGTTGGAAATAATGTAAGCCATGCAAATAACAGGACTAAGGCGGCATGGTATCCAAATTTGCAGAAATTACGTTGTGTTGATGATAAATCGGGAGCGATCAAGAGAGTAAAAGTATGTACACGCTGCATACGCTCGGGCTTTGTAAAGAAAGCTATTTAACCGGTGTCCAGCCGTATTTTTTTACAGCCTCGGCGGTATCTCTTAGAAATATCCCGTTGTCATCGATTAATTCTCTTGCTTGAAGGAAGATATCTTTAATCCCGGAAAGATAAATTAATTTTTCATCATTATGAAGGCCGAATTTGTAAGCATAAAGACGAATTCGGCCTTCCATGTTCATTGCTTTTTGCATCCTCTCACAAGTTATATAAGAATCAGCTTTTTGCATGACATCGTAAATTTCGGCTTTATCAAAACCGTATAGCCAGTTCACGGTCGAGACAAACTCTTCCATTTTTTCCCGGACAGTAAAGCAAACCGAATCAGCCAATAATTCGATTGTTTGGCCGTCTCTTATTTCATCAATTATCGCCAAATCATAAATCATCTCTACTATCAAATGAGAACGGTAAGCCGCTTCGTCATAAGATATTTCCTTGTTTACTTTCTTGTGAAAATCAAGAATTGAATTAATTAACGGCTTCCCCTTGATATAAGTATAGCCTTGCGAATCCGGTTTAAAATCATCAGGTATTCCGGAACTGATGTAACCATAATGAGCAAGATCATCAACCAGTAAATGGAACATAATATAGGCTGCTTTAGGATAAAGCGGCGGGGACTCGGCGAATCTTTTAATTTTATGCGTTTGTTGCGAATTGATATTTGGATGAAAGGTAAGTAAGTCCGGTACTATGTTATAAACAAATATATCTAAGTCAAAATCTTTAATTTCAGCTCTGCCCAGGATATTCTGCAAAAAATAGGTGTGGGTGAGCATGAGCATATAATTTATCCCCGGTTTCCTGATTTATATTCAATTTCTTCCAACTCGTATTTATCTTTTAAGTTTTCCATGAGATTTGTTATTTCATAATAAAAATCAGGCATAATGGAAACTTGGATAATTGCGGCTTGTGGATCCATTGTCGTTACCGTGGCCATTCCTTCATAACCTTCAATTATAAATTGAACCAGGGCAATTCTTGTTTTTTTTATTTTAAACCATCTTCTAAACATATTTGCATCTAACATTAAAAATCTTAAAGATCAAGAAGCACAGGATTTTTAAGGACTGATTAAAATTTAATATTCATATATTTTAAAATGTTATACTGAAAATGAAAAAATGAATAAATGATGATACTTGACATCGTAATTAACCTTGGTATGATAAAAAAAACAAAGACATATAAAAAGAATGAATGATGCCTATTGTAAAACCTCTTCCGGCGACTAAATGGAAGATCAAGAATACCCATAATAAAGATATAAAGAATTCACTAAGTAATGAATTCGGCATCCATCCTATTATCTCGCAAATACTTGCCAACAGGGAGTTTCTGGATATGGAGGATGTCCGGCATTATCTCTATCCTTCTCTTAAGGATCTTTATAATCCTTTTCTGATGCAGGATATGAAAGCAGGTATTTACCGCCTGCTTAAAGCAATTTATAATCACGAAAAAATAGTAATATATGGCGACTATGATGCCGATGGAATAACATCCGTAGCTATTCTTTATAAATTCATTAGAGAAATAACACAGAATGTTACCTATTATATTCCGGACAGAATTCTGGAAGGCTACGGTTTAAAGAATCCGGCCATCGATTACTTCAAGCAAAATAATGTTTCATTGATCATTACCGTTGATTGTGGAATATCGGACCATGAACAAATTGCCTATGCCCAGTCCATGGGGATCGATACAATCGTTTTAGATCATCATGCTATTTCCGGCGCCCTGCCGCCTGCCGTTGCCAATATAAATCCTAATCGGACGGATTGTGCTTTTCCATTCAAAGAACTTGCCGGCGTAGGCATTGCCTATAACTTTTTGATCGCTTTGCGCGGTACTTTGCGTAAAGAAGGTTTCTGGAGAAATAAAGACTATCCCAATTTAAAAGAATACCTGGATATTGTTGCTCTGGGGACTATCGGCGATATTGCTCAATTGACGGATGAAAACAGAATATTTGTTAAAATCGGTTTGGAATTAATTACCGAGGGCAAACGGCCGGGAATCAAAGCACTCAAAGAGATAAGCGGTGTTGACGGACAGATCATCGATTCCTTTAAAGCATCTTTCTGTCTTATTCCACGTATAAACGCCGCAGGAAGAATTGCTTCGCCTCTTGATGCAGTGGCATTACTCTTAACAGAAGATATAGAAGAAGCGAGAATGCTTGCAGCTAAACTCGATGGTTATAATCGCCGTCGGCAAGCAATGGAAAAAACTATAATAAATGAAATTCTGGCCATAATCGGGAGTGATCCTGATCTGGAAAAAAAAGACGCGTTGGTTTTTGCATCGGATAAATGGCATCCCGGAGTAGTTGGTATTGTTGCATCCAGGCTGGTTGATCTTTTCAGCCGTCCCGCTTTTGTCATCAGCTTGAAAGACGGCATTGGAAAAGGATCCGGCCGAAGTGTTACTGATTTTAATATTTATAACGGAATTCAACAGTGCTCATCGCTGTTGCTTTCATTCGGTGGACATAATTATGCGGCTGGCATTTCCATTAAAGAAGATGAGATTTCCGCATTTACAGATTTACTGAATGAGATAATTCGCAATACCTGCCAATTCTCCGATTCCATCTCTCAGACAATTATCGACTCCGAATGTCAACTTCAAGATATAGACATGAACCTCATTAATCAGATGCAACTTTTGGCGCCTTTTGGAAGCAAGAATCCCGAACCCATACTATGCGCCCGTAATATTAAAGTTTCCTCACCCACGATCGTCGGCAAAAATCACTTAAAAATGTGTCTCACCAGTAACGGCATGTCCTGCAATTCCATCTGGTTTACTATGGGACATTACCGTAATGCAGTTACCGGTGCTAATCTTGACATTGTTTTTACTCCGCAAATCAATCAATGGAATGGAGCTTCCGATATTCAGCTAAAGATGAAGGATGTAACGATTCTTTCTTGATCATGCCGTTTAATGCCCTTAATGTATAAAAATTATGGATGGTTTACGAGTTCGAAATCGAGTTATGAAAGGTACACATGGATAATAAGTCCGTTGATGTCGCCACTAAAGCAGCATTATATAATGCTCTTCTTTTTCCCGGTTGGGGACAACTTTATTTAAAAAAATATAAACGCGGAATTTTAATTATTTTGCCGGTTGCAGCAGGAATGTTATTCATTTGCTGGTCGATAATTCAAATTGCACAGAAGATTCTGAAAACAACTCCTTTAAAAAAAGGGTCCGTAGATATTGTAGCCATAGTTAATCTGTCCATGAATTCTCTCAAAGAAGTTGATTCCAGTTTCTATTTGATCCTG
>CAZWCA010000036.1:0-6802 GCA_964632255.1 uncultured Smithella sp. | reverse complement strand
TAATCTGTCCATGAATTCTCTCAAAGAAGTTGATTCCAGTTTCTATTTGATCCTGCTGCTTATCGTATTTCTATGGATATTCTCAATAGTTGACGCCTATTTACTGGGCCAAAAAGAGCAAAAAGAAACTCCAAATCAAGGATGAAATCGAGACGGCCGCTTTGGAATTAAAAGCGGCGTCTTGCCGCCGCACTCCAAAAAAACAAACTACCATTTTCGCAGATCAATGATTATTTTTTCGTCTACCTTGATACTGCCGGAGTCCACACATTCAATTTCATCGACCTTTACCGTGCAAGTCTGCTTAAAATAGTTCTTAAATTCAGCTTCCCATGCAGGCTCGCCTATTTCGGGAGAGACCTTTTCCACCCGCAGTTTCAGCTTGTCGGCATGTCCTTCCCTTGTTACCACAGCCTGCATCGGCAGGTTATTATATTTCATTTGCAATGCCTTAAGCTGGCTGGGCGATAAAAACATGCCGCGCACTTTGGCGGCATCACCAACTCTTCCCGCAATTCCCGCCAGTCGATAAGACGTACGTCCACAGGAACATGTTTCAGTAATAATTCTCGATAAATCACCAGTCCCGAAACGGAATAAAAAGAAAATATCGTTGAGCCTGGTGACAACAACCTCTCCCAATTCCCCTTCCGGAACTTTCTTACCGGTTTCCGGATCAACTATTTCCACGATTGTTTCTTCACAGATATGCCAGCCCGTTTTTGTTCTGCATTCATAGGCGATATCGCCTACTTCCGTTGCCCCGTACATTTGATAAGTATCAATTCCGTATTCCTTTTCAAATCTTTCACGCAAAGCAGGAGGCAATGGTTCAGCACCGAAGCAGGCCTTTTTCACCCCAAAATCTTTTCTGAAATCAAATCCTGCTTCTTCGGCCTTGTTGATAATGGACATTAAGAAGCTGGGGGTACCTGTGTAAGCGGTTACTTTCAAATCTTTAATCAGTTGAACCTGAACCTGCGATGAGGATGCGCCGGAAGGAACCACTGTTGCTCCGACTTTGCGTAAACCGTTATGAAAAGTCAAACCGGCGGCAACCAGGTGATAGGAAAAAGCACAAAGTGCGGTATCATCAGGACCTATACCGGCAGCTTTGTATGCCCGCGCCCAAAGATAATCGGTTTCCGAAAGATGCGGTTCATATACCGGTCCCGGCGAGGTGAAAATTCGGTCAATCTTGATGTCCGGATTCTGTAAACCGGCAAATGGTGGTTCTTCAAGTTCCATTTCCACCAGTTTTTCCCGGGACGTAACCGGTAATATTTCCAGATCTTCCCTGGATTTAATATCCAGCGGATTGATCTTCTGCTTATCAAATATCTGCTTTATTTTAGCTGATTTTCCATAACCCAGCCTCACCATGGCCGCAAGACGTTCATCCTGTTTTTCTTTTCTTTCTTCCCTTGTCCACGATTCCTTTTCATCGAATAAGCGATTCGTCATTCATTTTTCCCCTTATCATGTGCAATATTAAAATGTACAATAATTACCGTATAGAATTCTTCCAAGTCTTTAAGATGTTTACTGAGAATAGTTTTCAGAATCTCAACATTTATCGCCTGATAGTCATGGATCGCAATATTCCTGAACCCGACCATCGCCTGCAATTTTTTTGACAAATCATTGCTGATAATTCCCGCCTGTTCCAGCCGTAAAAAATTATCTTTAATCGTATCCGGAACTCCTAACCCTTCTGAAGCTATAACATGAGCGGCAAGGTCAATCGTCGATTGTACAGCCCTTTGGAGATTTAATACAAAAATATCCTGTACGTTGATTTCTTCCAGGGAAGCGGGATTCAATCCTGTTATTTCTTTAATTCGTCGAAGACACTTTTGGATTGATGCAGTTTTGGCAATAACAACATCCTTATCCGGCATATATTCGTCCTTTCAGAATATTATCCTCACATACCTTCCGCGTCTGTTTCAAATCATCATATTGATTGATTGTATCTACAAAAAAATTATTATAATATTTTTTATCTTTCGCAAAAGCCAGAAGACCTTTTTTCAAAACCTGCATTTTTAAAACAGGTGAAGCGGAATTTAAGACCGCAATATCAATGTCTCTTTTCAGTATTTCATTCAATTCACTTTTCAATTCATTAATTTCAAAAAAATCACGCTCATGCTCAAAAAGGATTCCAATATCTATATCACTCTCTTCTGTCATTTTGCCGCTTACCGCGGAGCCAAATAAAAAAACCAGTAAGACACCGGATTTTGTTTTAAAAAAATCAGCCAGAATTGCCGGTATATCCGTCTTGTTTACGCCTCCAGCCATATTGCGCTTTTCTTTCTAAATTTTTTTATATTTTGAATATTTTTTAATTCTTTAATAGTTTTAGCCATATTTGTAAAGTCGCTTAAATAATCCAGCCGGATTCTTTTCACAGATACTGAACCTCTTTTAATATTTCTTGACCTATATAAGGCTTAAGAGCTTTTTTGGAAACAAGATCAACCTTTTTACCAAATAGCTCCGAAAGGCGTTCTTCAAGATCCAGGAATCGAAACAGGTCAATTGGTTTGTCAAAATCAACAAGGATATCAACATCACTGTCAATTTGTTCTTCGCCCCGGACGAATGAGCCAAAAACGCCAATTTCTTTTACATGATATTCTTTGGCGATTTCCGCTTTATGATTTCTTATTTCGCTTAGAATACGGTCAATTTCTTTCATCCTGAAAACCCCCTCCAGCAACGAAGCTCAATAAGTATATAAAACTACAGAATATTATCATATATTTTGAGTTCTTTAATAATTTTAGCCATATTGGTAAAGTCACTATCGTTATGCAGAAGAAATAAATCATTTTCTATTGCAGTTTGAGCAATGAGTAGATCAATAGTGCTTCGAATGGTTACTCCTGATTGCCGGCATATTAAATTTAACCGTGCGGTTCTCTCATAGGATTCTTTCCCATAAGTGAGATAATAAAAGGGAAGTGTTTCCAAATATTCCTTAAGTTTATTAAATTCTTCCGGTGATCGTGAACCTTGTAATACTTCCAGATAGATTAATTCATTTATTCCGTAAGGCATGCCTTTTTCGAGTATTTTTTCTAACACGGAAACTGAATTATTTTCTTTACCTTTTAAGAAATCGATGAGCACCGATGTATCGACTAATATCATCGGCCTTCTCTCATCTTTTTGTAATCATAATCTTCGGCAAAGGCAATTTTTCCTTTCAGATCACGTAAGTCTTTTATTTTCTTGTTTTTTACAAATTCCTTTAAGGCGGTCTCGATTAATTCTCTTTTCGTATGAATATTCCCCGCATATTTAAATGCTTCCGCTATCAACTGATCGTCCAAAACTATATTAGTTCTCATAATACACCTCTTGATGTGTATTTTAATACACACTTAGGCATTCGTCAATCAATTTTCCAACCAGCAAGTGGAGACATCCTCAAAATAATTCATCACGAAAGCAGCAACTCCAGATCTTCACGGCGGAGGTTGCGGATTAAACCGGAATCTTCCCTGATAATAGCATTAACCAGATCACGTTTATTTTTTTGCAACTCCAGGACGCGTTCTTCGACGGTATTCCGGGTAATCAAACGATAAGCAAAGACCCGCTGTGTTTGTCCGACACGATGAGTACGGTCTATAGCCTGCGTTTCGACCGCCGGATTCCACCACGGATCAAGCAAAAAAACATATTCAGCCGCAGTCAGATTCAAGCCCAATCCACCCGCCTTCAAACTTATTAAAAAAATTCTATTGTCATTTTCATTCTGAAATGTGTTCACTACCAGCTTACGGTCTTTGGTTTTTCCGTCAAGATAAAGATAATTAATTCCTTTGGATTCCAGTTCCTTGCGAACAATAGACAGGAAACTGGTAAATTGCGAAAATACGAGCACCTTATGCCCTTCATCGATAATTTCTTCCAGTTGCGGCAAAAGAAATTCCATCTTGGCGCTGATTGTATCAGCCCATTTTTGATCCATCAACCCCGGATGGCAGGCCGCCTGGCGTAAACGCAGGAGGGCCTCCAGAATTTGAATCTTGGATTTTTGCATGCCTTCTTTATCCAGATGTTTTAACAGGCTGAGCCGGTAATGATTGCGCAGGTCATTGTATAGCTTGGACTGGGTCTTGCCCATTTCACAGTACATTATTTGTTCTGTTTTTTCCGGCAGTTCCGGTGCAACCACCGCCTTCGTCCGGCGTAAAATGAAAGGCCGGAGCGCACGGGAAAGCAGCGATCTTGTTTCTTCGGAAGGATCAAACACACCGGAACCGGACATGCTAAATACACCGGCCTGACCAAGCAAACCGGGATTTAAAAATTCAAAAAGACTCCATAGCTCACCGATATGATTCTCAATGGGCGTTCCGCTCAAAGCAAGGCGATGCCGCGCCCGCAACAATCTCGCCGCTTTAGCTGAAACAGTGTCGGCATTTTTTATGGCCTGGGCTTCATCCAGGATGACGTAATCGAATTCAATATCCTTAAAATCAAGGGCATCCTGCCGCAGAGTTCCATATGTAGTTAAAATCAAATCATAATTTTTAAAATGATCCTGTTTCGTGATTCTTCCCATCCCTGTGTGATCCAGTATCCGCAACCGGGGTGTAAACCTTGCCGCTTCCTGTTTCCAGTTAAAGATAACCGATTTGGGCGCCACAACCAGTGACGGCCCGGCAACGCCGTTAATTTTATGTTTTGCGGCTTCCGGCTTCGATAAATCCTCGCTTTTGTCCGGCGTATTATTTATTTTGTCAGCTTTTTTTACTTGAGGTAAGGGATCCTCCTGATCTTGTTGCATCAAACGGCGCCTTTGAAGCCAAGCCAGAACCTGCACGGTTTTACCCAATCCCATATCGTCAGCGAGGCAACCGCCAAAGCCGAACTTGTTCAAAAAATCAAACCAGCCTAATCCTTCTTTTTGATAACCTCTCAGCACACCTTGAAATTCAACAGGAGCATCCAGCGACAAAACACCGGCAAAGCTCTGCAATTGCTTGCGTGTCTGCTGGAAAAGCTCATCACAGGTGGTTTCCGGCTGAGACATGAGCAAAGCGTCAAGGACTCCGGCCTGGCATTTTGTAAATTTTAGATGTTCGCCTTCCACCTTTCCCATACCGGCAAAAATGCCGTATTTCTTTAGCCAATCCTCCGGAAGCAGGCCGAAAGTGCCGTCATCCAATTGAATCACATTTTGTTTACGCTTCAGTGCGGCAAGCAAAGCGGGCAAAGATGTAGTGGCGCCGTCATAATCCACTTTGCCGTGCAATTCAAACCAGTCGATACCGGAAGTGACATTGAGGAACAATGAACCGGCATTTCTGTATAGTTTTCCTTCTGCTTCAACATGCCATCCTTTGGCCACTAAACGGGAAACACTTTGAGCAAAATTTTTAGGGGAGATGTCGTAGAGCAACTCGGTATTGCTTCTGCTGCCGGTCTGCCTGCAAAAATTGAACTGCTGCAGCTCCATCATCGCATCCTGCTCACCTTGCAGATCACGCAATACATATTGCTTTGCTGCGGCCTGATAAAATCCGCGGCTACGGGGTAAAGCGGATATGATTTCCGAATCATAATTAAATTTCAGTTCGGCAAGCAGTTTACCGCCATAAGACGAAAATGAATCGTATTTAGGCTGGCTTACAATTAGATGCGGCCGGGGAATCAACGATATTTCCCTTACGCTTAACTCCTCCGGAAAAATCAGCGACGGAATAGCAGGCATTTTATAAAGGCTTTCAAGAAATTCACTTATTTGAAATACCGGAATATTTAAACTTTTGTTCTTGCGTAACAGAGAAATCCACGGGAAAGCACCATGGTGATCCAATAGACAAATATAATTGTCCCGGATCATCAATCCTTGCTGCATCAGCAAATACGGCTCACTAAGAGATATTTGTTGATCACCGGAGCGCAGATGCCCGGTTATCTGATAATAAATTCCATCGGCGTTAATTTGCGCTGCCAGGCAAAAATCCCAGATTTCTTCCGCATGCCATCTCAGTGGACCTGCAATATCCTGTTCGCTTTGAATTTCCAGAAAGAGACGTTCCGAATCAGATAAAAGCGGCAGTATTGTTTTTAATAAAGGCACCGGTATTTTGAAGTCTGATTCTCCATAATTATCATAATAGTAGCGGTAATAATTATATGAATCTTTTGCTCCCCGAAGAATGAAGCCGATTTGTTGATCAAGGCCGGACAATATTTCTATATTATTGCCGCTTACACGGAATGGTTTCAACGTGCCCCATTCTCCGTTTTTTTTTCGTTCACGAATTTTAATATTAAGAGTGAATTCGCCGAAATTGAGAATGGACTGCAAATTAATAATGTATATAATCTCCTGCTCCGCCCGGAACAATGTCTGTTGTGTTACACGGGAAGAGGAATAATACTGATTAATTTGCTGGACATGTTGTTTCCATGCCGATACGGGCTGGGGGTGTTTTGGTTTGTTTGCTTGCAGTGAACGGCGAGGTGCAGCGATCATCGCCTGCGGGGCTTCATGATACATATCGTCATAATCGAGCAGGACAATTTGAACGGCCGGCAGCGATTTCAATGTCGGGAGATAGCCCGTATGGTCAATAGTCATCAACAGGGCGTAAATATGTTTGCAAAAATCATCTTCAGCATAAGGACATGTGCAGGCAACATGTAGAATATTCTGTTTGAGACTGACACCAAGCTTGTAGACATCTGAACCACGAACATTTGCTTTGACGGAATTTTCATTTGCCGCCGTTATTTTTACTCTGCCAGCCAAATAATATTTATTGCCCCG
>CAZWCA010000035.1:19184-31512 GCA_964632255.1 uncultured Smithella sp. | reverse complement strand
GGTTCCTTTTATTCCTTCACGAGGTCAGCAAAGTGCCCAATAATCCAATTCGGGCGCCTATATTAGACTTATATTTCTATGATATGACAAATAAATTAATTTTTTGTTACATTTTCCGAGAAGGATATTGGCAGGGCATGCATGTATTGTTAAGTTGTTTTTGCCAAGAATTGATCAATGATGAATTACCCATCACCCATCAATAGCCACTTCTTAGTTATCGAACACTCCGTTTCCGTTCGTATCCACCCAGCTTTTGCCGTCGTGGTTCGAGTCGATCCAAACTTTCACGTTGTTCCATTGGGCATCGGATGAAGTCGCCATTGGAGTCCAAGCTTATAATTAATCAGTCATGGTGAGCTTGTCACGCCTCGTCGCCTCCTCCTGGCCGCCGCGGCATCATCGATGATTTGGAAATGGAATTATGAATGTTTTCGCTTTTCAGAGTTATGAATGATTTCCCAGATCATTAATGCTGCGCCTATGGAAATTGCGGAATCGGCTACATTAAATGCAGGCCAATGGTAAGTACTTATATAAAAATCAAGAAAGTCTACTACCTCTCCAAAGCGAATACGGTCAATAAGATTACCAACTGCGCCGCCAAAAATCAATGTAAGGGAGATTACGCTAATGACGTTGCGGCGGTGTTGGGCTTTTATCAGGTAATAAATAATCAGCACCATAGCTAAGCAGGTAATCCCGATGAAGAAAATAGAACGAAAAGTCGCTGAAGCGTTTGCCAGAAATCCAAAAGCGGCGCCGGGATTCATTACATAAACAAGATTGAAAAATCCGTTAATGACTGTATAAGATTCATGCATAAGGAACCGGGAAGATATAGCGGTCTTCGTTAGCTGATCAAGTGCGATAACCGCTGCCGCACCAAGTATAAAAATAATGATATTTCTTTTCACAAAAACTCCTTAAAAGAAATTTTTCATTTTATGAATCAAAACGATACGAGAAAAATAGCGTACTTTCCCCGTATATTAAAAAAGCCAACCCCGGTTTGGGCCGGGGCAGGCTGTGTCAACAGAAGCTGCTTGAATATTAACCCTAATTACAGGTTAGCCAGACAACGGTCACAAATGGTTGGATGATTCTTATCGCTTCCCACCGATTCCGAATAGATCCAGCAGCGTTCACATTTAACACCCGCTGCTTTTTCCACACCGACGATCAATCCCTTTATTTCTTCGCTGACATAAGGCTTACTGACCATCTTCTCATCCACCAACTGCAGTTGCGATACGATAAGGAGCGCTCGTAAATCTTCCAGATGGGTTTTGAAAAACTCTTTTTCTTTTTCGGGCACAACGAGATTTACGCGGGCATCCAGGGAATGTCCGATAACTTTTTCTTTTCTGGCTTGTTCTATCGCTTTGGCAATCTCGGCTTTGGCCTCAATCATTGCTTTCCAGCGCTCGCCAAGATCAGCATTAAAATGTTGCTTATTTACTTGTGGAAACTGTGTCATATGAACACTATCTTCTTTATCCTCCCACTGCGGCATGGAAAGCCATACTTCTTCCGCAGTAAAAGTAAGAACCGGAGCCAGCAATTGAGTCATCGCCTTCAAAATCGTGAACATCGCCGTTTGAGCCGAGCGGCGAATTGCGGAGGCCGGTTTGTTTGTATAAAGCCTGTCTTTGGAGATATCCAGATACATCGCACTTAAATCAACAGTGCAGTAATTGTAAAGCGTGTAGAAAACAACATGAAACTGATGTTTCTCATAAGCTTCCGTTACGCGCTTTATTACCTCCTGCAAGCGATGTAACGCCCATTTGTCCATTTCCGTCATTTGCTCATAATCAACGCCGTCGGCATCGGCATTGAAATCATAAAGATTGCCGAGAATAAACCGGCTGGTGTTACGGATACGGCGATATGCTTCCACCAAACGTTTGAGAATTTCATCGGATATCCTTATATCGACTGTATAATCTTCAGCCGCAACCCAGAGCCGTAAGATTTCCGCACCATATTTATCGATAACTTCCGATGCTTCAATTGTATTACCGATGGACTTGGACATTTTCTTGCCCTCACCGTCGACGACGAAACCATGTGTCAGGACACTCAGGTAAGGCGCCCGGCCTCTGGTACCCACTGATTCAAGCAAGGAAGAATGGAACCAGCCGCGGTGCTGATCATTGCCTTCCAGATACATATCGGCCGGCGATCTTAAATCCGCTCTCTTTTCCAAAACTGCGGCATGGCTGACACCGGAATCAAACCATACATCCAGAATATTCATTTCTTTGGTAAACTCCGTGCTATGGCAGTGCGGACAGGTTGTATTTGCGGGCATCAGATCCTTCGGTTCTTTTTCAAACCAGACATCGGCACCGCCTTTTTCCACTAAGGCCACCAGATAATCCAGGATATCATGAGTAAGCACTTCATTTTTACATTTGGCACAGTAAAAAATGGTGATGGGAACGCCCCAGAGACGCTGACGTGAAATGCACCAGTCCGGACGGTTTTCCACCATGCCGTAAATGCGGTCATGCCCCCAGGAAGGAATCCACTGAACTTCATCGATAGCCGCCAGTGCTTTTTTGCGCAAATCGTTTTTTTCCATGGAGATGAACCACTGTTCAGTCGAACGGAAGATAATTGGTTTTTTGCAGCGCCAGCAATGTGGATAGGAATGCTGCAAAGGAACATGTCCCATCAAAGCGCCCACTTCTTCCAATTTTTTAATCACGCTTTCGTTGGCATCAAAAACAAACTGTCCGGCAAAAAACTCAACATCTTCGGTGAATTTCCCGTGATCATCAACCGGCGCATAATTATCCAGACCATATTCCAAACCGATTTCATAGTCTTCCTGACCATGACCGGGAGCTATATGCACGGCACCCGTACCGGCATCGAGAGTTACAAAAGGCGCTAAAATAATTACGCTTTCTCTATTAACCAAAGGATGGACGCATTTCTGGCCTTCCAGAACGCGGCCTTCGAATTCATCAAGGATTTCATAATCTTTGTTTCTATAACCGAAAGCATCCAGGCAATAGTCGAGCAGGTCTTTGGCAACGATGAGTACTTCCTCATCGATTTTAACGGCTACGTAGATAAAGTCTTCTTTCAGGGCGATGGCCAGGTTGGCGGGAATCGTCCAGGGAGTCGTCGTCCAGATCACCATACTGACTTTCTGGCCGGCGAGCTTGGGCAAAACTTTGCTGACATCGGATTTGAAAGCAAATTTTACATATATAGAAGGAGTATGGTGGTCGGCATATTCCACTTCCGCCTCAGCCAGTGCGGTTTTACAGGTTGCACACCAATAAACGGGCTTTTTTCCCTTGTAAACGCTGCCGTTCAGGTAAAGTTTACCGAATTCGGCAACGGTTGCCGCTTCATAGGGATAAGCCATTGTCAAATAAGGATCGTCCCATTCACCGAAAACACCAAGTCTTTTAAATTGCTCACGCTGGATATCGACATACTTTTCGGCATAAACCCGGCATGTCCGGCGTTTTTCGACCTGGGACATTTTGCTCTTCTTTTCGCCCAGTTCTTTATCGACCTGATGCTCTATCGGCAAACCATGACAATCCCATCCGGGCACATAAACCCCGTCATAACCGGTCATATTTTTTGTCTTGATTACGAGATCCTTAAGAATTTTATTGAGGGCCGTCCCCAAATGAATATTGCCGTTGGCATAAGGAGGGCCGTCATGAAGAATATATGTTTTTTTCCCTTTGGCTGATTTACGGATTTTATCGTAGATATTCTCATCTTCCCATTTTTTTAACATTTCCGGTTCTCTTTGAGCCAGATTCGCTTTCATGGGAAAATCAGTCTGGGGAAGATTTAAACTTTTTTTGTAATCCATTTGTTACTCCTGATTTTTAATTATCGATTTCGTAAGATTTTTTCTACCTTTCCATTTTACGCATAATAATTAAGGTAGTCATATAAATAAACGTTAGTGCACTATCATATAACCGGCTGAGTTTCAAGCATAACTGCATGCCAAATATTCATTTCGATTATTGAATTTCGGTGACAGCATAAGATGGATCAATATGCGCGCCCTTTTCGAGTTCCCGGAGGTCATATCCGATCAATGTATTTCGAAAAATAAAAAATAAGTGATTGACATATGGACAGAACTTTCCTATATTTTCCAAGTCCAAAAGCAGTCTCTTATCAAACTACAGAAAAAAACAAGGAGGCCTATGAACGTAAAAGATTGTGTTGCAATTGTTACAGGGGGGGCATCTGGATTAGGAGAAGCCACAGTACGCAATGTTGTTAAACTTGGCGGCAAAGCGGCTATCATGGATATCCAGGTGGAGCGTGGTGAAAACTTGGCAAAAGAGTTGGGAAGTAACGTAATCTTTGTCGCGGGAGACGTAACAAAGGAAGCAGACGCTGAGAATGCTGTTGCCAAAACCATCGCTGCGTTCGGCAGCTTCAATTTCGTGGTTAACTGCGCCGGCGTTGCTAACCCGGGGAAACTAATCAGTAAAAAAGGCGTTATAACTCTTGATTTTTTCAAGAAAGTCGTTGACATTAACTTAAACGGCACCTTTAATGTTCTCCGCTTGGGCGTTGATAAGATGAAAGACAATACCCCGAACGCGGAAGGTGAAAGAGGCGTCATCATCAATGTAGCCTCGGTTGCTACATTCGACGGCCAGATCGGCCAGGCGGCTTATTCCGCATCCAAGGCCGGTGTTTGGGGCATGTGCTTACCGATTGCCAGAGAATGCGCTGATTACGGTATCCGGGTTATGACTATTGCTCCGGGCGTTTTCGATACCCCCATGGTAGGCGCATTGCCCGAGGCGGCCAAAACCTCTTTAGGCCAGATGATGCCGTTCCCGAAGCGTCTTGGTAAAGCGGATGAATTTGCCAGCCTTGCTCAGGAAATATACGAGAATCCTTATCTTAATGGAGAGTGCATAAGACTGGATGCCAGTGTTCGTCTGGCGGCAAAATAATTCCGGCGGAGTCTGAGGTCTGCCAGTGTTAAATATTTCTCAATAAGTGAACTATGAAGTTGTAAGGCAGGCCGTGTTAACTTTTTTATTAAATATCAAAAAACAGTAAGGAGGCAAACATGAGGAGAGTTTGTGTAGTTGGCGGAGGCCACACAAAGTTTTGTTTTAACTCGCCGAAATCGGGAATAGAACTGTTCGCGGAAGCAGCGACGGATGCTATTAACAACTCAAATTTAAAGCCCAAAGATGTACAGGCACTTTTTATGGGCAATGTTTTTGGTGATATTGAAGAAGGTCAGAGCACGATCCAGACTTATGCTTGTAACGACATCGGATGTCTGAATATTCCGGCCAGCCGTTTCGAAGGCGCCTGCGCCTCGGCTACAATCGCCATCAGGGACGCTGCAGCATGGGTCGCCGGTGGTCTTTATGATATCGTACTCGCCGGTGGTACGGAAAGATGTACAGCCATGGGAACACCCATTGCAACACGTTTCTTCGCCGCATGCAGCGACGGTCGTTATGAATATCCGTCAGGCATTACCTTCCCCTCGGTTTTTGCTATGCTGACACATCTTTATGCAAAGACTTACAATATTCCATTGGAAAAACTGAAGCAAACACTGGCCGGTGTATCGGTTCAGTCTCATTTCTATGGTGCAAAGAATCCCAATGCTCAGTTCCAGAAAGAAATCACCAAGGAACAGGTATTGGGCGGCGCTTTCGTTTCCACACCGTTGCAGTTGCTGGATTGCTGTCCGTTCACCGACGGTGCAGCAGCGGTTATTATCTGCACGGAAGAAATTGCTAAAAAATTGAATCCGAAGATGGTTTACATTGCCGGCTTTGGCCAGGGCTCTTCAGGAAAACTGAGCTCACAGTATAAGTATCTGCCCAGATTGTACGCACGTGAATTCTCGGTCAAACAGGCTTATGCAATGGCCAAGATTGAACCGAAAGATGTCGATATTTGCGAACTTCATGACTGCTTCAGTACCGCCAGCTTGATCGCAGCGGAAAGCCTTGGCTTTGCAGAATTCGGTAAGGCCGGCGAGCTTTGGGACAAAGGCGAAACAAAACACACTGGCAAAATCCCCATCAATATGTCCGGCGGATTGAAATCCAAAGGTCATCCCATCGGTGCTACCGGTGCATCTCAGGTCCACGACATTTGCTTGCAGTTGAGAGGAGAACTTGTCGAACAGGGAAGACAGGTAGAGGGAGCTAAAGTAGGTCTCGTAGACACGCTGGGTGGAGACGGTGTTATTGTTAGTCTAGTTCTTAAAAACTACGCTGATTGATCATAAAGGAGGGTAAATTTTATGGAATATAAACTCACGCACAGGGCTTACTTTGCCTCGCTCAAAAAGGGCAAGCTGTTGGGATTAAAATGCAGTGATTGCGGCACAATCACTTGCCCGCCCAAAATGACGTGCCAGGAATGCACCGGCACCAATTTGGAAATTGTAGAAGTGAAACCCAAAGGAACGATTAAAACCTTTACGACGGCTTTTGTCGCTGCCCAGGGTAGAGAGGGAGAAGCGCCCTATACAATCGTTTTAGTTGAACTCGAGGAAGGTCCCTGGATTATGGGAAACCTCATTGATATCGATCCGCGTAAAGTTACGATAGATATTATTGGACGGAAAGTCGAAGCCGGTTTTAAAACATTCCCCGGCGATATATACTCTAACGGCGATGCTGTCCGGCCCCTATTTAGTTTCGCAGATTGATAAAATAACAGTCTTTCGATGAAAAACGGGCGGCGTCTGACCGTGGTACAGGGCAGCACCGCCCGTTATCGCGAACACTATTGGAAGAAAAGCGAAAAGTTATAAAAACTTGCTTGCTTTCTATACAGAGGAGACAAATGGTATGAGCGAAGAAAAGAAAAAAAAGAAATCATCCATGAACAGGCTTAAATCTATGTACGCCCTGCGGGCAAACATAGACGCAAACTACGCAAGAAGCGTGGAAGCGGTTAAGGCCGGAAAGCCCACGGCCTGGAGTATGGTTAACTGGTGGGAGTCCGACCCCATCCTGAAGGCCATGGATATAGAAATCACCTATCCGGAAAACTACGGAGCTGTAAGCGCCGCTATGGGAAGAGCCCAGAAATATCTGGATCGTTGCGATGCGGAAGGTTTTCCCACTCATATGTGCGGTTATGCCCGTAATTGCATCGGTTATACGGCGGAAATGACCGAACTGGGACAAATTCCACCCGATGCCCCCATGGGCGGAATGCCCAAACCTCTGTTGCTTGTAGCTTCCGGCGCCTTGTGTGACGCCCGTATCAAATGGTTCCAAGCGATGGGCCGTTATCTGGATGCACCGGTATGGCCGGTTGAAATCCCCCATCCCGGTGTGGAAGAAAGCCAGCAGCCGGGTGTCCGGGATAAGTGCATCAAATTTATGGTCAAGGAACTAAGGGAACTCGTCAAATTTGTCGAAAAGTTGGCGGGCCGCAAGATGGACTGGGCAAAACTGGAAGAAATCACCAATGACCTGATTGAAATCAACAGGATTTGGTATGAAATCAATGAATTCCGTAAAGCAAGGCCAAGCCCCATGCACTCTAAAGATTTCTGGAGCTGCATGAATGCTTCCCTGTATCCGGCAGGAGATACCAAAGTATCGATCAAACTGTACCAGGATATGTATGACGAAGTTAAAGACAGAGTCGAAAAAGGAATCGGCGCTGTGGAAAACGAAAAATACAGAATGGTCTTCGGTGAATTACCACCATGGCACGCTCTGAATATATTTGACGAATTAGCGGGTAGAGGCTGGAATTTCGTCGTTGAAAGCTGGGCATATCATCCACCAGCCCCGATTGATTACGCTAAAATCAGCGATCCGCTGGAACGTGTAGCTGCGCAGACTTACCAGTGGTTGACAGGTTATTTTGCCGATGCTCTTGAAGCAAAGGAATATATGGGATATTTCGCCTATCCTTACAGCCAGTGGGCGAGAACATATCAATGTGACGGCGGATTGTTTCATCCGCTTATGACCTGCCGTACAGCCACCAATCACCTTATACTTGCCCAAGACCAGCTCTTGAAGAAATGGAATGTACCTTCCGTGATTGCCGAAGGTGATATCGTCGATCTCAAGATGTTCGATTATGCCGATACAATTCGCAAATGTATCGTTCTTGAGGAGATGATGGACCAAAACAAGAAGATCAGGAAGGAAAGAGGGCTTGAATGGTAATAGGCAGTCAACATTAGTGATAAGGAGAATTAACCGATGACAGCAAATGAAAATAAAGGTCTCGCCCGGGCCAAGGAAATATACAAGGACCGGTCTAAACGGGCGAAAGAACTCAAGGCAGAAGGTAAAAAAGTCATGGGATATTTTTGCCTGTACCCCGTTCAGGAAATATTCACCGCTTTTGACATCGTGCCTTTCCGGATAACTGGAGATTTGAACGAACCGATCACAAAGGCGGATTCCTGCCTGCCGACAATCGTTTGTCCTTTTATTCGTAGCTCGCTTGATGTCGCCCTGAAAGGCAGATATGACTTTTTCGACGGCGTCGTAATGTGTCACGGCTGCGAAGTAGGCGAAAAGGCAGCCCATATTTGGCGCATCTATATGAACCCAGCCTACTACCATTTCATCGATACGCCGCATACGGATCATGCACCGGCTGTTGAACTGTTCAAGTCGCAGTTGGAAGACTTTATTAAATCGCTTGAAAAATCTACAGGTAAGAAACTTACCGACCAGATGCTTAGCGATGCAGTGGATGTATGTAATGAACAGCGCAAGCTCGTTCGTGAGCTCTATGATCTCAGAAAATCAGATCCACCTCTTCTTACGGGAGCTGAAAACATTGAGATTATGGTAGCTCTGCAGAGCATTCCTATTGCTGAAGGAAGCGAATTATTAAAACAGGTCATCAGCGAAGTTAAAGAGCGCAAAGATGTACCGAAGAAGAAAGAGCACCGTGTATTTATCTGGGGTCCTGTTGTTGACAATACGGCTTTAATCGAAATGATCGAAGACCTCGGAGCAAATGTTGTTATGGACGATATCTGTGTCGGCAGCCGGGCTTATTTCCCGATGGTCGAAAAGACGGCAAATCCGCTGGACGGAATTGCCACTCGTTACCTTGTCGGCATTAAGTGCCCGCGCACCTACCGCGAAGCGGATTACGGTGGACTGAAGAAGGATTACGCAAAAGATCTGGAGTATCAGTTCGGTTACATCAAGGATTATATCAAGGAATGGAATGTGGATGGTGTTATCCTGCAGTCGGTCAAATACTGCGATATCCACGGCTACGATACGCCTCCTCTTCAGGACTACCTGAAGAGTCTCGGCAAGCCAAGTATTTACATTGAGCATGACTATAGCGAAGGCGCACTGGCACCTTTACGGACACGTGTTCAGGGATTCCTTGAATTAATTTAAAGAAGTACCGTCTATTTCAGGCGGAGTTACTGTAGTGTAATAACAACTCCTCATGCGTTGCGGCAAAACCTCAACGCATGAGGTTTTTTCAAAATCATTCTTTTCGGGAGGACAGTAACATTTATTTTTCAGGCATTGATATAGGCTCCACAATGACTAAAGTTGTTATTGTGGACTCAGACGAAAAGAAATGCGCAGCTATTATTGGTCCCACCGGAGCTGAGCATCGGCATTTGTCTAATAGAGTAATGAGAGATGCGCTTTCTCAGGCTGGTCTTTCCTTCAGCGATGTATCCTATGTAGTCGCCACGGGTTACGGAAGAATAAACGTCCCTTTCGCTGATCGTCAGATTACGGAATTGACCTGCCATGCCAGGGGCATAGCCAGTATGTTCCCAAATGTCCGCACTGTCATTGATATTGGAGGACAAGACTCCAAAGGATTAAAAATAAAGGATGGTAAACTTACGGACTTTGCCATGAACGATCGGTGTGCCGCCGGAACGGGAAGGTTTTTGGATGTTTTGGTTGATACACTTGGTGTTCGAATTGAGGATCTGGGCGCATTATCCTTGAAATCGACAGAACATGTTAAGATAAGCAGCCTCTGCACGATTTTTGCTCAGATGGAAATCAGAGCCCGGCTATCCCAGGGAACACCTCTTGCAGATATTGTGGCCGGTCTTCATGACTCTATCGCCGACCGCGTGTACAAAATGGTGAAAAAGCTGAAAATAGAACCCGATGTTGTATTTACCGGGGGAGTGGCGAAAAATATTGGTGTAGTAAAGGCACTTGAGGAGCACATTGGATTAAAAGTCTATGTCCCTGAAGAGCCTCTTTTAACAGGCGCGCTTGGTGCCGCCCTCATCGGCAAGGAATTTGCTCTCAAGGCTATTGCCGAGGGAAAACCAGTTCACAAAAAGGAACTTCAACTGGATGAAGCCACAACATTCTTCCAGTCGGAAAAGAGCTAAGTATGGCATTGTTTTTGGGTTTAGACATTGGTTCAGGAACCAGTAAAGGTGTTATTATCCAGGAGGGTGTCCCTATTGCTTATCATCTACTGCCTTCCGGCGTAGATTACAAGGCAGTCTCACTACAGCTTAGGGATGAAATTCTGGCAATGGTTGGCAATTCTATATCTGCTGCGGACATAACTGATACAGTTGCTACCGGCCATGGTGCAGCCAGCGTCGACTTTTGCCGGCACAAGGAATCTGATATTATTTGTTGTGCAAGAGGAATATTCAGCCTCTTTCCTTCAGCAAGAACGGTAATTGATATTCAGCGTACGTATACTCAGGTTATCCGGCTCAATACCCAGGGAATGGTAGAAAATTTTTTAATCAATGAAAAATGTGCCACCGGGAGCGGTTGCTTTCTCGATATCGTTTCCCATGTATTAAGAATTAATCTTAAGGATGCGGGACCTCTTTCATTGGAGGCTCGAAATCCAGTATCTTTTACGACGGGGTGTGCAGTTTTCGGTGAATCAGAGGCTATTTCCAGGGTTTCTGAGGGTACATCCGTAAATGACATTTTAGCAGGTGTTCATTTATCCCTGGCAAATAAAATTTCGTCTCTCGTCGACCGGCTTGGTCTTATTATGGATTGCGCCATCACCGGCGGCGGAGCGCTCAATGCCGGTTTAATCAAAGCCATTGAGGAAAAACTGGGATTCAAATTACTTCTGCCGGATAAGCCGCAGTTCGTTAACGCCCTTGGTGCTGCAATTTTGGCCGCAAGCGGTGAAAGAAACAGTAATTCTTAGTCCCCTGCGAAACGACTTTAACGTAGGGGAATAAATTTAAAAAGAGGAGGTACTTGTATAATGGCGGAGACAGTTCTTGATAAGTATGGTGTGGATGTAGGCTATAAATTAACCTATGAAAGAGTCATTTCGGCAGAGGATATTGATCTTTTTGCAAAAGTATCCGGAGATTTTAATCCTGTTCATGTAAACGAAGAATTCGCCAAGACGACCCTCTTCAAGGGACGCATTGCACATGGTGCATATTCTCAGGCGCTTCTTTCGGCAACGATGGCAAAACTTCCGGGACTGGTCATTTTTATGAACCAGACACTTCGCTTTAAAAACCCGGTAAGAATTGGTGATAAAATTACCGCTATTGCTGAAGTCATTTCTGTAAAAAAAGAAAAAGGTATTGTGACGATGAAAAACATCTGCGTCAATCAGAAAGACGAAACGGTTGTCGAAGGTGAAGCATCAGTCATGATTTTCTTGAAACCTGGTGATAAACTCTAATAAAAATCCAGTTTTAAACGTCGAAAGGTGGATGCGGAAGGCCGTATCCACCTTTTTTCTTCTCATTCTATTTTTTCTCAGCCTTCTTTTTAGCAGCGCCGGTTGTCTTCTTCGTTTTCTTTTCTTCACAAGCACAATCGATGCAGCCCATTATCTCTTCCGGAGTTCCCGAATCCTTAACCGATGTTAAAAATACTGCATCAAAGCCTACTCTCTTTAAACGGCGAACATTGTCCGGATTAATTATTCCGCCAATTATAAATGCCGTTTTTGATTTGATGCGCTTTTCTTTTGCACATTTTATTAATGCATCACCGAGAGTCACTTCGCCCCCGCCGTAAGTACATATGCAGATAGCATCAACTGACTCCTTAATAGCCCTTTCAATCGTATTCGCCGGAAGAGCATTACCCATTACGATAACTTCATTTCCATGATTCCCAAGCATTCCGGCTAATGCTATAATTTCGCGTGAGTGAGTTTCTAATGGAAACTGGGCCAGCAGCACTTTTGTCTTTTTTTCTTCTGCCATAATGTCTTTTCCTCCTTGGATCATATAAGAGTTTTTTGATTTAATAGCGTTTAATCTAAGGCATATAGCCTCAACAAATGTCGCATTTTTTCACCATTGTTCTTTTCTATCTAACCAAAATCATTTTGTCAACTA
>CAZWCA010000035.1:1922-19084 GCA_964632255.1 uncultured Smithella sp. | reverse complement strand
TCGCATTTTTTCACCATTGTTCTTTTCTATCTAACCAAAATCATTTTGTCAACTAATGCATTAAGAAAATAATTTTTGAAATTTTAAAGCCTTCTAAATTTGATATGTAGTAGAGTAAATGTTCTGTTTAGCGAGAAAATAATAAAGACTAGAAATATAAAAATTACTTGATATTTCTATGAAATTTAAATGATAAATATAATTACATGCAAAAAATTAAATCAAAATTTTATAAAAATTTAAAATATGCTTTTCAAAAGACAGTATTATCTGAATTCAAAAAATCATTACATATGCTTGCGCATAAAAAAAGGTAGCTGCGGCATATGAATCCGCAGCTACCTGATATTTTACTGCTTATCGAATTTATTTCTTAACAGCTTTGTTGATGCAATCAACAATTTCAGCCTTTGTTGCTGACAAGAATGCACCGCTGAACCCAAGTTTTTCCAATTCAGGAATGTCTTTGGGCGGGAAAATTCCACCGATTAAGAATACGGTCTTCTTTTCAATGCCTTTTTTCTTTGCGGCATCCATCAAGTCCTTACCCAGAGCCAGTTCACCACCACAATAGGTGCTGATTCCGACTACGTCCGCAGATTCCTGCATTGCGGCTGCTACTATATTGTCAGGAAGAGCATTACCCATCATGATTACTTCCATACCCGCATCCCTGAGCATACCGGCGACTGTAATAAGACCGCGGTTGTGCGTCTCTAACGGAAACTGGGCCATTATCACTTTTACTTTTGCCATAATGTATAAACCTCCTTAGATCTTTTAAGAATATGTTATGAATAGATCGGTGACTTCCAGCTGCCGAAAGCTTTAATGAATGCTCTGCGCATTTCACCCTTAGTGACATCCGCTCTAGCGCATTCAACGCACAGTGCCATTACATTGGCGCCTGATGCCTTGGCACCTTCCAATGCCTGGAGAGTTGCCTGAGCTTTGTTGTTGTCTCTGTCTCTTCTGATGCGAGCCAGCTTATCACTCATTGCATCGGCAAGTTTCTGATCGTATTCTTTAACCCAGATCTCGGGCATCTTGAGGTTCGGATCACGGAAGTAATTACGTGCTACGACTTTAATTGTTCCGTCTTCAATCATTGCCTGCTCGGCCTGGATGTATTTCATAACTTTTTCATGCAGCCAGCCTTTGTCTACTGCTTCTACCAAGCCGCCCAACTTTTCAATCTGATCGATTTCATCAAGAATCAATGCTTCACACTTGTTGGAAAGAGCTTCTACATAGAAGGAACCGGCCATCGGGTCGACAACCTGACAGATCTGAGTTTCGGCTTCCAATACCTGCTGAGTTCTCAGAGCCAGAAGGTTGGCTTCTTCGGACGGTACGGAGAAGGCTTCATCATAACCATCAACATGCAGGGACTGTGCTCCACCCAATGCAGCTGACAGCGCGTGATAAGCTGAACGGACGACGTTGGTCAGAGGTTCTTCACGCATCAAAGAAACACCGGAAGTCTGAACATGGCATTTCAACCAGGTTGAACGGTCTTCCTTGCAGCCGAATTGATATTTCAAAATTCTGTGCCACAGACGGCGAACTGCTCTCAGTCTGGCTACTTCTTCGAAGAAGTCATTGGCGGGAGCCCAGAAGAAGGCAAGTCTCTTACCGATGAAGTCGGCAGTATTACCACGTTTGATCTGCTCTTTGAGAATATCGATACCATTGGCGATAGCTACGGCCATTTCGGTAACACCACTGGCGCCCCATTCTCTGAGGTTGTAACCGTTCAGAGTAACGAAATTCCATTTGGGTACATTCTTTCTAATGAATTCGATATTGTCATTCATTACGCGGAAGTCATCACGCGGCGGAATGTATTCGATAGCACTACGTACAACGCTCTCCATAATGAAGTCGTTCTGTGAACTGCCCATCAAGGTATCCCAGCCGATGCCGCGGCGTTCTGCTGCTACCAGGTAGAAGGGCAGAATGATCGAGGTATTGCGCGGAAAATGTGTAACGATAGAAGCACTGATTTTATCTACGGGGATGTCTTTGTAGATTTCCATCATATCTTCGGTACAGTCAACGGGAACACCAACTGTTCCGACCTGTCCTAATGCTTCCGGCTCATCCGAGTCGAACATCTGAACGGTGGAAAGATCCAGCGCCAGATTTGATCCTGTTGAACCGCGAGAAAGGAGCCACTTAATTCTCGCATTAACTTCCTGCGGAGAACCGGCGGCGGACAGCTGTCTCAAGGTCCAAGCTTTACCGCGGTACATGTTGGCATGCAAGCCACGGGTAAATGGTGCCATGCCTGCATAGCCCAGATCGTTCTCATAATCAAACTCTGCTACATCCAACGGGGTGTAGGTCAGATCTCTCGGAATGTCCGATCCCATGATTGTCTTGGGGATCACTGTATAAGTTTTTCTGTCTTTCTCTGCGACAACTGTGTTTTTCCATGTGTCGAAGCTCGCCTGTATCTTGGCCAGGGCTTCTTTGCTGTACAGCGGCGTTCTGTTCTGTGATTTAATAAGATCATTCAGAATTTCTTTTGTGGTTTTTCCACTCATTTCCGTCCTCCTTTAAGATACTTCCGTTAATGTCAAAAAATTCCCCTTTACCGCTTTTCGCTTACTACGACAAAAACCTCCTTTTCTTTAATTATCACCTTTAATAAACCATTTACTTCTTTATTTTTACCTAAGTTTAACCATCATGTATAACACTATCATTGACGGTAAATATTTACAATACTTGATTACTCAAAGTATTATTCTTTTTTTGAAAACTTCATTTCCTTGAAGATAAACGCTTAAAATGTGTGCCCAGCCACTCGATAATTTGCAAAGCAGATGAATGTGGATCTACTTTTCTTTGCGCAATCTTATTTACCATTTCTTCCAAATTTCCCTCTTCTGCAAACTCCTGAGAGCAAAAATCGCTGACATAACATTCCACGTTTTTAAGAAGTTCTTCTCTCGCACTCTTCTTCTTTCGTATTTCCATCTCGCCGCTGGAAAGAAGATATTCTTTGTGTTTAATTAATTCATCAACCAGTTCGTCGGCGCCTTTCCTTGATACGGCCTCGGTAAGAACGATGCTCGGCACCCAGGCGCCTAGAATCCGCTCTCTCATTCCCAGCATAAATTTCACTCTGCTGACTACGTTTTCCGCGCCATCCTTATCCGCTTTGTTAACTACGAAAATATCCGCTGCTTCCAGAATACCGGCTTTAATAACCTGTACCTGATCACCGGAATCGGGAGAGAGAACCAGAACAGATGAATCGGAAATCTTGGTAATTTCTATTTCAGATTGGCCGACACCAACCGTTTCCACGAGAACAACATCTTTACCCATGGCATCCATGATATGGACCAGACTGATTGTCGATTTCGATAATCCGCCTCTCCAACCTCTGGAAGCCATGCTGCGGATAAAAACGCCGTTATCAGTGATATGATCCTGCATCCGCACCCGATCTCCCAATACTGCCCCACCCGTAAACGGGCTTGTCGGGTCAACGGCAACAACACCAACGGTCATATTTCTTTTTCTAAAGGCATTAATCAAACTGTCGATTAATGTACTCTTTCCTACACCGGGAGGGCCGGTCAGCCCGATAATATGTGCTCTTCCAGTACTGGGAAAAAGCAGACCCAATTCCCTGAGCGCATCAGGCATCTCATCTTCGACGCCCCGCATGAGCGTCGCAGCAGCCAATACATCACCTTCCAAGATTTTAGTTACGTTTTTCATTGATTCTCCGAATAAATACTTTTTTTATATTCCTTTAAAAGTAATTGTCAAGATTTTTGTACAAAATATAGATTTAAACTTTAAACAAACGAAAGAGAAAAATTACCACCCAGGTTCCAAATTAATTTTCCAGGGTTCTTACACGTGACTGTCACTTCTTGAGGACTGCTTTGAACTTGCTTTTTTGGGGTTATATAAATCATGTTAAATGAAATAAATTCCAACCGGCATTAGAAAGATATTCCCAAAAATCAAACATCTGAGAACTTGTGGGATCGCTCTTTCCATTTCAAAACACGGCTCCCCAGTTACAAGTTGTCTTATTGTACTCACCATTATACAAGGTAATATGATTTGTCAAGAAATTTAAGATATTTTTTATAGGAAATTATCATCACTAACTCGGTTCAATAGGCATTGGAAGCAATGATTAAAAAACAAGAAACAAACAGGAAAACCCTTTAGGAATGATGTTAAAAAAAGAAGTTGCCGATGAAGGTTCAACATAAAATAACAAATTAACTCATAATGAGAATTTCATAATGTTAATGTTAAACAAAATCCGAGCATTTTTTAAAAAAGAAACGGACCGCACTCGGTCTTGCAGCTAAATAAAGATGGACATAGCTCGCCAAGATATTATCCTTTTGAAAACCTTCCATCCGCACATTACCGGGTAGCGATTTTCTAAGTTCGTACACCGGCTTCCATTGGTTATCCGAGCAGGGATCATCAATTAACTCGGAGTAGTGAAACTCATGTCCGCGGGCGACATCGCCCTGTTTTCCCCAGAGAGAATTATCGGTGAGTCTGGCTTCCACATAACCTAAAGCGATCATCCTTTTGCTCATTTTCGTCCGGGCGGGAAGAAGACCAAGCATGGCAAAGTATTCACCTTCGTTTGTTTCTATCCCTTTTGACAAATACATCAATCCCCCGCACTCGGCATAAAGAGGTCTTCCCGAACCGGCAAAGGCGCGAAGTGAGGATAACATCCCTCTATTCTCCGACAATGCCCGGGCATAGACTTCCGGATAGCCGCCGCCGATGTATATTCCATTAAGGTTCTCCGGAAGATGATTATCCGCCAGTGGCGAAAACCTGACAATTTCACAGCCCAGAGCGGTTAATGAATCGAACAAATCCTGGTAATAGAAGTGAAAAGCTGCATCATAGGCGACCCCGATACGTACTTTCCCGGGGCAAGCTGTTCCTTCCTGCAATTTATCCGCATTAGCAGAATCAGACGATTTACTAACATCAAGCAACTGCAACAGCGATTCCATTGAGACATGAGCTTCAGCTGTGTCGCTTAAACTATTAATTATGCTTTTAGTCAGATTTTGTTCTGTCGCAGTAACCAATCCCAGATGCCTGCCTGGAATGTTCACAAAAGCGCCTCTGGGTATTCCCCCCAGCAACGGCGGGAGATTTGCCGCCGTGAGCGATGCAGAAAGCCATTTAACGTGGTTTGGTGATCCACAATGATTGGCAATGACGCCTGCAATTTTGATAGCGGGTTCAAAAGATGCAAGTCCCTTGACCAGTGCGGCAAAGCTGCGGCTCATGCCATGGGAATTGAGAATGAGCAATACCGGAGCATCAAGCCATTCGGCAATTTGCGCGGTACTGCCCGACGATGATGCCGGGTCGGCGCCGTCAAAAAGTCCCATTACTCCTTCAATAACGGCAATGTCCGCATCTGCAGTGACGCGGGCGAAAAGGTTTTGGATATGCTCTTTATCCATCATCCAACTGTCCAGATTATAGCATGGTCTTCCGGAAACAATAGCCAGGTAAGTGGGATCCAGAAAGTCCGGACCGACCTTGAATGTCTGAACCCTGTATCCAAGGCGGCAAAGGGCTCCGACCAGAGCAATGGTCAGGCTTGTTTTACCAGATCCACTGTGGGCGGCGGCAATGACAAATCGAGGACAATTTTTCATTAATACTCTACTCCTTTTTGAGCCGGGATATCTTCCTGAAAGCCATGTTTCCGGCATTGCATTACCGTAACCGTGTCGGCAAGGGCAATCAAATCATCTGAAGCTCCCCGGCCGGTAAGCACGAGACAAAGCGAGCCAGAGGCGGCACTCTTAACAACCGCTTTTACGTCATCTTCGGTGATCAGCTTTTTGCTCACGGCATTGCATATCTCATCGAGAATAATCATGTCATATGCCTTGGAGGCAACTGCATCAGCAGCAATTTGCAGGGCATGCCGGGCGGCGCTTTGATGTAACTGAAAATCGGGATGACTGGCCTTGGGAACAAAACCCAGACCCGACTGCTCAACTTCAACCGAATCAAGCTTTTTTACAGCGGCATATTCACCGGTCATCGTCTCCGATTTGATGAATTGCACGATCTTGACGCGCATTCCGTGGCCGCTGGCTCTCAGGGCCATTCCCAAAGCCGCCGTTGTTTTCCCCTTACCATTGCCAGTGAATAACAGAATTCTTCCCGGATCAGGCATTTGTCATTACCTCAAATAAATATCTGACACCCAAAAATACGATTACAGCCAGCAATGATGTCGCCAGCATCAGATAATTTGCCTTCAGTATATGCCGTTGTTCCATGGATTCAACGGGATCACCGATTAAAGGCAGCTCCACCAGTTTTCCCTGGCGGTAAAGAGGGCCGCCCAACTGAATTCCCAATGCCCCGGCCATTGCCGCTTCCGAAATTCCCGAGTTCGGACTGGCATGATGTCCGCGATCCCGCAGGCTTATTTGCCAACTCTGTACAGGCCTGTAACCGGTCAGAGCGGCACCGGCAAACATCAAAGGCGCAGTCAATCTTGCCGGCAGGTAATTTGCCGCATCGTCTAATCTCGCTCCCGCCCAGCCAAAATAAAAATATTTTTCATTTTTATATCCCACCATGGAATCCAAAGTACTCGCGGCTTTGTACATCATCGCGCCCACCGGCCCGAAAAGAACGGCAAAGAACAGCGGAGCGATAATTCCGTCAACCGTATTTTCGGCCACGCTTTCAACAGTTGCGCGAATAACGCCCTTTTCATCCAAGTTGTCCGTGTCACGGCCGACTATCCAGGAAACCTGCTCACGCGCCTTTACTAAATTTCCCGCCTGCAAAGACCTGTAAACATCCATACTATGTTTACCCAGGTCTCTGATTGATAATGAAGTATAAATGAACAACACTGAAAGCACATCCGCTGCCCGGGGATGAAACCACGCGGCGAGTTTAAGGGCGGAAAAAGTAACACCTCCGGTAATTGCAATAACAAGAATGGCCATCAATGTGCCGGCTACCCGCTGATTGCTGATTATTTTGCGCGCGATATTTTCCAGAAATGTAATGAGCTTCCCGATCAGCCGGACTGGATGAGGCAGCCATCTGGGATCGCCAAAAATCAGATCGAGAATTACGGCAAGGATTATTTGCAGTTCCAATATCATTACAGCCCCAGGATTTTGTAAATTACCGTCATATCAATATTCTCGCGGACAACAGCGGCCAAACGTTCAAAGGCCGGCTCCAGATCGTAAACAGCACATATTTCGCCACAGGCGGGAAGCCCGCGCTTTACCCGGAGGCGGTCAATAAACCAGCGGCGGAATCCATCGGCATCGAAAACTCCGTGAAGATATGTCCCCCAGATATTTCCATCAGCCGTTCCCAGGCCGATTATCTTTCCGTCCTCTCCCTCGACAACGGAGATTAAATTATCTCCGGCGGTAAGGCCATGATGTATCTCGTAGCCCGTCAGCGGTTTTCCGGAAAGCAGGTGTTTTGCATCGATGCGTTTGAGTGTTTTATCCTGGGACAGATATGTACCTACGGATAATAAACCCAGTGCATTGAGAGTGGCCTTATCCGGGGATTCAATGCCATAAGGATCTTCTATTTGATTGCCCAGAATCTGGAAACCGCCGCAAACGCCGACTATCTCCGTCTTCTTCTTCGCCGCCAGTTCTAAAATTTTCTTGTCCATTCCCGTTTCTTTCAGGAAGGTCAAATCCCCGATGACATTTTTACTGCCGGGCAGAATGACCGCATCGGGTTCACCCAGGTCAGCCGGATTTTTCACAATTCTCAGGCGGACATCCGGTTCAATATTCAAGGCATCAAAATCGGTAAAATTGGAAATATGCGGCAGGTCAATGACCGCAATCACGACATGATCTCTGTCGGGCACGATATCTTTAATCAAGCCTTCTTTAAAGCTTACGGAATCTTCTTCCGGCAATCCCAGATTATTAAGATAAGGCACAACACCCAAAACCGGCCGGCCGGTGTGCTCTAAAACATACTTATGGGCAGCATCCAGAAATTTCTTCTGGCCGCGAAAACGATTAACAAGAAAACCGGCGACAAGATTGCGCTCCGCTTCCGTCAGAACTTCCATCGTTCCGATAAAGGATGCATAAACCCCTCCCCGGTCGATGTCGCCCACCAGCAAAACCGGCGCCTTTGCGTAAAGGGCCATGTTCATATTGACGATATCGTTTTTCTTAAGATTGATTTCAGCAGGGCTTCCCGCGCCTTCCATAATTACGGCATCGTATTCGGCGGCCAGCGATTCAAAATCCTCTTTTGCCGCCTCAAAGGGCCTGGATTTGAAGTCGATATACTCCTGAAAATCCATATTACCGACCGGTTTTCCTCGGATAATTATTTGCGAACCCATATCGCTGTTGGGCTTGAGCAGCACCGGATTCATGCGCACATCCGGATCAATTTTGGAAGCCTGGGCTTGAACCACCTGAGCCCGGCCCATCTCTCCACCATCACGTGTCACGTAAGAATTGAGTGACATATTCTGGGCTTTAAACGGTGCAACCCGCAAGCCATCCTGAAGCAGTATGCGGCACAGAGCGGCAACAATAATGCTTTTACCGGCATTGGAACCGGTTCCCTGAACCATCAGGCACTTTGTTTTCTTGCGCGCAGCTACTCTGGGTGCTTCTCCCAGCGAGCCGGCTAGGGCGGCGCAAAGACGGATGTTTTCTTCGCGAGTTCTCACCGCCACCCGGAAAAACCGTTCATCGAGGTTGGCAAAATTATCGCAGACTCGAATGGCGATTCCGTCATTAAGCAGTGTTCGGGCCAACTGGGGAGCGCTCTTATCTCTGCGGTTTATCTTGACCAGAAGAAAATTGGCGCTGCCCGGATAGATTTTCAAACCTGGTATATTGCCCAGTTCGTTTTGCAGCCATTGCCGCTCCTCCAAAACGAATTTTTTACTCTCGGCCGCGTAGGCCGTATCTTTTACAGCTGCAGTACCTACCGCCTGGGCAATCGTATTTACCGACCAGGGGGGCATGATCTTATAAAGCTCATCTATGATTTGACGGTCAGCCACGGCAAATCCAAGCCGCAATCCCGGGATAGCGTAGAATTTTGTCAGTGAAAACAGGACGATTACATTAGATGGCCTGTTTGTAATCAGGCTTTCGGCTCCTTCAATAAAATTGATAAAAGATTCATCAACGATAAAAGTCGTGCCCGGATGGTCCAAGGCCAGTTTTCTCAACTCATTGTCATTACAGAAATAACCGGTGGGATTATTGGGCCGCCCGATTACAACCATCTCATCGCCCCGCAATTTCTCAGCCAGCTTCGGTATATTAAGAACAAATTCCTCTTCTTCCATAAGCGGCATCTTTTCCACCTGCATGCCGCCCAGCTCAGCCGCCGAGGCGTAATCAAGATAAGAGGGAACGGGAATTATCGCGCGGGAAGTTTTGAGCACACGGGGAAGAAGATAAAGGATTTCCGTTGAGCCGTTGCCGGCGATAACCTCGTCTGAAGATATAGCAAATTTCTTGGCTATAGCGTTTCTCAGCTCGGTACACTGAGGATCAGGATAATGGACAAGTGAGCCGATCTGTCTGCTGATTAAGGGGCGAAGCCACTCCGGTGTACCGAGGGGATTAATATTCGCTGAAAAATCAAGGATATCCTGCATCGGCTTTCCCGCCGCCAGGGCCAGTTTCATTATATTTCCACCGTGTTTATCTGTCATATTTTTATCAGCCCTCCAGATGCCGATATTAGGTAAACCAATGCCGGAATTAATTCCGTAACTTCACAGGCCGCTCCCAGCGTATCGCCTGTTGATCCGCCAATCTTGGATTTCACATAAAAAGCGAAGATGATGGCGAAGATAAAGGCTGCAATCCCCACTGCTAAACCTGCCGGGCCTGCCGCCAGCCAGCCGAAGGCCGCCAGTAATACGAATGCCCAAGCCAGTTGCAACCGGAAACGACTGGAATAAAATATTGTCCCTAAACCGCCTTCCGGACGGGCATAGGGAATTAGGGCCATATTGATCAGTAAAGCGCACCGCCCGGCAAACGGAGTCATAAGCAGCACCCACCAGCGGGCAACCTGCGGAACCGCCGCGAGCAAGGTTAGTTTTAAAAGAAGAACACAAGCGATGACAATAACTCCCATCGGGCCTACGCGGCTGTCCTTCATGATCTCCAAAATTCTTTCCCGGGGACGCGAGCTGAAGAAGCCGTCGGCGGTATCAGCCAAGCCATCCATATGCAGGGAGCTGGAAACGGCAAGCAGAAAAATTACCAGCAGCATACTGTTAACGGAAATAGGCAAAATATGCGCTAAACCATAATCCAGCAAAGCGGCGGTGGCGCCAATAATGATGCCGACTATCGGAAAAAACGGCACTGAACCGCCAAGATCACGCTCATTGATATTTATGGATGCAGGTACGGGAAATACGGTGAGAAATTGAACAGCGGCCAAAAAACGTTTCATGATTTCCCCGCTTGTTTTAAAAATAAGGGAATACCGCTTACCACCAAAACAGCCTCGTCGGATGCGGCCGCAATCAGTTGATTGCATCGTCCGGCCATGTCACGAAAGCTTCTTCCGAGAGTGCTGTCCGGCACGACTCCCATACCCACCTCATTGGTCACGAAGATAATCGTACCGGTGAACTTTTTACAGGCATCGAGCAAAACCCGGCATTTTTCCGCAATACCCTCTTCCGTCATTACCTGCGAGTTGAGCTCGGCTTCATAAATAAGATTGTTCACCCAGAGAGTCAGACAATCGACTAAAATCACTTTATGAGAACGGTCATTTATCAAGACTCCGGCAATGTCTCTTTCTTCTTCAATGGTATCCCAGGCAGCACGAGTTCTTGCTTCCTGATGTTTGCGGCAACGTTCGGCCATTTCTTCATCTATGACCGGACATGTCGCCAGATAAGCCCGCGGACCTTCCAGAGATTCGGCCAACCTTTGCGCATAATCGCTTTTGCCGCTACGGCTGCCGCCGGTAACGAAAATAATTTTAGCCACAGTCTATACCCTCCAGATGACATAAGTCATTAAAGCTGTTAAGTATTCCTTGCTCATTATAAAGAGTAATCACGGAAAGAGATGCCGGCTGAACATCAAAAAGGAGATAATTCCGCATATTCAAACCGAGATAATGGCAAATCAGGAAACGGATAATGCCGCCATGAGTTATAGCCGCTACTGTTTCGGCAGGGTCTTGCGCGATACGTTGCGCCACGGTGTGTATACGTGCGATAAAAGATTGAATGGCCTCGCCGCCGGGAAAGACAAAATCATGATCAAAATTACTCCATCGCTCAACACCTGCCGAATCCATTATGTTGATTTGTTCAAATGTCTTTTGCTCCCACAAACCGAAATCTATTTCCCGCAGATCCAAATCAGTTTTAAATGGTTGTCCCGATGCCGCCAATGCCAGCCGGGCTGTTTCCCGGGCACGCTGCAAAGGACTGACAATAAAGTGCGCGTCTTTCAATTTCCCGAATGGTCCGGCAAGAGCTGTAGCCTGCTTCTGGCCAATAACGGAAAGGCCGACATCTGTTTTTCCCATGAAACGACCCTGATATTCAATATCCAATATACCATGCCTGATTAGAACAACTTTTTTTGCCATTTCCTGTTCCCTGAAAAGTAAAAATCCCCGAACCGAAACTCGGTCGGGGATGCCGTTTTTCATCCGCAATTAATGATGTTACTATGTCCTTAATAGTCCGGGCGTTGAAAAACCCTGTCACGGGGCGGTCAATAGCAATAAAATTTTAAGTTCAAAGCGCGATGAGCCTTTTTCAACAGCCTGTTACAACATCATTTCCCCAGGCAGGTCTTCTGGCTTCCGGATCATCCATATTGCCGCGCCTTCCCATTTTTTGCAAACAGTGGCCTATTGCGGCATTTGTCCCCGGTTACAGCGGCGGATCCACGACGGACTTACACCGTCTTCCCTATATTCCTTAAACAAATCATTAAGAAAAGCTTTGATTTGGGAATACAACCTCAGAGGGCAACCTAGTGTAAAAGTGCTTATCCCAGCTTTTATTCTTTGTCAAGCAATGAAAATAGCATGGCCCTTTTCAAAGTCTGTCAGTTTTTTGGGCAGGCATTTAAAACATATTCCAGGAGAGCGCCGGTGTCCGAGAAGCTCCGGACTTGCGGCACGGCGGGTCTTTTGACGATAATGACAGTACAGCCTTCCCGGCGGGCGGCTTCCAGCTTTTCCTTTACCCCTCCGGGAACCCCGCTATCCTTGGTGACAAGGACGCCGATGGCAAACCTCCTGATTGCTTCCCGGTTTTCCTCGATAGAAAACGGGCCGCGGGCGGCAATTACGTATTCTTCAGGAATGCCCGCAGCACGGCAAGCCTCCAGAGACGAAGCCTCCGGCAAAACCCGGACGATAAGCGGAATATTGGTTTTCTTTGCCTCATCGGCGTAGGGAACGAGATTTCTGGAACCCGTTGTCAAAAGTACAGGCCTGCCTTCAGCAAATGCCTTCCGCGCTGCTTCGTTGTGATCACCGGCATAGATAATTCCGGCATCTTCACCAGCCGTATCGGCTGGACGGATGTAGACGAGATAAGGTATGCCCGCGTTCCGGGCAGCTTCCCGGGCCATGGCGTGAGCACTGGTCGCGTAGGGATGAGCGGCATCGACAATAAGGGTTATTCCCTGCTCTTTGATAAGTGATACAAGTCCGGCAACATCAAGCTGTCCTCTGCGCAGATTAATGTTTTCATGCGAACCAATGTCCAAATCGATATTCGTGGCGCAGGAGACGAGGACACGGTATCCGGCGCGGGCCAGATCGCCGGCGATGAGGGAGGTCTCGCTCGTGCCTCCCAAAAGCAGGATCATATTTGATAGCCCCGCGGGGTGATGAATTTCCCGTCGATAATTTCGGAAGTACTGTTGCCGACGATAACAATGCTGGTCATGTTGACATCCGCTTCCAAAAGTTTATCGAGGCTGGTCAGGACGATCTTTTCGTTGGGACGCCCGGCATCCGTGACAATGCCGACCGGCGTAGAACCGGGGCGGTGATTTAAAAGAATGGATACGGTCTCTTTCAAATGCAAAGTCCGTTTTTTACTTTTCGGGTTATAAAGGGCGACAACCAGGTCAGCCCCGGCAACGGCTTCGATTCTTTTGCGGATTGTCTCCCAGGAAAGCAACAAATCGCTTAAACTGATGACGGCAAAATCGAGCATCAACGGCGAGCCCATTCGTGCGGCGGCGGCCGTGGCTGACGTTACACCGGGAATAACCTCAATATCGACATTAAGCTTCAAGGCATTGTTCAGTTCCAGAGCCAGTCCGGCCATGCCGTAAATACCGGCGTCTCCCGAGGAAACCAGGGATACTACATTTCCCTGGGCGGCGCGTTCAAGGGCGGCCCGGCAACGTTCCACCTCACGGGTCATACCGGAAGAGATAAGCTCTTTTCCTTCGGTCAGGTCTTCGACAAGACCGAGATACATTTTGTAGCCGGCCACAACGTTGCTTGCGGCAATCGCCTTTTCCGCACGCCTGGTGCGGTCATCGGGGCCACCGGGTCCGATGCCGATTACGTAAAGTTTTCCCGCGCGATGGCCACTGTTATGCTCTTCCATATTATCCTCTCCAGAATTAGTTTCGTATGTTTTCCCGCGAGAAGCGCTGCGGGCTCGGCTACAGCCGGCAGGCCTACCCTCTTCTGGGCAAGTTCCGACCGGGTAAAAACCTTTTTCGCCTCTTTGATCTCATTGGAAGGAATAAGTCGAAGAGGAATTCCCATCTGGTTTGCCGCTTCTATAAGTCCCTCTTCATGCGCCTTAATATCGGCAGAGGCAAGAAGTCTTACGTCTTTCATATCCACTTTTATCCTGGACAGCGCTTCCTGTACCGCTTCGATGATTGTCCCAGCTTTGGCACCCCGCCGACAACCGATGCCGACAATAAGCGACTTCAAAGCTTCCGTGGTCGTCGTCACCACCGGTTCAGCACCAATAATATTGGCCACACGAATGGTAACTTCATTGGCGCCCCCCTCGTGTCCCGAGAGAAGACTTATGGCGAAACGGCCCGCAGCATCGACAACAACAATAGCGGGGTCGGAATACTTGCTCTTCACGTGGGGCGCTATAGCACGTACGACAACGCCGCTGGGCGCCACATAGACGATGGCCTTATATTTATCGAAGATCGCCGCAGTAAGCTCCAGGATGCTTGTAAAATGGGAAACTGCGGAATCTGCGACAACGCTCTCATGGGCAAAAAGATCCGCGCCGGGAAACTCCACAGCCAGTTTTTCGATAATCGGCAAGCCTTCGGCAGAGAGGGTCACCAGGGCCGTTTTCATCAGTTCTTCTCCGTTCCCTGCCTGAATCCGTGACTGAATTTGGCGTCGTAGAGTTTGGATACCGGGATATCCCTGGATAGTGCATATCCGGCCAGAATAATCGAAGTCTGACCAAAGCCGGCTTGTTTCACCTTTTCCACAATGTCGCCCAAAGTCCCTCTGACGATTTGCTGATCTGGCCATGATACATGATAAATTACTGCAGCCGGACAGTCGAGCCCGTAATGGGGAACCAGCGTTTCAATCGTTTTTTCCACTTTCGTACCGGAAAGGTAGATGCAGAGCGTGGCCTTGGCACGGGCCAGTTCGGATAGTTCCTGCTCTTTGGGAAGCGGGGTGCGGCCTGCGGTGCGCGTCAGAATGATTGTCTGCGAAACTTCCGGTGCGGTGAGTTCGGTGGTCAGTGCTGCCGCCGCCGCCTGAAAGGCGCTCACGCCCGGCACAACCTCGTAGGGAATACCAAGCTTGTCCAGTTCATTCATCTGTTCCCTGGTTGCTCCGTAGATAGAGGGGTCACCGGAATGGAGACGCACTACATCGATGCCGCGATCCCTTGCGTTCGCGCACACGGCAATGGTTTCTTCAAGATTCATCCCCGCCGAATCGTGACGCTCGGCGTCATTGGGCACAATGGCCATAACTCCCGGACTTACCAATGACCCGGCATAAATAATGATCCGGCATTGTTCGAGAATAGCCTTTGCTTTTACGGTTAAGAAATCGGGATTACCCGGCCCGGCACCGATGAAAATTACCTTCATTTCTCCCCTCCTTGAGATGTATGTACAAGAATAATCGATAAATAACCTGTCTGAGGATCACAGTTATTCAGTGCGCGCATGTCTGTTTCAATTCGCTGGTCTTCCATGCCGGCGCGGCTGACCATGACTGCTTTATCTATGACACCCGTTTCCTTCATGATGTTCAAAATCTCCGGAAGCTTCTTGTCTATTTTCATGAGAATTACAGTCCCGGGTTTCGTAAAAGCCTCCCGAATCACACCGATGTCAGTTACGGCAGCAGGGATGATCAGAATTGGATCGCTTCCTTCGCCCACCGGAAATGAGGTAAGGGAAGAAGCGAGACTGAAGGCGGTAACACCGGGAATGGAAACAACGCCGGCATCAGGCATCAGTTTTCTGAGTTCCTTTAAAAGGTAAATATAAGTTGAATAGAGAAAGAGATCACCCAGTGTGAGGAACGCGGCATCTTCGCCATTGCCCAGAACCGACGCGACTGCGCGGCCGTTCTCTTGCCAGCGGCGGGCCAGCTCATCCGGATCTTTCGTCATGGGAAAGGTCAGTTCATGGATCACGGCTTCTTTATTAATGTAGCGGCCGGCAATGGTGAGCGCCACGCTTTCCGCTTTAATACGCGCTTTTGGTACAAAGACATGCCGGCAGGATTCGAGGATTCGCGCCGCCTTGACGGTAATCAGTTCCGGGTCACCGGGGCCGACACCGATGCCGTAGAGCGTTCCAGTTTTCATTTCATAAGCTCCTTTTTTACAAAAATCACAATAGATAATGGGGGATAGTCTTCTTCAAGAAGGTCTTGCACGGAAATTTCCCGGACAATCTCGCCGGGAAGCGTAAGATCGGCACAGAGAAAGATGCGGTATTCCGACCCGACCAGCCGGGCAAGACCGGCCATCCATGAGAAAGATTCTTTTTTACCCGCAAACACGGCAATTTTCCCGGCATTGGCCGGGGAGAGGCCGGTTAGTTCCGGCAACCCGCCGTGAGCATCGATAACAAGCGCATCAAACCAGTCAAGGCCGAGTGCGGCAAAGGCCGCCTGCAGGGAACTGACGCCGGCTACAACCTGGCATGATTCTCTTCCGAAGCGCTCTATTATGGGCCTGGCCAGGCTGAGAAGACCCGGATCGCCCGTGACCAGAACAACTACTTTCTTTTCCGGCGGGATTTTTTCAATCTGTTCCAGAAGCGCTTCAATATTGGACTGGACGGGAATGCATTCCGCAGCCGTTTCGGGAAACAGATCAAGCAATCTCCGGGCGCCGACAAGAACATCGGCTCCCCGGGCCATTTTGCGGGCCAGAGGCGTTACATATTCCGCAGCACCAGGGCCGCAGCCGACAATGGAGATCAATCTGGTCTTCATTGCCATGGCGTTAGATCTCCTTTTTGCCCCAGCAAATTTCCCTTCATATCTACAAGTACGACTGATACAGGAACAGCGTTGTCCAGCTTCGCATGGACTGCATCACGCACCGCCCCGGCAAGTTCATCACCGAGAATTCTTTTATTCCGTGCCGGCAGGGCGCTGAATATGCCTTCGACCGTAGGAATATCCGCGCATGCAAGGCCTGCCAATTCCCCGGCCAGTTTGGCCACATATGGCAAGGCGCTAGGCGATCGCGACGAATGGGTATCCCACTCACCCTGAGCCAGTTTGGCCAGTTTTCCCGGATGGCCGAGGACTAAAATCTTCTCAAAGGCATGCCCTTTTACCACATCCAGAGCAAAACCCCACTCATTGCTCACTTCAATGATGTCTTCTTCCCGAACATTTAATAGCGCTTTTGCCGAGCGTGCGCCGATATGCCCCGGCACCATGACCGGCCGGGCAAGGCCGTTTGCCGCGGCCACTTCAATTAGGCACCGGATCGATTCCCGCACGGCGGAACAACTGAAGGGACGTACCCGGCCTGTTGTGCCGATGATGGAAAGTCCTCCGACAATACCGAGACGCGGGTTAAAAGTACGCTTGGCCAGTTCTTCTCCTCCGGGGATAGAAATAGTAACCGCTACGCCCCGATCGGTCAG
>CAZWCA010000035.1:0-1822 GCA_964632255.1 uncultured Smithella sp. | reverse complement strand
TCAGCTTTTGACTCCATTTCTCAGCCTTTACCCGTTTTCGAAAAATTAAGAGGTATTTTATTCATGCCGTTAAGCTTTTCCGTCTTCCGTAAAATCCCATATCTTTTACATGACTTTGCCGGCTATGCGCATGATTTCCCGGCGCGCCTCGCCAATAGTAAGGGGAATCTTGTCAAAGGCCATCTTATCTTCATGCTTTAAATGATAGATTAATTCGGCGATCTGCGGCAGACGCAGTTTTACATCCGCCATGTCGTCAGGAGCCGAAAAGACCTCTTCGGGCGTTCCTCCCCTGACAATAGATCCTTTGCTGAGAATATAGAGTCTGTCCAGGAAGATGGGTACCAGGTCCACACTGTGCGTGGCCATGATAATCGTTACGTTCTTTTCCGCATTCAGCTTCTTCAGCAGGCTCATCATCCGGTATTCTCCCATGGGATCAAGACCGGCCGTCGGTTCATCAAGAAGCAATATTTCGTGGCCCATGGCCAGCAGTCCGGCAATACACACTCTTTTTTTCTGGCCATAGCTCAGGTTATGAATCGACTTTCCTTCATACCCGGCCAGCTCCACATCATCCAGAGCCTCTTTTACCCTCTTTGTGACTTCTCGACCTTTGAATCCCATATTGAGAGGGCCAAAGGCCACATCCTCCGCAACAGTCCCGGCGAAGAGCTGTTCATCAGGACTCTGAAAGATAAGACCAACTTTGCTGAATATCTCTTTTGGCGAAAGCTTTTGCATGTCGCTTCCATCAAGAAGAACATTTCCCTTAAAATCCTTGATGAGCCCGTCCATGATTTTAAGAAGCGTTGTCTTGCCTGAGCCATTAGAACCGAGAATTCCGGCGAACTCTCCTTTTTTGATATCAAGGTTTATTTCACTCATTGCCTTTGTACCGTCGGAATAGACAAAAGAATCCACCCTCACGGCCAGCCTGACTACCATATCTTCCATAATATCCCCATTACTATGATTAACGAAACAGCGCCCCCTATCTCCAAAGCACTAAACGGCCTATGCTCCAGGTCGGGCATCGCGCCTTCGTAACCTCGCTGCGTCATCGCGACGGTCGTCTTCTGGCTTTGATCAAAGGCTTTGATAATAAGCGAACCGGTCAGGATACCAAATGATTTAAGTCCTCCCCGGAGTGTGGAATAGCCGAGCCTGTTTTTCTGGGCGCTGTAAATGACCATGGCATCATCGAAAAGCATGAAGATATACCTGTAGGCAAACATGGAAATTTCAATTAGTCCACGCGGTATTTTCATCCAGGAAAGCCCCGCCATGAACTGGTTAAAGGGGGTTGAAAAACCAAGGACGGCAACAAGGGTAACCGCCCCGATAATCCTGCATCCAATCCGCAATCCCTCCATCAGACCGTCGCTGTGCGCCGTAATATTGAACCCCAGGAAGGCAAAGGAAAAGAGAGGCACACTGCCGGAGAAAAAAATCTTGAGAATAAGAACGACAAAAACAATAAACAGCGGTTCAGAAAATCGCACCGCCATCGCCTTCATCCGAACGCCCATGGACGCGCACAGGACACAGCTTACCAGACCAAGGACAAGAGGAAAAAGAATACCATCATAAGTAAGAACCATAATAAGAAGGGCCAGGGTGGAAATAATTTTAACCCTGGCGTCCATCCGGCAAAGAATATGATTGGCTTTTCGGGCATGATCGAAAAATGACCGCATTGTGCATTTAACCTTCTACTTCTGAGAAACTTTCTTCTGGTCCATCAACGTTTTGAAATAGTAACCACCGGCAAACCCGCCTGCGGCGCCGGCAATGAGAAACACGAAGAGGCCGATATCGC
>CAZWCA010000034.1:18507-32133 GCA_964632255.1 uncultured Smithella sp. | reverse complement strand
AGCGGCAGGCTACACCGGAGTTAACTTCAGAATTGGAATTTCACAGGTAAATGGACGGCTCCCATCAATTATTTCAGTATATTTTATCAGGTCTCGCCAACGGAGCAATTTACGCTCTGATCGGTTTTGGCTTCGCCATTATTTATAACGCCACGGGTATTATAAATTTTGCTCAGGGTGAGTTTGTCATGCTGGGCGGCATGTTTACTATTTTTTTTCTGTCTTTATTAAATCTGCCTTTGGTTCCGGCAATCATCCTGGCTATTATTTCTTCGACAATAATCGGTATTGTTTTTGAACGGCTGGCGATCAGGCCTCTGAAAAATGCCACGCCACTCAGCATGGTCATTATTACCATCGGCGCCAGCATTCTGATTCGCGGCATGGCCATGCTGGCATGGGGAAAAGATACGCACGCCGTGCCTCCCTTTTCCGGCAATAATCCGCTGGAAATAGCCCAGGCAACAATTCTGCCGCAGCACATCTGGATTTTCGCGATAACTATTTTAATTATCGTTGCCAATAAAATATTTTTTAATTACAGCATGGCGGGCAAAGCCATGCGCGCCTGCTCTTACAACAGCCAGGCGGCCAGCCTGGTTGGCATAAATGTTAAAACAATGGTTCTGCTTTCCTTTGTCATCAGTTCCGCGATCGGCGGGATGGCCGGTATTATCATCGCTCCTCTGACCATGACTTCCTATGATGTGGGCATCATGCTGGGATTGAAAGGGTTTTGCGCCGTAATTATCGGCGGGATGAGCAGCGGAATGGGAACAATAGCCGGCGGCTTGCTTCTGGGATTGTTGGAATCGCTCGGAGCCGGTTATATTTCCGCAAGTTATAAAGATGCCATTGCCTTCATAATATTATTGTTAATTCTTTTTATCCGGCCCGAAGGACTTTTCCGGGCAAAAGAAACCGAAAGAGTTTAATTGTTTAAACAATCATGGCAAAAGAGAAACGGGAAATAATAAAATTTCTTATATTTGTGCTGGCTGTGCTGATTACACCCTTTTTTCTGAAGGGCAGTTACTTTCTCAATGTTCTGGTTTTTATCGGCATCAACACGATGCTGGCCGTGGGACTGAATCTGCTCCTTGGCTATGCCGGGCAAATTTCATTGGGACATGCCGCCTTCTTTGGACTGGGAGCCTATATTTCGGGAGTTTTGACGACCAGATTCGGTTTTGATCCCTGGCTGGCTCTGGCCGCCGCCGCTTTCGCCAACGGCGGACTGGCCTTTGTCATCGGTTTTCCCATTCTAAAATTGAAGGGTCATTACCTGGCCATGGCGACCCTCGGCTTCGGCATTATCATGTTCATCATCTTCAATGAAACGGTAGACATAACCGGCGGTCCTTCCGGTCTTTCCGGAATCCCCAACATTCATATCGGCTCCCTGGTCTTCGATAATGATTTGCGTAATTATTATCTGATCTGGATAATAACGTTAATTATCATGCTTTTATCAATAAATTTATCTCAATCCCGCATCGGGCGGGCGCTCAGGGCGATTCATGATTCGGAAGTGGCGGCCCGCGTTATGGGCATCAATGCCCGCCTGCTCAAAGTTCAGATATTTACTGTCTCCGCTTTAATTTCCGCTATTGCCGGAAGCCTGTATGCCTATACCATGACTTTTATTTCTCCGGCTTCTTTCGGGTTTAATTTTTCCGTCGAACTGGTGACAATGGTGATTATCGGCGGCTTGGGAAGCATTTATGGTTCGTTCCTCGGAGCGGCGATTTTAACGATGCTGCCGGAGTTTCTGCGCGTTTTGCAGGATTTTGATATAATTGTTTATGGTTTGTTGCTGATTGTCATGACCATGTATATGCCCGGCGGCCTGATCGGCGGTTTTAACCAAATAGCCGATTTTATCAGCCGCAAATTAAAAGGCAGGGATGCGAGCCATGCTTAGATTAAACGGCATAACCAAAGTATTCGGCGGGCTTACCGCACTTGAGGATATATCCTTTCAGGTAGCAAAAGGTTCAATAACGGGTGTTATCGGCCCCAACGGCGCCGGTAAAACAACATTGTTTAATATTGTCACCGGCCTTTATACACAGACGTCCGGAGAGGTTTATCTGGGCGGGAAAAATATATCCTTTTTTTCAGCGGAATCTCTTGCCTCGCTCGGCCTTATTCGTACTTTTCAGAATCTGGAACTTTTCGGACGAATGACTGTACTGGAAAATGTTATGGTCGGACTTCATACTAAAAGCAAAAGCGGTATTATTTCCTGTGCGTTCAAACTTCCTTGGCAGATCAAAGAAGAAAAGCAGCTCCGCGAAAAGGCCATGCACTGGCTGGAGTTTGCCGGCATGTCCGCCGACACGCAAACAAAGGCTGAAAATCTACCCTTGGGCAAGGGCAGAATACTTGAAATTGCCCGGACACTGGCCGCGGAACCGCAACTCATCCTGATGGATGAGCCGGCGGCGGGATTAAACGATATGGAAACCGTCCAAATGGCCGCGCTTATTTACAAGATATGGGAATTAGGGATAACCATCGTCCTGGTGGAGCACGACATGGATCTGGTAATGGACGTCTGTGATTCCATAATAGTATTAAATTTGGGGAAAAAACTGGCAGAGGGAACACCACGAGAAATACAGGAGAATCCCGAGGTTATCGCTGCCTACCTGGGTGATTGATAAAAGTTCGCCATGTTGAAAATAAAAAACATCAATGCCTGCTACGGCCGGGTCCCGGCTCTCAAGAACATTTCTCTGCATTTAAATGAAGGGGAAATAGTCACGCTGATCGGCGCCAACGGGGCGGGAAAAACTACATTGCTTAATTCTTTATCGGGTATTGTCCAGGTTCTGAGCGGTGAAATAATTTTCAACGGAACGCCGATCAACAATCTTGCTCCAAGTAAAATAGTCAGAATGGGCTTGTCCCAGGTTCCCGAAGGGAGACAGGTGTTCAAACCTTTGTCTGTCGAAGATAATCTGGAACTTGGCGCTTATCAACATTGCAATTCCCGGGCGGGCAGGGCGGAAGCAAAAAATACTATGGCCATGATCTATGATTTATTCCCCATATTGAACACAAGAAGAAAACAACTGGCCGGGACGCTCTCGGGCGGAGAACAGCAAATGCTGGCCGTCGGCCGGGCGTTGATGGCCAAACCGAAGCTGCTCTTACTCGACGAACCGTCAATGGGACTCGCCCCGCTGATTGTTCAGGAGATATTCAAGGTTATCGCCAATTTGTCCAAGGATAAGAAGACCACCATTCTTTTAGTGGAACAAAATGCCCGCGCCGCCCTTAAAATAGCTCATCGCGGCTATGTACTGGAAACGGGAAAAATGATTCTGGAAGGAACCGGCGCCGAATTGTTGGAAAACAAAGATGTGCAACGAGCCTATCTGGGGCGGGACAGGAAAGAGATTTGGGCGAGATAAAGGGTGCTGTTGAAAAACGCTCATCTACTGCGTTGCGCTGCAAACCTAAATGCTCGACGTATGTTCATATACGCCTCGCATTTCGGTTTTTGCACGCCTTGTATCTGAGCATTTTTGAACAGCACCAAAAACAAGGATTTTAACCTTAATTATCAATGGAGGGGGAGGGCATAATGAACATCTGGGATCCGACTCATGAATGCATGCCGCGTGAGGAAATCGAACAACTGCAACTGGAAAGACTTCAGGCGACCCTCAATCGGGTGCAGAAGAACGTTACTCATTACCGGAAAAAATTTGCCGAGCAGGGCATCATTCCGGAGGACATTCGCTCACTTGCCGATTTGAAAAAACTTCCCTTCACGACCAAAGAGGATTTACTCACCGACTATCCTTACGGTATGTTTGCCGTACCGCTTCGAGAAATTGTCCGTATCCATTCCTCGTCGGGAACAACCAGCAAACCGATTGTCGTCGGTTATACGAAAAACGATGTTCGTATCTGGTCCAACCTTGTCGCCCGCTTTATGACTTCTGCCGGGGTCACGCATGATGACCTGGTGCAGATAGCTTTCAGTTACGGTCTCTTTACCGGCGCCTTCGGCCTCCATTACGGCGCTGAAGTAATCGGCGCTTCGGTAATTCCGATGAGCACGGGCAATACCGAAAAGCAAATCCTGATTATGCAGGATTACCGAACCACCGTTTTGGTCGGCACTCCCAGTTATGCCTTGGAGATAGCCTCCCGGATTAACCAGGCCGGAATTGATCCGAAATCACTTTATTTGAAGGTCGGGCTTTTTGGCGGAGAACCCTGGTCGGAAAAAATGCGCAGTGAAATCGAGGCCGGACTTTGCCTGAAAGCAATGGATAATTACGGCGTATCCGAGGTAATCGGGCCCGGTGTTGCCGGCGAATGTCAATGCAAAAGCGGTCTGCATATTTATGAAGATGCCTTCATTCCGGAGATCATTGATCCGCAGAGCGGTACCCCGCTGCCGCCGGGCAGTGAAGGTGAACTGGTGCTGACCACATTAAACAAGGAAGCCTTTCCAATGATCCGTTACCGCACCGGCGATATCACCAGCCTGGATTATGCCGCCTGTGACTGCGGCCGGACACTGGTGCGCATGCAAAGGGTTTTCCGCCGTTCTGATGACATGCTTATAATTCGCAGCGTAAACGTTTATCCTTCACAGATTAAAGAAGCAATTATCAGTGTAGCCGGGGGTGAAGCTCCCTTTCAGATTGTTGTTGACCGTAAAGGAGCAATGGACAGCCTCGAAGTAATAATTGAGGTAACGGACAAAATATTTTCTTTAGAATTACAGAAACAGCGCTCTTTCCTGGAATCAGTAAAAAAACGCATCAATTCGGTTACCGGCATCGGAGTTTCCGTGAAGCTGGTTGAAGCCAACAGTTTGCCAAAGACAGCAGGAAAAATTATTCCGGTTGTGGATAACAGGCAATTCTAACTAATATTTTCTTACTCACCGTGAATAAATATTGCCGTAACAAGCAATGTATAATATTATCATCCATGATGTTATAAATGATTATACGCTTTTTGAGAGGACAAGATATGGGTGATGGAATAAATGATTATACAAAACATATGATCGATTTGCGGCGGCACATGTGGATGGCGGGCGTCGAAATGGAATTGCGCCGTCTCATTTGGCAAATTGCCGTTGTCGGTAAATATATTTCCGCAAAAATTCATGAAGCCAACCGTAAACTTGCCGGATTTAAAAATATTTATGGAGAAGATCAGCTTTCGCTGGATCGCAGCACGGATGAAATTCTGAAGAATCAACTGCAGTTTTCCGGCTTTGTCAGGGAATATGCATCCGAGGAGCAGGAATCGATAATTAAAATCGGTAAAGGTCATGAAAAATACATCGTTACCGCCGATCCGCTGGATGGTTCGTCACTGGTCGACACCAATCTGTCCATTGGCACAATCATCGGCATACATAAAGAATCGGTTTTTGATACCGGCAGGAACACGATGGTCGCGGCTCTTTACATAACTTACGGCCCGCTGATTACCATGGTTTACTCGGCAGGTTTCGGCTCGCACGAATTCGTTCTTAATCGGGAAGGCGAATATGTCCTGGCCCAGGACAATATCAAAATGAAGGAAAGAGGTTCAATTTTTTCACCGGGCGGATTGCGCCGTGACTGGATACCGGAGCACCAAAAATTCATTGAAGCACTGGAAAACGACGGCTACAAACTCCGGTACAGCGGCGGATTTGTACCGGATATTAATCAGGTACTTATCAAAAAAGGCGGGTTATTTACCTACCCGGCTCTCTTGAAATCACCTCAGGGAAAGTTACGGCTCCTGTTTGAACTGCAACCGATGGCCTTTATTATGGAACAGGCAGGCGGGAGCGCAACGGATGGAAAAACCGATATTTTGTCTTTAAAAGTGGAGAACATCGATCAACGTTCGCCAATTTATATCGGCAGTGTCACCGAAGTTCAAAGAGCTCAACAATTTTTATCGTAATTAATCGGGCGAGCCATTTGAATGGTCATTGCTTTCCTGTCCGTGTAATGAAATCACTTTGCGCTGCAATATTCAACATTTATAAATCTGCAGATAAGGAGCTCCTATGATTTACGAAAATAAAGATCAACTAAAAAACGAATGTGCGCAGATTATTCAACCAGACGGGAACGATATCCGCATTCTGGATGAGGAAAAACTAAAAAGTGCATTAATTGACAATCTGATTTATACGGCGGTCTTCAGCTCCGACAAAGCAACAGCAGATGCCGCCTGCTGGCTGATTCGCCGGATCGCCGCCGCTCTGGGAATTCTATCTTCTTCCATCCAGTCTCTCTATGAAGCAATGGGACGCGGTGAGGTAAAAGGTTTTACTGTTCCGGCAATCAATCTGCGGGCGATGACTTACGAATCCGCCCAGGCCGTTTTTCGTGCTGCAATAAAAGACCAGGTAGGTCCTGTTATCTTTGAAATCGCCCGGTCGGAAATAGATTATACCCTGCAAAGGCCGCTGGAATATACATGTGCCATAACTGCAGCAGCCATCAAAACCGGCTACAAAGGACCGATTTTCCTCCAGGGTGATCATTTTCAGATTAATGCCGCAAAATATGCCGCCGATCCCGTAAAAGAAACACAGGCAGTAAAAAATTTAATCTGGGAAGCAATAGAAGCCGGTTTTTATAATATTGACATTGACACATCAACGCTCGTGGACTTGTCTTTTTCCACGGTAAAAGAACAGCAAAAATTGAATTACTCACTGGCTGCGGAACTGACAACGATGATCAGGGATCTGGAACCCGAAGGTGTTACCATTTCAGTTGGAGGAGAAATTGGTGAAGTAGGCGGAAAAAACAGTACTGTTGAGGAATTACAGGCTTACATGGAAGGTTATCTGGAATCCCTTGCAAGCAGCGGTCAAAAACTTGCTCCGATAAGCAAAATCAGTGTCCAGACGGGCACAACTCACGGCGGTGTTCCGCTGGCTGATGGAAGTGTTGCCGAAGTTAAAATTGATTTTGACGTTCTGAAAGAATTATCCCAGATTGCACGGGAAAAATATGGTTTAGCCGGCGCCGTACAACACGGTGCTTCGACATTACCTAATGAAGCTTTTGACAAATTTCCGGCTGTCAGCACCGCCGAAATCCATCTGGCGACCGGTTTTCAAAACATAGTTTATGACAGCCCGGATTTTCCGAAGGAATTGAAAGAAAAAATTTATGGATTTTTAAAGACAGAATGCCGCAAAGAATGGAAAGAAAAAGATACTGAAGAACAATTCCTTTACAAGACCCGTAAAAAGGGCTTCGGTCCCTTTAAACGGGAAATATGGAATTTACCGAGGCCGGTTATGCAGCAACTGGGCAGCCAGTTGGAAGACCAGCTTTCATTTTTATTCAACAAACTGAAAGTAAATTCAACTTATGAACTGATACTGAAATATATTCAGCCGGTGGATGTCACTCTGGAAATACCTGCAGCGCTAAAAGGATAATATTGGTCGATGAAAGCGGCGGTCATCGAAAATATAACCGATATTAAAAAAAATAAGCAGCCCCTGACCATCGTCGATCTGCCGGTGCCGGAAATTCAGGCCGGAGAAATCCTCATTAAAGTTTCCGCCTGTGGCGTCTGCCATACTGATCTGGATGAAATCGAAGGCAGGACGCCTCCGGTGAAACTTCCCTTTATTCCGGGACATCAAATTATCGGGACTGTTGCCGCCTGTGGACCGGAAGCGAAGAAATACTCTGTCGGTGACAGAATCGGGATCGGCTGGATAAATTCCGCGTGCGGTAATTGCAATTATTGTCTTTCCGGAAGAGAAAACCTCTGCAACGATTTTAAGGCGACCGGCAGGGACATGCCCGGTGGATATGCGGAATTTACTGCAGTTAGTGAGAAATTTGCCTTTCTTGTTCCTGATATTTTTACCGATAATCAAGCGGCACCATTATTGTGCGCCGGAGCCATTGGTTATCGATCTTTGCAGCTCGCCAATTTAACAAATGGTTCAAATCTTGGCCTGACCGGATTTGGTGCTTCCGCTCACCTGGTCCTGAAAATGGTTCGCCATCTTTATCCTCAATCGAAAATCTTTGTCTTCGCCCGTTCTGAAAATGAGCGCCGTTTTGCTCGTGAAATCGGAGCTGTCTGGGCGGGGGATATTAGTGATGAATGTCCGCAGAAACTATCGGCTGTTATTGATACGACTCCTGTCTGGAAACCCGTAGTGGAAGCATTAAAAAACCTTGCTCCCGGAGGGAGGCTGGTTATCAACGCTATTCGCAAGGAGGAAATAGACAAAGATTATCTATTGAAGCTCGATTACGCCAGACACCTTTGGCTGGAAAAGGAAATAAAAAGCGTAGCCAACGTTACACGCCGGGATATCGAAGAGTTCTTGAATCTCGCCGCACAAATACCGGTTATACCGGAAGTCGAGGAATATCCGCTTACTGATGTCAACCGTGCCCTGGTTGAATTAAAAGCAGGCAAAATTCGTGGCGCCAAGGTGCTCAAAATCAATTAAATTACTTTTGTTCATCAATTAAAGTATTGAAAGGAATTTGACGATAATATTACGATTTTAGTTATGAATAAAACAGGCCTTTTCAAGTAAAAAAGCTAAGTCAAGGAGAATAAAATGAAGTCATGGCAGTTGAAATCAAAGATGATGGTGATTTTTGCAATTTTTTCTCTAACCTTTGCAGTAATTGGTCTATTGACTCTCTTTACCGTTCACAGCCAGGTGATTGTGACCGCTCATGAAAAATTAAAAGGCGACCTGGCGATGACAAAAGCCATGATTGAAGAAAAATATCCCGGTGAATGGTCCCTCCGGGGGGATAAATTATTTAAAGGCGAGACGCAAATGAACGATAACTTTGCGATGATCGATAAAATCGGTGGAGCAACCGGCGATAACGTAACTATTTTCCAGCGCGACACACGCATTGCCACCAATGTTAAAAATCAATCCGGCGGAAGGGCGACAGGCACAAAGGCGGCAGACAATATCATCGATTCCGTGCTTAAAAAAGGTGAAAAATATATCGGTAAAGCGCAGGTCGTCGGCGTCTGGAACCAGACAGCTTACGAACCGATTATGAATGCCCAGCGGGAGATTATCGGAATGCTGTTTGTCGGTGTTCCCAACACTCACTATGACGGCGTTATCCAAGATATTTCCATTAAGCTGGCCATTTTCGGCGCATTTGGATTCATCATTGTGTTTTCACTGGGATATTTTCTCTATTACTCAGTTGTCAGTCCGATCAGCAAAGTCATCACAGGATTATCCGAAAGCGCTAAAGATACAGCCATTGTTTCCAGTGAAGTTTCCGCAACAGCCGAGCACCTTGCCGATGGTGCGGTACATCAGGCCTCCTCTCTGGAAGAAACTGCCGCATCGCTGAATGAAATGTCATCCATGACCGCCAGCAATGCCAACAGCACAAATCAGGCCAGAATTATGATGACCGAGGCGAAAAACATCGTCGAAAAAGTCAGCGGCCACATGGATGATATGAGTGTGGCAATAGCAAACATTACTAAATCAAATCTTGAGACCAATAAAATTATCAGAACAATTGATGAAATCGCCTTTCAGACAAATCTATTAGCTTTAAATGCCGCTGTCGAAGCAGCCCGGGCAGGTGAAGTAGGAGCAGGCTTTGCCGTGGTCGCCGATGAAGTCAGAAATCTGGCCATGCGGGCGTCGGAAGCTGCCAAAAACACGACTCAACTGATCGAAAATACGATCAAGGCCGTTGAACATGGAGATGCGCTGACCAAATTGACACAGGATGCATTCCGCGAAAACATGGAAATTCTGAACAAAATAGGGCAGGTAGTTGACGAAATCGCCTCTGCGTCCAGAGAACAGGCCGATGGAATCCATGGCATTAATAACGCTATTGCGGAAATCGATAAAATTACCCAGGAGTCGGCAAATAACGCCGACCAGTCCAAGATAGCCTCCGGCAAAATGAACAGTCAGGTAGAAGACCTGAGAGAGCATGTGGCGGCACTCGCTGCCGTTATTGGCAGCCGCGGATAAAAGAGTGGAATTTTTATGGTTTGCGGCGAACTACGCGCCTGCGGACCACCTTGACACCTTGAGGTGTAAGCGCCTGCCGGTGTTGGCAGGTTGCTCTGGGGCAGCGCAAAATAGTCTGCCCGGCGGCATCCGCTGCTTCGATCAGAAAAGGATTCTTGCAGCGCGCGCAGGGAATATTATGCGGCTTTCCCCAACTGATGAAGTTGCAGTTTTTCGATGCACAGGCATAAAAAACTTTACCGGCGGCTGTTGTTTTTTCCTGCAGGACACCTGTTTTGCAAACAGGACAAACAAGCGCCAGCTCCTTCTCAAAGGCCGCGATTTTGTCGGCAATCTCCTCATCTTCCGGAGTGCCCTCTCCGCTCTTGGCTGCGTTTTCCAAAGAATCTTCTTCGTTCGCGGTCACGGCTTCTGCAGGAAATGCCTCTTTTGGCTTTTGTGATTCGGCAATTGACCGCTCCAATTCAGCAATCTTTTGCTTCAGCAACAATGCTTCTTCCTGAATACTTTGATCAATCGCCGCATTACCGGGAATTACGGAATAAACTTCCCCGCTGGCAGGTTCCCGGTTGCCAATGGATCCCGCATTGTTATCCGTTGCCACAGGGGAATCGGATTCTATAGCTGCAGGTAGAGAGTTGACCGGCGCTTGGGCTACAACGTAATCCCGAATAATATTGCTTCGGCGGTTCAACCCGGCTTCTTTTTTTTCATTCACGCGGGATGCAGGACCGGGATTTTGCTGATGAGCAACAACCGGTATTTTCGGTTTCGGCGGAAGCACACCATGACTATTCAAAGTCTGATCAAAACGGGAAAGGGCTGATTCAAGATCTGTCCGCCCACTTCCGGTTTCTCCGATTGTTTGCCAAATATAGGCCAGCAAATTGATTCCCTGCATTTTAGGAAAAACACGGTTCAATATCCGGGCGATCTCTTTACAATCCTGGTAACCGTAAATATGTCCGTCAGGAAGCGGCTCTATGTATTTTTTTTCCACCAGCTCCTGCATCGCCTTACTGAAGCGTTCATCCTCAGGAATGCCCATTTCCCGAACCTCGGCCAGAAATTCGTCTTGAGTATAGCGTTCAGATACTTCCGAAGTATAATCGGCCATTTCCAGTTCCCGCGCCCCGAAGATTATGAAAAAAACGATGTTATCGAGAACAAGCGGAAGTCCGCCGGGCGCATTTTTTGACCCCGTCAATCGTTCATAATGCCTGACAAAAATTTGATTAAATTGATCTACTATTCCTTCCATAAAATTATCCTCATTATGCACCTACTTTTGCCGGCGTAATCTGCTGATACCTTTAAGTTCTCCAACCATCTTAATCTCCGTTTAGCGTGCTTTCTTATAATACCGTTTCCAACTAAAGTAAACGATGTTATGGGGAAATTATGCTAAAATATCTTAACCCGGATCAAACAGGAGAATCCCGTGCCGTCCATTTTTACGCTTAAGAATATAGAAGAAACCATAAACAACCTCAACTATCGAAGCGAAACAACCCTTAAAAGTAAACTTATCCGCGCCATCCTGAATTTTTACACGGATGAAAATTCAATCGAAGCCCTGACATCGATAAATCTTGAGGAACTGGTTAAGTACATATGGGAAACAGGCGATGATTCCGCCTTAATCAAGAATAAAAAGAAAAATTTCAGTTCCGTTAAATCAAGCGTAAACGGCGATCTGAAAAAACTTTACCAGCAAGGGAAAAATCCTCAGGGCATCATAATCAATCATAACAATGTCTTTGATATTTCCGATGAAGCTAAAAATAAGGCATTGTCCGATATTGCCGGCATTATCCGGGAAAAAGACACCGCTTCAGGCGGCAAAACCGGGGTTGCACAAGAAGGCACATCTGACAAAACCGGAGACAGGACGCTTTCCGGTATCATTGACATTTTGCGTGACGAGGAAAGCGATTTTCAGAACAAAATAAACCAAATTACCGAGGCTATTCAGGGAATACTGTCCGAGGCCATCTCACGGATCGGAACACAGTTGAACAATGCCCAAGCCGAGCAGATAAGAAAACTTTTTGCTGATTTACCCCGGCCATCTCAGACAGCAGCAGCGGCTGAAAGTGCCGATGTTACTCAGATCCAAGATCCTGAAATATCTACAATAATCAATTCCGTGAAGGGAATGCTTGCCGATGCTTTGGCAACAAACATTTCAAGCTTAGGCAGCGACAATACAGAGCAAATTAAAGATCTTTTCAGCCGGCTTGCCGACAAAATCAATGCGGCGCTTGGTGAAGGCCGTAAGCTTGATGATATCGGGATCGCCGCAGCCTGGGAGAAAGAGGAGGAAGCAAAAGATGACTATGCAGAAATCTCTTCAGATATTGAAGAAGCGGAAATTGAAGAATTGGTTGATATCACAGAAGAATCGGATATCGATCAATCGATGGCGGAAATCGACACCGTAGCGGAAGAAGTAATAGAGGTTGTAGAAGAATCACCGGAAGACGGGCTGGAAAAAATTGTACCTGATACCGAAGAAAGTGCTGAAGAAGAACTTTCCCCGGAGACCGGAATTGAGGGAATTTCACCGGTTGAGGATTCGGAAACCAATTTAAGTCCCGAAGATTTGGCAGCTGTCGAGATCGTCGAAACAGTGGACGAAATTGTAGAAGATGAGCCTGCCGGATCTACAGAAGGAGAAGAAATTTCAGCAGATGCCTCCGCGGGAGAAATCCCGGCCGATGATGTGGAAATTACCGCAGAGCAAGAGTTTTCTTCCGGTCAGGTTGAAACGGAGCAATCGACACAACAAAGTGATGGGGCACTGGAGAATGTTGATTCTGAAGAGATAATTGAGGTGGATGCGGATGATTCGGCATTCCTTTCCGAAGAAAATATTCCGGAAGAGACTCTTACTGGAGAATTTGATTCGAACGAACTCATCGCCGATGATAGCGTTGTTGCCGCTGCCGACGCACTTACTGAAACAGCCGTCGAAGAACTGGAAGATGCAGAGATAATCGAAGAAGCGGACGGAGGTGAATATGAAGAAATCATTGAAGAATCGGTAGAAGGCAGCGATGCAATAACCAGCGCGGAAGTTGATGAAGATCTGCACAGCAAAGCCGATATATTGTCCGAGTTGGCCTCGGCTGCTAAAGTGCTGGAAAAAATTGGACCTGATTTAAGCAACACCAGTTATTCGGAAGAGGAAATCAAGCAGAAAGCAAAACTTCTTTCCGAAGAATTCGACAGTTATCTCAGTATGCGGGAAAGATTTTACAATCAGCATATTTTGATAAAGAGCGGTAATTATCCGATCGGCATAGATGGAGAGAGAAATGGATTGCCGGCACAAATTGTTAATTTACGGGAATTTTATATTGGTAAATTTCCTGTCACCAATGCTCTTTTTGAAATTTTTGCAGAACAAACCGGTTACATCACCACCGCCGAAAGACATGGCTTCGGCATGGTCTACATACCGCGAATGCAAAAAGTGAAAAATATTTTGACCGGCATGGAAAGTTTTATCTGGAACAATCAACTGCAGTATAAAAGAGTGCCGGGAGCGTGCTGGTACCGTCCTTCAGGCCCGACAAGCACTCTTCACGTGAAGAGAACACATCCCGTTGTCC
>CAZWCA010000034.1:0-18407 GCA_964632255.1 uncultured Smithella sp. | reverse complement strand
GAAGATGCCTGTGCTTTTGCCGCATGGACGGGTAAAAGGATTCCCACCGAGGCGGAATGGGAAGCGGCTACCCGCACTTCCCGCAGTTGCTTATACCCATGGGGCAATGACTGGCAGGATAACGCCTGCAACCTGGAAAAAAGTTTACATGGGGATACCACGCCTGTCGATCAATACATAAAATATTCCAATGATTATGAGGTAGTTGATTGTCTGGGCAACGTTCTGGAATGGACACTGGATCCATGGCCGACATCCGGGTCGTTCGAGGAAGGCGAAGAAACTTATGTAGTTAAAGGAGCAAGCTGGATATCCGACTGTCCGGCAACCCTGACAGACCGTCAGCCTGTCTATAAAGACTCCTCGTCCAATATTCTTGGCTTTCGCTGCATTGCGATATAGTCGGGATTAATGAACTCTTATCGAGAATTGACTTAACATCCGGACTTTTTACAAAATCATCAGCGCTTTATTTACTTACATTTTCTATAAAAGAAAGATAAGCATTTGCTGTTTCGCGTGGTTTTTCGACCATGGGAACATGACCGCAATCTTTAATAATTACAGTCTCATGCCTGGCAATTCCTTTTTCAAAAACGGAAATACTGGAAATATCGAGAATCCTGTCCTGATCGCCCCAGAGAATTAATGCCGGTGCTTTTATTTTTGGCAGATCCTTTTCCAGAGAAAAAGCGCCAGGAATAAAGTCCGTCATTATTTTTTGATTAAAACTTCTATTAGCCACTGCTTCGCGAAGAAACATTTTCTTCAGCGGGTAAGGTAAAAAAACATGGTTTACAAAAAGCAGATTCATCAGACGGTCAAAGTCCTTCTCATCCTTTAGTACAAGGGGATTTTCGCCTTTTTCCAACATTTTCATTACTTCACTGAACCGGGGAGGTTTTACTCCCGCCGGAGCAAACAAACCGACGCTGAGAATCTCAGCAGGATAACGAGCCGCGTAAGCGCCGGCAAACCATCCGCCCATAGAATTTCCGGCAATATGAAATTTGTGAATTTTAATCGCCTGGCTGAACTTGTGCAAACGCTCGATCTGGCTTGCCGCATCATACTTCTCATGAAGTACTTTCGAGCTTTCACCGAAACCCGGAAGATCCGGTATTACGAGATGATAGTCCTTTAAATATTGGGAAAAAAAAAGCCAGTTATCTTTATTGGCCGAAAATCCATGCAAAAGCAAGATGGTCTCCCGCCCTGTTCCGCTTTCTAAATACACAATCTTATGGTCATCTATTTTGATTTCCTTTTTACTCAAGCCCGCTCTCGCCCTGGCTTGATTTATTAAAAAACCCGTTACTTTTTCCGGGTAAACGTAATACATGCCGACTGCGGCAATAATAAATACCAATAAAATCACTATAATTTTTTTCATGTTGACACTCTTCCTGTTCTCCCTATATATTGAAAAAATGGACTACTAAAGGATCAGCAATATTCTTCAAATTGAGCCTTCAGTCTTCCCTGAACCAACGACTCCTTATAATAGCACTAAATTATGGAAATTATCAGCAGCCTTATTGATTTTTTTATTCATCTGGACAAATACCTCCCAGTTATTATTCAGAGTTTCGGGATTTGGACTTATGTTATCGTTTTTCTGGTTATTTTTTGCGAAACGGGTCTGGTTGTTGCCCCCATTTTGCCGGGGGATTCACTCTTATTTGCTTTGGGCAGTATCGCTGCTCTCGGCGCTCTGAATTTAGAACTTTTAATGATTTTATTGTGTATTGCGGCCATTGCCGGGGATACGGTTAATTATGCTGTTGGCCATTTTATCGGTCCCAGGGTTTTTCATTTTGAAGACAACCGCTTCTTCAAAAAAGAGTATCTGGTCAGGACACATCAATTTTATGAAAAACATGGCGGCAAAACAATTATCATTGCCCGCTTTATGCCGATAATCCGTACTTTTGCTCCTTTTGTGGCTGGAATCGGGGCCATGACGTATTCCAAGTTTATTTTATATAATGTAATCGGCGGCATTGCCTGGATCTGTATATTTCTCCTGGGCGGTTATTTTTTCGGCAACATTCCTTCGGTAAAAAATAATTTTACTTTGGTAATTCTTGTTATTATTATTCTTTCCATCCTGCCCGGATTTATCGAGTATTGGAGGCAGCGGAGAATCACCGCTAAAAATAGAAACTGAAAGCGCATTGCGGGGGAAACCATGAAGGGAAAAATTATTCCAATCTTAACCGGCCTGTTATTGATTTTACTTGCGGCGGCACCTTTTGCCGAGGCGAAAAGCATTTTCAAAATCGGCGGTGATGTAACTGTAGAAAAAAATCAAATTATCGACACCGTTGTTGATATCGGCGGTCAGATAACGGTTGACGGCCTTGTCGAGCGCAACGTTATAGCTATCGGGGGCTCCATTGTCCTGGGCAATGATGCAGTTATACGGGGTGATGTTATCTGCGTCGGCGGAGTTATTGTCAAAGGGGCCGGCGCCCAGGTGTTCGGCGATATTTCGGAAATTAACTCCGCAAATATATCAATGGCTTTTTCGTCGGCATTGCGGGGCGAACTCGAAGGCTGGTCATTGATTTTAAATATCATATCTTTATGTTTTTTTGCCGTCATTTTCATCATTGCCCTGCTGCTGACCATTCTTCTTCCCCGCCCCCTGGTTGCCGTCGCCCGGGAAATTCAAAACTATAAAGTAAAATCTTTTTCCTGGGGATTCGCCATAACTTTGCTGATGGTGCCCTTCTTCATGCTGCTGGTGATTTCAATAATCGGTATCCCATTGATTCCCTTGATTTTTACTTTATTTTTGTTGGCCTTCATAGTTGGTTATATTGCCGCAGGAAACATTACAGGCAGCTACATCCTGGAGAAAATATTTCATAAGCAAACAAAATCGCTGACCGGAACAACGATCCTGGGATTAATTTTACTTTGGGTGATTGGCTGGATACCTTATGTGGGCTTACTTGTTAAATTTTTTGCCTTAACTTTTGGATTAGGCGGAGTTTTTCTGGCGATCTTTAGCCGCCGCTGGCTGCCGGTTGCTCCACACCCTCCAACTCCTCCGGCTTCTTCAGCCGGCGAGGAACCGGAAAAACCTAATGCTGAGCAGTAGTAATAACTAAACCCACTCTTCAGAAATTACTTCTCCTGAGGTACTGATGATGATTGCTTTCAGGGGAACTTTTCGGGAGGCTTTTTGAAGGGCTTCCTCGGCAATTCGTAAAAGACCACGACAACAGGGAGTCTCCATGATAATTGCCGTCAAAGTATTTATTTTTGCATCATCCACCATAGAACGCAGCTCTTCCGTATAAAGTTCGGAATCGCGGTCAATACGGGCGCAGGCGATAGCCAGTTTCTTGCCTTTTAAGAACCGGTCGTGAAAATCAGCCAGTGCATAGGCGACACAATCCCCGGCAAGGATAACATCCTGCCCTCTTAATGAATCCGCTGCAGGATTTATCAGATGCAATTGAACCGGCCAGTTCGGAAACTTCGACTGCTCGAAATTTTTTCGCGAAGCATTGACGGCGAATGGCATTGCGCTGCCCCCATCGGCCGGCGCCGGCAAGGCAGGTTCATCTTTCAACTGCCTCAGAAGATTATTATATTCTTTATGCATTTCCGAATCACCGGTTGCGGACAACTTATGCAAATAATCTTCCATGTAAAGGGTTTCCTTTTGCACAAGCTTTTCCAATGACTTTCTTTCATCGAATGGTTCGGCTTCCCGTTCTTCCAATTCAAGAGCCTTTTCCGGACATGAATCTATACAAATTCCCAGTCCGTCACACATCGTGTCATCAATCAGGCGGGCTTTATCTTCGATAATTTCAATTGCTTGTTCGTCACAATTTGTTATGCACAAACCGCAGCCGTTACATTTACCGTCATCGATTTTAATTATTTTGCGCTTCATGGAAATTCTTTACCTCAATCTTTTTAAATAACTATTTCAGCAAATTACTCAAATCAACCCCATTCGGTCTTGACGGCAAGCTTCGCTCGATGCCGCTCCAGGGCCAGTTCAATCAATCTATCGAGAAGATCGCTGTATTTAAGACCCGTTGCTTCCCAAAGCTTGGGATACATGCTGATACTGGTGAAACCGGGGAGAGTGTTTATTTCATTAAGATAAAATTCATCGGTTTTTTTATCCAGAAAGAAATCAACCCTGGCCATGGAACTGCAACCCAACGCGAGGTAGCCCTGGACTGCGGTTTTTCTGATTAAATCAGCGAGAGATACTTCAACTGACGCCGGTATTTTGGGAACGGCACCCTCAGGATCAATATACTTCGCCTCATAGGAATAGAATTCATGACGGGAAATAATCTCTCCCAGTATTGAGGCGGCGGGGTTTTCATTTCCCAGTACTGCACATTCGATTTCCCGGCAATCAATACCTTTTTCTATTATTGCCCGCGTATCGTATTGCAGGGCAAAATCTACTGCCTCTTCAAAGACTTCCTTACTGTTTACCTTTTTTACACCAACCGACGAGCCGGCACACACCGGTTTGACAAAAAGAGGTAAACCCAATTTTTCTAAGGTGCCCTCCATAATGGACTTTTTATTATTTTGCCATTGATGCAGACCGACAGTTACCGATGGAACTACGGGAATGCCTGCTTCATGCAGCAATCTCTTGGCCACGTCTTTATCCATACCGACGGCGGAGCCGAGAACATCGGCGCCGACATAGGGAACCATGGCCAGTTCCAGTAACCCCTGCAATGTACCGTCTTCGCCGAATGTTCCGTGCAAAACAGGGAAAACGAGATCTACGGTAACTTTCTCACCGCTCGCTTCCATGTTATAAAAATGCAGTTTGTTTCCTTCTTCAAAATGATTGACGAGCCACTTTCCCCGTTTTTTTAAGGAAAGAACGCGCCCGAAATCTTTATGCGGCACTATTTCCGGTTTTTCCTGCACATACCATTTGCCGTCTTTGTCGATTCCTATGGCTATTATTTCATATTTACTGCTGTCTAATGCGGAAACTGCTGCTGCCGCCGAGCACAGGGAAACGTCATGTTCGCCCGATCTGCCGCCATATAAGACGCCGATTTTCATCCTTGATGCTTCCTGCTGCATAGTTTATCCTCATAATGCTTTTAAATTTTTTGTTGATATAAGCCGCAATCCCGGATGATGTCAAATAATTTCACAAAAAAGTTCATTGCTATTCCCGGCTTATTTTAGTTCATCGGCAATGTTGACACGAGCCGGCCCGATGAATATGTTACTTTGAAAAATCGCCCTTTAAGGACTTTATGCCTCAATATTTTAATGCAGCCCAAATACCAGTGGCTGGTAAAGCATTTAATGATGCTGAAAAGCTGGTTTCGCGCTGTTTTAGAATAACTGAGACGGAACTGAAAAAACACAGGTATGATGTAAAAACTCTTGCATATCTGAAAGAACATGAAATAAAAGAAGATGCGTTTGCACATCTTTGCAAGTATGTTTATGAAAAACCGGCAGGCTCACCGGATGCCGCCAAAAATTTTGATTTTTATCGAATCTGCCTGCAGGATAATATAATTTTGGACGCAGTAGAAAGAGCAAATTCTTTTATCAAGTTTGCTCCGCTCATGCTTTATATTGCTGCTCATGAATTAATTCATGTTTTGCGTTTCAGTACCGGGGAAATCGAATTTGATTCTTCCCAGGAGAAAAAGGAGCAGGAAGAAGCAATTGTTCACTACTTAACTAAAACTGTTCTGCAACCGGTTAAGCATCACGACTTGGATATAGTTTTGGATTGCTTCAGCAGCAGTTTTCAAATTTGCGATATATAAAATATATTAATAGTTTTACAGGAGGTTTTATTATGCCGATTTACGAATACAGATGCCGGAAATGCGGCCAGCAGTTTGAAGCGTTTCAGGGTATTTCGGATCCGGAATTAAAAAGCTGTAAGTTTTGTAAAGGCAGGGTCGACAAGCTCGTTTCAATGACTTCTTTCAGCCTGAAAGGTTCAGGATGGTATGCAACGGACTACAAAGGAAAAAACCCATCATTAGCGCGACCGGCATCGTTAGCAGCTTCAAATGAAGAAAGAGTAAAAGCTGAAAGTTTTTTAAACAAAGTAAATAATGAACAAGAGAAAGTAGTTAACGGCAAAAAAGATGATTAGCAATTGATTTTCGTCTATTTTCGAAAGGGATGGTGAAAAAAGCGCCATCCCTTTTTTTAACTGAAATAGGGCTGGAGTTCACGGCACAATTCTTCCGGAGAAACGGCGCAAATAATTTCATTATGCAATTTTTCAAAATAGTTGATATCGCTTGTCGCCAGAGGATAGGTTTCAAAACGCGGCACAATTTTTCCCTGCACCCGGAAGTTTTTATTGCTAACCAGCGGAGCATACAGGGACATATTAAAGCTGAGGAAATTATTTAAATATAAATAATTGAATATTTTTGACAATCCTTTCAGGAGTTCATCAAAATTTGCCTCAGTCAGTTCAAAAAAAGACGATTTTTCCTGAAAAATAAAATCAATTTCACCTGCCATACCTCTGGGAGCAAAGCTCGAAAGCCAACTGATTGATCCTGTTGAAGCAATAAATCTTTCCTTTGTCTCCCTTTCTAATTTTATTAGATCATGCCATAGATTACCGCCCGAAGTTTCTGCATAATTTTGCGCACAGGTTAAAAGACGCTGCATTAAATTCGTAGGTTTTAAACCGGCCAGGGTCTGCAGGTGAGGATGAAGCTGTCCGCCGCCGGAAGGCGGCATGTAATTCCAGTTAATTGAGCAATATTTATACCCTGAGTCCATTTCAGCCAGACGGTGAAAATAATCACCGCAAACTTTGAAGCCGTTATGCATAAATCCGGCGGTTAATTCATTCATTGGAACAAAGTGCCGGGATGATGAAAAAATAGCAATCGAATTATTCTGAGCATAAGGAAAGGCATTAGGGAATAAATAAGCATCATCCCTCTGAAACCTGCCCGCCGGAAGAATTTCCGGAGTAAATTTCGGTGTCAATTTCTCGAACAGTCCCGAGCAAAAAGGACAAAGTGATCGGGGCAATTTTTCCAGATATGAATCTATGTCGGGCTTATGGTTGACTAGGGCGCGAAACGGCAAAATCCGGCTCGATATACCGGTAATTTCATCATTACGTATCTCGAAATTGAATTTTTTCACTTGAAAGTTATTGAAAGGATCAAGGAAACAGCCGACTGCTGTTTCCTTTTTAAATCCGAGTTCTTTCATTAATTTATCTTCCGGATTCTAATTTTTTGGACATTTTTTAGATTTTCTATGAGAAACCGATCAACTTTCTGCTGTGAAAGGTCTCCATGCAGTTGCTCTCTTAAAACCGCGAGAGGAATTTCCAGCCGGGCGGCGCTTCTATGTCCGCCGCCATTGCCGTAGGCTCCAAATGCCCTTTGCGCCAGTATCCCGCAATCCTGCCGATACCCGTCGCCGCGAAAAACAATAATGAGTCTTTCTTTAACAATGCCGGCCACAACAACGTAATAAGTCCCGATTAAATGCAAATAAAAATCGGCAACTTGAACACAGACATCGGAGCTTTCCACGTTGCCCAGAAACCCGACCCGGCGGCCTCGAAAATGATTCATGTGGTGAAAGGCGTAGTCAAAATATTTTAAATATCGAGGAGGCGTTTGATTAAGTTCAATACGGCGGATAAGGCGCATATCGGCATTTTTCATATTATAGGTATAGGCGCTTATATCCTCGGCAATTGTATAACGATCAAAATTATTTGTATCTGTCCTGATTCCGTACAAAAGAGCTGTATGCAAACGCCGGGAAACCTTGAGTCCGGCGCTAAGCAGATATTCAGTCATAACACTGGAGAGAGCCCCATAATTGGGGCGGATATCTTCAACCGGAGCATGCCAGCTGCCTTCGCGCGGGTGGTGGTCAAAAACAATATGCGGCTCGATGTCTCCTGACAGCCCGCCCAGAAAGGAAGGTTGAGCATCAACGAGGGCAATCAACCGGCAGGAAGATAAATCCACATTGTTTATAAGTTGGACTTTAATCTTCATGGCTAACATAAAATCTAAATTTTGCTGCCGGGAAAGGGGCTCCGTAGAAACAATAATGCTTTTGGCAAGTCCGCGGGTTCGAATGAGAAGTTCGCGGAGAGCCATCGCGGAGGCAATGGAGTCAGGATCAGGGCTTCCATACAGCAATAGAAGCAGTGAATCGTTAGGCAAAACAATTTCCATCAGCTTTGCCAAATTCAACTCTGTTTGCCGTTTCATGAGAATCGATTCTCTATGCATGAATTAAAATCTGCAGGCCAATCCATATATGTCAATTTCCATGCTAAGCATAAGCTGCCAATTTTGGGAAAACTCATTTGTTAGAAAAAAAACTGATGACTTGATCCTGATAGAGACGGCGAAGCGATCCGGCCTCAATAAACAAATACTCTGCCCCAATTCGCAACTGTACGGCCGATCCTGTATTATTTGTTTTTAACACAGGCGGACATATTTTCCAAACAGGAAATACATTTTTGTCATATCTCACGAATTTATCTCGCATTCTATTTTTCATTGATTTATTTTTCACAATAAGTTTAAAAAAGAAAAAATTCTAAAAAGGATAAAAAATGTCCATTCGTTATTACAGCACCAATTGCAATTTAAAAAATTCACCGGGAATTCGCCCGTTTACTGAAACCGTTTCATTTAAAGATGCCTTGCTTGCGGGACAGGCGCCGGACGAAGGATTATTTGTGCCGGATTTTATTCCGCAACTTTCTCTAAAAGATATCCATGCCTTAAAAGGCAGACCATACTGGGAGGCGGCTTTACTTGTAGCAAAGGCATTTTTAGCTGATGAATTTTCTTCTGATATTTTAGCAGATGTTGTTAAAGATGCATATAATTATCAGGTACCTCTGGAACAGGTAAATCCGCTGACTTTCGTGATGCGGCTGGATCAAGGACCGACCGCTTCTTTTAAAGACTTTGCCGCGCGCATGATGGCGCGGCTGATGAGCCATTGCCGCCCGCCCGGAGAAAGACTCAATATACTTGTAGCCACATCCGGGGACACGGGCAGCGCCGTCGGAGATGCTTTTCATAAAGTAGCCGGCATTGATGTTACTATTCTTTACCCGGCAAAGGAAGTAAGTTTACGGCAGCGCAAGCAACTGGACACGATCGGCGATAATGTTCAGGCGCTTTCCATCGAGGGCAAATTTGACGATTGCCAGAACTTAGTCAAACAGGCTTTCTCTGATCCGGCCCTTGCACGATTTAATTTAACGTCGGCCAATTCGATTAATTTCGGCCGCATCCTGCCGCAGATAGTTTATTACGTCTATGCTTATGCGCAACTTGCCGCACCGGGTGAGGAAATTGTTTTTTCAGTACCTTCGGGTAATTTCGGTAATGCTTTGGGCTGTGAATACGCGAGGCGTTTGGGTTTGCCGGTATTTAAACTGGTGATGCCGACTAATGAAAATGATGAATTTCCCATCTACCTGAAAACAGGAGCATACCGGAAAGTGTCTCCGTCCCGTGCCTGTATATCCAATGCAATGAATGTCGGTCATCCCAGCAATCTAGCCCGTTTTTTTGAATTATACGGCGGCACAGTCGATCGGGTAGGAATGGTCCATCGTTATCCCGATCTGGAAGAGATGCGGCGGCGTATTTTCTCGGTAAGTATCACCGATGAGGAAACGAGGCAAACTATTAAAAATGTTTATGATCTCTATGGAACAGTTCTGGAACAGCATGGCGCCGTAGGATGGGCGGGACTCGCGGTCTACCGAAACGAGACAGGGGATAAACATCTGGCCGTATCCCTGGAAACAGCACATCCGGCCAAATTTCCTGAAGAAATTGAAAAACTTTTGGGCTTTATTCCGGAACTGCCGGAAAGCATGCGCAACATCGATCAGCGCCGGGGCAGCGCCGTAACTCTCACGAATGACTATGATATCTTTAGAAGTTATTTGCAAAAAAATTTAAAAATAAAGGATTAGCTGGAGATAGCGAAAAAATGAAGATTATCGGCATAAACGGCAGCCCGAGAAAAAAATGGAATACGGCTACCTTGCTGACCAGGGCACTGGAAGGCGCAGCTTCTCAGGGAGCGGATACGGAGTTGGTTCATCTTTATGATCTCAATTTCCAGGGATGTAAAAGTTGTTTCGCCTGCAAAATCATCGGTGGACGCAGCAACGGGAGATGCGCCCTGAAAGATGATCTGAGTCCAGTCCTGAAAAAAATAGAGAATGAAACCGATGTCTTAATTATGGGAACGCCAATCTACTTCGGCTCAATGACCGGTGAGATGCGCTCATTTCTGGAACGTCTTATGTTCGCCCCGGTTGTCTATGCAAAACCTGCCCGGTCCCTGTTTCCGCGCAGGATCAAGACGGGGATGATCTATACAATGAATGCAACCGAAGAGATGAGCGCCGAACGTAATTATGATTTAATGTTCAGTTCCACCGAAGCATACCTGCGCGTAATCTTCGGTGCAGCCGAAACATTTTGTTGTTACGATACTTATCAGTTTCCGGATTATTCAAAGGTATTCTTTGAGTACATGGACCCGGTTAAAAAGGCCTTACGCCGTAAGGAAGTCTTTCCCGACGATTGCCGGAAAGCATTTGAGTTCGGCAGCCGCATTGCCTCCGGAGTCTAATCAGAATTTCATACTGGTTACTTTGCATCATCATCTTTTTTGGCAGGGGGATTGGCGGAATCATTGTCATTTACGGATTTTTTGAAATTTTTAATTCCTTTGCCCAGCGCCGAGCCGATTTCCGGCAGTTTTCCCACACCAAAAATAATTACTATTATAACTAATATTATTAGAAGTTCAGGTACACCTATTCCAAACATTTTTCACCTCTATTGGATACATTTTTATGGTAGCTGCAAGCGGCGTACTTCGCCTGACTTGCCCAGGTTCTCGATCATTTTTCCATTAAGCTGGACGGTCACTCCGCCTGCATTACCGATATCAATTGCAAAACCGGAACCTTTGCGTTTAATTGCTTGCCCCGGTTTTAAAAGAACTTGAAAGGGTGGATTTTGATCTATTTTTACTTTCAACCAGGTTGCTTCGGTTGCTCTAATTATCAATGTTTCAGTACCCTCATTACCTGCTGCAACCTGTTCCTTTTTTTCCATTACTCCCTGCGCATTTTGTACCGCAGAAGCTTTAACCGGAATTGTGCTTTTTTGTTGCTGCGGCAAGGGCTGCGATGAGACTTGTTTTATTGCTTCCTTGGGAGCAGGGGATAAAGCAGCCGTAGGCGGCGCTACCGGCGCCGGTTGCGCCGGCGGGTTAACCGGTAAATTAGCCGGCGGCGGAGTTGCCGGTGAGGTTACGGCAGCAGGCGGAGCCGGAGTTGTCTCGGTGATTGAGGGCTGATTAACGGCAACTTTAGGTTGCGGTTGCTGTTTATGAAACATTATTGCAAAAACGACGGCAATAACAAATATTAAGCAAATTACCGCTATGGATATTCTTTTATATGGAGAAGATTTTTTGGGAACAGGTTCTTCCTCCTTTTTTTGCTCCTCACGTTCAGGAACGGTTTTTTGTTCCTGTGTTGGAACTTGTTCCGGCGTCCCTGTTTGGTCTGCTTGCGGAGACTTCCAATAAGCTTCATAACTGTCAAGGATAGGCTTGCTGTCCAAATCCAACACTTGGGCATAAATTTTAATGAAATTTTTTGCATAGATAGAAATCGGAAGAGCATGAAAATCTCCGTTTTCTATCGCCTCCAGATTAACTACGCTGATCCGGGTAAGCGCAAAAACATCCTTTAGAGTCATTCCCAGAGACTCTCTCTTCGCCTTCATACCAAAAAAATCTTTTGCTTCGGCTTTTTCCTGTGTCATAATATTCTTAACAAAAATATTTATTTGGCATTCTCTAACATTAATTTTGGGTAAGCGCAACTTTAAAAGAATACCAACCATTTTAACTGCAAAAGATCATAAAAAAATATTAGATAATAGTTGCGGGAGTAAGTAATTATGCATGAATTAAAAGATTTTGCCGTTTCATTAGCCCATCAGGCAGGAGTCCTGTTAATGGAAAAATTTGCTGATTCCCTGGAATTTCGTTTCAAAGGCGATATTAATTTAGTCACCGAAGCGGACAAACTGTCCGAAAACTTAATTATTTCCACAATCAGACAGAAATTTCCGGAACATGGAATTCTATCCGAGGAATCTCCGGAAATTTTAAGAAAATCCGCGATGCGCTGGATAATTGACCCTCTGGATGGCACCACCAATTATGCACATGGTTATCCGATTTTTTGTATTTCCATTGCACTGGAAAAAGACGGGATAACTATTTTAGGAGTAGTTTACGATCCTACCCGGCAGGATACTTTTGCGGCGATACGTGGCGAGGGAGCATATTTGAATGGTAAGAGATTGAATGTATCGCAGACATCTGAGCTGACGTACAGCCTTCTGGCCACAGGTTTCCCTTACGACATCAGAGAAAGCAAGGAAAACAATCTTAATTACTTCAACATAATGGCCAAGGAAGCACAGGCTGTCCGCCGGGACGGATCCGCGGCTCTGGATTTAGCCTACGTTGCGGCAGGCCGTTTTGACGGCTTCTGGGAATTGAAGCTTCAACCCTGGGATGTGGCGGCGGGTTGTCTTATTGTGGAAGAGGCAGGAGGAAAAATTGCCGATATCAGGGGCGATTCCTGGAATTTTTCGTCACCCGGCATTATTGTTTCCAACGGCAGGATTCATGAACAAATGCTTGCTGTTTTTCAGAGAGTTTAAACGACAATTTTGTCGAATTGACAAATAAGCCATTTAACTTAACATTTACCTAATAATATTTTTTTAGTTCCAAGATGTAGAAAAAATAGTTCGACATTTATTGCCGAAAAAAAACAATTACCATCTTAAAAAGTCTAAGCATAAACGATAAATAATTAGTAATTACAATAATATAATTAAATCCATAAACTATGGCATAATTTATGCTTCAAATATTAGCGTATCGACTAAACATAACGGGCATGATTAGCCGACAACAAAATTAACCGGAAGGTGATAAACCTTCACTCTTCAGATTAAGGGGGGCTCCAACCAAGCCTCCCTTTCCTTTTTCTCCATTTCCAAATCAAAGCGCTTATTTTGTTTCACAATTCAAAATATTTGAAAATATATTGCAAACCGGCGGGAATTCGCACCGGGGCGAATGCACCGGTTCGCCCCTTGTATATTGCAAGGATGGATGTAGGAGCAGACCTGAGTGTCTGCCCTAAACCCGGTAGAAGAGCGAACAGAACACACTGATTCGCCCCTACAATCGTTGCCGCGTTGCTTTCAAAGGCATACAAATATGCAGTTATAGATATTCTCTTCTGAGTTGTTCAATGATCTCGTCGGTTAATTTTTCCGTTTTGCGAAGATGGGCAAATTTGTCCAGAAGGTCGTCCACGGAAAGCTTCCTTTTTTCCTTCTCGTCAATATCATCGATTATTTGACCTTTATGCATCATCAACATCCGGTTGCCCAACTCGAGGGCTTGCTGCATGCTGTGTGTCACCATGAAGGTAGTGAGATTGTCTTTTTCCACAAATGCCCTGGTCAGAGAAATTATCTGGGCGGCCGATTTTGGATCAAGCGCGGCGGTATGTTCATCCAGCAGCAGGACATCGGGCTTACGGATGACCGCCATTAAAAGGCTGACGGCCTGGCGCTGTCCTCCGGAAAGCAAACCGATGATATTGTCCAGCCGGTCTTCAAGTTGCATCTCCAGCCGTGTGACCTGTTCGCGGAATTCAGCCAGACGCCCGGTCGAAAGTCCCCTTCGCAAAAAACGTTTCCGGCCGCGCAGTGAGGCGATTAAAAGATTTTCCGCGATGGTCATGTCCGGAGCTGTTCCCATAAAAGGATTCTGGAAAACACGCGCAATCACGTGCGCACGCTGGTAATCCTTTTGACGGGTGACGTCCTTACTATTAATAAACACGTTTCCCGTATCGGGGGCAATCGTACCGGCCAACAAATTGAGCAAAGTGGATTTTCCCGAACCATTTGTACCGATAATGGTAACAAACTCGCCCTGGCGGATATCGAGGTTGATGCCACGCAACGCATAAACTTCATTTTGCGTATCGGCGTTGAATTTTTTATGAATATCGCGCAACGTGATCATGGCTTACCTTTTTATAACTGTTGCTTTTCTTTTGAAATCATCCGGAATGGTCACACCGTAACGTGCGGCCAGTTTCTGGGAAATACCGATTATTTCGGGAACAAACTCCCGGATGGGAATGTTTTTCGGATCTTTGCCTTCAATCACGCCAGCCGCCAACTTCGCCGTTTCCACGCCCACCGAATAATAATCCGCCCCGATGGAGAAAAACGCACCGCGCTCGATGTCTGTCGGATCATTGGTAAAGTAGGGAATTTTATTATCCTGCATGATCCGGGCGACCATCGCCTGTGCCAGAATCACCGTATTATCCCCGGAGGTAAAAAACAAATCAACACCCGTATTAATTAGCGCCATAGCCGCGTCTTTGACCTCGTCGGTACGGGTCACTGTTCTTTCTACCAGTTCAAAGGAATATTTACGGGCGGCGGTGCGTGCCTTAAGAGTACATGCTTCGGAATTGGCCTCGGCAGGATTCCAGACAATCCCGATTCGTTTTGCCTTCGGGAAAATTGCCCGCATCGCCCTGATTGTCGATTCCACCGGTTGAAAAGTGGCCACGCCGGTAATATTAGGGACATGTTCGGCTGCGCTCCTGGCGATGCCCATTCGGTAAGGATCGGTCACCGCACCAAAAATATGGGGAATTTTTTTATTGCCATTGGCGGTAACCTGCAGGGCAAGCGATGAGGCCGTGATAATGTAATCGTAATTCTGCCGGACAATGTCCTGCACGATCGACTGAGCGGTACTGTAATCATTCTGGGCGTTCTTTATATCCACGGTAAGATTGTACTTTTGCAAAATGCCGCTTTTTTTCAATTCATCCAAAATGCCTTTCGAGGTCATTTCCAGAACAATGCTGTCGGAAAAGACGAAAAGAGCAAGCCGCCCGGCAGGCTTATCTTTTTTCGCGCTGCCGGAAAACACTGTGGCCTTGGAAAGCAACGCCGGCGATAAAGTAATGCCGATTTTTCCGGCGATTTCAGGATTGACGGCTAAAGTCAGATTTTTATATCGTTCAAATGGAATGTGCGCCGGGCTTTCGCCTTTAATTATCCTGTCCACCAGATGCGCCGCCTGCACGCCGCTTTGAGTGTAGTCATATCCGCAGGCGGCCAGCGGGCCGTCGCCCAGACGTTCCACATCACTGATAATAACAGGTATTTTTTTCGCATCAGCCGCTTTGATGACGGATTCCAGTGCCGAAAATACGATATTGTCCGTCACTAGTACAAAGGCGTCGATGCCCCGTCCGGCGAGGGATTGGGCAGCCTGGTGAACTTCCGATGATCCGGTAACGGTGGTGCCGACGAATGTTATTTGAGGGTGTTTGGCAATCTCGGCCCGTAGCTTCTGGACATTAAAAACGGCATTCACCTGCGAGGGATCCCAGATACAGCCGACCTTGATCCTGCCGGGAAGAATTGCGGTTGTAAGTTCAATCATTTTATCCATCGGCACCGCTCCATAAACCCCGGTTACATTGGCGAGGTGATCATTGTCGGACTTACCTGCGCCGATCATGAAAGGATTGGCAACCGTAGCAAAGACAACGGGTTTGCCCTTAAATTTGTTAATGGCGGCCTGCGTGCAGCCGCTGGAAATAGGCACAACTATATCCACCCGTTCATGAAGAAATTTATCCATAATGGTATTGACGGTAGCCATGTCGCCATTGGCATCTTCCAGATACAAGGTAACATTTTTGCCGTTTTCATAACCGAGCCTCGTCATTTCTTGGACAAAGCCATCCCGTGTCAGGTTGAGAATGCCATGATCACTTAATTGCACAACGCCGATGCGCAACTTCGGTTTGTCGGCAAAAAACATTGTCTTGATAATCGAGTAACCGAAAAATACGCCGAGTCCCGCAATAATCAGTAATGCAAAAGTAACGGCTGTTTTTTTTCTGGAAAAAAATGAAGGAAGTTGAATTGCTGTGGGGCTTTTTATTTTGCGATGCTGAGCAATAATTTTCGGCGCAATTAAAATAGCCAGCACGAAGATGGCGGTGATCAGTTTCAGGTCAATCGGGTTCAAGCCTACATAGAGCGCAAGAGCCACCATGAGACGGAAAATAACGGATCCGGCGATTACACTGAGTATTTTAGCCCAGATAGATGTAAGCGGCAAAACCGTCTCACCGATGATTACTGCCGCAAGACCAAAAACGATGGAACCGATACCCATGCCGATGTCAGCGAAACCCTGATATTGAGCGACGAGGCTCCCGGAAATTCCGACCAGTCCATTAGCCAAAGCTATGCCGAATATTTTCATGCCATTGACGTTAACGCCCGAAGCGGCAGCCATCGTCGGATTATTGCCGGTAGCTCTCATGGAAATACCGAAATCAGTCCGGAAAAAAGCAGAAACAATCAGCCAGAAGGCGGCTATGGCAGTCCCAAAGACAATACATAGCCATACTTCGTAAGGCAGGCCTGGATTGATATTTTTGACATAAGCGATCAGTCCCGGTTCATTGAGCAGGGGAATATTGGATCTGCCCATTATGTGCAGGTTTACTGAATAGAGGCCGGTCATAACCATGATCCCGGCCAGCAAACCGTTGATTTGAAAGCGGGTATGAATCAAAGCGGTAATTGCACCCGCCGCCGATGCCGCCAGAAAGGAGAGGGCAAGTGCAATCCAGGGATTCATTCCGGCAACGATCAAAACCGCCGTCATGGCCGCACCCGTTACGAAACTCCCGTCTACGGTAATATCGGGAAAATCATGAATGCGAAAGGTAATGAACACGCCCATCGCCATAAAGGCATATAAAAAACCGAGGTTTATTGCGCCAACCCAGAGTTCCACAAGCTATACCTCGATTTCTATTAAACCTGCCATGCCGCTTGCAAAACGGGACTTCCCCAGCAGGTGCTGAATTTTAAATACTTCCAGTTCATTGAAAATGCGCGACAATTCACGATCAAAATCCTGCATGTCATAGCTGATGGGTGCTTTGTCGAAAATACCGCCATGCAAATGGAATAAATTGCCGCCGGAAAAAAGCTGCCCGAAAGCTTGCGGCAAGTCGCCCGGATTACGTGCGGCCACGCCTGTCGCCGCCACAACCGCACCCGCATGCGCCGGTTCGACAGGAAAATCAAACCATTCGGGAAATAAGCGACTGTTGAAAATACTCTCCTTGCCGCCGGGCTGGTGTTCATAAACCGGCGTTTGTTTAATATTCATGCCCCAAATGCCTTTGCTTTCCGCAAGCAGCGTTATGCCGATTAGATTGGCCCGGGAAATGGAAAAAAAATAGTTGATCAACGAGGCGAGATCTATTGACCCCTTATTACTTTTAAAGGATAGGAGGCAACGGTAATCACCGTTCATGCCGAAGCCGTGAAGAAACTTATAGGCAACGGACGGATCAATGTGTGAATTGAGCACGAAATCTACGGATGAGTGTTTGACGGCGGGATAATAAAAAAAGTTGCCGTTGATGACCATCGTCTCACCGAAAAGATTCTTATATTCTTCGAAGCTGTCGCCCAACGCAGCAAGTCCGCAGCCCGAATGCATTTGTGAAGCCGGCACTGCCGCAACATCCTTTTCATTATAGGCGGCATTTTCCATCTTCTCAGTTGAACCAATGAGGAAAAGGGATCCGGTGGGGGCGTCATTTTCAATATAATCTATTGATATATCATCGTTTTTTATGTTCTGCAGCAACGCGGACTTCTGATTAATTCCCAAAAGCGCCGGAATTTCTTCCAGACCGGAAACGATGCGGAAGACTTTATCAAAGCCGCTCATCTTGAAGACATCCAGCACCTGCGGAGCAAGCCCCGAAAACAGAAGCTCACCACCCACTTTTTTGAGTCCTTTTTGCGTAATAATAAAAATCCGCAGTCCGGCGCTACTGATATAATTGACACCAGACATGTCGGCAAGCAAAACCCGGCTGCCGTCCAAAATCAATTTATTAAAAACTTTTTGGATTTCCGGTGCGGAAAGCGCATCAATGCGCCCTTTCGCCGCCACGCATTGACAATTAGCTACCTGAGTAATGGTGTATTCAAACATGATTATGAAATTTCCTTTTCAATGGGCGAAATATAGGAAATTTCGTTTTGCTTCAATAATTTTTTTGCAGGAACATAACGAAAAACAGCCTTGAAAGATAATCAAGGCTGCAAATAAATTTCAATTTCCCTTTTTATAAAGGGGAAAAAATATGTCCAAACTCCAGTCCCCCTTTTGTAAAGGGGGATAGAGGG
>CAZWCA010000033.1:0-33652 GCA_964632255.1 uncultured Smithella sp. | reverse complement strand
TACCTTTTAAGTGTTATGTCTTCCCGAATTGATGTCCCCCCGAATTACCCCTAGTCCGTCCATTAGTAAATTCATTTATTCGTCATCGAAACTTGATATTTCCGATGCATGAATCTTGTGCAAAACAGCATAAAGTGTTAGTACGAATCGAAATGATAGGTGTGGTCCCAAAAGCGTAATAAAGAGATACATACGATGGATAACATGAAGCAAATAGGAGTATCTTTATTAGTTGCCATATTTCTTTGTCTCATAACATTTAACTCTTTTTCACAAGAACGATCTCTGACTATTATAGGCAAAAATCAACGTTTGGCCCTGGTTATCGGTAACAGTTCATACCATACCGGTCGCTTAAAGAATCCGGTCAATGATGCACGGGACATGTCCGCCGCATTGCGCAGACTCGGTTTTCAGGTCATCTTTGAAGAAAATGCGACTCGGCGGAGAATGGACGATGCGGTAAGAGCTTTTTATTCCAAGCTGCGTAACGGTGAAACAGGCCTGTTTTATTATGCCGGTCATGGAATACAGGTCAAGGGAAGAAACTATTTAATACCCATTGATGCACGCATTGAGACCGAATCTGATGTTGAACACGAATCCATCGACGTGGGCCGGGTGCTTGGTAAAATGGAAGATGCGGGCAATCCAGTAAATATAGTAATTATTGATGCCTGCCGGGACAATCCCTTTGCCAATAGTTTTCGATCATCCCGTGCCGGTCTGGCCCGGATGGATGCACCGGTGGGATCCATTGTTGCCTACGCAACCGCTCCTGACTCTGTGGCGGCCGACGGGACAGGGCAAAATGGCGTATATACAAAGTATCTCTTGGAGGAAATGCTGGTGCCGGGACGGACCATTGAGCAAGTCTTTAAGGCGGTGCGAAATAATGTCATCAACGAAACAAACAATAAACAAGTTCCCTGGGAGTCCACGTCGTTGCGAGGTGATTTTTATTTTCGAGCTCCTGCCACCCAAACGGTTGATTCCTGTTCTGTTCAATGCAGTCCCAATACGAAATCATTGGAAGACGTCATGCAACTATCACAAAATCACCTCATGCACTATAACATGTTGAAAAAAGAGGGAAAACATAACAAACCGGAGTTCATCGAAACACTGAAGAGGATTATCTGTGATTTCAGATATATCGAGGACGCGTTACAGGCAAATTATAATTCAACTCATGATGAGGATGCCAAACAAATGCAAATAAGTATGGCGAAAACCAGAGATAGATATGAGGCCGAATTGTGTGCAAAGTTTACCGTAAAGTAAGTTGGAAGTATAAAGGGGGCGGAAGATGATAAAAAATATAGTAAAAATCGGATTGCCGTTCATTGCGATGATATTGCTTGTATTGACCGGTTGCGGACCTTCATTTACGCAAGCGAGACTCGTCGTTGACGACGCCAAAGAGTATCAGGAAGCAATCAAAAAAACGGGAATACCGGAATCCATATCGCCTGATGTGGCGACAGCCAGGAAAAATTATGTTGACGCAGAACAAAGCATTTTAGATCGCAGCTATCGGAACGCGATATATTATGCACAGGAAAGTATCACCGCTGCCAAACGAGTCCTCCTTCAGGGAATCACCCGCACGGTTACCGGGATGAAAGAAGAGATCATTAAAAAGCAGGAAGAAAATCCGGCAACTCCTTTAAAAAAATTAATCCCCAAGCTTGATGCCATATTGCAATATGCCAATAGGATTCAGGCGGACAATCAAGAATTAGAAAATTTGTCGCTGGTAAAAGCTGCGAGTATCTCCAGCGAGATACGTATATACGAAGAAGATATCAAGAGCAGTCAACAAGAAAAATTGCAGTCCGACATTTCCTTTGCCCTGGGCAAGTACGATCTCGCAAGCGAAGGGAAAACCGCTCTTGATAAATTTGCCGATAAAATCGTTGCCATCATTGATGAAAATATAAAGCTTTTTCCGGATAAGCCAATTCTACTGCAAATAGATGTGTACGGATATACTGATTCTTCCGGATTTTTAAGTGATCGGGGAAATCGCCAAAGGAGGAGGATTTTAAATCAGCGACTCTCCGAATTAAGAGCAAAAAGCGTCAGCGCTTATTTAAATCAGTTATTATCTTCCAAGATAAAACCTTACGCGCAAAAGGTGTCAATTCAACATGGAAAGGTGACCGGGAAAGGCGAAGAACTACCGGCGGGTGTTGTCGCATCTTCTCTAGTTAATAATCCCCAAAGGCGTATCTGCCAGATATTCAGTACTGCGGTACATGATATTCAATAGCAAGTTAACTTTGCTGGGAACTTCCTTGTGGCTATGATGTATACGGGCACTTCGTGATGTAGTGGCACTACTTTCGTGTGTTTCCTCCATCAGATAATGAACCTTGACAAACGACCGATATACTGCTTGCGTCTTCCGTCGCGAGAGTTAGAGTGGAAGAGTGGACACCAGGGTCAGGTCTTGGAGGGTATCCATCTTTCTTTAATCCGCCACTTCCTCATCCATCCAGCTAAGATAACTGGGACTGCCCTTAGTAATCGGTACGGCTACTATTTCCGGTGTTTCATAGGAATGCAGACTGATGATTGCCTTTTCCAATTCCGGATAAAGGCTTTCCTTCGTTTTTATGAAACAGAGCCATTCTTCAGCGGTTTCGACTTTGTCCTTCCAGCGGTATGTGCTCGTTATCGGTCCCATGATCTGGACGCAGGCCGCCAGTTTTTCACCAACCAGATGTTGGGCGATCTTCTCTGCTTCTTCTTTAGTTGAGGTAGTTGTTGTAACCTGGATGTATGATTTCATTTGCCTTCCTCTATGATGAACTATTGGAACGTAGGGTGAACATGCAGGTTCGCCCCTAATATCATTGACTTAAGCGCTATAGCCCACCTCTTTTTTAAAGAGGGGTTGGGGGAGATTTTACAAAACGTAATAAAAATCCCCCTCTATCCCTCTTTACAAAAGAGGGAATTCCATCGATAAATTATGGTGGAACCGCTGTGCTTGTTCCACCCTGCGTGTTGAATGATTCATTTCCGAAAAATGACAGTCAGTGCATTATTTTTTTGCGCATTCGTACATCATAATTGCCGCCGCCTGCGGCAGGCTTAGGGAATCAATTTTTCCACTGCCCGGAATACTCCACTGTTCGTCAACCATGGCAAGTATTTCCTCCGGGAGTCCATGGCTTTCACTGCCTAGTAACAAAGCAGTTCTTCTTTCCGGCAAGTGGGGACTAATACCCTGGTGCACATTGCTGCCGACGAGATAATAAGATTTTTTTATCTCGGCCAGGATTTTATTTAAAGGAATATCGGTAATGATATTCAAATGAAACAAGCTGCCCATGGAAGAGCGCACAACTTTGGGATGAGTATACTCCACAGAACCGGCGCTTAAAATAATACTAGTAAAATCGAACCACAAGGCAGAGCGCATGATTGCGCCAAGATTGCCGGGATTATTGATTTCGTGCAATATTAAAATATTGCCTGAGGCGCCGGTTAAATAATCGGCAAGAGATGGTTCCCGCGGCAGGGAGACCAGGGCCATTATCCCTTCCGGTTCTTTATCCTGGCTGATTTTTTGCCATTGGGCGCGGCTAAGCTCATACCGGGGAATGTCCGCCGGTACTTTTAATATAATTTTATCCCAGTATTTCCTTTTTTCCGCCAACAGCAGAACTGCAGATACCTGCCAATGAGAGGACAAAAGTTCCTCCACGACTTTGATGCCTTCCGCCGTGAATAACCCCTCTTCCCGGCGAAATTTGCTGTCGGCAAGACGTGCCCATTTTTTCATCCGGGCCTGTGATGGAACGGCCGAGTCAGTTTCCATTTACGCTCCCAGTTCATCCTTGCCTGCAGCTACATCTTTGCTGGGCCAGATCAGCGAACAGGCAATCGCAAAAGCCAGGATCACGGCGATAACGCCGAGAGAAATACCGGTGGGAATCTTGAAAAAATCGGCTATCAGCATTTTAATGCCGACGAAGCTCAAGATTGCGGCCAGACCGTAATGCAGATGATGAAAAATTTTCATCAGGCCGGCTATGGCAAAGAAAAGCGAGCGCAGCCCTAATATGGCGAAGACATTGGATGTATAAACAATAAACGGGTCGGTGGTAATGGCCAGAATGGCCGGGATGGAATCAATGGCAAACACGATATCGGTCGTTTCCAGCGCCAGCATTACCGCGAGCATCGGTGTCGCCAGACGTTTGCCCTCTCTGACGATAAAGAACCGGGCTCCGGCAAATTCTTTTGTCATCGGTATAAAAACACGCAGGAGCCGGATAGCGACATTTTTATCGGGATGAACTTCGGTTTCCTTGTTAAAAGCCATCTTTACGCCGGTAAAAATCAAAAATACACCGAAAATATACATTATCCAGTGAAACGTGTTGATGAGCGCCACACCCGCAAAAATAAATACGCCGCGGGTGACAAACGCCAGCATTATTCCCCAGAACAAGGTCTTGTGCTCGTATTCGCGCGGCACATTAAAGTAGTGGAAAAGCAACAGAAAAACAAAAAGATTATCGATGCTCAGCGAGTATTCAATTAAATAACCGGCCAAAAACTCAATTGCTTTTTGATGGCCGTAGAAAAAATAAATTCCCGTGCAAAACAAAAGAGCCAGTGTTACCCAGAACGCCGTCCACAACAAGGCTTCCCTGATTTTGACAACATGCGTCCGTTTGTTGAAAACACCCAGATCCAGCGCCAGCATTGCCACAATAAACACACCAAAAAATATCCACCACAGTGTCATTAAAATAATTTCCTTCAACCATTATATTGATCAAGTAGCATTCAAAGCAGCAGCTTCGGCAAGGAGAAGGCGCCGCAGGCGACCTCCCCCTCTATCACCTTCTTGAAGGGGATAAAGGGAAGGGGTTTGAAGAAGCCGACGACCCCGGCCTGCGCCGGGGCAGGCTGGGCCAACAAAGTCAGGCAAAGAATGCGGCTTGATACTAAATTTTCCGCCGCAAAGCCTGCGCTGCATTATGAATAATATCCCACGGTCCGCTGTAGGGCGGAGCGTAAGCAAGGTCCATCCAACCGATTTCGTCAATATTCATCTCTGTCCAGAGCGCGGCGGATAAAGTATTAATTCTGTCAACCGCACCTGCATAGCCAACCGTCTGCGCCCCCAGAAGTTTTCCGGATGATTTATCGGCAATAAGCTTCAGGCCGATTTTTTTCATACCCATTGGTGCGGCCACGGCATTTCCCCATACTAAAATGCTCGCCGGGTCATAGCCACTCTTAATTGCTTCGGCTTCATCAATTCCGGTTGCTCCCGCTTCCAGATTAAACAGCCGGAAAGACTGAGCTCCGACTATTCCCGGAAAAGTCAACGACTTGCCGCCGCCGATATTGCGTCCGGCCACCCTTCCCTGTTTATTGGCAATATCGCCTAACGGGATATTCACCCATTGTTTGCTGATGCGGTGATAACATTCACAGCAATCGCCTGCGGCATAAACATTTTCCAGGGACGTCTGCTGCCGGTCATTTACTGCAATGGCCCCGGTTTGACCAAGCCGAACTCCCATTTTTTCTGCCAGGTCAACGTTGGGTTTTACGCCGGCAGCAAACAAAATTAAATCAGCCTCCAAATTGCCCCGGCTGGTAACGGCACAAAGAGGAAAATCCCTTCCTTCCTCAATTGCGGTTGTTTCAACTTCGGGCACAAATTTCACATTATTGTTATGCAATTCCTCGAGCATCAGCTTTGCCAATTCCGGATCCCAGCGGTTTGCCGGAAATTTCCCGATGTGCAAAACTGTTGTATGGACATTCGCCCTCTGCAAAGATTCACACATTTCCATGGAAATAAAGCCGGCGCCGATAATAATTGCCTTGCGGCGTTTTTTTTCCTGCAGATAGGTCTTGATTTTTATGCCATCTTCCAGGTTCTTCAAAACGAAAATCCCCGGTCTGTGCGCACCGGGAATATCGGGAATAAAAGATTTAGCTCCTGTACCTAGTAAAAGAATATCAAAAGGGATACTTTTATCCTGAAGTTCAATTTTTTTGCTTTCGTAATTTACGCTTAAGACTTCAGTATTAAGTTGAACATCAATTCCCGTTTCGCGGAATTTTTCCGGCGTGCGGGCAATCATTCTATCCGCCGTCGGTATTTCATCGGCGATGTAATAAGGTGTTGGACAGGATGCATAAGAAACAAATTTTCCTCGCTCCAGTATTGTGACATTGAGAGAAGGATCATTACGTTTGGCTTCAGCGGCAGTAGAAGCTCCGCCTGCCCCGCCACCGATTATAACCAGATTTTTTCCCATAACCACCTCCATGAATTGCAGTTGACTAAGTCCATTAAAGCTTTCCGCATACAGTGTTTATCTTCATGCAGCGGATCTTCTACGCCAAAGCAAAACTGCCGTACCGCATAATATCATGAAAATACATAAGATTTGACCCATGCTGAAAAATCCCAATACGAACCCCAAATGGCTGTCCGGTTCACGGAAAAACTCAATAAAGAAACGTACAAACCCATAACCGCAAATATAAATTCCCAAAAGAAATCCGTCAAAAGGGCTTCTTTTTCTAATCAGCCACAGCAGAATAAATAATACGATTCCTTCGAAAAAAGCCTCATAAAGCTGAGATGGATGACGCAATTTCTGCAACGGATCAAGCGGAAAATACATTCCCCAGGGCACAGTCGTTATCCTTCCGTACAGTTCACCATTGATAAAATTGCCAATCCGGCCGAAAGTATAGCCCAGGGGAACGGTCGGAATAAACAAATCTATAAAGCGCCACAGGTTGATTTTGTGTTTAAGGCAAAAATAAATGGACACGGCGGCAACGCCCAAAAGGCCCCCGTGATAAGACATGCCGCTCAGCCCCGTAAATCTCACTCCATTGGAAAAATCGAATGGTAAAATTATTTCCAGTGGATGTTGCAGGTAGTAGCCGAAATTATAAAAAAGAACATATCCCAGTCTTCCGCCGATTATTACGCCCAGCATCGCCCAGACCATATAATCCTGAATCGTCTCCGTCGTGTATTGGTATTTTTCTTTTTTGATCCGGTATGTCACCAAAAAATAAACAAGGGTAAAAGCAACTATATACATGAGGCTGTAATAGCGCAGTTGGAAAGATCCGATACTGAAAAAGGTGGGGCTGATTTGCGAAGGTAAATTCTGCCAGAAGCTGATAAATGATTCCATATTTCAATATATCCTTAGTGTTTGCACGAAAATAACAATAAAAAGTCGCATTCAAAGCGTAATACTGCGGCAGGAAAAGGGCTTGCAGGTTATCTTTAATTCTTCGAAAAGGTATGCCGGCTTCACGGCGGCGGGCTTCACCTAAGTTGATCTCCACGGGTAAACCGGCATTATAATAAAAGTTATTAGTATGCTTCACCTTTTAAATTTTCTATATACAGCTCTGCGCTGAAAGCTGCGTTTGCCCCGTCTCCGGCTGCTGTAACCACCTGCCGGAAAAGTTTGGCGCGACAATCACCGGCGGCAAAAAATCCCGGCGCGGAAGTCTTCATGGCATCATCAGTGATTATATATCCTTCACGATCAAGCTGTAAAATATTTTTAAACGCCCCTGTATGAGGCAGCCTTCCGACAAAAATAAAAACACCTTCAGCATTAACCGGCTTCAGCTCTCCCGATTTTACATCTTTAATCCTGACACCGGTAACCAAATTCCCGCCGATAACCTCCGCCAACTCGGCATTCCAGGCAAATCCTATCTTTTTTTCCGCAAATACCCTTTTTTGCAGAATTTTTGCCGCCCGCAAGCGATCGCGACGATGAATAACAGTTATATGGTTTGCAAAATGAGTCAGGAAAAGAGCCTCCTGAATCGCCGAATCTCCCCCGCCGACAACAACCACGTCTCTGTTTCGATAGAAAGGCCCGTCACAGGTGGCACAATATGAAACACCTCGACCGGCAAATTCCTTTTCTCCGGGTACGCCCAATTCGCGCCACTGCGCCCCCGTTGCCGCAATAATACTGAGAGCGGAAAATGACTTATCCACCGTATTAACTGTCCACAGGTTTTGGTTGTTTTCATTTTTGAATATTGAGTGAACATCTTCGGGCAATATTTCCAGACCGAATTTCAATGCCTGCTTTTTAAAAAGCTCCATCAGATCAAATCCATTTATGCCGTCCGGTATACCCGGATAATTTTCAATCAAATCGGTGATGGTTATTTGACTTACTGTGGATACCCCTTCCAAAAGCAGCGTTTTCAGCCCGGCCCGGGCCGTATAAAGACCGGCAGTGAAACCGGCCGGCCCGCCGCCGATTATAATAATATCGTAATCATATTCAGGTAATTTAGCGCCGCCCATATAATGCTCTCCAGTATTTTATTAATAGTTAAATATCACTGAAATTTCAGTGGGTATTTTTGGGGATTTTCAAGGTTATCTATTTCCAAATCCACATCCAACTCCGGCCAGTGCAAGTGATACCCGTGGAGTAGCTTGACATTGTGTATAGAATCGACACTTCGGCTTTTGAAAAAAGGATAGTCCCCGTAGCTTAAAAAATATTCTTTTTCCTTTACAAAAAGCCAAACACCGAAAGGGTTATGTTTTCAACGCTTATGGAAGTGTTTGCGTTGGGCTCATAATTTATTATCAATTATTCATCTGTCTTTCTATGCTGAACAACTACCTCAACAATAAAAACAAGATACATCTTCGGTATCAATTGTTTTCAGATCTTGTTTTGTCATCCGTAATTTCCGGCTCGACATTAGTTAATCAGGATCAGAAGATTTTGTAAAGACCGAATTTGCTTTTGACAATCATCATTTTGCCGGATATAAGAGGCCTGCTATTGAATTGGAAAAAATTCGGGAGAACCGACACGAAATTCACAATTTTCAACAGACTGATCATAACCAATATACTGATTATCCTGCTCATCAGTATTATCAGTATATATACCATTATCTACCTGAATAATTTAAACGGCCTTATCGAATCGGTAATCAAACATGATACCAACATTATAAAAATTGTTGAAAATTGCCTGGATGATTTATACAGCATGGCTGCTGCCGATGATAAATATCTTATTTCCGGTGATGCGGATTATTTACAGCAGTTCGTTCAAATAAGAAATGATTTAGGGCAGAGGGTAAAGGAACTATTCAGTCTGGCGGACATCAAAGAAAAAAAGGATTTATTGGCGGACATTGAGAAATTTCAAAGCCAGTTTAATTCATTACTTGAGAAAAGAGGGACACAGGCGGGAAATCAAGCCCAGCAGGAAAAAAGATATAATGTTTATGTTAATGAACGAGAGGAGATTATCGAGAACATTGATAAAAAATTAAATGCCCTCTTAAATGCCTCGATAAGAGACCGGAATTGGAAATTACAGAAGTCCCGGGAAATGACAACGCAAATTGCCCATGTCAGCATCATTTCGGGAATCATCGTGATCTTCCTTGTTACCGTGATAACTTTTATTAATGCCCGGACAATCAATCAGCCGATAAAATTATTGCAGGAAAAAACAAAGGAAGTCGCCTCCGGAAAATTTGAAGAAACTCTTGCAATATCATCGCCTCCCGAAATCCGGGAATTGACGGATTCATTCAATGTAATGTGTGAAAGATTAAAAGAAATGGATCAGATGAAGATAGACTATATCAGCCATTTATCACATGAACTGCGCACCCCCCTGACAGTTATCAAGGAAGCATCCTCAATGCTTCAGCAGGGAGTATTTTCCAAGTTCCCCGCCAAACAGGAGGAATTATTCAATGTGGTCAATGAAGAATGTGAAAGATTGATTTCCTCCGTAAACCGGATACTCGACTTTTCCCGAATGGAGGCCGGGAAAATGTATTTTTCTTTTCAACAGGCTGATATAAGCCAAGTGATAGAAAAAAGCATCCTGAAGATGACGCCGCTGCTGCAGAATAAAAAAATTAATTTAATCAAAGAGATAGCTAATAATATTCCCCCGCTGGCCATGGACAGGGAAAGAATTGAGGAAGTCCTCGAAAATTTATTAAGCAATGCCTGGAAATATACGCCTGCAGAAGGAACAATTTCCATATCCGCAAATCAAAACGCTGAAAAAGGCATAATCGAAATATCCATAACAGATAATGGCATAGGTATTCCCGAAGACGGATTGCAGCTGGTATTCGACAAATTCAAACGCGTTGACGAACGCCGGGGGGCGATTCGCGGTACGGGATTAGGTCTGGCAATTGTCAGGCATATTATTAATAAGCATGGAGGCCGGATATGGGTAAAAAGCAAAGTCGGCGAAGGAAGCACTTTTACCTTTTCTTTACCTGTCTCATAATCGTTATTCTGTCGTCCGGATGCGCCCACTTCTCTAATGAAATTAACGCCAAACCCGATTTTGAACAGGCCGAAGGTTTGACAAAGCAGGGTAACTATAAGGCGGCGGCAGATAAATATGAACAAATTATCAGCCATTACCCGCAGTCCGGGGACAGGGCTCTTTTTCAGGCGGGTATTGTTAATATTTTGCCTCGTAACAAGCATAAAAATTACAATAAAGCAGAAAACTGTTTTCAGCGGCTGATCAATAAATATCCCAAAAGCGGGTACAGGCAGCAAAGTGAGCTATTTATTTCTCTCATAAATGATCTTGAATCCAAAGATAAGAAGATAAGTAAACTCGAACAACAGGTGGAAGACACCGAAAATAAACTGAGCCGGATGAAAAGAATTGATTTGGAATTAAAGCAGAAGAGAAAATCTTTTCCTTAATGCTGATTAAAACTCCGGTAAGAGATATTTTTAGGTTAGGAAAAAGAATTTTTGCATGGCGGATTGGCCGGGTCTGATTCCCGGAAATACGGTTGCCGGAAATATTTATTGTTATTTCCGAGCATTGAATACTTGCTCCAAAAAGTAAGAGGCGGATGATGGACAGGCTTTTAGTTGTAGATGATGACTTGAACATTTTAAAAGTCTTGAAAATGAGACTTGAATCCGAAGGTTATTATGTGGAAACGGCGTCGGATATTGCTGAAGCAAAAAATATGGTGGTTAAAAATGAATATGAACTGGCCATCCTCGATATGAAGTTCACCGGGGGAAACGGAAATGGCATTGAATTAATGAAGAGTATCCACGAGGTCGATCGTGATTTGCCGATCATCATCCTTACCGCGCACGGAACAATTGAAAGTGCAGTGGAGGCGATGAAAGAAGGAGCTTATATATATCTGACAAAACCATTCGATTATCGGGAACTTCTATTACAGGTTAAAAACGGTATTGAGAAATCCAACCTCTCCAGGGAAGTCAAAAGACTAAGAAGTATTATCGACAAGGATCACAACGTTCAAAATTTAATCGGCCGAAGTGAGGCAATGAAACAGGTTTTCGAATTGACGACTTTGGCTGCCGGGTCCGATTCCAATGTATTCATCAGCGGAGAAAGTGGAACGGGAAAAGGAATGATCGCCCGTGCCCTTCATCAACTAAGCGACCGGAAAGACAAGGCTTTTGTTTCTCTCAATTGTGCAGCGATTCCGGAAACCCTGCTGGAAAGCGAGCTTTTTGGTTTCGAGAAGGGCGCCTTCACCGGTGCTGTAGCCAATAAAAAAGGACTTTTTTTGCAGGCTGATGGAGGCATTATCTTTCTTGATGAAATTTCGGAGATTCCCCTGTCCATGCAGGGCAAACTCCTTAAGGCTATTGAAGAAAAAGAATTTTATCCGCTCGGTGGTAATAAATCGGTCAAAGTCGATATTCGAATTATTTCCGCTTCCAATAAGGATATAAATGAAGAAGTGAAAAAAGGCAGTTTCCGTAGCGACCTGTTTTACAGGATTCATGTTATTCCCATCAGAATGCCTCCGCTGAGAGAGCGCAAAGAAGATATTCCTCTTCTTGTTGAGTATTTCCTGCAAAAATATGCGGCAAAAATGAATAAGCAAATTAAGGCTGTCACTCCTCAGGCATTGAAGAAAATCATGCTTTATTCCTGGCCCGGCAATGTCCGGGAATTGGAGAATATGATTGAATGTGCAGCCGTTATGGCCAGAGACGACGTGATTAATGAAGACATGCTGGTTGTCGCCGATCAAAAAGATGAAAGCACTTTTCGATCTTTTAAGGAATCCAAACATCATTTTGAGAGCAGCTATCTTCTTGAACTGATGAAAATCAGCAGAGGCAATATCAGCCAGGCGGCTAAAATCGCCGGTAAATACCGCGCCGATCTTTATGCATTACTGGAAAAATATAACCTGAATCCTCTGGATTTCCGGAAAGACTGAAGGAAAAATCATCCAATAGATATTTGCAGCATTAATTCAGCCACGAGCAGGCTGTTGAAAAAGGCCCATCTGCTTCGTTACGCTGCAAACCTAATCGCTCAACGTATTTCTATATACGCTTCGCGATTCAGTTTTTTTTGCGATGCCTTGCCCCTGAACCTTTTTGAGCAGCCTGCAAAACAGGAGTTTGTCAATCACCCTCCTAGTAAAGTATTCCCGCTTTTAAGCTTATCTCCACTGTAGGATAATTCATACATCTTGTCCTTTTTTATCATCAATCAATCCTGGGGTGAAAACTAAAATTTCAATTATATCCAATGTTTACTTTGTATAACAAGTTCTGGTATGCGCATTGCTTTAGTGGAAGATACCATATTTAAAGCAAAGGAGATTTGACCATGAATAATGATCATGCCCGAACATGGCACGGCCTGCATAAATACAAGCCGGTAATTGTTATTTTAACTAGTCTGGCCATTGTTGCGTTGACTAGCAGCATATCTTTTGCCGCGGAAAAATCCTCCAGATATCAAATCGTAGCAGGTAATGACGAGAAGGCCTATCTCCTGGATACTACAACAGGTTTTACCTGGATATTAACTTATCGCACCATGGCTACAGGAAGGGAACCTGTGGCCATACCATACAAATTTATTAAGATTTCTCCGCAGAATCAGAAAAATTTTATTTTGGAAAGCACTAACGGCGCTACTCTTCCGTCTAATGGAATGCCCTAGCAGTTCACAGAAGTTCGTTCAAATTATCTATTACGGCAGGAGTTGATTATTCCACTTAGTATTCAGGTAAATGCAAGGAAGCAATAAGAAAGGAAAAGGGTGTGTTTTGTCCACCGAAAAAACAAAGCAGATACGGCATCGCTTAAACAGCGTTTGAAACCCGCGTTTAAGTAAACGAAGCTCATGGCAGCTAAGAGAAGAGGAGGTTTTTTCATGAAACTATTAATTGTTGATGATTGTGTGGATATTTTAAATATTTTATCGTCGTTTATGGAGTTGTCCGGTCATGAATCGGACAAGGCATTAAACGGTTTGGAAGCTGTAGAGCTATTGAAGAATAATTACTATGACGTTGTGATTACTGATGCTGAAATGCCCCAGATGGATGGAAAAAAACTCTGCGGGTTTATAAAATCCTTTGCCCCTGAACTTTATATTATCGGCGTAAGCGGATCTCCTCATGCTCTTGATGAACTCAGGACTGCCGGCGCTGATATCTGTTTTTCCAAACCTTTCCGCATGAGTGATCTGGACGAAGCCATTGAAAACAGACTTTCTTCTTTGTTGCCTGATCGTGACGAACAGGCCGGCATTAGTGATTTTTACCGGCAATCAAATTATCTTTTAACTACTACTCATTTGTAAAAGGAATGGAGCAGCCATTTATGTTTATGATGTTTATGAACGTTTTTCAACAGTTAGTGATTTATCTTTCAATGACAAGAAGAAAAAATAAAATAAAGAGATTGCTTTTGGGAATGATATTCGCATCTATAGCAGTCCTCCCCCTGCCGGCGAGGGCAGAGGTAAATGTACATATCGGTATTCCTCTGCCCCCTCCTGTGATACTTCCCTTACCGCCGCCGCTGATACCATTGCCTGAAACAAATGTCTATGTAGCCCCCGATGCCAAGGAAGAGATTTTTTTCCATAGAGGATGGTGGTGGCGTCCCTGGAACGGCCGCTGGTATCGTTCAAGACATTATAACTCCGGCTGGGCTCCTCACAGAGCTCCGGCTTTCTATTCCAGAGTACCCTCGACCTGGAGAGACGATTATCGAAAACATCATTGGAGGGGACATTCCTGGAATTATCAACATGTTCCTCATCAGCAAGTTCAAAAAAATTGGCGAACATGGGAGAAGAACAGGCATTGGGAAAAACGTAATTATTGGGGTGTGGAGGCTATGAGGCATCAGCCGCACAGGGAGATCAATCGTTCCCATGGATTTGATCCCCAACAGCGCGGACATGATTTCCGGAATGGACATGGTCATGGACATCATTGACAATAAATAGCACAACGGCAAAATTCGAGGTAAAATAATTTTGCAGATAGATTTATTTGTAAAAGTAATTTCCATTTCCGAATCATAAATGATACCGCGGCGGCTACGAGGAGGCAACTAGGCGTATTAATAATACGTTGAAGAAGCCGACGACGGCGCCAACAAAAGGTAGCGCTTGATTTGGAATTGGAATAGGTTGTCCTTCAGACAGGTATTTCATTAATGGCAATTAATAAATTAGCAATTTTTTCTGCAAAACTCAGAAAGTCTAAAAGCTTTACCATCGGAGGCGAAGATAAAGCCGGAATCTTCTGCCTTCGGGATGGGAGCTTTTTTGTCGAGCTTTATGTCGAAAACCATTCCTTTCAAAGGTCGAGAATACGAACTTTGCCAAATAAACCAAGTTTATTTCCTACATTCTTTCCTCTGGACATTTTGCATCAGGTATAAAATTACCCCTTGCCAGGAGAAAGCATTGCCCATAAAATCAACTAATGCAAAAGCAAACGCATACTAATGCTGATCTATATCTGAAAATTTTTAATGTCATTGCCACAGCCGCACTTCCGCCGGTCCTAGAGGTGGGGAGGATTCGTTGATTCGCCGTTCTCTTTGTTTTTTCTTTCTATTTCTCGTTATTGTAGTGCTTATGCATGGCGCCTATCTCTATTTTAAGGTAGATAAAGGGATCAGCGAGTTCAATAGTGAATCCCCTTCCATTTTTTACGGTCGTCCCATGAAAATCAGCAGAGGCGATCATATCGGAAACATTCATTTTACCGAACGGCTGCAAAGGCTTTATTACAAGAAAGTTTCCGGGAAACCTTCCAAAGCCGGAACTTTTTCCGAAGATGAAAATCATCTCCTGGTTTTTCTTGCCAATAAGGATATGGAAAAAAGCCCTCCCGAAAATGGCCCCGTAAATATCAATCTTCGCGATGGCCGGATTGTGTCAATGCTTTCAACTACCGGTCAACAACTGGAGTCAATATACCTGGAGCCGGAGGAAATCGGCCGTATTACCGGTCCGAAAATGGAATACCGGCATCCTGTTCCTCTTCAGGAAATTTCCCCCTACCTGCAAAATGCGGTAATTGCATCGGAGGATGCTCACTTTTATTCTCATAGCGGAATCGATATCCTCGCAATAGGCCGGGCATTATTGGCCGATTTTAAGGAAAAGCGCTTCGCCGAAGGCGGCTCCACAATTACCCAACAACTGGCAAAGAACTTTTTTCTTTCCCCGCAAAAAACAATTGGCCGCAAATTACGGGAAGTGGAGCTTGCACTGGTTCTGGAGCTGCGGTACTCGAAAAAGCAAATACTGGAAATGTATCTTAACAAAATTTACCTGGGACAGGCGGATTCCCAGGGCATTTATGGAATTGAAGAAGCTTCCAATGTCTATTTTTCAAAGCATGCAAAAGACCTTTCTTTGGAAGAGGCGGCACTGCTGGCCGGAATCATTCACTCTCCCAACCGGTATTTCCTTTTCCGGAACCCGGAAGCGGCAAAGGAGCGGCGCAATAAGGTCCTGAATAGAATGCAAAAACTGGCAATGATCGGGGAAAATGAATTCCGTAAGGCATCATCTTTGCCGGTCCGGCTCCGGCCATCCGGATTTCCTGCCCGCCTGTCGTCATCATACTTTGTTGATTACATCCAGCGGATCACCAGAGATGAGCTTGGAAATGAAAAGCTCTACATTTCGGGTTACCGTTACTACACAACTCTCGATCCCATCCACCAGGCCGCCGCTGAAGAGGCGGTCACCAGAGGGCTGAAAGAAATCGAAAAAGCAGCCTCTCCTGCTAAGGAGCCTTTGCAGGCGGCCCTGGTTGCTGTTGATCCGAAAACCGGCGCCATGACCGCCATGGTCGGAGGACGCAATTATGGGCAGAGCCGGTTTAACAGGGCGGTGGATGCGAAACGCCAGCCGGGCAGCGCTTTCAAGCCATTCGTTCTTCTTGCTGCGCTTTCCATGCCGGCACCGGATAATACAGCAAGAACATTATCGACCGCCGTTTCCGGCGAAACTATATCCGTTTCGACCCCGGAAGGAGTTTGGACACCCGTAAATTTCGAAGGAAAAAAGTATGAAAATATTACAGTCAGGAAAATAATCGAGGATTCCGTAAATACAGCCACGATACGACTGGCAAACGAGGTCGGCATGGAGGAGGTTCTCAAAACCGCTCGTCTGGCCGGTATTAAAGGTCCGCTTTTGCCTGTTCCTTCCATGGCGCTGGGAAGTTTCGAGGTTACGCCTGTAGAGCTTGCTTATTCCTATGCGACAATTGCTTCAGGAGGGATACATTTCGAGCCGTTTCCCCTTTTCTCGGTGGCCATGGCTGATGGAAACATAATCATCAGCAAAGCGGCTTACCCGAAACGGGTATTCAATGAACCTGTTTCTTACCTTACAAGCTATGCAATGGAAGGCGTGCTCACCCGGGGTACTGCAAAGGCAGCAAAAAAAATGGGGATTTATTTCCCGGCAGCGGGAAAGACCGGAACAACGAATGGCAACCGTGATTCCTGGTTCGTGGGTTATACTCCCGACGTGGTTTGCGCTGTCTGGGTGGGATATGATTCCGGATCAGACACAGGATTGACGGGAGCCAAAGGAGCCCTCCATATCTGGGCGCGATTTTTGAAAGCTCTTTATCCCCAATCCGCTCCTTCTGCCGTCATTCCTCCAAAAGGGATTGAATTTGCTCTGATTGATCCCGATTCGGGTTACCTTGCCACAGCGGCATGCCCGGAAAAAATTCAGGAGGCTTACATTGAAGGAACTGCACCAAAGGAAACGTGCCCTACCCATTCCGGCAATGCTGTGATGGACAGCCTGCGCAAAGGAGCACGAAGTATCGGTGAGTTCTTCCACAAGTTGTTTAAATAAAAAAGCCTGCTAAAGCTTTTTCCCTGACTTTTTCAGCAAATCACCCAATGTACCCATTGTTTTGGAAGTTTTCGGCAGATAACTGTGGAAATCCTCGGTATTTCCCTCCACGGGGGAATCATTGCTTTCTGCTGCGGGAGTCAGGGAAATTCGCTTGTTTTCGCGATCTATCTTTTCGATCTTCACATAAATATCCGAGCCGCTTGTCAATACTTCTCGCGCATGTTTAATTTTTTTGCCGCGGGCCAGTTTGGAAATATGCAGAAGGCCATCCAGGCCGGGCTCCAGTGTAATGAAAGCACCGAAATCGGTCAGTCGCGATACTTTGCCTTTATAGGTACCTCCTTCCAGGTACTTGGCAATTGCGTCATTCCATGGATCAGGAAGCGTATCTTTAAAAGATAAGGTAATGCGCTTATCCTCCCAGTTCAGGCCAATAATGATAGCTTCAATTGCTGTTCCGGGAGGAAAAAGGGATTTGGGATCCTGCACTCTCCCCCAGGACATTTCAGATGCCGGGAGCAGGGCCTGAACTCCGCCGATGTCGACAAATACACCGAAATCATGGGCACTTTTTACTACACCGCGGACGGTCATGCCTTTTTGGAGAGTTTCCTTGAGCGTTTCAATTTTTTCCTGCTCAATTTTTTCCAAAAGCGGCCGCCGGGAAAGGATAACTTTTCGGCCATTTTCTCCATATTCAATTACGATAAAATCCAGTTTCTTTCCCACATAAGCGGCAGCGTCACTAATTTTCTGTACATCCATTTGGGAAAACGGGCAAAAACCGCTGGCCGTAGCGCTGATCTTGATTAAAAAGCCGCCTTTGATTTCCTTTTCCACCGTTGCTTCCAGCGGGATCTGGTTTTGATAAGCATTGAGTAAGAATTCGTCGGCATTTCTGCGCGTCAGAAGTTTGGTTGTAAAGAGCTTTTCATTATGCTTCGAGGAAATAAAATAGGCGGTTACCTTGTCTCCTTCTTTTACCGTGAGTTCACCATTTTCATCGATAAACTCTTTTTTATCTACGTATCCTTCACTTTTTGCTCCCAGATCAAGAAAAACCCATTCAGGGGATATTTTTACAATTACTGCCTCCACCTTTTCGCCCACGGAAAAAAATTTGGGGCTTGAATATGATTCATCCAGCATCTCGGCAAAGCTTTTATTTTCGTCCATTTTACTCCTCGTTTTATTGATAATTAAGTGTGTATTTAATCAATACTGCACGGCATGCTCTGATAGCATGAAAAATACGATTTGTCTTTCAGAAAATTTATTAAAATTATCAATAAATTTCGAGAACTTAAAAATCGATGGATAATTAAATGAAAATGTATTATGAAACAACTTCAATTTTTAAGGAGTTAAATAACTTATGAGATTCGAAATTGCAAAAGGCGGCAGCGGGCTTACTTATGAAATACGCAATATCGTTTTAATAGCAAATAAGCTTAAGGAATATGGTATTGAGATAACATGGGAAAATATCGGCGATCCTGTGCAAAAAGGCGAAGTAATTCCCGAATGGATGAAAGAGGTTGTCGCCGAAGCCGTTAAAGATAATCGCTCGTTTGCATATTCTCCGACGAAGGGGATGGATGAAACCAGGAAGTTTCTTGCCGAGCGGGTCAACAAAAGAGAAAAAGCACAAATCACCCCTGATGATATTATCTTCTTTAATGGTCTGGGCGATGCCATTGCCCGTTCCTACAGCTCTTTACAGGTAGACGCCCGGGTGATCATGCCGGAGCCCACTTATTCTACGCACTTTATGGCGGAAGTACTTCATGCTTCTTTTCCTCCCAATACTTACCGCATGAATCCTTACAGCAACTGGTACCCGGATATCTGTGAAATCGAGAAAAAGGTCAAAAGCGGCAAATCAATCGTCGGCATTTTACTGATAAATCCCGATAATCCGACGGGATTTGTATACCCGGTAGAAACTTTGAAGCAAATGGTGCAGATTGCGAAAGATCATGATCTTTTCCTTGTTGTCGACGAAACATACCTCAATATTGTGTATGGAGGGAAAAAAACATTACCCATTTCCGATCTCATCGGCGATGTTCCGGCAATCAGCATGAAAGGTATTTCCAAAGAGTTCCCCTGGCCTGGTGCACGCTGTGGCTGGATTGAAGTTTACAATGCCGATCGCGACCCGGCCTTTGCCCGTTTTGTCAATACTATCTTTCAACAGAAAATGTCGGAAGTTTGTTCAACAACTTTACCGCAAATGGCGATTCCGCAAATGATGAATCATCCGGAATATCAGAACTATTTAAACCAGCGTATAGACCATTATGAAAAGCTATCCAATATTGCCTATGAAATTTTAAAAGATGTTCCTAATTTGATTGTGAACAAAACCAACGGCGCTTTTTATATGACCGCCGTGTTTAATGAATCGGCGCTCAATGACAGACAAAGTTTACACATCGAGCACAGGGAAATTAGGGAATACATTGAAAAGCTGGTTTGCGGCGATATCGAAAACGACAAACGCTTTGTTTACTACCTTTTAGCGGCAACAGGTATTTGCGTAGTACCGCTTACGTCTTTTTTTACGCCTTTGCCCGGTTTTCGCATGACACTGCTGGATAAAGATGAAGAAGATTTCAGGCGGGTTGTCACAATCATTGCTGAAAAGATTGTAGAATATATTGAATCCGGAAAATAAATTATATTCCAAAATTTTAGCGGCCAACGAAAGAAAAACCGCGGGAGGGATTTATAAACACGCCCTTCTGCGGTTTTCTAATAAACGACCTTGCGTTTACGAACTATTTAGTATCTGCTGCCGCCGCCTCGTTTCCCACCACGGTATCCACCGCCACGATTTCCACTACCGCGGTTTCCACCTTTGTCGAACTCTTTCCTCGGCCTGGCTTCATTTACCGTGATTGTTTTTCCATCAAGCGTTCCACCGTGAAATTTTTTAATCGCTTCCGCGGCACCTTCTTCCGTTTTCATTTCGACAAAGCCGAAACCTCTGGATTGTCCGGTGAATTTATCCTTAATAACCACTGCCGATGCTACTTCACCGGCTTCGGAAAAGTTCAACCGCAGATCGTCATCGGTTACTTTAAAGGATAAGTTGCCTACATACAAATTTTTGTTCATTTTACATCCCTTTCTTTTTACAAACCCTATAAACCTTCACTCTCCGATGGAGTACCACAAAGCATCAAAATCACCCCATCTCCCGGTTGAGAAAGAAGGAAGGAAAAAGAGGGGCTTGCATGCCTTACCTCGCAGTCCCTTAGTTTCATCGATTGCCTCATTAGATAGAAAACCTGCCAATTTTAGTTTTATGGCAGTGGTGATTACTTATAAAAATTAAGCTCCGATTTTTCTAAGGTACTGAATTTACAAGCTCATACAATGGAACAATAGTCAAGGACGTTTTTTAAGCTATTCAACAGAAATTATTTGATTAAATCAGAGCATTTTATTATGGTGCGAAGGTCGATTAAACTTCAGCTTAATGTTAATTAATGACTAATTACATATATGTCTCAACTCAAAATTGGATCGAGAATAGATATTGTTTTTGAAAATGAGATTGAGAAAAATAATGTCCATTATATGAAGGCGGTAGTTTATGATTATGAAAGCAAAGATATAATTATTTCTCAAACTTCTCCCCCGTTAAATCGCCGCTTTATTAATCGCCGGGTATTAATAACTTTTTTAGCCAACTCCAAAAGGCGCATTTTGCGTTTCGGCTTTGCGGCGCGGTTAACTGACTTGCTGACTAATTATGAGCTTTCCTATAATAATAAAAATGTTGAAGCAATTTATTTAAAGCAACTGGAAGAGCCATCACAAATCGATTTCCGGATGCACTTCCGGGTTAAGCCGCCTTCGCAAAGCATTATCAATCTTTTTTTTCAGGAAAACAAAGTCAATTTAATCGATGTTTCTTTAGGTGGTGCCAAGTTTACTTATCCTAAATCTCATTTGTTTAATTACGGTGATATAGTCAAATTTAATTTGATTATAGATTCCAAGACTTTTGAAATAGATGCCCGAGTGCGCAGCGTGTCGATACCTAATGAGTATTCGACCAATAAAACCATTCAATATGTGAGTATTAAATTTGAGTATAACGATAAGCAGATAAGCACTTTATTAGGGAAGGCCATTCTTTCAATTGAAAGACAATTGTTAAGTGAAGGAAAAATTAATTAGTAATATAAATAATGATAAAGCCGGATTTAAAAATTGGAACAAGAATAGATATAATCTTTGAAAATGAGCTAATGAAAAGCAAGGCTCATTTTATGAAAGCCGTTGTGTACAATATCGAAGACAGCAGGATTATAATTTCCCAAACAACACCCGCCTTGAATAATCACTTTCTTAACCGTAGCATATTGGTTTCTTTTTTAGCCGTAATCGACGGCCGAAGTTTACGTTTCGGTTTTCCATCCAAAATAATCGATCTGGTTTCCGATTATAAAATCGTCTCCGGGCAAAGCGTGGAAGCGCTCATTTTACAGCAATACAAGAAGGCGGAACTTGTGGACTTCCGTATGTTTTTTCGCGTCACCCCAAGACTGAAAAGCAATATCGCTCTTATCTACGAAGAAGAAAAATTCAATTTAATTGACATTTCCTTAGGCGGAGCGAGGTTTTCGTGTCCTTTAAAATACTCATTTCCAAAGGATGATAAAATCAGGTTCAAGTTATTAATAGGCACGAAAGAGTTTAATCTGGATGCGATAGTGCGTGAAGTAAGAATGCCTTATGAAGTTAAGGCAAATAAAAACATCCAGCATATCAGTATTGAATTTGATTATGACGACAAGCAACTGGAAACGGCGCTGGGTAAGGAAATCCTGGAAATAGAAAGGCAGCTGCTGAGCGAAGGAAAAATTTAATTTAATAATAAATAAAGGAGCGGAGTAATGAGCAAATCAAAGGACGTAATAAAGAAGGATACAAAGAAGAAACCGGTAAAGACGGCAAAAGAGAAAAAAGAAGCAAAGAAGGCGAAAAAAGCAGGTCAGTAACAAATTACGATTTAATAATTGTAATTTTAAGTGAATAAGTCCGGCAATGGATTAGTATGTTTTTATTCGGTTTAATGCAAGCAATTACCGCGGTGCGCGGTGGAAAGTAAATTATGAAAATTACATTTTTGGGAGCGGCAAGGACTGTCACAGGCTCTTGCTATATTATTGAAACCGGCAAAATCAGGTTTGCCGTTGATTGCGGCATGTTTCAGGGAACAGTGGACATGGAAAAGCGTAATTGGGAGACCAGTGTGTATGATCCTGCTCATATTGATTTTTTTGTAATAACTCACGCCCATATTGATCATACGGGACTTCTACCACGGATGACCCAAAAAGGGTTTCACGGTCCCATCTATGCAACCGAGCCGACGGGCGATTTGCTGAAAATATTGCTTCTGGACAGCGCTCACATTCAGGAAGTTGAAGCCAGCTGGAGAAACAAGAAAAAACAACGCAACGGTTATAAGGCCGATGTCCTGCCTCTTTATTATTTAAAAGATGCTCAGGCCGTGGCCCCGCTGGTCAAGGCCAGAGCATATGATGAGACCTTCAGTCCGGCGCCGGGTGTAACGGTTCAATTTCAGGATGCCGGTCACATTTTGGGCGCCGCCATTGTAGAAATATTTATTCAGGAAAACGGCACAACCACCAAGCTGGTCTTCTCCGGTGATATCGGCCGCAGCCATCAGTTGCTAATGAAAAATCCCAGCACAATCAGCGATGCAAATTTCCTCTTTATGGAGTCAACTTACGGCAACCGTAATCACAAAGGCGAAGAAGACAGCTTAAATGAACTGGCTGAAGCAATAAACTACAGTTATTCGCAGCATGAAAAAGTTATTATTCCCGCCTTCGCTGTGGAGCGAACTCAGGAAATCCTCTATTCCCTGTACCTGCTGCATCGTGCCGGGAAATTGCCAAAAGACATGCCTGTCTTTCTCGACAGTCCTCTGGCTATCCAGGTAACGGAAATATTCCGCCGCTACCGGTCATATCTTGACGCGGAAACACAGAGCCTTTTGAAAAATGGTGAAGATCCGCTGGATCTGCCTCAACTCAAGTTTTCCTTATCCACAGAGCAATCCATGGAAATTAACCAGATGCAAGGATCGGCAATAGTTATTTCCGCAAGCGGCATGGCTAATGCCGGCAGGATCAAACATCATCTCCGTCACAACTTATGGCGTCCGGGGGCAAGTATTGTCTTTGTCGGTTTTCAGGCGGAAGGCACACCGGGCCGTAAAATGGTGGACGGCGCCAAGAGAATCCGCATCCTGGGCGAAGATATCGCTATCTACGCCAAGATATTTACGATCGGCGGATTTTCCGCTCATGCCGGCCGTGATCAACTTTTAGAGTGGCTGGGCAACTTCCAAAATAAAAAAATGCAGGTATTTTTAGTGCATGGTGAATTGAAGGCTCAGGATGAGCTGGCAGCGGCGATCAGGGAAAAATATGGCTTTGCAGTGGATATCCCGGCATATCTGGAAGAAATTAAGCTGGAAACGGGCGTTCAGGTGGAAGCTGTCAGAAAGCTTGAGGCGGCAGCGCCGGAAGTTGACCTGGATACGACATTAGATGATTTGAAGGTAAAAATTGATCAAATTAACGAAATAAGACAGAAAATGCAAAAACTGCCGCTGGCCCAGAAAGTGGAAATCTGGGAATTATTGAAAGAAGCAGACCGGCGTTTCGCTGAAATAAAGGCTCGGTTATAATAAATTTCACTTTAAGCCGCAGATAAAACTTCGACAGCTAATGTAGTATTTTAACGAAACATTGTCATATCGACCGAAGGGAGATATCTTGTATCATCGAGTATTCTCAAAGATTTCTCGCTTTGTTCGAAATGACATCGGGGTAAAGATATTATTGAAGCATCAGAAATTTCAGGCTGCCAGCGGCCTACATAGCCGGGAGGTGTGGAGGTCTGAATAGAAATTATTCTTCAAGTTTATAGCGGAAAGAAGCTACTACATGCAGACGCTCAAGGCCGTAATTATACGGCAATGGATCAAAGGGAGAAGCTGCCCGGACAATACCGAGTGCACCCTCATCAAGTAATGCCGACCCGGAAGAGGATACAAGATTCACCGCAACAACATTTCCCCGGGCATCCAGAGACATTTTTATAACCGTCACCCCTTCTTCGTTTTTTTCATAAGCCTTAGCCGGGTACTCCCATATCTGCAGAATCTTTCTTTTTATTTTCTCCAAATATACCAAATACTTGACATCACGACTGCCCAGGTTGACCGTATCTTCTCTGATGCCGGTGCGAATATTCTTTTTTTCATTGATTGTTTTGGAGTCGGCGGGTTTTTTTACTTCTCTTTTCTTTTTCTCTTCTTTGGGAAATTTTTCCTCCAGTGGTTTGTCCAACGGAGTCTCTTTAATGTCAACGGTAAACGTTTCCGCAGTTTTAACTTTATCGCGCAAATCAATCATGCCGGATGCGGAAATCAGTGCAACATGCAAAATGATGGATATGATGACAGGCCCAAATATAACCTTTTTCGAATTCATATGTTCACCTGGCGTCAACCATATACGGCATTTGTCGCAAAATCAATAACATGATGGCGAATAAATAGGGGGAATAGCTCGTACTCAACAAACTCGCTTATCAATTCTAGTTAATACAGATCATTTTTTATGACGCCAAGATTTAGCAATCTATTCTCGTACCTGCCAGGGCCATCGCCCTTCCAATTCCACCTGCAATGCCATACTCAGAAAGGTTCTAATCAATACGATTACCGCTAGAATAATCACACCCTGAAGTGTCGGCGCGACAGCAACCGTTCGAATAATATCGGCGGCAACCAGGAACTCTAACCCGAGCAATATTCCTCGCCCCAAATCCTGCCGATAGCGCTTGTACCCATCTAAAGCTTTCCTGCCTTCCATAAGATACTTGATGGAGGCAACTATCAATCCAACCACTATTGCAGCAACACCTAAACCATCAATGAAAACCCCAACGTTCTCGGATACCTCCTTAAATGTTATCATTCCATCCTCCAGATCAGGCTGTTATGGTGCATAACTTCTTAAAAGGTATAATATTTTCGAACTATTGCAACAGAAAAAGAGGATAGTTCTCATCCATGGGGAAAGACGAAAACAGTTCCTGCCATAAATGTCCCCGCCAGCCCTCTCCGAAATTGATACGCTTCTTGCTTCCCCGATGCCCGATGGCGTGAGCTAATCCATCCGGAGTTTCCGGTACGGCAGTTCAGATGAACGTAATTCGGTATCAAACAGTATGCCCGACATTTACATGCTGTAATGCAAACTATGTCACAGAACAGTCAATTTTGCCGTTTTCAAAATACATATTGAAAGTCCAGTCCCTATTAAAAAGCCAGCTGTATTGAGCCACAGCGCTTTTTGAGTCCGAACGGTAAGCGTTTTGAAAAGGTATTGATGCTTTAGCTGCGGCCAACATAGAGGAAGTTCCGGAAGCTGCGTGCCAGGCGTTTATGAATTCGTTGTCTTTTTGCAATGCAGCCGCTATCGCGGAATTTTCTTCATTGCTTCCCCCGGAAACAATGACTTCATTGGATGAATCGATATCTATTTTCAGTCGTCCGGACGGCTTGATTTTTAATTTAATCAGCGTATCCTGCAACTGACTTTGTGTTATCCCTATTTCTTTGTCACGAAAAGCTTTAATCTCATCAAGGGTTATAACCCCGTCAGCACCGGCGCCATCCATGAAATTTGACAATAAACCGGTAATGAGTGCTTTTGAGGAAATGGATACGCTGTCACCAACACTGGTCCCAGCCATATTCACTGAGGATGTATTATTGATACTTGTTCGATATACCTTAGAGTTAAACTGGCTGCTTATTCCATTAATATTCATAGTATCCCCTAGATATCAATGATTTGATACGGTTCGGCCCCGGCCGGGAGGAAAAAGATTCCCACCGCATTCCGTAATAGTGATAACATGCATTAGATGTGCCGATAAGGACTATAAGGGTATACTTGCGGAAACAGGATAATTATTTTTTTCCCGCTTTTTTGCCCAGGTTTTTGAGGAGGTAATGATGTTCTAACTGTTTTTCCAATTCTTGATAAATATCACGCTCCCTTCAATAGTATACCCGTCTTTCCATGCAGATGTACGAATTTAATATACTGTCCCCTGAACTCCCCTCCCCTGAACTCCCCGTTGATACCCCAGGTTAACGACTTACCAAAGATAAGGCACAAGGCGATAGCGCACCTTCTGAGTGTACTCGACGTAGCCTGGTAAATCTTTCTTCAGGAGTCTTTCCTCGTCGAGGATTCTCCACGCCAGCGCAGGGATTACCAACACAATAAAGGCGAGACACCACCATGAGCCAAGCGCCAGAGGTATGCCAACGACCAGGATAATATCGCCCCCGTACTTCGGATGCCTGATGAGCGCATAGGGGCCTGTCGAGATGACTTGTTGGCCCTCAAAGGTCTGGACGCTGGAAGCGGCATAGCTGTTTTCTCTGAAGACAAGATAATAGATGAGGAAACTAAACACGACCAGGCCATCTCCCATCAACGAGACAAAGGGTGACATCTGAGACCACCCGAAACGATGATCGAGCGCTGAGAAGACCATCAAGCAGACGTTGCCCAGAAGACCGGCGATGATGAAAATTTTTTGCCTCGTTGATTCCCCTGCCGACACGATTTGCTTGCGGCGTTTCAAGAGTTCCGGGTCTTTAATGGAAAGGTAGATGCCCTGTTGAGTCGCCAGGGCCATGAACAGAATGGTAAACACCCAGCCTTGCCAATAATTGAGTGTCCCCGCCAGGAGACAGAGCAAGATCCCGAGCGCGATCACCACGATAAAAAAATTTCGGATGCTCGGAAGGATAAGGCTCTTCAGGGTATTCCGTGTAGCTTTCGGTGTGGATTGTACGTGTTGTTCGATAACCATCTTTTAAAATAAAAAAGCCCGCGCACCGCGAGCTTTTTTATTGACAACTATTATGGCTTAGCAACCGACCAAACGTCTTTAAACCCCTGTCCGATTGTATCACCAGGTTTTACATCCTTGATGAAATAATATAGCGGCATACCCTTGTATGTCGTTTGCATTTTTCCGTCCGCCCGGGTGATTGTTCCGAAGTCAGATGGTACAAGCCCATCTTTTGCCTCTACCTTCTCGCGATAGAACAATGGCCAATTATTCACGCACGCACCTTCGCACATGCTCTTCCCAGGCTTGTCATTCTTGAACGTATAGAGTGTCATGCCCTTGATATCCGTGAGGTAGCTACCAATGCCATCCTTTTTTGCAACTTTAACAGCGTGATGGGTAGCGAATGCGACTCCAGTAACCACGAATGCAGCAATAATAACTGCAATTGTGCAATTGAGAACTTTTTTCATTTGCTTTCCTCCTAATTAAATAAGATTATGATACTCATAACTATTTATTTTTACAGATTTAATCTTCTCTGTCAAGGTTATTTAGTGCGCAATCGATTTTGAGAAGACATTCAGAACTATCACGCCCAAAACAATCAGCAGAATGCCCACCACGGCAGGGATATCCAGTTTCTGTCCGATAAAGATCCACCCGATCAAAGCAATCAAAGTTGTACCGACGCCTGACCAGATCGCATATGCCACACCCACTGGAATTGTCTTCAGCGTAAGTGATAAAAAATAAAAAGCGGAGGCATACCCGGCAACGACAATAACTGATGGCCAGAATCGCGTAAACCCATCCGCGGATTTCAGTGCGGATGTTCCAATAACCTCACTAATGATTGCAAGCAAAAGTAAGAACCATTGCTTCATCAGTTTCTATCCTCCAGTTTGTGTAAAAAGTCGATAATTTGTTTCATGAAGCTTCCTCCCGCCCAGCGCGGCCCGCGTCCGCCTGGATGCTGTGGTTAGGCGCACCCCTTCGGCGGGAAATTGAGTGCTCCTGTTTGATAATAGAACTTCCACTCACCTGTTAATAGTTTTGTGTATACTTTACAAACCCGACCCTTCCAATGAGACTCCTTGTTCGTGACTTTATGCCGCCAAAGAGTATCGATATCCACCACGGCGAATGCTGCATCTTGCTCTTTGGAGATTTCGATTTTCATAGTATTGCGGCGATTATGGATTAAGTGATGAGTATCAAAAATGCCCTGCCAGTCCTTACGCCACCGCTCCCTATCAAATCGTCCCATGACAAAGACCCAGTCAATGGGGTCATGGGCATCGGCAGTTGGCAGGAATGGCCAGGCCATGTCCAGGTGAATCATGGATAGAAAAAGGTCTGGATTCTTCGTATCCCAACCCTTGGTTTCGAGATCAACCATCTCTTGAATTATTTCTACAATCGTGGTGCTCAAATATTCTTCCTTATGCTGCCTAACGTGAAATTCACCGGGAGGCGGGCGCCTTTTCCCGCCGATTCGGTGGAACAGCTTGTTTGGAGGCGGCGATGCCTCTTTTCTCATCTGGCTCGTCATGGGCATGCCCAATAAGGCCATTAGCAAACTGGAATTGCGCCATACCCCCCTTTCTTGAACACATAAATCGCCCACCCCAGCGTTTCTCGTCCCCACCTCAGATACGCAGTCTTGCTCTCACGCACTCGCTTCAGCACGGTCACCACATCTGGATCATCCCGATGATCACTCGCCCAGGTTTCCGCAGCATACCACTGTAACCCTTCATATCTATCCCAGTCATCCTGGCTGCTTACAAGTGTGTAGACCGCTTCCAATCCGTGCTCTCGCCCGGCTTCGACATTTTGATAGTGTGTTCCGAAGTCGTTCCGTGTAACTCCGATCGCTTCTAAATACTCTCTTTCCGGTTCATGCCGCCAGTATGGCTCGCCCACAACGATCCAACTTTCCGGGGCTGCCATCTTCTGCAGCGCGTTCAACGTCCCTCGATGCCCGCCATAAATCCAACTCGCACCGATGCAGGCTGCCAGATCAAAGCTCTCTAAGGTTTCGGTGACATACTTGGCCCCGTCCATCTCCAAGAAATGGAGTTGGGCATCCGGAACACGTTCTTGATGCTTCCTGTGAACATCAGCAATGCAGTAGGGAGAGAAATCAATTCCTGTCCCTGTCATTTGTCGGTACCGCTCTGCAAGCCTGATGAGAAACTCGCCCTTTCCAGTGGCGATATCAAGCACGCGTGCCCCAGGCTTCAGAGGCAGAAGTGTGATAAGCTGTTCAAGTTTCTCAAGACTCATCGGATTACAGAGAATGTGCTCCCGATGCGTGATGTCAAAGAACTTCCACATGTCCATGTGTATACCTCCTTTATCAATGCCAGCCGAACAATAAGATTAACCGGAGCGTAGCGATCGGCTGTATTGTCTTGTTATTTCTTATAAATCACCAAGGAGAACCATGCTCCCTTAGATAATTCCAAAATTTATCTCCCCAGCAACCTGCTAATACAAAGCTTATAACTCCCACAACACTCGAAGTAATGAATAAAAATTGCCAGTCATGAAAGACAAACGTAACCCAAGAAAAGAACCATAAAAGGAATCCGACTATAAAACCAATAATTCCATGTAACCAAAAGACAGCCCAGTCCCATTTGCCATTATAATTATTCAGTTTCATCTTTTATTCAGAATTGATTTCAAATAACGATGAGCTAAGCTGGAGCGGCCCTTGTGGCCGCGATCGGCTTTAGCGTTTTGATACTCATTAAGGCCTCCTCCCAAGGCATGATAAAATGCTTTTTGGAGAAAAACAATTTTTAACCAAAGGAGGAAACCTTATGAGATTCTACAACCAGCAGCACAAATATTATTGCGGTATCGATCTGCACGCCAGATCCATGTACATCTGTATCCTGGATCAGGAGGGCAACACCGTTCTCCACAAAAACTTTAAAACCAATCCGGAATCTTTTCTCCGGGCTATCCAACCTTATCGAGAGGACGTTGTCGTCGCTGTCGAATGTCTGTTTGTCTGGTACTGGCTTGCCGATCTATGTAACCGGGAATCTATCCCTTTTGTCCTTGGACATGCACTTTACATGAAAGCCATCCATGGAGGCAAGAGCAAAAATGACAAAATCGATTCTCGCAAAATCGCTGTGCTTCTCCGAGGTGGTTCCTTACCAACTGCCTATGTCTATCCGGAATCTATGCGCTCGACCCGCGACCTTCTGCGACGACGAAATCACCTCGTGCATAAACGAACCGAACTGCTGGCTCATATCCAAAACACCAACAGTCAATATAATCTCCCCGTGTTTGAAAAGAAAATCTCGTACAAAGCTAATCGTGTTGGCATCACCGACCATTTTCCTGACCCGACCGTCCAAAAAAGTATGGAGGTGAATCTAAAGCTCATGGAGCTGTATGATAAGCTGATCAACGATCTGGAGCTCTATATTATTAAGCAAGCCAAAGAGCATGATGTCCGAAGCTTCTATCTGCTTCGCAGTCTTCCCGGTATAGGAAAGGTTTTAAGCCTTATCATCATCTATGAGGTTCAGGATATTAACCGCTTTGACCGGGTTCAGGACTTTGCTTCTTACTGCCGTCTGGTTAAATGTCCCAGAGAATCCGGTGGAAAAAAGTTCGGGGCTAAAAATAGTAAAATTGGCAATGTCCATCTCAAATGGGCTTTCTCTGAAGCTGCTTGTCTCTTCCTTCGAGGTAATGAGCAGGCTAAACATTACCATGATCGTCTCGTCAGCAAACACGGCAAGGGAAAAGCGCTTTCTATCCTTGCTCATAAAATCGGACGGGCTGTTTACTTTATGCTCAAAAGAAAGGTGCCGTTTAATATGGATTCATTCTTTGCTTGTACTTAGCGGGACGGGGTGGGTGAAACCCTATGCCTAACTGGAATGTCTTTTTAGGGATACCCTCATCAAGGCGCTTGAAAGGATTTATTGATTGCGTCTTTGAATGCGAAAAGCGCCATAGGGAGATAACCTTAAGTCCGTGGCTTTGATTGGACATCCATCCCGGTCCCTACTTTATATGTTTAGACACGGTGTGCAACTACAACGGTCTTACGTGTGCTGCCCCGCCCCCGAGCCACCCCTGTAACTGGACTCTCCATGATTTATGAAGAGAGCCTGTCTTTTGATTGGCCGGCATGCGGGTACGAATGTTCTTCTAGGTGTGGGCAAAAGCCCCTGGCGCTAATAGCGCTTTATCCTCTATAGGTGTTTGGTGCAGGCACGTTCCTGCAAACCTGTTCCTTGGAAACCAAGTCGGCATCGCTGATCCCGTTATTACAACTCCGTGCCTGTGGCGAAAATGTTCTTGCAATTAACTTTTTCCGTCAAGGGATATTCTTACTCTTGACAAGATGAGGCCTTATAGGTGTTGGGCATTAAATGCAAATATCATACGAACACCGCTTGAAAGGTGCTTCCGCTTTTGCAATAATCTCTCCCGTTTCTATATTGACAAGTATAATTGCTTTCAAATTGACATAAAGACCTAAATACTTCGTATACCACTCATTAGGATTGTCCAGTGACGCTGATGATGATGTTGAGTCATCAACTTTATATGGTTCATCAAGGGAAACAATTGCGTAAACTCTAGTCAATAATTTTAACTTCAGTGCTTCATCACGTGAAAATTTTCTTGAGATAGATATTGGCTCGATTTGTTCTTTAACTCCAATCCCTATGCTTGTTCCAACATGACTAGTAACCTTAAATTTTACCCCCATACGAGTTACCCCCATATGACTGCCGAGATTCTTGGAACGATAATATGTTTCAAGCCATCTTGTCTTGCCATCATTGAAATCATGAGTTTCAAACTTTATTTTTGCCGTCAATTCTTCTGAATCAGCATCATACTTCAATGATAGCGCGTCTGGCGCTAACACATCTAGAATCTCAAAGGCAAGGGTATCAGAAGGTGTAATCTGTCCAAGTATAGGAGACAATTTCCAACGTGCCACTCTTGCTTCATATTCTTCAGTAGTTTCAAATTCACCTTTCGGGTGAGGAATAGTTAGCTTTTGATAAATATCGAGAAGACTGTGCCCTTGGTATCCCTTAGAAAGCTTTTCAGCAGTTATGTCGAAGGGTATAGTTGAGTATGAGATCGAACTTTTAGTTTTCTTAGACTGTTTTGAGATGTCCTTTTTGCCTGCTTCAGCAGTAGTCAAAAATGAAAGGTAACTCACAAGAAAGAACAGTAGAAAAATTATTTTCACTCTCGTTTTCATATGCATCTCCAATCACGATTTATTTTCAGCCCAACAGTGCAATAAGTGGAAAGCGTTCCGTCATATTACTCCATATAGATGGAAAAATTTTCCACTTATTATGATATTAAACGGTAAAACATGGAAAATATGTTCTCATATTTTCCACTTATTATAATTTACCGCACCATATTCCACTTATTACGTTATTAAAGGCAAAACGTGGAAAAGAATCCCAATCATAAAACCAACTGATAAATTAGATCAGGTACTTCAATACGGTCATTTTTATTGCATGGAACAAAACCATTTGTCAATGATTTCTTCGTTATATCAGCTATTTCGGAGGCACGACTTATGCGAAGAGTCGGCAGGCGGGAAATATTGAGGTATAAATTTACTTATTTGATTCGTACAAAGTCAAATAAGTAAATTTCCAGACGGCATTGTAAAAAAGCTTGCAGGCAAGGCGGGCGAATGCTGGGAAACCCATCCCCACCCTGCACCCTCCCCTTGAAAGGGAGGGATAATTATGCGAAGCCTGCACGTGCTTGACACGGGAAAGAGCGCATCCGGCATGCAGCCTTTTACGAAGTCGTCTTATTACACCGGCAAATAAATTTATAAACTTAATCTTGATATTTCAGGAAGATTTACTCAATCTATTACTGGATTGCCCGATCGAGTCGGGCAATGACATATTATATTTATGTGAAGTTTTATGGCATCAGTTTGGAGCGGATAATCCTGATGAAGCTTTGCAGGGTGCTGTTGGAGCAGGCGCTGACTTGGATACCATTATCGGTCATGTAGGGTGATAAAATTTTCCAGATATCTTCAGTGAGATCTCCATACTGGCCTTGAAAGGACATAAGGCGGGACTTGAAGCTGAAAACCAGTTTATTGCGGGCTGATAGAGCAAGATAATTGTCAATGGTTTTTAAAAGTTGGTCTTTGTCATGCGGCAATCTGCCATTCAAGTCTAAAAGATTGGAGGCGCTGTCACTCAAGATTTCGGTTTCAGCGTTTATTTCATTGATCATAATTCTCAATTCCCTGACTACCTGCTCTTCGGAACATTCTTCAAATTCACCGTCTTTTAAAGCCTGTTCAAGAGGAGTCCGGGGAAAGATTTCCAGTGTTCTCAGCCGGACAAAATCGGGAGCGACTTCGTTGACAACACGCGCCGTTTCACGGGCGTGCTCCTCTGAATATTTGGCTCCGCCGAGACCGGGCATGACGTAGATGGAAC
>CAZWCA010000032.1:0-34609 GCA_964632255.1 uncultured Smithella sp. | reverse complement strand
AACCAATGATGGGATTTAAAGATTTAATGAGATCCTGCAATGATGAATAAATAAGATATGTGAAATTAATATCAAAATTAAACAAATTGCTTTTTAAATAGGACTAATATAATAAATTCAAAGCACAGGGGTGCCGGAAGGCTGAGATTATACCCATTGAACCTGATCCGGATAATACCGGCGTAAGGGATTCGCAGATGCGAAATTAACTTAAGCCATATCCCTGGTCAAACGGACATGGCTTTTTTTTAAGCAACCGGAGGGACTGACGCTCAAAAAAAGCGTTTACTTCCTGGAAAGAATACATTGCCGGATCAAGTCCGGCAGTGGCAAAATTTCATGAACATTAAAGGGTCGTTGTGACTGAAAAAATTATCATAATAAGCAACGGACGGTTGGGCGATCCCGCTTTTTTTCGGAAGCGGTTGGAGGCAAGGGGCGACTTCCTAACAATTTGCTGTGACGGCGCTATTCGATATTTAGGGCGGTTAAACATTCAACCCGATGTGATTATGGGCGACATGGACTCGGTTGATGCCGCAGGACTAAAGAAATACTCGGCTTGCGGTGTTAAAATATTGAAATACCAGAGCGATAAAGATGCGACCGATACTCAGCTTGCTCTGGAATATGCATTAGGATTGAAACCGGAATCAATCGAAATATGGGGTGCATTGGGCGGCAGGATTGATCATGCCCTAGCCAATTTGTTTTTGCTTAAAATTGCTGAAAGATCAGGAATTAAAACCAGTTTGATTGATGAATATTGTGAAATTTTTGCGGTCAAAAAAGAAATATCTATTGATGATGCTGTCGGGCAGACTATTTCTCTATTTCCTTTAGGTTCCCAGGCGGAAGGCATATCGCTCAATGGTTTTAAATATGCTCTGGATAACGAAACTCTGGAGATGGGCGTTTCCCGGGGCCTCAGCAATATTATTGTCGAGTCTCCGGCAACAATATATATAAAATCCGGCAGCCTTCTGGTTATAAAATTCCGGCGAAAGGATTTTTTCCCGGAGGCTGTATGATAATGAAGCCGGCTAAAGTATTGTGCATCGGTGGATCGGATTCCAGTAGTGGGGCCGGGATTCAGGCTGATTTAAAGGCCGTGAGCGCCTGCGGCTGCTATGCATTGAGTGTGATTACGGCGGTAACGGCGCAGAATACCTTTGGTGTTCAGGGCATATTTGAAGTCAGTAAAGAATTTGTCGCAAAGCAAATGGAAGCCGTTTTGAGTGATATTGGCGCGGATGCTGCAAAAACCGGTATGCTGCTTACTGCGGGGATTGTCGGAGCGGTAGCCGGAATGATTAAAGTATTTAATATAGATAAACTGGTTATCGATCCGGTAATGCTGGCAAAGGGAGGACGGAATCTAATGCTTACGCGAGCGAGGCAAGCTCTGGTAAAAAAGCTGCTTCCTCTTGCAATGGTTGTGACTCCCAATGTTCCCGAAGCGGAAGAATTAACCGGAATGGAAATCAAATCTGTGGCAGCTATGAAAAAGGCGGCGGCTGTCATTCATAAGTTTGGAGTGCGGAATGTTCTGATTAAAGGCGGACATTTGAAGAGGAATAAACAAAAAGAAGTTATCGATATTCTTTTTGACGGGAAAAAATATAAGGAATACTCTTCACCGCTTATTGATTTACCTGGGGCTCACGGTACCGGCTGTACCTATGCATCAGCACTTGCATCAGGACTTGCGTTGGGAAAAGATGTGGAAAGGGCGGCCCTGGAAGCAAAATCTTTGGTTACTTCCGCGATAATTAATTCTGTAAGCCTGGGGGCGGGACATGTTTCCGTTAATGTTCCGGCAGGTAAATTAAAATAAATGGATTATACAATCAATCCTGTGGATGAGAAAAATTATATATAAATGGAAGCGATGAATTTGGAGGAGAGATGACCCAACTGGAAACAGCCCGTGCAGGGCGGATATCGGAAGAAATGAAGGCTTGTGCAGAGGCGGAAGGTGTAACTCCGGAGTTTATCCGGCAGGGAATGGAAAAGGGAACCATAGTTATTTGCTGTAATGTAAATCATTCCGGCATAAAACCTCTGGCTATCGGCGAGGGATTACGCACAAAGATAAATGCCAATATCGGAACCTCAAAGGATCATATCGATGTAGATCTGGAATTAACCAAACTCAGAATTGCTACTGAAGCGGGAGCCGATGCTGTTATGGATCTTTCCACCGGCGGTGATCTGGCGGCGATCAGAAAATCAATTATGGAAGCGGCGAAAGTAGCCATCGGGACTGTGCCGATTTATCAGGCCGCCTGTAAGATAATTGCCGATAAGAAGGCCATTTCGGAAATGACGGCCGATGATATGTTTGATGTAATTGAAGAAAACGGAAGAGACGGCGTTGATTTTATTACCGTCCACTGCGGGGTGACAAAACTGAGTGTGGCTGCAATTGAAGAACAGGGCCGTGTTTTGGGTATCGTCAGCCGTGGCGGCTCCATGACGGCCAACTGGATGAGATGTAATGATCAGGAGAATCCTTTATATGAGCAGTATGACCGTTTGCTGGAAATAGCAAAGCGTTATGATATGGTTTTAAGCCTCGGAGACGGGTTGCGTCCCGGAGCCAATGCCGATGCCACCGATCGCGGTCAATTACAGGAATTGATCATTTTAGGGCAACTCGCCCGGCGTGCCCGTGAAGCCGGTGTACAGGTAATGATTGAAGGGCCCGGTCATGTTCCCATTAAAGATATTGAAGCAAATATCAATCTGCAGAAGAGAATTTGCGAGGGTGCTCCCTTTTATGTTCTCGGACCGCTGCCGACAGATATCGCTCCTGGTTATGATCACATTACGTCGGCTATCGGCGGAGCAATTGCCGGCGCCGCCGGTGCCGATTTCCTTTGTTATGTAACTCCCGCAGAACATCTGCGTCTGCCGACATTGGACGATGTCCGGGAAGGTGTGATTGCTTCAAGGATTGCTGCACATATTGCCGATATTGCCAAAGGCTTACCTGGAGCGCGGGAACGGGATCGCCAAATGTCCGAATCCCGTAAAAACTTTGACTGGCAGGGACAGGTGGACTTGTCCATCGATCCCGAAAAGGCCGCATCGCTTCTGGAGAAAAGCAAAAGCGCCGATGACGAGGGTTGTACAATGTGCGGTGAGTTTTGCGCCATCAGGTTAGGCAAAAAATAATGCTTTGTGAAAATTATAAATTTTGAATGAGGAAGTTTTTTGCAGAAGCCGGATAATCAAGAGAAGAGCGGTATCATTCGCGAACAGGCGGTTGAAATCGTTCGTAACCTTAAGCGCGAAGGCTTTGATGCTTATTTCGTAGGCGGCTGTGTTCGTGATTTTGTCCGCAAAGTTGTGCCTGATGACTATGACATTGTCACATCGGCCCGCCCTGAGCAGGTCATGGCAATCTTCCCCCGAACAGTTGCGGTCGGAGCAAAGTTCGGTGTTATTTCCGTTATCATTGACAGCCATCCTTATGAAGTGGCAACGTTTCGGGGCGACGATGCCTATGTGGACGGACGCCGGCCTTCATCCATTCATTTCTCCAACTCCCGTGAAGATGTGTTCCGCCGGGATTTTACGGTCAACGGTCTTTTGATGAATCCCGAAACCGGTGAAATCATTGATTATGTCCACGGACTCGACGATATCAAGAAAAAAATAATCCGGACGATCGGTGATCCGGATCGCCGCTTTAATGAAGATTATCTGCGAATGCTGCGCGCGATTCGTTTTGCTGCGAATCTTCATTACGAAATTGATCCGGCGACAAAAAATGCAATAGCAAAACATGCAGCGAAAATAACGCAGATCAGCGCCGAACGTCTGCAGGAAGAACTGAATAAAATACTTACCCGTCCCGGAGCCCGGCGCGGTTTTGAATTGATGGCTGAATGCAAATTGTTGAAGGAAATTCTTCCGGAAGTGGACCGTCTGCAGGGAGTATCTCAGCCGCCTCTTTTCCATCCGGAAGGAGATGTCTGGCAACATACTTTAATCATGCTGGATCTTTTGCCGGAAAATATTGATCCTGCTGGTTTTCGCCAACTGGCCTGGGGCGCCCTTCTGCATGATGTCGGGAAAGCTGTGACTCGTACGGAAGATGAAAAAGGGGTTCACTTCTATGGCCACGTCCGGGCCGGAGAAGAAATTGCAATGGATGTTGTGCAGCGGTTGAGATTTTCACGTGCCGACCAGGAAATGATAACACAATTAATACATTATCACATGGTGTTTATGAACGTTAAAAAAATGCGCAAAGGCCGCTTGAAAAGGTTTTTGCGTATGCCTCGTTTTGATTTGCACCTGGAATTGCATAGACTGGACTGCCTGGCCAGCCACAGCATGCTGGATAATTATGAGTTTTGCAAAGACCAGCTTGCTCATCTGGATGACGAAGATTTGCACCCCCCACGTCTGCTTACCGGTAATGATCTAAAGGCAATGGGTTTCGCTCCCGGCAAAATTATGGGGGAGATCCTGCGGGCTTTGGAAAATATGCAACTGGAAGGCGTGATTACTACCCGTGAAGATGCGGAAAAATTCGTCCGCGGCAGATGGAGTAAATAGTTTAAGAGCAGGCAATGAAGAATATTCGGCAAAATATAGCATTCCTTATCCTGGTGTCTCTGCTCATTGTTTCTTGTCACGGTAAAACAACTTCACGTATAAAAACTTCACCCCCGCCTCCTTCCGCAAGGTCACTGGAGCTGATGGGTTATACTATTCAGGCCGGAGCTTTTGCCAAAGTGGAAAACGCGGTACGCTTGACTGAGGAACTCAAGGATTGTGGACTTGATGCTACATATTTCAGAGCGGCGGATAAACTTTTTAAGGTCCGCTTCGGCAATTTCTCCACAAAGGAAATGGCCAGACAAAGAGCTGAAAAGTTAAAAAAAGCCGGCGTCATTGAAGAGTTCTATATTGTTCAACCGGAAGAGTATTCCGTTGCCAGACGGAAGCAATATGGTGCCAATTATTTCCGGGAAGCTCTGGTAAAGACAGCCCATGATTTTATCGGAATTCCTTATCTCTGGGGCGGCACTTCGCCTGATACGGGCTTTGATTGCAGTGGATTGACCATGACGGTCTATCAGTTGAACGGCCTGAATTTGCCCCGGCATTCAGCAAGACAGTATGATGCCGGTAATCCTGTTAAACGTGATCGTATTCAAAAAGGCGATCTGGTATTTTTTGCCACGAAAGGTAACGGCAAAGTGTCCCATGTCGGAATATACATCGGAGACAACCGGTTTATCCATGCTCCGGCCTGCGGCAAAAAAATTCGTATCGATTCTCTCTCCACTAATTTCTTTGCCAAACGGTTTCTTGGCGGACGTTCTTACTTCTGAATCTTTAATTCATTTTAATCCAACAATCTTTCATGTTTTTATTGCAGCAAATCCTTGCTTATCAAGGCTTCCAAGGTAGATTTAGTGACTCTTAAAACTCCGAAAAATACAAATGGTCGATATAATTTTTTGAGTGAATGGTAAGAGAAAATAATTCGCATGATGGAATGTAAGTAAAAAATTTTTATTTTTTTCTAGTTTTTGTTGACCGGAAATAAAAAATAAAGTAAAAACGCCAAATAAGAGTATATAAAAGTGTATTATATAATTATTCAAAACGTAATTTGATTAAAGGAGGCTTCATCTGATGGCAGCAACGGCAAAGAAAGCGGTAGCAAAGAAAGTGGCGAAGAAAGCGGTGGCGAAAAAAGTAGCAAAGAAGGCGGCGGCAAAGAAAGTAGCAGCCAAGAAAGTCGCGAAAAAAGCTGTAGCAAAAAAAGTTGCGAAGAAGGCGGCTGCCAAAAAGACAGCAGCAGCTAAAAAATAAACAAAAGAAATAATTTGCTGGCTCAACTTTTTCCCCTGGGTATCAATTGTTTGTGCGGGATGGAAGAGGAGTTATTGGTTGTTAAATACGCCTGATAATGCTGAAGCATTAGAGGGCGTTTTTTTTATATGTTAAACCAGACCCACCATTTTTATTGGCGGCAAAACGCACTCGGTACTTGCTTTAGTTATATTACAATTTTTTCGGCGCATACTCAGCTGTGTTAAACAGATTTATTATCTTTTATTGATGGCTAAAGCATTCGTCGGAAGATGAAATGACCGTTTTCCATCAAATATTTTTTAAGCCTGCAAGATCACCCAAGATGTCATCTAAAGGTTGTATTAAAAAATCCCCCGGAAGGATTATTGTCTTCCTGCCGGGGGTTTAAATTGACATTTATAAAAACTGATCTTAGAAGGTAAAGGTCAATTTATTGATGACCAGGTAAGTATTAGTAAGTTCTGCTCCGGAATTGGCTCCTTTATAAGCATCGCCGGGGAGCAGATATCCAACACCCAGCATATATGACAAGTTATTGGTGAGCTTGTATGTTCCGGTTACATCAATTTCCCAGCCGTAATCTCTGGAAATCTGGTTTGCCACAGTATTTCTATCCGCCTGGGCAAAGGCTACCGCCATGCCGATATCCAACTTGTCGGTAGGCCTAATGCCGCCTTTGAGTTGGTATAAATATCCATTAGTCATTTCATTATTTTTATTAATTGCGGTGGCACTTCCATCAATCCAATAAGAGTAATCATCGTTCCACAGGATCAAAGTCGGTTTCCAGTCCCTGCCGCCCGTAGCCACATTATTTATTTTAGTTGGATCGTCTCCCTGTCCCTGCACATAGGCGAATATGCCACCAACATAAAACCTCCCGAAAGTTCCCAATACATCAATGAAGCCGGCCAGACTGCTTATATCGGCATTTGTGGAGCCCGGTGCATCATATTCATTCTTTCCGAAATAATAGTTGAGTTCGGCCTGGACTGCGACCGGGCCAAAAACTGCTTTTGCATACGGCTGCAGGGTATGAAATCTGTTTTTAAAACTGACATTAGGAAGATTCGATGTCGTTCGTGTCGAAGCATTATTATAATAAATATACAGCAGACCTGCCTCCCAATTTTTGCCGGTATAAAAACCTGCTATTCCATACTCATCAAAGTCTCCGTCGGTCTGTGTTGATGCGGGATTAGTTGCGGTAAAACTATTATCTATAACTTTCACAATTGCGGCTAATAATGTAAATTTGCCCATAGGTAAAATGTAAGTTATTTTCCCTTCCGGGGTAGAACTATCACCAAAAGTGGTGCCCCAGATATGATCGTTTTGATAGCCAATAAACCACTGACCGATTGGACTATTATAATTAATATATGCATAGTCGAAGCCGATGTTTTCATTTTCCGCCCTGGTTGCGGAAGATCCGCTGTCCAGCGTGGTGTTGGGAGCGCTTCGGGGACCGCCCCACACTCTTTCCATGATGTTTGCCCGTGTGATAAATGATAAACCGGGAGCAGCGACAAATTCTGTCGTCATCTGCAGCTTCTGGAAATAAAATGCTGTAGAACTCGAATTCGTCTGATTTTTAACTACATTGAGTTTATCCACATACGCGCCGGCTGCGAAGTAAGAGCCGCTGAATTTTACATCTACCGCGAAAGCCGTTGTATTGAATGTCACAATAAGTCCCACTGAAAGTAAAACTAACCAAAATCTCTTCATTTTTTCTCTCCAAATAATATTTAGCTCTTAAATGTTCGAATCATTTTTAAAACAGATGTTCTTAGTACAGTTCAATTTCTATATGGAATCCCCTATCGAGGATTTTATCCTTTAGCCAGTTTTTTCACTTTTATAATTAGGTGCTTAATTGTCCGCCTTGGAAACGGAAGCTTCTTCAAAAGTGGCAACCTCAGTCAGAACCCGGACAGCCGCTTCCACAAAATTCATCGCCAATGCGGCGCCTGTTCCTTCACCCAGCCTTAAATCCAGATCGATCAATGGCTTCTTGCCTAAAATATCAAGAGCAACCCGGTGGCCTTTTTCCACACTCCGGTGTGCAGCAATCATGTATTGAGCGGAGGCGGGGGCAAGAGCATGGGCGATCAGTGCTCCGGCAGTGGAAATAAAGCCATCCACAACGACCGGTTTCTTCAGGGAAGCTGCACCAAGGATTAAACCGGCAATGCCGCCGATTTCGAATCCGCCTATTTTAGCCAGAATATCGAGTCCGTCATTTTTATCGGGCTGGTTGACTTTAATGGATTTCTCAATGACGCGAATCTTTTGCTCCAATTGGCTGTCATTTACACCGGTACCGCGCCCCGTGACCTCCGCGACCGGGCAACCGCTTAAAACCGCTACAATGGCGCTGCTGGGAGTAGTGTTGCCGATTCCCATGTCGCCGGTTCCAAAAACATCCACGGAAGAACCGAGTTCGATGGCTATATCAATTCCGGCTTCAAGAGCGCGAATGGCTTCATCCCGGCTCATCGCCGGGCCGATTGCCATGTTCTTCGTACCCGCGGCAATCTTTTTGGAAATCATTTTTCCGGAGGCGGCAAATTCGCTCAAATCGCCGGCGACACCCATATCCACGGCAATAACTTGTGCGCCCGCCTGCCGGGAAAGAGCATTAACTCCGGCTACACCGGCAACAATACCATGTACCATCTGCGGTGTTACTTCCTGAGGATAGGCACTCACACCTTCGGCAACCACACCATGATCACCAGCCATAGTCACGATAGTTTTTCTTTGCACCACTGGTCTGAGACTGCCGGTAATTCCAGCCAGATCTTCCGCCAGATCCAATAATCGTCCCAATGCCCAGTGAGGCATTATGAGCTGGTCCAGCCTGGCTCTGGCAAGTTTTCGGGCATTGCTGTCCTGAGATGTAATCTTTTGGATAGTTGTTTCAAGTAAATTCATAAAAAGCGTCCTCCTTTTAAAAAACGAACCTCCCGTAGCAACTAAGCAGAAGGAGGTTCGTAATTGATAATTTTTTTTAATCAAGCAAGCTTCGGGGAATAAGCTCCGAAAGATCTGCAGCAGGTATTAATCGGCACAACTAAGTGATCTAAATTGCTTAAATTGCGAAGGTATCCTTCATATCTTTATCCCAACCGTCCCACAGGTATGCATCAACCTTTCCGTCGGCTATGACACGGAAAGCATACCGCACCTGCTCTTCATAAAACTCACAAAACGCACCGGTCTTATGCATGCCGCCATTCATTTCATGGGCTTCCGCCGGACACGGCGATCCACAGAAGTGCCGGATGGCACAACGCCGGCACGGTTCGATATCCTCAACTTTCCGGCCGGTAACCAGTTTAAACGGCTCGGTTTCCAGAACGTCGGGAATACTATCTTCAAAAAGATTTCCTCCCCGGAAACGATCGACGCCAATGAATTCACTGCAGGGGAACATGTCGCCGTTAGGAGCCAATGCAAAGAAGCAGCGGCCGCCTCCGCAGGGAGATATGTCGCACATCAACCTTCGTGCTGCTGGAGCAATGATAGCAAGCAATATATTGGCGAAATTACCTACCGGAAGTCTCCGGCCGGTCTGCTGGTAAAGCTCGTAAGTCCTGTCCAGAGCAGCCAGGAAATACTTGGCTGCCTGCTCATCGCCAGGTTTTATGCTTCGTGATGGCGGCAATGTGCAGCGGAGAATGTTCATCAGACAGGTTGGCACCTCTTGTTCGTGAAAGAAATCCACAAGATTGGTAAGCTGCTGCAAGTTAGCACTGGAAACCGTACAGATGACACTCCAGCCCTCATATCCCTTGAGACGCTGCATAGCATCAATTACCTGTTTGAATGTTCCCTTGCCTTCCCAGTTTTTACGTGTCCGGTCGGCGATACGGGCGGTTGGTGCATCCAGCGAAATACCGATACTCACATCACGGCTTGTCAGGAAATCGACAGCCGAATCGTCGAGCAGTGTGGCATTGGTTTGAACACCAAAGAGAAAGTCCTTTCCATAGGCCTCAATACCTGCAAAGACCGCCTCACGATTAAGCAGGGGCTCGGCACCGTGAAAAATGATCTGAGGTTTGATTTTTTTAGGCAATGTCGAATAAAAGTGTTGCTTCAGAGTCTCGAGGGCATTGAGCAGTTGTTCCTCCGGCATATGCATGCCTTTGCGCCGCATTTTCTCGGGAATATAACAGTAGGTGCAGTTCATATTGCAACGCTCAGTTGGGTTGAAATAAACCGCTGAAGGCTTGAGTTCGAACCGCAGTCTATTCATTTCTTTGGCAAATTGTTTTGACTTTTTGGCGTAGGCACCGGAAAGCTCGCCTCCGGTGAGCATACCGGCAAGTTTCTCGTTTTTCACCAGAGACCAGAAGGCCGTATCCGGGTCAATCACGGCCATATATTCCGGGTGTCCAATGTCAATCGCCTGAAAAGTCGGACCGTTGCCCGTGTTTACAAAACGGCCCCGCGAGGGGGCCGCATTGTTCTCACCGCCGTTTTTCTTTGCGGCTGTCATTACTTCTTCGCCTTCCTGTCCATCAGGATGTAGTGGGAAAGCCCGGTTCCCTTGGCATCACAGCCTTTGCGATAAGCAATAACATCTCCTTTTACTTTCTTTTCCTTCATGTTCATTACTCCTTTCTTTTATTTTTTTCACAAAAAAAAGGGTTTCAACAAACGTAATAACGTCTGTCGAAACCCTTTACCATCAGATTTCATATTATACAGGTTCCAGCAGGTCTTCTGGCTTTCGGGTCATCAACTCTTCACTGCCTTCCCGCTGGAATTTATTCCAACAGTGACCGGCCAATTGCCTGCGTGAAGAGCCTCACCGATTACAGCGGCGGGTCCGCCACGGATTTGCACCGTGTTCCAAAATACTTGAACCAGTGCGGCCATTATTATCTTTCAAAAAAAATTATGTCAAGCATTTTCTTCCCATGAACTATTAAGTTTAACCTTTAGTTATTTATGAGAACAAAGCCTTTTGAAATTGGCCGTGCTAAAAGATGTATTGACAACGTTATATTTTTACTTTAGGTTACGCGCAAAGCTAGTTATTTTATTTTGGAGATAAAAAGGTGAAAGATATCGGCTCTTTAGATTTGGGTGGAAATTTTCATGGCAGCCTCATCGGTATGATTCTTGATGCGGGCTTTGTTGTCAAATTTGTTTTACTTTTACTCCTTGCCTTTTCCATAATTTCCTGGGCGATAATTTTTCTGAAATACAAGTACTATCGGAATATTAAAAAGGAAAATGACCTTTTCAACGCAGACTATCTGAAAAGCACAAAACTTTCCGATGTCTTGCCTGCCGCTAAAAAGTACAGCTATTCCACGACTGCGGAAGTTTTTCGGGTTGGTTATTCGGAGTTAACCAAGGCAAATAAGCCTTTTAAAGAAGCAACATCCGGCAATAATGAAATAGGCCTTTCATCTCTGGATAATGTTGAGAGATCTTTGAATAAAGCCTGTAATTCCGAGATGACCAAGCTCGAAAGTGCGCTTGGTTTTTTAGCTACAACCGGTTCAGCAAGTCCCTTCATCGGCTTGTTCGGTACGGTATGGGGAATTATGGATACTTTCAAAGGCATAGGCGCCCGCGGATCGGCGACTCTTGCTGTTGTTGCTCCCGGCATTTCGGAAGCCCTGATAGCAACTGCGGCGGGACTGGCAGCCGCAATTCCGGCTGTTATTTTCTATAATTATTTTCTTAATCGTGCCAAAGCAATGGTTCAGGAAATGGATAATTTTTCGGCTGAATTTTTAAATATAGTCGAACGGTACCTGTTAAGACAGTAATAATTCTTGTTTTCTTCAGGAAAGTAAATATGCGCATTTTACGCAGACGGAATAATCAGGACAAAGCTCTTTCGGAAATTAACGTTACCCCGTTAGTTGACGTTATGCTGGTGCTTTTAATTATCTTCATGGTAACCGCGCCCATGCTGTCCATGGGCATCGATGTAAACCTGCCCCGGGTTAAATCAAAAAATGTCGATGTAACTGAAGAAAAGCTGATTTTAACTGTCAATGAAGCAAAAGAAATTTACTTGAATAAAACAAAGATGCCGCTTAGTGAACTCAATTCCAGGCTGGAAGCCATATTTTCAAGCCGGATCGACCGGGAAGTTTTCCTGCGTGCTGATAAAAACGTGCCTTACGGGTTTGTTGTTGAAGTAATGTCGGAAGTACGAAAAGCCGGGGTGGACAAACTGGGAATGATCACGGAGCCTCCAGAGGATAAAAAATGACGTTTCCCACGTTAAATAGTGGATACGACGGCAAAGATCCTGGATTTTACAAAATGATCATTTTTTCTCTGGTCGCCCATTTCATTATAATTACGATAGTCCTTGTTTCCATTCCGTCTGCGCCAAGGCATCTAACCTTCGGCCCCGTTTATTCCGTTTCCCTTGTCGGTCCTGATGTTGTTTTATCGAAGAATCAGGGAGCATCGTCATTAGCAAAGGAATTTGAATCACTCGGCGAAACGGCAAGTTCGATAATTTACAAAAAAGAGATCAGTCGTTCGGCGACAACGCCGGTAAAAAAAGAGGAAACGGGCAGGTTTAATGTTGAAAAGGCGTTAAATGCCATAAAAAAGAAAGAATCGGTGCGTGAGACTCCAGCTAATTCCGCGGGCAGGGCATCGGCAAATTCAACTCCGGCGGGAACTACAACCGCAACCGATGCAAAGAATCGTGAATCCGGAGGCACACAACAGAACGAATATATAGGCGTTGTTTGGGCCAAGATTCAAAGAAATTGGACATTGCCTCCATCATTGATGCCGAAAGGAAATATTGAGACAATAATTACTGTCCGGATAGCGAGAAGCGGGGGAGTGGAACTTGCCAGTTTCGAAAAGCGTTCCGGTAATCGTTATTTTGATGATGCCGCGCTTAAGGCGGTAAAAAAATCGAGTCCTTTTCCTCCATTTCCAAGCAGACTTACCGATGACAGTATTGAAATCGGTATCCGCTTTCATCCTTCGCAATTCCGTTAAAATTTATATGGGAAGGTAATTTAATGAAGAAAAAATCTTTATTGACTATTTTTATCGTTATTTTTTGTTCCTTGCTGTTTTTCAGCAAGACGGAAGCTAAAATATATATAGATGTTGATTCGCCCACTTTTCAGCTTTTTCCTATTGCTATATCCGATTTTCAGTCAGTAAGTACAAATATTGCAAAATTGCCGGGGTCGGGCAGTGAACTTGCAGATGAAGTAAAGAAATATCTCGCGATGACCGGTTTCTTTAATATTTTGAATAAAAAAAGTTTTTTCCCGCAGCTAGTAGCCATTGGATCTCCGGTCAGCAAAATAAATTTTTCCGACTGGGCGATGATTGGCGCGGATTACTTGCTTTTTGGAAATTTGTCCATAGCCGGCAGGATAATGAGTGTTGAATGCTGGTTGTTCGATGTCGTTCACGGCGAACTTATCTTAAATAAAAAATACAATTTTCCGACAAGCGAACAAAAAAATTTAGTCAGGAGTATAGCTTCCGATATTCTGTTTGCCCTTACGGGCGATGAGGGCGATTTTAATACGCAAATTGCATTTGTTGCCAAAAAGGGAGGTAAGGCTGATGTTTATTCCGTAAGTTATGACGGTTTGGAACAAAAAGCTCTTACCAATCATCATTCAATTATTGTTTCCCCGCGCTGGTCGCCGGATGGCCGTTTTCTGGCATTTACGTCTTTCAGAGGAGGCAGACCGGAAGTCTATATTCGTGATTTGAAAAATGGTTCAGAAAGAAAAGTAGCTTCTTTTGAAGGGCTTAATCTATGCGGTTATTGGTCACCCGACGGGCAGAAGTTATTATTAACCTTAAGCAAAGGCGGTAATGAAGAATTATATGTCCTTGAAGTAGCAACTTTAAAACTGAAACGTCTTACCAGTAATTACTGGATTGATGTTTCTCCGTGTTGGTCGCCGGATGGTAAGAAAATAGTTTTTGTTTCCAACCGTGACGGCTCACCGCAAATTTATACTATGGATGCTGAAGGAAATAATGTCAAAAGAATCACTTACGAAGGAAACTATAACACTACACCCTCATGGTCGCCACGAGGTGGACGTATTGTTTATGAAGGACTAATTAATCATAGATTTCAAATCTTTACCATAGATGAGGAGGGTAATAACCTTCTTCAGCTCACTTTCGATGCTGCCGATAACGAATCTCCCTCCTGGTCTCCGTCAGGCAGGCAGATTGTCTACAGCTCGAAAACAAATTCAAAAAGCAAAATTTGCATTATGAATGCTAATGGATTGAATGGAAGAGTCCTTAAAGAAAATGGCGGTGTGCTTACGATGCCTATGTGGTCGCCTCGGTTTAAATAGTTTCCGTCCGGAAAGGGCTCTTCTCGCGTAAGCCGTGCCGATCTGCGATTGCTTGTGAGACGTACGGTGCGCCTTCAATGATCCCATTGGATGGCACTAAATAGTTTTCTGTAAGGAATTTTCCGGTTGTTATTTTTTATTGTTTACCGTATATAAACTTATTATGGTAAGACCCGAATTTGACAGGAATATCGAAAAACAACGCGGTTGCCGGGCTTCGCCTTCAAACAATTGTCAAGAGTTTAAATAACGTAATGTATTCAATGACGTTTTAGTTTAAAATCGTTTTTGATAAATTTAATTTTCAGATAGAAAGGAGATTTTTGTATGAAAAAAAATTTAACTTGGATAGGTTTTTTGGTTGTTCTTGCTTTCAGTCTGAGCATGCTTGTTGGTTGTGCTGAAAAAAAGGCGGTAGTAAAAGAAGGTACTACTCAAGAAGTAACCTCTGATCAGGCAGCAAAAGATGCTGCGGCAAAGGCAGAGGCTGATCGTCTGGCAAGAGAACGGGCAGAAAGAGAAGCTGCTGAGCGTGCAAAAGCCCAAAAAGAACAGGAAGCTAAAGCTGAAGCTGAAGCCGCCGCAACCGCAGCTGCAGCAGTAGATGTACTCAAAGATATCAATTTTGATTTTGACAAATCCAACATCCGCCCCGATGCCCGTGAAGTACTCAAAGCTAATGCCGACTATATTCTGAAAAATAAGGTCGCCGGTATTGTTATCGAAGGCCACTGCGACGAAAGAGGCACTGCCGAATATAATATGGCTTTAGGTCAAAGACGTGCGCAGGAAGCAAAGAAATATCTGGTAAATCTGGGTGTAAAGGGATCTGCAATAAAGACCATAAGCTATGGCAAAGAGCGTCCGCTTGATCCGGGTCATGACGAAGAAGCATGGGCCAAAAACCGCCGGGATCACTTTGTTATAAAGAACAAATAACTAGGATAGAGGAATTTTAGAAATTGAGAGTTTTTTTTCATCTCATAATTTCGGTTATGCTGCTTTCACTTGCCGCATGTGCGACCACGGGCGATTTAAAGGCAATGCGCTCGGAGATGAATCATAGTATGGAAGATAAACTGGCGGCCATTGACAATACAATGGCCGCCATAAAAAAAGAACAAATAAAAAAATCTGAAGAACTTGCTCAGATAAGAAAAAACAATGCTAACAGCGTCGCGGATTTTACCGATTTAAGAGATAGTGTTCAACAACTGCGCGGCCAGGTTGAAACGTTAAAGAAAGATATGGCGCGTGGTACGAAAAAGGATGAAGAATACAAAGAAAAAATTGATAATTTATTGCTAAAAATCAACTTTATCGAAAATTTTCTGGAAATCGGTAAAAAAGAAAGTTTAAACGAATCTGATAAGGGAAAGACATCAGGTAATGGTGCCGCTAAAGATTCAGGTAAAAAGCAGGATAAAGAGGGTCTTTATTCTGCCGCCTACCAGCTTTTTAAAGACGGCAATTATGATAAAGCCCGGGCGGAATTCCGCAATTTTTTAGCTTTGTACCCTCGTTCCGAGTATTCAGATAATGCTCAGTTCTGGATCGGTGAGTGTTACTTTTTTGAAAAGAATTATGAAAAAGCAATTCTGGAGTACGAAAAGGTAACCAGGAATTTTCCTAACGGCAAGAAAGTTCCTTATGCCCTGTTGAAGCAAGGATTGTCTTTTTTAAAGCTGAAAGATAAAACAAGTGCCAAGTTGCTCTTGCAGCAGGTAATCAGGGATTATCCGAATACCAACCAGGCACGAATTGCGCGGTCGAAGTTACAGGAAATAAGATAATATCGAGTAAAAAGTAAAAGGAGGCTGATTTCAGCCTCCTTTTTTGCAAATCATTGATTTTTAAAGCTAAATAAGCATTTTTATAACTTTAAAATATCTTCCAGTTCATTCCAGCGCTGATAGGCGCGATCGAGTTCCGAATCTAGGCAGGCCAGCCTGTCATTGGCCATTTTAATTTCTTCAATACCTTTGTTTGCATAGAAATCCGGTGAACTTAAGATGGTGTTCAGTTGCTGTTTTTCCTCTTCCATTTCTTCGATTTTTTGCGGTAATTCCTCAAGTTCCCGCATTTCTTTATAGGAAAGCTTGCGTTTTTGAGATGACGGTTTTCCTTTTTCTTCTTTTTGTTTTTTTTGTTTTGGCTTTTCCTGTTCGATCGGCGCCTTACGTTGCAAAATCCAGTCATCATAACCGCCGACATATTCCTGCAGATGGCCATCACCTTCAAAGACAATTGTTGAAGTAACCACATTGTTGAGAAATTCGCGGTCATGGCTGCAAAGCAGGATTGTGCCGTTATACTCCATTAACCTTTCTTCAAGCAGTTCCAGCGTTTCTGTATCCAAATCATTTGTCGGCTCATCCAGTACCAGTACATTAGAAGGAACACTGAAAAGTTTAGCCAGCATCAATCGATTATGCTCTCCGCCGGAAAGAGATTTGACCGGAGCCATGATCTGTGCCGGAGAAAAGAGAAAATCCTGAAGATAACCAACAATGTGGCGGGGATATCCGCCGATAAAGACCGTGTCGTTGCCGGATGCTATATTGTCTTTGAGGGATTTATTCTCATCAAGTTCAGATCGCAGTTGGTCAAAATAGGCAATCTGTATTCCCGTACCAAAACGAATACAGCCCTGTTGTGGTTTAAATTCACCTAGTAATATTTTAAGAAGCGTCGTTTTGCCTATTCCATTGGGTCCGATAACGCCTATCCTGTCTCCACGAATGATAACGGTGGAGAATTCTTTGATTATTTTTTTATTTTCGTAAGCGAAACTGATGTTTTTAGCTTCCATAACTAGATTTCCACTTCTTTCAGCTTCCTGAACGCTCAGGCGCACCGAACCCGTCCGTGTCCTTCTTCTTGCACGCTCCTGCCGCATTTGCAGTAGAGCCCGGACCCGGCCTTCATTACGGGTACGCCTGGCCTTGATACCCTGTCTGATCCAGGCTTCTTCTTTTGCAAGCTTTTTATCAAAATTTTGCCATTGCTTTTCTTCAGAATCCAGCAAAGCCTGCCGGCGTTCGAGATATGTGCGGTAATCACAGGCATAGGATATCAGTTTGCCCCGGTCAATTTCTACGATACGCAGGGCCAATTTTTGGAGGAAGGAGCGGTCATGAGTAATAAACATGATAGCTTTATCATAATTCAGCAAAAAATCTTCCAGCCAGAGAATAGAATCGATATCAAGATGGTTGGTGGGTTCATCAAGCAACAGAATGTCCGGTTCGCAGACCAGTGCCCGGGCCAGAAAAACTCTTCGTTTCATTCCTGCCGATAGACTGCTGAATTCTAAATTTCCTTCCAGTCCGGTCCTGTTGAGGACTTTTTCGACCTGCAAATGATAATTCCAGGCCCCTGAAGCTTCCAGTAAATGTTGAACATGTTCGAGCTTATTCAGCAGACCTTCATCGCAGCTTTGTTCAATCCGTATGCTGAGATTGTGATAATCAGTCAATAACTCCAAATGATTATGGATTCCCGCCGCTACGATATCATAGACATTACCAGGTAAATCATCCGGGACATCCTGGGGCAGCAAGCCTGTTCGGGCATCATTACTTTTGATAATCTCCCCTGTATCCGGAATTATAAGCCCGCTTAAACATTTCATCAGGGTGGACTTGCCGGACCCGTTACGGCCGAGAAGCCCGATTTTTTCACCCGCTTCAATCTGAAGCATGGCTGAATCAAGCAATAGTGGTCCGCCGAAGCTCACGGAAATATTATTAATCCAGATTAATCCCATAATTTCTTACTCTTTTTATTTGCATAGGAAGAAGAGAGCGGCTCCTATTATCACATTTCTTCACATATGCATAACTCATGATTTATTTGCTTTTCCTTTCTAAATAATCTTTTCTATTGATACCGGTAATTGACAGAAGTTTTAAATTATGCTTAAAAAATCAAACTAAATGGAAAGCATAAGGGGAGGTCGTGTTTCCGGCCTGAGAGTTCCGTTGAGAACGGATAACCCTCATAACCTGATCCGGGTAATGCCGGCGTAGGGAATGATAAAAGAAATAAGTAAACCCCTTATGCCTTGATGTTCAAAGTGTAAGGGGTTTTTATTTGCAGCAGAAATTCATGTCAGCCATAAGCGGCGCCAGTCTCTATCTTGTTCTCAGTGAAGAATATGGAGGCAGTATACCCGTAACATCCATAGCTGAACAGGCGATAATCGGGGGTATCGATATTCTCCAGATGCGGGAAAAACACAAATCCCGTGAAGAACTGTTAAGTCTGGGTCACATCTTTTCTCTCCTCTGTAAAAAGAACGAAGTGATTTTTATAGTCAATGATGATCCCCTGCTTGCCCGGACACTGGATGCAGACGGAGTTCATCTGGGGCAGGAGGATATAAGGCAATATCCGATAGCTATAGTGCGGCAGATAATTGGAAAAGACAAAATAATCGGTTTGTCAACTCATTCGCTGGAGCAGTTTCATCAGGCAAATCAAATGGATGTAAATTATATCGCTTTCGGTCCGGTTTTTCCGACCAAAACAAAAAATTATCATATCGGGACAGGCGATATTTCCAGGGTATTGCAGGCGGCATCAAAACCCGTAATTTTTATCGGTGGCATCAACACATCTAATCTTGACATTTTGTTGACCAAAGGGGCGTCCAATATCGCTTTGATCAGGGACATCATGCAGGCTGAAGACATTGCGGCCCGGACAAAATGGTACAAGAGCAGATTAATGAATAACAGCGGGAGGTTATATGAGAACCAGGATCAACGGTAAGGAAGAGCTGATCCCTGAAAATTCACTGACTTTACAGGAGCTTATAATCAATCGGGGATTGTCGCCGGAAAAGGTTGTTGTTGAGGTTAATCTTCAAATAATTCCGCGGGAGCAATGGCCGCAGATAAATTTACAAGATAATGATGCAATAGAAATTATAAGCTTTGTCGGAGGAGGATAATGAAGGAAGATCATTTGGAAATCGGCGGGGTGAAAATTAACTGCCGTCTTTTTGTCGGAACAGGCAAGTTTGCCAGTAATCAGTTGATGCGGGAGGCTTTATTGGCTGCCGGGGCCGATGTCACGACGGTAGCTTTACGTCGCGTGGACAACAATTCGAAGGCGGAAAATATTCTGGATTACATTCCTCAAGGCTGTAATGTGATGATCAACACTTCCGGTGCGAGAACAGCCGATGAAGCCGTCCGCATTGCCAGACTGGCGAGGGCAGCCGGTGCCGGAAACTGGATCAAAATAGAGGTCATCGCCGACAACCGTTATCTTTTACCCGACAACATGGAAACACTGAAAGCAACCGAAGTGCTGGCCAAGGAGGGTTTTGTCATTTTTCCCTACATGAGTCCGGATCTCTCTATTGCCCGAAGGCTGGCCGAATGCGGTGCGGCGGCGGTGATGCCGCTGGGAGCGCCGATTGGTTCCAACCGCGGCTTACAAACAAAGGAACTGGTTACGATCATGATCAAAGAAATTAAGGTGCCAATCATTGTTGACGCAGGGTTGGGGAAACCGTCCGATGCCTGTCAATGCATGGAAATGGGATGCGCGGCAGTACTGGTCAACACAGCCATTGCCGTTTCCCCCGATCCCGCAAATTATGCCCGGGCTTTTAGTCAGGCAGTTGATGCAGGAAGGCTTGCCTACCGAAGCGGTATACCTGAAAGTATGGATCAGGCGAGGGCTTCTTCGCCATTGACGGGCTTTTTGCGTGAGAATAACTGAAGAAAAATGAGCTACTACGATTGCCATTGCCATAACAAAACAGAAAAGGCTTTTAATAAAGTCAAATTCATTGACGTGGAACAGGCTTTGGTCAAAGAAGAAGTATCCATGCCTGATTTTCTGGTATTTCTGTCCCCGGCTGCAGAACAATATCTGGAACAAATGGCTAAAAAGGCGCAGGAAATAACGTTACGGCATTTCGGTAGGACCATTCAACTTTATGCGCCGGTCTATGTATCGGATTATTGTGATAATCAGTGCCTGTATTGCAGCTTCAATGCCCGAAACAGAGGGCAGCGAAAGAAACTCAGCCTGGAAGAGGTAGAATGCGAAGCAGCCTTTATTGCCGGGACGGGGTTACGTCAAATTCTTCTGCTTTCCGGGGAATCGAAGAAGGAAAGCCCGCCGGGCTATCTTCGGGATTGTGTTCGTATCCTTCGGCAATACTTCAGTTCCATTGCCCTTGAAGTCTATCCCCTGGCCGAAGAAGATTACAGACTTCTGGTAGAGGACGGTGTTGACGGCCTGACAATCTATCAGGAAACTTATGATGAAGAAATTTATAAAAATATTCATCCCGCGGGGCCAAAAAGAAACTTTAGATACCGCCTGGAAGCGCCTGAACGGGGATCAAGGGCCGGCATGCGGCAAGTAAATATCGGTGCCCTGCTCGGTTTGGCGGATTGGAGAAAAGATGTTTTTTCTTTGGGAATGCATGCCCAATATCTTCAAGACCGGTTTCCCGATGTGGAAATAGGGGTGTCTGTTCCGCGGCTTAGACCTCATACAGGCGCCTTCCAAAGCGTATATATGGTAAGTGATCAAAACCTGGTGCAGATTATTTTGGCCTTGAGACTTTTTATGCCCCGCCTGGGTATTTCCCTGTCCACGAGGGAGAATTCCCGCTTCCGGAATCACCTCATTCCTCTTGGGATTACCAGGATGTCGGCGGGATCGTTAACCAGCGTCGGCGGTTATACTGAATCCTTACATACTGACCAGGCTTTCTCTCAATTTGAGATTGCCGACCGGCGCAGTGTTCCGGAAATCATGGCCCGGATCCGGCGGCAAGGGTATGAGCCCGTTTTAAATGATTGGATTTTCGGAATATGATCGGTCTTTTTCACGAAAACTTGGAACAAAAAATAGGGAAAAATAATCTCATTAAATTGCAGGAAATTAAGATCGGGATTGCCGGAGCCGGCGGTTTGGGATCGAATTGCGCGGCAAACCTTATTCGCGCCGGGTTTGAAAAACTGAAACTTGTAGATTTTGATGTAGTGGAAGCAGCCAATCTGGACCGGCAGTTCTATTTCGCCGATCAATTAGGCATGCACAAAGTTGCGGCACTCCGGCAAAACCTGTTACGGATTAATCCTGCCGCAAAGATCGAGATTGAGATAAGAAAAATTGATAAATCTCTGATGAAAATTCTGTTTGAAGATTGTCATATTGTGGCTGAATGCCTGGACAGTGCTGAAAATAAAAGTATGCTGGTAGGCGAACTCCTGTCATTAAAAAAATTTGTTGTTGCGGTTTCCGGATTAGGAGGGTATGGTAGGAGCGACAACATTAAGATACATCCGGTTAAAGAAAATCTGGTAATAATCGGGGATTTAAAATCAGACGTTATTTTTCGGCCTGCTCTTTCGCCCAGAGTAAGCATTGCGGCTGCAAAACAGGCCGATGTTATTCTTGAATATGTCTGTCAGCGCTTTTAATAGGGCTTAACGTTTAAACCGGCAACTTTTTGCTTGACAAAGTACATAAAGTTGCGTAGCTTGCGTTTTTAAATTTTTTAATACTTGGCGGTTTTTATTTATGAAGACTTATATGGCAAAAACGGAAACAGCGAATAAAGAATGGTACATGGTGGATGCTTCCGGTAAAGTATTGGGAAGATTGGCTGCTGAAGTAGCTTACCGTCTCCGAGGTAAACATAAGGCGATTTATACACCACACGCCGATACGGGTGATTTTATTATTATCGTCAATGCCGAAAAAATTATATTGACGGGCAAAAAGCTGACGGATAAGATTTATTATCATTATTCAGGTTATCCCGGCGGCTTAAGAGAAACAAGTGCGGGAAAAATGCTGGCCGAAAAACCGGAAAATTTAATTCGTACGGCAGTTCAGGGAATGTTGCCCAAGAATAGTCTGGGCAGGAAAATGTTGAAGAAACTGAAAGTTTATTCCGGCAATGCTCATCCGCATGAAGCGCAATGTCCGCATATTCTGACAGTCTAATTTCCCCCCCTTAGTATAAGATTTATTTGAGATTATTACTACTTTGGAGAATGTATGACACAGACAAAACAACGTTATTATGCAACCGGCAAAAGAAAAAATGCTATAGCCCGTGTCTATATGAAAACAGGCAGCGGCAATATTATCGTTAATAAAAGAAATTATGAAGAATATTTTACCCGTCCCAGTCTGAAAATGATTATCAGGCAGCCTTTTGAAATTACTGGTAAAAATGGTCAGTTTGACCTGTTTGTTAATGTCAGTGGTGGAGGAGTTGCCGGTCAAGCCGGAGCAGTTAAACATGGAATTTCTAAAGCCCTCTTGGAATATGATGTCCAGCTGCGTCCTATCCTGAAAAAGGCTGGTTTCCTGACCAGAGATGCAAGGGTTAAAGAAAGAAAGAAGTATGGTCAACCGGGTGCAAGGAAGAGATTCCAATTCTCCAAACGTTAAAATTCAACAGGGGGGCTTTAAGCCTCCCTTTTTTTTGGAGTTTTCATGATAAAAACAGCAATTTTTGGAGCCAGTGGTTATACCGGGCAGGAACTAACACGAATTTTATCGGGTCACCCGGAAGTAGATCTTGTCGCCGTAACTTCACGGCGGTTTGAAGGACAACCGGTTTCCGGGGTATTTCCATCTCTTTATGGTCTGACGTCCTTAAAATATCAAAATGCAACGCCGGCGGACATCGCCGAAATATGCGATATTGTTTTCCTCGCTCTTCCTCATGGTGTTTCCATGGAAATAGCCCCTGCTTTTATTTCGGCAGGCAAGAAGGTAGTTGATCTTTCCGCCGATTACCGTTTGCGGGAGCTTGCAACCTATGAAAAATGGTATGCAAAGCATACAAGTGCAAGTTACTTGAAAGATGCTGTTTACGGCATTCCCGAACTTTATAGAAAGAAGATAAAGGATTCACAGCTTATTGCCAATCCGGGCTGCTATCCGACAAGCATTATTCTCGGACTTGCTCCGGCTTTAAAAAACGATCTTTTAAATGTAAACTCAATTATTGCCGATTCCGCTTCCGGTGTGAGCGGGGCGGGAAGAGACCCGCAGATAGGTTCACTCTTTTGTGAAGTGGGCGGAGGGTTTAAGGCTTATAAAGTTGGAAATCATCGTCATACTCCGGAAATAGAACAGGAATTGAACGAACTGGCCGGCGAAAAATTCGCTATTTCCTTCACGCCGCATTTGCTTCCTGTCAAGCGGGGAATTTTAAGTACAATTTATGCAACTTTAAAGAAGAATATTACCTTGCAGGAATTGCACTCCCTTTATTCGTCTTTTTATGCTAATGAAAAATTCGTGCGGATTTGCCCTTCCGGCGTGTTTCCCAATATTTCGTCTGTCTGCGGTTCCAACTTTTGCGATATCGGCATGACAATTGATTTACGAACTAAGAGAGTGATTATCATTTCGGCGATTGACAATCTGGTTAAAGGTGCGGCTGGACAGGCTGTACAGAATATGAATATTATGTGTGGTAATAAAGAAGATGCCGGTCTGCAGATGGCGCCTCTTTATCCATAACTGTTTAATTCAAGCGAAGGCATAATGTGCCGGACGATGCCTGCAGTGCGACAACGGAATTAACCAAAGAAAGCGAAGCGATAATATGCCTATAAAAATTTTTCATACAGCTTCAAGGAAGAAGGAAATTTTTCAGCCCATTCAGGAAGGGAAAATAGGAATATATGTTTGCGGGATCACAGCTTATGATGTTTGCCATATCGGGCATGCCCGTGCCGCCGTTGTGTTTGATGTAGTAGTAAGGCATTTGAGATCACGCGGGTATCAGGTAAATTATGTTAAGAATTTTACTGATATCGATGACAAGATTATTCTCCGGGCTCAAAAAGAGGGAGTAAGCTTTTCTGAAATCGCCGAAAGATTCATTGAATTACATAATGAAGATATGGCGGCGTTAAGTGTCGAAACTCCCAGCATAACTCCTAAAGCTACAGAGCATATGGCTGATATGATTGCTCTTATTAATATTCTGATGGAAAAAGGGTATGCATATGCTGTCGATGGCGATGTGTATTTTGCAGTAAACAACTTTCCCCAATACGGCAGGCTTTCCGGACGTAATCTGGATGAAATGCAGGCCGGGGCGCGTGTCGATATTAATGATAAGAAAAAGAATCCAATGGATTTTGCCTTGTGGAAGGCAAGCAAGGAAGGTGAGCCTTTCTGGGATTCTCCTTGGGGTAAAGGCAGGCCCGGCTGGCACATCGAATGTTCAGCAATGAGCCGGCGTTACCTTGGTGAAACATTTGATATTCATGGTGGTGGTGAGGATTTGATTTTTCCCCATCATGAAAATGAAATTGCGCAATCTCAGGCGGCCAGCGGCAAACCTCCGGCCAACTACTGGATGCATAACGGCTTTGTTAAAATTAATTCTGAAAAGATGTCCAAATCGTTGGGCAATATTTTTCCAATCCGTGAAATTTTGAAAAGTTATCACCCCGAAGTGTTACGTCTTTTCATGTTACAAAGTCATTACCGCAGCCCGGTTGATTATTCCGAAAGTTCGTTGAATGAGTCCAGAGCAGGATTGATCAGATGCTATACAACCTTGCTGCAATTAAAAGAAGTTATGGAAATGCCAGCCGATAAAATGCCGCAGGGCGGCAAAAAATCCCAATCCGGGGAAAAAGATTACATCGGCAATTTAAATGAATTAACGGAAAAATTTGATGCGGCATTGGATGATGATTTTAACACCGCCCAGGCATTAGGTTATGTTTTTGATGCCGTCAGACTGGTTAACAACTTTGTGACGGAAAAAAATAAAATAACAGAAGAGAAATTAGTAATTTTACAAGAGGCAAAGAAAACTTTCAATCATTTTGGCGCTGTTTTGGGTATTCTTCAGGATGACCCTGATTCTTTCTTTCAAACTGACAAACAAATGGAATTACGTAAAAGAGGTCTGAATGCTGAGGAAATCGAGAGCTTAATCCGAGACAGGCAGACTGCAAGAGCTGCCCGGGAGTGGGCCAAGGCAGATGAGATCAGAAATAAACTGGCCGAATTGCATATTGTACTAAAAGATTCCAAGGATAAAACAACCTGGTCAATAGAGTAAGTATCATAAAATCCAATCCGCTGGTCGGCGCTTTGTCTTTAATATCTCCAAAATATATGGAAAATATAAGAAAGGTGATATAAGTGTTAAACTATATCTCCGGTATTGTGAGGTTTGTCATGAAAAAAATGTCGAGTAAGTGGCCTCTGTTATTGGCTGTTCTTTTGGGAAGTTTTATCCTTTTGATGCCCTGTACCGATAGAGCGGCTTTTGCCCTGGAAAAAGGGATATATAAAGATATTAAAACATTTAATGAAATTCTCGATTTGGTTAAGAAAAACTATGTTGATGATGTTGAATCTCAGACCCTTATTCAGGGCGCAATCAACGGCATGATTAAAACACTTGATCCTCACAGTACTTATATGAATAACGATATGTACAAAGAATTGGAGGTGGAAACACAGGGACAGTTTGGAGGAATCGGCATAGAAATTACTTTGGTGAAGGATATTTTAACGATAGTTTCACCTATTGAAGATACCCCGGCATTTAATGCCGGTTTAAAACCGGGTGATCAAATAGTAAAGATTGATGGCAAGTCAACCAAAGACATTACAATAATGGAAGCCGTACAAAAAATGCGGGGTCCCAAAAATTCAAAAGTAACCATTACCATAACGCGTGAAAACATAGATAAGCCTAAAGACCTGATTTTGACACGAGCCATCATTCAAGTCAAAAGCGTCAAGGCTAAGACTTTTGATGATAACATCGGGTATATCCGGATAGCTTCTTTTCATGAAAGAACTGCCGAGGATTTGTCTAAAGCACTGAAGGAAATAACGAGTAAATTACATCCCTTGAAAGGGCTGGTTTTAGATTTAAGAAATGATCCCGGTGGATTATTGAATCAGGCTATCGAAGTATCCGATATGTTCCTTAAATCGGGAATTATTGTTTCCACACGCGGCCGGACAAAGAATATGGAATCCAAAATTCACGCGAAGGACAACGGTAATGAGATAACCTGTCCCATTGTTGTTTTGGTTAACGAAGGAACAGCAAGCGCTGCAGAAATTGTCGCTGGAGCACTTCAGGACAATGGCCGGGCATTAATTGCCGGGGTTCAAACCTTTGGTAAAGCGTCAGTGCAAACAGTAATTCCACTGGAAAATGGCTCGGCACTTAAACTTACTACCGCCCGTTATTATACGCCAAAAGGCCGTTCTATTCAGGCGGAAGGTATCAAACCGGACATTGTCGTCAAATATGTAAAATACTCAGAAGATTCAGTGAACGGCTGGGATGACAGAATCAGGGAGAAAGATCTTAAAGGCCATATTAGGCCAACTAAAGAAGACGGCAGTAAAGTCAATGAAGTACGAGTCAAAGAAGCCAAGGATTCTTCCGATTTGTCCAAGGATAATCAGTTGAAAACAGCGATTGATATATTAAAAAGCTGGGATATCATGAGAAAGAACCTGGCTGCTTGATCATTTGTCCTAAAAGTTATTAAAATATTTGACTGATGAAGTTATTAAAACGTCTTTTTAAAGGACTGCTGATATTTCTAATTATTATTTTTCTTGCCGCGATAATCTATACCTTACAATGGAAAGAACATCCGGCAGAAATAAAACCGCCGCATAAAGTAGCGAAAAAGGCTGAACAACCTAAAACTGAATTATCAAAAGTCCCAAGAGAAAGACCGTCGGAAAAATCACTGGAGAAAGCACCGGCTATTCCTGAAAGCTTGCCGCAAAAGGAGAAAGATAAAGTAGCGGCAGCTAAAACGGAGAAAATTCCGCTGCCTCGGCGCCGGGTTGCAATTATTATTGATGATATTGGCAATGATCTAAAAGCGGTGAAGGAGCTTTTGGAAATCGAGTCGGATATCACCTTTGCCATTATGCCTCTTTGCCGCCATACTCGTGAGGCTGCAGAGGCAGTGCATAAGGCTCACCGGGAAGTACTTTTGCATCTACCCATGGAACCTCTATCCTACCCCCGGGAAAAGCCGGGGAATGGCGCCCTCTTTACCGATATGAACGATACAGAGCTTTTATTCCAGTTAGACAAAGATCTGGCTTCGGTACCTTATGTTTCGGGAGTTAATAATCATATGGGTTCGAAATTTATGAGTGATGAAGAAAAATTGAAATTGATCTTTGACAGGTTAAGGGAAAAAAAATTATTCTTTATCGACTCAAGAACTACACCAAATTCAAAGGCTCTCGCAGCTTCTGAAAAATCAGGTCTGCCGCTGGCTTCCCGCAGGATATTTCTTGATAATAAGCGTGATTATAAAGAAATTTACAAAATATTAGCGGGTGTCGCGCGTGATACCCGGGCAGGCGATGTCTCATCAATTATTATCATAGGTCATCCTTATCCGGAAACGATCAGGGCTGTCAGGGATTCAGTTAAAATGTTGAAAGAAAACGGCATTTCCATTGTTCCTGCTTCTAAGTTGGTAAAAAATAAAGCATATTTGGGATCTTCCTGATTGCGTTTGTTTCCTGAAAAATTGTAATTTCAAAGAGAATAATTAATCAACCATGCAAAAAAAATATAAATATCAAATATTGCTGCTGATTATGACGATCCTGGCAATCAGTGGCTGCTTCAGTTCCTCCATAATTTATACGGACAAAAGTTCGGCCTCGTCAACATATCATTATTCTTTGGGTGTTCTGCTAAGGCTCGATGGGCAAACAAATGAAGCAGTTGCCGAAATGGAAAAGGCGATTACCGATGATCCCGATTCAGTTTATCTGAAAGCGGAACTTATTTCTCTTTATGCTGAAAGAGGCGATGTTAGCAAAGGTCTGACTCTTGGTGAGGAGGCCCTTCGCCTCGATCCTGATAATAGTGATCTACACCTGCTTATGGGAGGTTTATACCTGAATATTCGCGAGAATCAAAAGGCTGTCAAAGAATATAAAACGGTAATTGAACTGGATCCGAAGAACGTAATGGCCAATTTATATTTGGCTGCGATTTATACAGCAGAAAAGGACTATATTAAAGCGGGAGAAATCTTTGAAAAAGTATTAAAAATTGATCCTGAAAACGTAATGGGGCTATTCTACTATGGAAAAATGCTGAAAGAAATCAAACGCTTTGATGATGCTGCCATTATGTATCAGAGGGCCATTGTCATCAGACCTTATTTTGAGGCGGCGGTATTTGATTTGGCCTCTCTTTATGAGAATCAAAAGAAGATAGACAAGGCTATAGAAGTATATCGCAATTACATCGAAATCAATCCGGCCCGAATTAATTTAAAAGTGAAAATCGGCGATCTCCTTATAAAGGATAAAAAATATGAAGAAGCAAAAAAAGAATTTCAGGAGCTATTGAAAATAACCCCTGACAACAGCGAAGTCAGAATTGCTCTTGGTCTCTTATATTACGAGATGAAATATTTTGATCAGGCAATCGATGAATTTTTAAAAGTACTGGAAAAAAATGTCAGCGATGACCGGACGCGTTATTTATTGGCAACTACATACGAGGAAAAAAAGAACCATAATTCGGCACTGGATGAATATCGAAAAGTATCATTTACTTCCGAATTGTACACTAACGCCAGAATTCACATCGGCATGATTCTGAAAAAAGAGAACAAGTTACCTGAAGCCATTAAAGTTCTTCAAGAATCCATTATTAAGAAAAAAGATCAGGTCCCATTTTATCTTTATTTATCTTATCTTCACGAAGAAAATAAAGATCTAATTAGTGCTGAAAAAGTTCTTACAGAGGGGCTGGAAAAAGCTCCCATGAATGTCGATTTACATTATAACCTTGGCATTATTCATGAAAAAATGAATAATTTTAATGAAAGCATCAGGGAAATGGAAACCGTTTTAAAAATTGATCCGGAAAATGCCGAAGCACTTAATTTCATCGGCTATAGTTATGCCGATCGCGGCATCAATTTGGATGAAGCTGAAAAAATGATTGAAAAGGCACTGAAAATTAAACCGGGCAATGGTTATATGATCGATAGTCTCGGATGGGTGTATTTTAAGCAGGGTAAATTTGATAGTGCATTGGAAAATTTAAAAAAAGCAATGGAATTATTGCCTGATGATGTGGCTGTTATTGAACATTTAGGTGATGTATATATGAAGCTTAATCGGCTGGAGGAAGCGCGGTCGATGTATGAAAAAGCACTGAAAATCGGTCGCCAAAATATATCAGTACAAAAAAAGCTGGATGAGCTTATTGGAAAAAAGTGAGAGACTATACATTCGGTAAACATTAATAAATTTATGAACTAAAAAATTAATAATGCAAAAACAATCTCGCCTTTTTGGGAAAATTATTTTTTTAATAATTGCTGTTATTTCATCTGCAGGATGTGCCGGCAAGACAATTATTCCTGACTATCCTTCAACAGAAAAAGCTCTTTTTGCACTCTCCAATGCTGTTCCGGAAAATGAAGTATTAAGTGGGGAAGCCCAGATTGAATTAGTTACTCCGGGCGGTTATTATCCGGCACGCGCCATTCTTTTTATAAAAAAGCCGTCCTATTTACGTTTAGAGCTTATACCGCCAGTCGGACCTCCTGATTTCTTTCTTGCCGCAACTCCACAGGAAATGAAAATTTTATTGCCGTCAAAAGGTGAATTCTATCAAGGAGAACCGACCGGGCGTAATTTGTCGCGCTTTTTGCCAGGGCAACTTAATATCGAAGATGTTGTAGCTGTTTTAACATGCTCTCCTCATTTAACGGGGAAAGTAGATTATTTGAGACATGTGGATAAAAATAATCTGCAAATTAAAATGAAGAGTCAAAATGGTGTTTCCGAAACAGTGTGGATACGCCCTGATGGCCGATTAGAGAAGCTGGAGCACTTTGACGAAAATGGAAAAATGCTTTACAGGGCTGAATTTTCAGATTATGCTCCGGGTAGTTTTATAGCTGGCAAAATTATCATAAGCAAAGATAGAATAACATCCATTATAATTAAGTATTCTGATATTAAGTTTGAAAAAATAAAAAATTCATCAATTTTCGATTTGTCTGTGCCCGCTGGTTTCAAGAAAATAATTTTGGATTAAGATACTAAACTGCAGTCACGAGCTGATTCTCATTCCGTTGCCCTTCGCAAAAGCGCTAATTAGTTATTTCTTCTGTTGCTTATGTAAAATATCAAAGTAATTTCTTTGAAAAAGTATTCAATTATAGAAAACTATGATAAATATTTATTGAGTTCATTTGAAATCAAATATTGATCTTGGTTTACATTAAAGAGAGCGTGGCCCCTATAAAAATATTATGGATTCTTTAATTCTATGGAGCGAGCATCATGTTGTTAAAAAAACATTACATGACAATTACAATTTTTCTTTGTGTCATAATGCCGATAGCTTTTTCAGTAAGTACAGGGTATGCAAAAACAAAGTCAATAAAACGAACTTCTCATCGACATTCTTTATCCAAGAAAATATATCGAGTTTCTTCGGGAATGCCTTTCTTGCGTTCCTCATATGTGTGGGTAGAGGACCAACAAACAGGAGAGACTCTGATCCAGAAGCGAGCAACCATTGTTGCACCTATTGCTTCCATTACCAAACTTATGACAGCCATGGTCGTGCTTGATGCCAATCTGGATCTTGAAGAATTTCTCACTATAGAGGAGGAAGACAAAGACTATCTTCTCCACAGTCGATCCAGGTTGCCCATTGGCACATGTCTAAAACGCAGCGATGTTTTGCTTCTTGCCTTGATGTCTTCGGATAATCGCTGCGCTCACGCTTTGGGACGAACTTATCCTGGTGGTTATGGTGCCTGTGTAGCGGCCATGAACGCCAAAGCTCAATTTCTCGGCCTGTCACAAACCCGCTTTGAGGATACCACCGGCCTTTCCGCACGCAACGTTTCTTCTGCCCGGGATTTGGCGCGATTAGCCGACGCCGCCTATCAATATCGTCTTATCCGCGAATTCACAACCTGTAAAAAGACGGTCGTTCATTCCGGCTGGCGCATGATTGAATTTCATAATACCAATCGTCTGACTGCAAATCAATATTGGCAGATAACCCTCTCCAAAACCGGTTATACTGATCGGGCGGGCCGCTGTTTGATCATGCAAGCTAATGTGGCCAGACGCCCTGTAATTATCGTTCTGCTCGATTCTCAGGGTAAATTGACCCGTATCGGCGATGCCAACCGAATCAAACAATGGCTGGAAAGAAAACCCTCTTCAACCCGAACGTAAAAGATGGCGCCTTGCCTTCATTTACAACAATTGCTTAGGACGATACTCGACTTAACAATATTCAATATTTCATGGCGTTGGCTTAGCCAATACCAGGCTTTTTTTTCATGAACTTAAAATCCTTGTCTTTTTACATTAAGCTAAATTTTAAATAACAAACCGGAGATTACCTGTGTTGACGTAAAAAAACCGGGTAGCTTCTCTCTATGAAAATCTAATAGAATAACCATCATTGTATTTTTTGATAACTGTTTTTATTAATTTTAAATATCAATATTAAAAAATTACTAATTCCTGATCAGAGAATAAATATGAAAAAATATGCCGATTTTTTGCTGATTGGCGGTGGACCTGCTGCTGCAACGGCTGCGGAGACTCTGCGAAATGAAGGCGCACAAGGATCAATTGTGATGATTAGTGAAGATGGGGAATTGCCTTACAAACGGCCTCCCTTGTCCAAACAGCTTTTATTGGGCAGGCAAAAACCGGAGCAGGTATATATTTTTGAAGAAAGTAATTATAAATTACAGCAAATCGAAATAATGCTAAAAACAAAGGTTAGGTCTATCGATGCCTCGAAGCAAATTGTTATTACAAATAATGGTAATGAAATCCAATATGGTAAACTTCTAATTGCTACAGGTGTTCGTCCCAAACATCTAGATATTCCGGGCTCAGAGCTTCCGGGAATATTTTATCTTCGAACATTAGCTGACTCAATTGCCATAATAAAATCCATGAAAAAAGCTAAGCAAGTTGTTGTAGTCGGGGGTAATTTCATCGGGTTGGAACTGGCTTCATCTTTCACTCAAATGGGTATCAAGGTCAAATTAATCGTTGCCGTTAACGCCTTACTCAGTTTTTTAAAAACGCCTGAGATTTCAGATTATTTACATCACTATTATAAACAAAAAGGTGTAGAAATATTTTTCGAAGATACGGTAGAAAAATTTACAGGCGATGGCCATGTAGATGGAATATTAACAAAATCCGGAAAAAAAATTAACTGCGATTTCGTGGCGCTCGGCATCGGCGTTACCCCGGATGTAGACTTCCTGAAAGGAAGCGGTATTGGGACGGCCGATGGTATATGTGTCGATAAATACCTGCAGACCAACAAATCAAATATCTTTGCTGCCGGCGATATTGCTAATTTTTATGACCCTGTATTTAAGATGCAAAGACGGCTGGAGCATTGGGATAACGCCATCAAACATGGAAGATTGGCTGCCCGGAATATGCTGGGACAGCACCTCCCTTATAACGAATGTTCATATTTCTTTTCAAATGTATTTGATTTAACGTTTGAATTTTTCGGCAACCTGGAAGGTGTCAATGAAAGAATTCAAAGGGGGGCAATGAAAGATAAATCTTTTGCCGTATTTTATCTCAAAGATAAAATTCCTCAGGCACTCTTCACAATGAATCGACCCCCTGAGGAAACAAAGGCAACTGAATCTCTGATAGTAAATAAAATCGATATTAGTACGATAAAAGATAAATTATCCGATGCAAATTTTTCATTGCGAAAAATAGCTACTCAGTCCGTTTTTATTTTGCAGGGTGGCGGGGCCATGGGGGCTTTCGAATGCGGAGCAATCAAAGCAATGGAAGAAAAGGGGATATTTCCCGATATCGTTGCCGGAGTATCTATCGGCGCTTTTAATGCGGCTATTATGGCCGCTAACCCCGACCGTGCCGCTGCCGCTTTGGAGGCATTCTGGAATGATTTGACAGTAGATCTGCCAATGGTGCCTTATGAACATTTGCGAAGAATGCTGATTATTTTACAAAGTTTTATTTTTGGCCTGCCTAACTTTTTCCGCCCGCGCTGGCTTCCTTCGACAATGAGGCCTGAAATGTTACCTTTTAAATGGACAAGTTTTTATGATCTTACACCTGTAAAAAATCTTTTGCAAAAATATGTCGACTTTTCCAAATTGAAAACCAGCCGGGTACGTCTTATGATAAATGCAGTCAATGTAGAGACATCGGAACTTGTTACTTTTGACAGTCGATTTGATGATTTAACGGCTGATCATATTCTGGCCAGCGGCAGCCTTCCACCGGGATTTTCCTGGACAATAATCAATGGCAAGCCCTACTGGGATGGAGGAATTGTGAGTAATTCACCATTGGAACAAGTTATGGAGCTTTACGGCTCTTCTCCTAAACGAATTTATATTATTGACCTTTATCCACATGACAGGCCTTTACCTGATAACATATTGGGAGTAGTGGCCAGGCGTGATGAAATTGCATACACCGAGCGAATTCGCCGGGATGTGCGCACACGTGACCTTATCCACGATTTTCATAACTTGGTTGATGAAATAGTAAATTCGGCAGATCCTTTGACAGCAGGAGAATTCAAACAAAAGCCTCATTATATTCAAATTATGGGTGCAAAATCTCCTCTGGACATTACTCGTATTGTCTATTATGATAAAAAAAAACAGCAGCCTAGAGATTACGATTTTTCTCGGAAATCCATCGAGATGCATAAAGCGGCTGGATATTCCATGGCCCTTAAATCATTATCAAAAAAAAGTCTATGATTTAATTATGTTTTTTTGATTGATGCTTTGTTTTGTTAATAGGCCATGCCTGAAATTAAATATCGATTTATGCACGTTGCCCAAGCGATGCTATAGACCGACGCGGTAGAGTCGAAAAGAGCACTGTCCCGGACGGAAATTAATTAAGCCGAGGGTAAAAAATAGTTTTTAATTAAAAATCATAAAAAATATTTTTGGTGTATCTATTTGTAATTTCAAGGTTAAATATTAACTTTTAAATAAAATAAAAATTGTGATAATTTTTTCTTGACACAAAAGCAAAGAGAGAGTAGAAGCCATCTCCTGTTCACAAAGAAGCTCTTTCAGTTAAGTTGAAGTTTTCAACAGGTTCACCGATAGATGTAAATCGTAGTTATCGGAAGCTCAAATAAATTGCTTGTAGAACATAAAGTTTCTTTGAATTTTTAAAAATAATTCTTGACAAACAAGTGAAATTGAATTAAATAATTTGACTCGTTTCAAGATGGCTCTTTGGAAATTGAATAGTGGGAAATAAATGATTTGTGGGTCCTACAATTTATTATTTTTTTTGAAAATCACGCGAAATTAAGAAAGAGAAATCTTTCTGACTAGGATTAA
>CAZWCA010000031.1:18247-34758 GCA_964632255.1 uncultured Smithella sp. | reverse complement strand
TTTGCTTGCGGTCTGCTTCGTATTCTGAATAGTTGCCGTCAAACCAGAGTGTTTTACTTTCTCCTTCAAAGGCCAGGATGTGCGTGCAGATTCTATCTAAGAACCAGCGGTCATGGCTGATGACCACAGCGCAACCGGCAAAATTCTCCAGTGCGTCTTCCAGTGCACGCAGCGTATTGACATCCAGATCATTGGTCGGTTCGTCAAGCAGAATGACATTGCCGCCTTCCTTCAACATTCTGGCCAGATGCACGCGGTTGCGTTCACCACCGGAAAGCGTGCCGACTTTTTTTTGCTGATCGGTGCCTGAAAAATTAAAGCGGGAAACATAAGCGCGGGAATTTATCTCTCTTGCGCCAATGGCAATGGTTTCCTGTCCGTCGGAAATCATTTCCCAGATGGTTTTATCAGGATCAAGGGCATCGCGGCTTTGATCAACGTAAGCCAGCTTCACGGTATCGCCGATACGGAAGGTGCCGGAATCCGGTTTTTCCTGGTCGGTAATCATTTTGAAAAGCGTGCTCTTGCCGGCGCCGTTGGGACCGATAACGCCGATGATGCCGCCGGGCGGCAACGAGAAGGACATGTCTTCCATCAACAATTTGTCGCCAAAGCCCTTGGACACATTTTGCGCTTCAATGACCAGATCACCGAGACGCGGACCGGGGGCAATGAAGATTTCCCGGGTTCCCGATTCCTTTTCCTGATTTTGCCCCAAAAGTTCCTCGTAGGCGTTAATGCGGGCCTTGGACTTGGCGTGACGGCCCTTGGGCGACATTCTGATCCATTCCAGTTCGCGTTCCAGAGTTTTAATTCTTTGTCCTTCCGCTTTTTCTTCGTTCTTCAATCTGTTTTGTTTTTGTTCCAGCCAGGATGAGTAGTTGCCCTGCCACGGAATGCCCTGGCCGCGGTCGAGTTCCAAAATCCAGCCCGCGACGTTATCGAGAAAATAGCGGTCATGGGTTACGGCGATAACAGTGCCGGCATATTTTTGCAGATGATGTTCCAGCCAGGCGACGGATTCCGCATCCAGGTGGTTGGTCGGCTCGTCAAGCAGCAGAATGTCAGGGTTTTGGAGAAGCAGACGGCAAAGGGCGACACGCCGCTTTTCACCGCCGGAAAGGACTTTAATCGGTGTATCACCCGGCGGGCAACGCAGTGCATCCATGGCCATTTCCAGCCGGGAATCGAGATCCCAGGCATCAAGTGCATCGAGCTTCTCCTGTACGGCGGCCTGCCGGTCGCATAATGCGGCCATTTCATCATCGGACATCGGCTCGGAAAATTGCTCGTTGATTTTATTATATTCGTTAATAAGATCGACCGTGCTTTGTACGCCTTCCTCAACAATTTGTTTGACAGTTTTATTTTCATCAAGCTGGGGTTCCTGTTCCAGGTATCCTACAGTAAAACCTGCGGAAAGAATGGTCTTGCCCAAAAAATCCTTATCCACGCCGGCCAGTATTTTGAGAAGAGTGCTTTTGCCCGATCCATTTAAACCCAGCACACCGATTTTGGCCCCATAGAAGTAGGATAAATATATGTCTTTGAGCACCGGTTTTTTGTCGTAGATTTTACTTACTCCGATCATGGAGTAAATAACTTTGTTTCCTTCATTTGCCATTACTTAAACCTCCAGCCGCCGCGCTGATTAAATAATCTATTGAAAAGGCCCGTTTGTTTTATAACGCTGCAAAATTTACACTTGCAGCATTTTAAATATGTCCTTCGGATTCACTCAGGATAAATTCCGCGGGAAAATATTGAAAAATCGGATAAATTCCAGATATTAAGATCCATTGCTTCCGCTCGGAAGGACAATCCTGTTATTGTGATACAGTCTCTAGAGAAAGGGGAAAATTCCCTGAATGACCATTTTAAAATTTTTCCGGACTTTTTCCTTGCCGGAAACAATACCCATGTGTCCCGGAAAAAGCAACTCGCAATCCAGCTCGGAAAAGGCCAGAATACTTTTTTTCAATAAAATGCTGTTGCCGCCGGGAAAATCGGTGCGGCCGACATTCTGATCGAATATAACATCGCCGGAGAACAAGGCTTTTTGATCAGGCCAGTAAAGCCCGATAGAGCCGGGAGAATGGCCGGGAGCAAGGATGCTGACAAATTTTTGGTCCCCCAGAATAATTTCACCTTCCTGAAGTGAAAGATTAATTTTCAATTCAGGAGCCATAATTCCAAAAAGACCATACAAGTCACCGCCTTCACCTTCTAAAAATTGCTGTTCTTTCGGGTGCAGGCCAATCTTGACCTCTTCGGGATTGAAAAGTTCGGAACCCTGTAAATGGTCGGGATGTGAATGGGTGTTGATTACGTAACGTATATTTTCTTTTTTAATTCCGTCCGCCGCCATCTGTTCCAGCAAGTGGGGCACATACCGGCTGAGCCCCGGATCTATCAAAGCATTTACCCCGCCGCCGATGTAAAAGCTGTTACAATTATTATCGAAGTAGTTTGTCCACTCATAAACATAAATATCATTTTTAAGTTTCATTGTTTATCCTTTCTATACGGTGCCTGGTCTGCAACTTTAATTTTCAGCTTTTATCATATCGGCTTGCCGAAAACGATAATAATGTGGGGCAAACCTGTGTGTTTGCCCTTTCGAACCTATGCGTTCGCGCTATCAAACCTGCGTGTTCGCCCGAGCGAACCTGCTTGTCCGCCCAAGATCAACAAGCACAATAAACGAGTTGTACCCTATCACCAATAGTTCAGGAAAACACGGGGAATTTTGCTTTTATCGACTTCAATATTATCGAGAATTTAACTTGCGTCATTAAAGAGGATATTTCGAGCGGCTGAAATTCATCACTCCTTACGAAGATTAATAATAGTCCGGTGAAACAAAGACTTACTCTTTTCGGTTCAACTCACATACTTCACATCACAGAGCAATGTTTTCATTGAACTTCTTCGTCATTTTTTTCTTCCGGGGCGAATATCCAAAGAAGAATGTATAAGATCAAACCCGCTCCCCAGATAAAGAATGCTAATGCAAATATCAGCCGCCATGTCCAGGAGGGAACAGGTGTATGTTCACCCAGGCCACCGCATACACCGCCTATCCAGCGGTCTTTTCGTGATCTTGCGAATCTTCGCAACCAGTTATTTTTTGCCATAATAAATCCTTTCCCAATTTTTAAAAAATTGTCTGGATTTGCTAAATGAAAAAATCGTTATTTATTCTTTACTTGGCAGGGAAAAGTTTTTGCAAAGGTAAGTCTGCAGCAGAATGAGCGATCTTGATAATCTTCCTTTCCTTGCCGATTAAAACTAATGTCGGAACACCAATTACTGAATAGCTCTCGGCGACATCGCCTTTTTCGTCCAGGATAACTTTAAAGGGAAGAGCATTGGCCCTGGCAAATTTAAGAACTTTTGCCCGCGGTTCCATGATGTTGATATAGGCAACTTCCATCCCGCGTTTAGAGTAAGTATCATAGATTTCTTTATATACATGCAGCTCGCTGCGGCAGGAAGGGCACCAGGTGGTACCAAAAAAAATCAACACAGGCTTTCCCTGATAATTGCTTAATTTAAAAACATTGCCCTGCAGGTCTTTCAGTGAAAAATCAGGGGCTTTTGAATTAACTGCCTTAAAGGGAGCATTCGGAATGAATTGCTGCCCCTGCGAAAAATTTGCCGGAAGACATATAAACAAGATTAATAATAAAATTATATTCCTTTTTTTCATAATATCAAATCTCCTCAATAGTTCCCTTCGGAATCTCGAAGGACAAAAACTGATAAACTTTCCGAACCGGAAAGGAAGTATTTTTCATTCCGGCAAGGAGGTCACGGCATTGCTTTACTAAATGGAAAGCGTTCCTGCCGTATATAAAAAATATTCGCCGGCACCGATCAATATCCAGCCGAAAAGATAATTAATTTTGGTCATCCAGATTCCCGAACGGGGCAGTGCGGCGATAAAACCCGCAAAAGTCCCGGCGATAATCAGCAGCGTGCCCATACCTAAGGCAAAGACAAAAAGCAAACTTACACCCAGAACCAGATTGGTGCCCAAGGCTACAAACCCCAGCAATACCGCCAATACCGGGGCGGTGCAGGGTCCGACAATCAGGCCGGATGCGGCGCCGAATAAAAAAGTGCTTAGAAATCTTTTTTTCCTGCTGCCGCCGGTCAGTTGCAGAATCTTTTGCGGTACCGGCAACGAAATAGTAAATACATCCATCATCGCCAGGCCCATAATAATACACAGATTAGCCATAATAAAATAGGTCACGGGTGTTGTCTGCATCTGACCAAACAGCCGGCCGGTTAAAACAGCCAAAGCTCCCATCAACGAATAAGTTAAAGCAAGGCCCGAAACATAATATAAGGAAAGAAGAAAACCGCGCAGCTTCGAGGATGATCCATGCGCCCCGATAAATCCGACAGTAACGGGAATCAAAGGATACATGCAGGGAGTAAATCCGCATAAGACACCGCCGATATAAGCAGCAGCAAATGCCAGAGGGATAGATCCCTGTAAATATAAATGTAGATTTCCCAGTAAATTCTCGATCATTTACTTACTCAAATAAAGATATTTTATTAAGAATAGGAAAATTGTGGAAGAGCGTCAAGCAGTATTGTTAATGACTATCCCATTTCCCGGCGGCTAAGAGGAGGCGACGAGGCGTGGTTCGACAAGCTCACCATGACTGGAATCAATTATAAGCCTGTCCTGAGCCTGTCGCAGGACCAACAAAAGTAGCGCTTGATTTGGAAATGGGAGGATTTTAGCTAAGTACAGAGAGTCCTTCCCGATGGAAAATATAAGATTTTATGATATAAGTTAAAGCTACTTATGCGGACCGAACAGGAAGCTTATATTTTTATTAATTGGCATGGATTTTTTCATAAACAATAGTAAAGATATAAAGGAAGAAAAAAAATGAAAAAAATTACAATCGGACTTATAATAGCAGCAGTTTTAGCACTGACTATAGTATTTTATATTTTTCAACAGGAAACCGTATCGGCGGGCAGGTATCAAGTGACTTATTACAAAAACAGATACGACATTGACCCAAAATCATTTCCCCAGGATTTGGGGGCTTTACAACGGATTTCCGGCCTGATTAGAATTACCTGGCAGGAACAAATCGGATCGGAAATGTATCAGGAATATTGTTATCTTCCCGGAAAGGGAGTTGAAAAGGGCCGGCTTATTCACAAGAAATAGAAAATGCGGGCGCGTGGTTGCGGTTATCGAGCCGTTATATCAATTATTTATTTTATAATAGGAGGATGTTAAGTGAAACGATTATGGTTTTTTGTATTATTTCTGCTTTTAACCATGCCTGGCTGCAGCATGGCGAAAAGTCCATCCGTCGAAAACAAATTTAAGCAAAGTTTCCCCGACAGAGCTTATGAAAGTATCAATCCGACTCAAATTAAGGGACTTTACGAAGTATATACCGGCAACCAGCTTTATTATTATTCACCTGATGCAAATGTTTTAATATACGGTCAAATAGTCTCTAAAGATGGAGTCAGCCTGACCAGGGAAAGTTATTTAAAGAGAATGGCGCCCAAAATGGCGAAAATTCCGTTGGATAGTGCGGCATTGAAAATCGGCAGCGGAAAGAATGTTATTGTCGAATTTCTGGATCCGGACTGCCATTATTGCCGCCAGTCTTATCAATTCTTTTCCCGCCGCAATGATGTAACCATGTACATTTTCTTTTATCCGCTATCGCAGCTTTCTGAGAAAAAGATTCAGCATATATTATGTTCCTCGGATAGATTAAAAACTTACGAAGAAGTGATGTCAGGGAAATTCGATAATAATGCGCAATTAAATACCTGTGAGGATGCAAAAGTCGAAGAAATTCTGAAAGCACATAAAAAATTGGCGGCCCAAATCGGTATCAGATCAACACCGTTCTTTTATGTAAAAGGGCAGGCAATTGATGGTTTCGATCCCGCTGCCTTTGAGAAACTCTTAAAAGACTAATATTGATGGATTCATAGGGGCGAATCCAAGTATTCGCCCCTATATTTGCATGGCCCAAATAAACAAAAAATATTATCTTTGAAGCTAGCGGATCTTCGCCCCCGTTTTTGGTTCACGGTCGAATGCCAAAGTAGTAAGACCTTCCGCGGTATCGGTGGCCAAAAGCATGCCGCGTGATTCCACGCCCATTAGTTTTACCGGTTTCAGGTTAGCCACAATTACTATTTTTTTGCCCACTAATTCTTCCGGTTTGTATTCTTTGCCGATACCCGCAACAACCGTCCGCTCTTCGCCGATATCCACCTTCAATTGTACAAGCTTGTTGGATTTAGGAACCATCTGCGCTTCCAGAATCTTGGCGACGCGTAAATCCACTTTAGTAAAATCCTCGTAATCAATTTCCGGTTTCAAATCGACTACGGTCTTTGTTTCAACAGTTGAAGTCATTTCTTTTCCTTTCTCAACGCGTGGAAATAATGATCCTTCTCTAATTAAGGGATTTCCCGCGTGCATTGTTTCCCATTTAAGCAAACTGTCCAGATCCAGTTTTTCCTCGTCACCGGCCCCGATTTGCCGCAATATTTTCTGCGCGGTCTGCGGCATGAACGGAGAAATAAGAATTGCAACAGCCCTCAATGCCGCCAGCAGGTTGTACATAATGGCGATCAATTTATCTTTGGAAGCCGGATCTTTACCAAGAGTCCAGGGCTCTTTCTCCACAATGTATTTATTGGTAATATTAATGAATTCCCAAATCGCCATCAATGCCTTATGCAGAGCCATCTCGCCCATGCAATTTTTCACTTCTTCCACAGTCCGCCCGGCTGCATCGAGCAGAAGATTATCATACAGTTCCTTTTCCATCACCGGAACTTTGCCGTCACAGTACTTGATGGCCATGGTCAGAGAACGGCTGACCAGATTTCCCAAATCATTGGCCAGATCGGAATTCAACCGCTGGACAAAAGCTTCTTCGGAAAAATTGGAATCCAGTCCGAAAACCATATCTCTCAGCAGGAAATAGCGGAAAGCATCGAGTCCGTATTTGTCCTTCAGGTCTAAAGGCCGGACAACATTGCCCAGGCTTTTAGACATTTTGCTCTGATCGGAATTCCAGTAGCCGTGAACATTCAGGTGCCGGTAGGGCTCAATACCTGCGGCCTTAAGCATAGTCGGCCAGTAAATGCCATGCGGTTTTAAAATATCTTTGGCGATGAGATGCTGGGCATTAGGCCAGAATTTTTTAAATTTTTCACCGTCAGGATAGTCAATGGCCGTAACATAATTAATCAGAGCGTCAAACCAGACATAAGTCACATAGTTTTCATCGAAGGGTAAGGTAATACCCCATTCCAACCTGGTTTTGGGACGCGATATGCAGAGATCTTCCAGCGGCTCGCGCAAAAAGGCCAGGACTTCGTTCCTGTACCGTTCCGGGCGAATGAAATCGGGATGTTCCTTGATGTAATCAATCAGCCAGTTCTGGTATTTGCCCATGCGGAAAAAATAATTGCTTTCTTTCCGGTGCTCGGGTGTGGTTTGATGATCCGGACATTTTCCATCAACCAGTTCCTTTTCCATGTAGAAACGTTCACAGCCGACGCAATAGTATCCTTCATACTGGCCAAAATATATATCACCCGCCGCATGAACCTTCTCCAAAATATAGCGCACGGTTTCGATATGGTTCTTATCAGTTGTTCTAATGAAATAATCGTTGCTTATGGAGAGTTCGGGCCAGAGGCTGCGAAACTGGGCACTGATGCGGTCGGCATATTCTTTAGGCGTTATCCCGGCTTTTTGCGCTGCCTCGGCTATCTTGTCGCCGTGCTCATCGGTACCTGTAACAAAAAAAGTTTCCACACCGGCCATACGATGGTATCTGGCCAGTACGTCGGCAACAATCGTTGTATAGGCATGGCCGATATGCGGCGATGCATTGACGTAATAAATCGGTGTTGTAATATAAAAAGTTTCAGACATATTAAAAAAACAACCTTTCTCTCAATTTGGACGATTTCGTAAAGCTCACTTTTCATTAACTTGCTGGGAGGAATCGGATTCGCCCTCTTTATCTTTCCCCGGGGAAGTTATTTTCTTACTCTCCGGTGAAGAAGTATTATCGTTTGATTTGGCAATGTTCGCACATTTTTTAACGCCTGTATAACCTTCGCGCTCAAAGGCAAGGCAACACATTAAACGGCCGCATAAACCGGATATTTTTTCCGGATTAAGCGACATACTTTGCTCCTTGGCCATTTTTACGGTCACGCGTTCCAGATTCTGCAAAACTCCCGCACAGCAGATAGGCCGGCCGCAAATAGCCATGCCCTTGACAATGCTTGACTCCTGACGCGCTCCAATCTGTTTCAGTTCTATACGGGTTTTAAATCTCTGCACAAGATCTTTGACCAAATCCCGGAAATCAATTCTGGTATCGGCTGTAAAATAAAATATAATTTTACTGCGGTCAAAAAGATAATCCACAGTGATTAATTTCATTGCCAGTTGTCTATCTCTGATCTTCCCCTGGCAGAACTTTTTGGCTTCTTCTTCAAGTCTTTTATTATCTTCTTTAATTCGTAAATCATCGGCTGAAACTATACGGACAACCGATTTAAGATTGGGCGGCAGTGCTTCCGCCTCACACCTTTTTACATCCGTAACGATAATACCAAGAGACAGGCCATTTTCCGTATCGACTATAACCTGATCATTTTTATGCAGAATAAGTTCACCGGCGTTGAAATTGTAGATTCTGCCTTCCTTTTTAAATTTGACACCGATAATATTTGTTAACACTATGATTTCACCTTAAATTATCTCATAAAGTCTCTATTTGAATCAAAAATTGAGTTTAAATGCCATTGTTTCCAAAGTCAATGTTTTGTTGACATTCTGTTCTATTGTTTCCCATGCCTTGGAGATGAGAGAAATATTTTGAAGAATTTGGCTGCCCGATAAATTTCCGGCCAATACATTAATGAAAGAAGATTTATCGGCGTTGATCAGCATTTCATTTCTTCGGGTCTCCTTAAAAATAAGAGCATCGCGGAAACAGGAACTGATAATATCAAGCCCCTGCTTGATTTTCTTCTTGTCCTGCCCCAAATTGGAGGCCAGATTCAATAAACTGATGGGATCTTCCTTTTTAGCATTCAGGAGCAGTTGCATAATTTCCACGCGCAAGGCGGATATATCTTCTGCATCCAGTTCCAGGGCACGGCCGATCGAGCCGCCGGAAAGTCCCGCAAGCATTGCGGATTTTTGCTGATCCATTCCTTTTTGTTCTATAAGATACCGCGCAACGGCGGTTACCGGCAGGGGATTGAAACGCATATGCCGGCAGCGGGAAATGATCGTCGCGAGCATGCTGTAAGGCCTGGAACTGATCAGCATTAATATATTGGAAGCCGACGGCTCTTCGAGCGTTTTCAACAAAGCGTTGGCTGCATGATCATTCATTTTATCGGCTTCGTCAATGATTACCGTTCGCCATCTGCCTTCAAGAGGTCTGAATTTCATTCGCTCCTGAATTTCGCGAACAGCATCAATACGAATAAACTGACCCTCAGCCTTAACAAAAATCAGATCCGCATGGCTGGCATGCTGTATCTTCATGCATGAAGGACATTGACCGCAGGAATCCTGCAAAGTATCCGCCTTTTCGCAGTTAAGCGCCTTGGCAAACTCACCGGCCAAAGTTCTTTTGCCGATGGCGTTGATCCCGGAAAAAAGGTAGGCATGCCCGACTCTTTTTTGAGCCATTGTCTTTTTAAGAATCGCCGTCTGCCGTTCATGGCCGTAAATATCGTGAAAAGACATAATTAACTGTGCTGCCCGATAAATTCCATAATATGCCGGATGACCTCCTCACTGATTGTTTCTATAGCGCGCGTTGCATCAATCAGGCGGAAACGAGCCGGCTCATTTTTTAAAATATCCAAATAACCTTTGCGAACCTTGTTATGAAAATTAAGGCTTTCCCTTTCAAACCGGTCGGATGATGATGAATCCGGCAACTGATTATCCCGGTACGATGCTCTGGAAAGCCCCGCCTCCACTGGTAGATCAAACAGTAATGTTAAATCCGGTTTTATCCCCAGGGCTGAATAATCATTGATTTGCTTAATAAATTCCGGATCAAGACCGCGCGCCGCACCTTGATAGGCATATGTAGCGTCTGAAAAGCGATCACATAAAACAACTTTGTTTTGATCGATTGCAGGTAAAATTACTTCCCGGACGTGTTGCGCCCGTGCGGCGCAAAACAAAAAAAGCTCTGCTTCCGCACACATATGATAATGCTTACGATCAAAAAGAATTTCGCCGATTTTCCGGCCGATAGCGGTCCCTGTCGGTTCCTGAGTAATTAAAAACTGGATATTCTTTTCCATTAAAAACCGGGCAACCAATCTGATCTGAGTCGACTTTCCGGAACCTTCAATACCTTCAAAGGTAATTAATTTGTTCATTTATTCAACCTCTTGCCTGCCACGGGGAAAAATCAGGTCGCAAGACTAAAAATATCCGGGACTAGTTTGTTAAATGAAATTTTAAGCTGTAGTTTGCAGGGACGGTTTGTAGAGGAAAAACTTTTGGTAAATCCACCGGAATGCATCCGGTGGATTTATCCGCCGCTTACACATTAATTATTTATCTTCTCCGGGGATAATCGCTTCCACCGGGCATTGCTCCGCACATGCTCCGCAATCAGTGCAAATTTTCGCATCAATTACATATTTGTCATCGCCTTCAGCAATTGCTTCTACGGGGCACTCATCTTCACATGAGCCGCAAGCAATGCATTCATCAGTAATTACATATGCCATTTTACTTCAATCTCCTTTTTACATTGTAATTCCGCCCGGATACACAGACAGCAGTGTTTAAACTGAACGAACTTCCTTGACTTCCGGTACTTCCTTTTTTAAGAACTTCTCTATGCCCATTTTTAATGTCATCTGAGCCATCGGGCATCCACTGCAGGCTCCGGTTAATTTAACTTTCACTACGCCATCTTCACTGACGTCAATAAGTTCCACATCACCGCCGTCAGCCTGAAGACCGGGACGTACGGCATCTATCGCTTTTTGTACTTTTTCTTTCATGATTTTTCTCCTTCTTCAATTAAATAACTGATCTAATTAATGAGGCATATAATCAATCATCGCGCGAGCCACATTTCGGGCAACCTTTGCCAACTCCGGTTTCATCACGATATATTCATCATCTATTTGATGACGCGCTTTCCACATTTCCCTGCCGGTTGACGCATCATATAATTTCATTGCCAGACTAACCTTGGCGAACTTATCTTCCTTCTCTACAGTGTAATTCCAGATATCAACGGAGACCAGCAGGAAGGCGTCAGCTTTAATAATTTCGCCGATTTTTTTGCTCAGATCGGGATCGGAAAAATTAAGCGCCCGCAGCTTGGAAACGTAATTAGTCATAGCATCGTTCAATTCTTTATTAGCCGAAAGTTGGCGTCTTAAACTCTTTGTATCAATTATATCATTGAACCACTTTTTTTCCGACAGTACTCCCGGCATAATCTGTTCAACCGAGCCTCTGGCTTCCTCGTTGTTTCCCCCTATTTCCACCGGGAAGATAACTATCGTCTGAGGATGAAAATCTTTAGCTTCGGGAGCCGACTGAGAAAAGCGCAAGCCTCCGCAGGCTGCTAAAGGCATCATTAATAAAAGCAGAGAAAATATCGGGAATGATTTTTTTATCATCATTTTAAACACTTTTCCTTGAAAAATGATCCTCTTTTGCAGGCTGTTCAAAAAGGTTCAGATGCGAGGCATCGCAAAAACCGAATCGCGAAGCGTATATAGAAATACGTTGAGCGATTAGGTTTGCAGCACAACGTTGCGATGAGGTCTTTTTCAACAGCCTGTTAGAGAACAAACCACAGGAAAACACTCAATCCGGCAATTACATAACTTGTTTCAAGAAGCCCTTCCATAAGCGCTCCTGAAAACCCCGACTTTCTATCACAAAGTTGAAAACAAATCCATATGTATAATATGCACATAAGCAGGATCAAACTCAACGACGAAGTCCAGCCCGCCGGATAAGAAACAAGAAGAATAACTAATATTATCAATGAGATAATTTTAAGTACCTTTTTTGTGTAATCCTTGCCGATCAGCACGGGAATCGTCTCTCTGCCGATTAATTTGTCACTTTGAATTTCCAGAATATCGGACATTGCCGACCGGATAAAAACGATCCCGAAAGTAAAAATAAAGGCGACCACCAGCGCGGCGCTAAAAGCAAATCCCCCACTGATTGCCGGCAAAACGGCGGTCGCTATTCCCCAGGCTGTAGCGGTAAATATATTTTTCGATCCCGGCAAAGCTTTTAAACTTTGAAAGCGCCAGCTTTGCGGCAGTATTTTCAAACTGTAAAGAACGCCGGTCAGTGAAATAACAGACAAAACACCGAATGAAATCAGTCCATCCTTCAAAGCTAAAAGAAGAGCTGCTGCAAGTGATACAATTGCTGCGAAAAGATAAGTTTTTTCATGTTTTAAGTAAGTTTCTTCGCGGAATGAACCCAGGAATCCACCGGGAGTCCGGCTGATTAATCTGTTTATGATATGCATTGAATAAACAAAAAAAGAGGCCAGGGCCGGATGCAATATGTCAATTTGAATTTTCTGCAGCTGCATACAAGCCAGGCTTAGGCAGCCCGCGCCAATCGCCGAATAAATATCCGTTTTTATCATCCAGAGCCAGGAATTGAAAAAGAAGCCTACTTTTTTTAATTTGCGGCTTTTGATTTCCGCAATTTTGTCCATAACATTATCGATTATCCAATTCGGAGTCGATGCCCCGGCTGAAACACCGACGCGATTATATAAATCAAGGTTAATGTCATTTAATTCTTCGGCTGTTTCAATATGGAAAGCAGGTGTTTGCTGTTTTTCGGCAAGATCGGCCAGCCTTCTGGTATTGGCACTGTTTTTCCCGCCGACAATGAACATGGCATCCATTTCTTCGGAAAGAGCAATTATCTCCGCCTGTCGCTGTTCAGTGGAAGAGCAAATTGTATTAAAGACAATAGTATCGGGAAACCGTCCGGTTATTTGTTCAACTATTTTATTGTAGTCGTCCAGGTTCTGTGTAGTCTGGGCAACAACACAAACCTTATCCAGATGAGGCAATTTTTTAACTTCATCGATGGTTGCTACTGTTATGCCGCGGCCATCGGTGCATCCCAAAAGGCCGTTGACCTCCGGATGTTCTTTATCGCCGACAATAATGACGGTATAATTGAGAGCGGCGTGTTTTTTAATGATTGCCTGTACATATCCGACTTTCGGGCAGGTTGCGTCGACAATTTTTATTCCGCTGGCTTTGATTTTTTTTCTTTCCTGCGGCGAAATGCCGTGCGCCCGGATAACGAGAACGGAATTTTTACAATCACTTATTTCTTCTATGCTTTTGACCGGCGTTATTCCACGGCTTTTCAGCAGTTCAATGGTTTGCGGGCTATGGATTAACGGCCCATACGTATAAATACGGCGGCCGGTTTCATGCTGGGCCATTTCCAGAACAATATCCACAGCTCGACGGACTCCCATACAAAATCCGGCAGTCCGGGCAAGTTTAACTTCCATCTGATTTATTCTTTCCAGCGAAGATAAAAAATTCCTGATTGCCGGCAGGCCCCAGGATAGGTGAAGCACAAGTTCCCATTACTTGCAAACCCAATGACTTGCTGAAATTAACGATTTCATTGACCACGCGCTTGCGCACCTGCTGATCTTTAACAATGCCGTGTTTACTCACTTCTTCCCTGGAGGCTTCAAACTGCGGTTTAATTAAGGCCAGAATAATTGCATCGGGAGCCAGGAGTCTTACAACCGCCGGCAGAACGCTTTTTAAGGAAATGAAGGAAGCATCAATTGTGGCGATATCCGGCAACTCGTCAAAATCCGCCCCTTCATAATAACGGACATTTGTACGCTCGATAACCACCACCCGCGGATCAGCGCGCAGCTTCCAGGCCAGTTGCCCGTAGCCGACATCCAGTGCATAAACTTTGCGAACCCCCGCCTGTAAAAGACAATCAGTGAATCCGCCTGTAGAAGCGCCGACGTCAAAAGCTGTCCGATCCTTAACATCCAGGTGGAATTCAGTCAGCGCACCTTTCAGCTTTAAGCCGCCGCGGCTCACATACGGGTTATCATCATTCTTTAGACGGATCTGAGCTTCTTCTCTAACCGGAAAATCTGCTTTATCCGGATAGGAATCATCCACCCTTACTGCTTTGGCCATAATGAGAGCGCGGGCCTTTTCCAAAGTAGGAGCAAGGCCACGCAAAACGAGCTCTTTGTCTAAACGATTTTTTTTCATGGTATCTATTTTGCAGGATGGAACAAGCACAGCGGTTCCACCATTATTCAAGCATTTGGTGGATGCGCTTCGCTTCATCCACCCTATGTATTGCCTGCTTTATACACCTAATTGATCACTGCATAAAAGTTTCCAGAGAATGCGGGGCTTGAAAAGTGGGACGTATTCGGCATTACGCCGCAACGCCGAAGGACGAAATACTGGATGAAGCATAGGGGATTTTTACGCGGCTTTTCAGGCAAGCATTTCTCTAATTGCCCGGGCAATGCCTTCCTCATCCAGGCCGTATTTCCGCCTCAACTCGGCCTGAGTTGCATGTTCGACAAACGCATCGGGAACACCCAATCGCTTTATATTGATACCGGTTATGCCTTTGTCCGCCAACATTTCCAGCACCGCACTCCCAAAGCCGCCTTGCAAGACGTTTTCCTCCACGGTGATAATTTTATTAACTTTCGTTGCTGTATCGGCCAGAAGTTCAGCATCAAGTGGTTTAACGAAACGGGCATTGATTACTTTAATATTGATGCCTTCGGCAGCTAAAATCTCTGCGGCGGCAAGCGAGGGGTAGACTGTCGAACCAATTGCAAAAATCGCCAGATCGGTACCCTCCCTGAGAATTTCTCCTTTACCGATTTCTAAAGTCTTCAATTCGTCATCCAGGGCTGCTCCCGTTCCCTTACCACGCGGATACCGCACCGCCACCGGACGCTGACATTCTACTGCTGTTTTGAGCATGTGCTGGAGCTCGTTTTCATCCTTGGGAGCCATGACGATAATGTTGGGAATGGAGCGCAAGTAGGAATAATCAAATAGTCCCTGATGAGTTGCCCCGTCTTCCCCGACAATTCCGGCACGGTCCAGCGCGAAAATCACCGGCAGTTTTTGTAAACAAACGTCGTGCAATATTTGATCGTAAGCGCGTTGTAAAAAAGTTGAATAAATAGCAACAATCGGGACAATGCCCTCAATGGCAAGACCCGCGGCATAAGTAACGGCATGTTGTTCGGCAATGCCCACATCGTAAAAGCGCTGAGGAAATTCCCGGCAGAACTGATCGAGGCCCGTGCCGTCACACATTGCAGCGGTAATGGCAACGATACGGGAATCATTCCCGGCTAAGCGGATAATTGTTTTGCTGAAAATCTCCGTATAAGTGGGACAATTCGATGCTGACGCGACTGTTTGGCCGGTTTCCGCATCGAAAGGCGATATACCATGATAATTGAGCGGCTTTTCCTCGGCAAATTGGTAACCTTTGCCTTTTTTGGTGATAATGTGCACTAGAACCGGTTTGGATAAATTTTTAATGTTTTCAAAATTGGCGATCAGGTGTTCCAAAGTATGACCATCCAGCGGTCCGACATAAGTAAAGCCAAGCTCCTCAAAGAGTGCTCCCGGAACAACAAAAGTTTTCAACGACTCTTCCATCTGCTGGGAAAACTTCAAGATATGGTCGCCGATACCGGGAAAGCCTTTGAGGAAATTTTTAATGTCGGTTTTAATTTTAGTTACGGTATGGCCGGTCATTACGCGGTTTAAATAGGAAGAAAGCGCCCCGACATTGGGAGAAATGGACATTTCGTTGTCATTTAAGACAATAATCAGGTCTTTTTTACGGTCTCCCGCCCAGTTGAGCCCTTCAAAAGCCAAACCCGTCGTCATCGAACCGTCGCCGATAACAGCGATGATTTTCCGGCGGATTTCTTTTAAGCAGTTGGCTTCGGCAAAGCCCGCCGCCGCCGAGATCGACGTTCCGCTGTGCCCGACGTTGAACGTATCATAATCACTTTCCTCCCGGCGGGGGAAACCGCTGATGCCGTCCTTTGTCCGCAAGGTGCCGAATTTATCCTTGCGGCCCGTGATAATTTTATGCGCGTAAGCCTGATGGCCGACATCCCAGACAATCTTATCTTCAGGAGTATTGAAAACATAATGCAGCGCCAGCGTCAATTCCACCATGCCCAGGGAAGAGGCCAGGTGGCCTCCTCTGGCTGCCACCGTCTTAATAATCAAGTCTCTTATTTCCTGCGCCAGTTTATTCATTTGCGCAAGGTCAAGTTTGCGTATATCCGGGGGATAATTGATATCGGATAAAACGCTGTAATTTACAGGATCCTGTTGTTTAACCACAATACTACCTCTTTTACGTTCACCCT
>CAZWCA010000031.1:0-18147 GCA_964632255.1 uncultured Smithella sp. | reverse complement strand
TTTTACGTTCACCCTCAACAAATAGTGGTTTTGGTCTGAGGGTGTTTCGGCTGAAGGCGGGTGGAAGATTGTTTTACCTTCAGTCTTCAGCCTTTTTATGATTTTCTTTCCATAATATAATAAGCGATAAGTCGCAAGGGTAAGGCTTTTTTGTCAAAGATGGCGAGGGCGGCAATGGCCGCATCAACATGCCTTTGCAATTCTTCTTTTGTATAATCCATACCCATTAATGACGGATATGTAACTTTACCGAGCGCCGCATCGCTGCCGGTACCTTTGCCCATTAGCTCTCGGTCGCCTTCGACATTCAAAATATCATCGGCGATCTGAAAAGCCATGCCGATATTCATGCCGTAATCCGCCAACGCCTTTATTTCACTTTCCGGAGCTCCGGACATGATTGCTCCGGTTTTGACGGCTGCGCTAATCAGAGCTCCCGTTTTTTTCCGATGTATGTCGCGGAGGATGGCCTGATCGGGTTTGGTTTTTTCCGATATTATATCGAGTGTCTGCCCGCCGACCATTCCGGTAATTCCCGCCGCCTGGGCGATTTCCTGAATAACAGCCAGAAGTCTTTCCGCCGGAAATTTTGTTTTTCCTGTCCGGGAAAGGAGCACAAAAGCCTCTGTTAAAAGCGCATCACCCGCCAGGATGGCGATATTTTCGCCAAAAACCTTGTGACAGGTTGGTTTGCCCCGCCGGAAATCATCATTATCCATAGATGGCAAATCATCGTGAATAAGTGAGTAAGTATGAATCAATTCCAGTGCACAGGCAACCGGCATGGCCTGTGCAAAATTGCCTCCGCAGGCATCAACGGCAGCGAGACAGAGAATAGGCCGAATCCGCTTACCGCCGGCAAAGACGCTGTAATGAACAGCTTTATAAATTTCCGCCGGTGTATTGCTTTCCGTCGGTAAATACCAGTGCAATGATTCTTCCACAATTTTTCGTCTATCCTGCAAATACGCTTCCAGGAATGAATCCATATTTTCAGACACCGTCATCTCCGTTAAATTGTTTTACCTGCAATTCATTTTCATTCCCCAAAAGCATATCAACACGTCGCTGGGCCTCGTCCAATTTATCCTGACAGGAGCGGACCAATTTAATTCCTTCTTCAAAAGATTTGAGAGCTTCATCGAGCGGCTGATCACCTGCTTCCATTTTTTTTACGATATCTTCCAGTCTTTTCAATGCATCTTCAAATTTTTCTTTGGCCATTTTTACTCCTGAAATATTTTCCCGATTTCTGCATGAAAGTGGCCGTGAGCCAATCTCACATCCACTTTTTCCCCACAACTTAATTGTGCTGTCTCCTTGATAATTTTACCAGTTTGGAGATGGCGCGCAATACTGTAGCCTCTTTGCAGAACATTCAACGGATTCAGGGAATTCAACACCGCCAGATTTTTCTGCAAATGCTCCCTGCATGCCGCCGTTTTGTAAATAAGATTCTTTAATATATCCTTCCGGAAGTTATTCAATAAGAATTTCTTGTCAATAATCGAACCCGCCGGACTCTGATTGTGCAAGTTTTTTTCCATTTGCTGAATTATCTTGCTCAGAGATTGCTCCTCCCGATGCCAGGCATTCAGCATCCTTTCCCGTAAGTCGTCGAAATGAATTTGTAAATCAATTAAGATGCGCCGGGGATCTTTCAATCTCTCCTGTAACGTTGCTAAAAATTCAAACCGGTCGGTAATCAGGCGCTGGCCGCCGTTGATCAGCCTTACTTCGTAATTTTTAACTCTGGCCATTAATTCCGCGGCATCAGGAACCGCCAATTCCGCCGCGGCTGAAGGGGTAGGAGCGCGTAAGTCCGCGGCAAAATCACAGATTGTAAAATCGGTTTCGTGACCTACTGCGGAAATAACAGGAATACGGGAGCGAAAAATTTCCCGCGCCAAAGCCTCACTATTGAATGGCGCCATATCCTCCAGGGAACCGCCTCCACGGGCGATGATAATCACATCAACGCCGCCGGCAGCATGCAGGTTGCGTAAACCCTGAATGATTTCACCTGCCGCCTCTGATCCCTGTACCCGGCAAGGTGCGACTAATATATCCACGGAAGGAAAACGGCGCAAGCTTATATTCAGAATATCCTTAATCACTGCCCCGGAAGATGAGGTAACAACACCAATCCTTTGCGGTAAAAACGGTATGTCTTTTTTATAGCACTTGTCAAATAAACCTTCCGCAGCAAGCCGGGCTTTTAATTGTTCAAAGGCTTTTTGCAAAGCCCCGACTCCACGCGGCTCCACCGACTCAACGATAAGTTGATATTCACCACGGGGAGGATAGGCACTGAGCCGTGCCCGGCACAATACACTCAAACCGTCTTCCAGCTCAAAATCAGCTACCCGGTTCCTGGCCCAGCCGAACGGTTTAAAATAAACTGCACGAATCTGGCTTTTTTCATCCTTCAGAGTGAAGTACGTATGACCGGACTGTGGTCTGCGTAAATTGGATATTTCACCTTCGACCAAAACAGAACCGAATACTTCTTCGAGCAGATTTTTAATTGTTTCATTGAGTTGAGAAACTGTTAAAATTTCTTTCATTTATATCCCAGTATTGGGAACTATCAGATATTTGCGGGTAAAACAAGATTGAAATTGGCCCGCGGGCGTCACATATATTAACTTATTTATTGCCGTTTAATTAAACTTGGACGAAAACTATTGACAAACTATAGGCAAAGTAGTTGACTTTATAAAAAGTCATTTCTCCGATGACTGGTGCGAACTCATGCGTCTTTATCTGGTAAGAAGAACCAGGAGCTTTATAAAAAATAACTATGCTGGTGTAGCCCCTGTAAACAGCCGAAAGTCTTTAACATTTTTTGATGGAGCTAAATCGTTTTTTCCGGACCCTTCGCTTGCAAAAACAATTCCCGACAATGCCGAATGTTGTCTATGCTACTAAAAATAATACTTTTGATCCGCAAAAAGAAGGAGTTATTATCTATACTCGCACCGCTGAAGACAACGACGTTCTTGCCTGGCTCGATACAAACAATAAAATAATTACCCAGTCACAACTTACAATTCTTAAAGCAGCAGAGTGCAATAAAAGTACCGCGCCGCAATACACATTGACGAAACACCATGAAATGGTTAAAGCTGCCGGCGATGTTATCAGCCGTGAGGAGTTACTGTCGGTGGTTCGCTGGGAAAGAAAACCAGAGTCAAATACAGGATCTATATGCGGCTGGACCGGTATTTAGAGGAAAACGACGGACTCTTGTTGTTACTGAGGAAATGAAAAAAGCAATTGATGACATTTTCAAATTTCCATTAAAAGAATTTGCATGGGACACGCAACGCGTCGCTCAAGTTTTGCCTAAAATTGGTTCAGATGAAGAGAGTTCTATCCTATTGAAACTCTTCGTCGTTGCTTGCGTAGTATCCAGCACACTAATGACAGGTGGGGCTTTACGGTTTCACCCACGAGGAATTGGATTTCATTATCAACTACGACATCAAATACCGCATGGGCAAGGAACTGGATAACGGGGATAACGCATGATGCAACCGTCAAAGCAAATTATCGTTGCTACCGATGCGCTTTTTCAGGAACTTTCGGCGCTTATCGACAAAAGCAGGCAACAGTTGGCGTCCATCGTCAACAATACGGTGCCTGTACTTTTCTGGCATATCGGCGGCAGGATCAGAACACATGTCTTACAAAATAAAAGAGCGGAATACGGCAAACAAATCATCGCTACGCTGTCACGACAATTGACATCTGCGTACGGAAATAGTTTTGAAGAAAAGAATCTCCGGCGCATGATGCAATTTGCCGAACAATTTACGGATATTGAAATTGTCGTGACGCTGTCACGACAATTAAGCTGGTCGCATTTTCTGGTGCTACTCCCCATAAAAAATAAGGAAGCCAAAATATTTTACGCCCAAATGTGCGCAAAAGAAATGTGGGGCGTCCGCGAATTAAGAAAGCAGATTGAAAACAAGGTGTATGAACGGAAATCTTTGGCAAATATTCAATTACATCAGGAAAACGACGTATCGACGATGGTTTTTCAAGATCCATATTTTCTCGATTTTTAAATTTGCAGGAAGGCTATTTGGAAAACGATTTGGAATCGGCAATTTTAAAAGAGCTGGAGTCGTTTATTCTGGAACTTGGCCGGGGATTTGCTTTTGTTGCACGTCAAAAGAGGATAATTATTGATAATGAAGACTTTTATCTCGATTTGCTCTTTTTTCACCGCAAATTAAAAAGGCTGGTGGCCATCGAACTGAAGTTGGGCAAATTTCAGGCAAGGCATAAAGGCCAGATGGAATTATACCTGAAGTGGCTCGACCGTTATGAAAAACAAGAGGATGAAAATTCTCCAATCGGTTTGATATTATGTGCCGAAACAAGCAGAGAACAAATAGAATTGCTGGAAATGCACAAAGACGGCATTATGGTTGCAGAATACTGGACGGAATTACCACCTAAAAAAGAATTGGAAAAGCGGCTTCATAACGCACTAATTGAGGCAAAGGAAAGACTGGAAAGAAGAAAATTATTGAAATAGGATATCAATCGCCTTGTTTCCTTTGCGCACACACCGTATTCGCAGTTAAAGTCGCGTGACAACGTGATAAAATGTTACCGATTGAAAATGAAAGCAGCGCACAGGAAGACGAACGATTACGACATCGCTTGGCAATACGGAGTTGTTGAAAATTCATAAGACGGCATTCCTCTGCAGCTGCAGAATTCCTGCGTCGGTAGTGCTGCAATGCTATGACTGGGCGATTGAACAAAGAAAAAAGGGTAATTGCGTCATTTCCGGTTTTCATTCCCGGCTTGAAAAGGATGTTCTGCACTACCTGCTCAAAGGCCCGCAACCAATCATCCTGGTCCTGGCGCGGGGAATGAAAGAAAAAATGGACCCGGAAATTGCCCAGGGGCTGTCGCCGGTGACAGGCTCTTAATTATAACGCCTTTTGAAAAAACAATAAAACATGTAACCGAAGAAACCGCCGCCGTAAGAAACCGCTTGATGGTGGAACTGGCGGATGACATCGCCATTGGCCATGCAAGCGAAGGCGGAATGCTGGAAAAACTGATTAAGGAAATCGAAGGTAAGAAACTTTACAAAATCAGTGATAGAGACACCGTTTCCGCGTGACGCTGGCACTGCAGACCCATACCAATCAAACAGCACAATTCAATTCATTGACTTTTAACCGGCCATGATTTAAAAAGTTAAATAATTATTGATATTAACAGGAGAGTGACTATTCAAATGGAAAAGAAGGATCTACTGAATAAAAAAGTTGAGCATATTGACATCAAAAAGATAAATGCTGTGAATATTATCGAAGCTATGAAAAAAATGTCCTTTTCGGCCCGTGATCTGGCCAATGCCGCTGAAATTTACAACAGGATGCTCAAAGAAAAAAATTGTGCTGTAATTCTGACCCTGGCCGGTTCCACTTCCGCTGCCGGCTGCATGCAGGTTTATGTGGATATGGTCAAGAACAATATGATTGACGTCATTGTCGCCACCGGCGCTTCAATAGTGGATATGGATTTTTTTGAAGCCCTCGGTTTCCGGCATTATCAGGGAACACCCTTTGTTGACGACAAGTTGTTGCGCAGCCTTTATATTGATCGGATATACGATACTTACATTGATGAAGAACAGCTTCAGGCCTGTGATAATACAGTCAAAATAATTGCCGACGCGCTTCCGGCCCGTCCTTATTCCTCACGGGAATTCATTCACGAGATGGGCAAGTATTTGAAGAAACACTCCAAAAAGAAAGACTCCCTGATTCAGGCCGCCTACGAACATAATGTTCCCATTTTTTGCCCGGCCTTTTCCGACAGCTCGGCGGGATTCGGCCTGGTTCTGCACCAGGAGGAATACCCGGAAAGCTATGTCTCCATTGATTCCGTAAAAGATTTCCGGGAATTAACCATGATTAAAATCAAAGCGGGAACAACCGGCCTGTTAATGATCGGCGGCGGCGTACCGAAAAATTTTGCTCAGGACACGGTGGTTTGTGCGGAAATAATGGGGCATAAAGTATCCATGCATAAATACGCCGTCCAAATAACCGTCGCTGATGTGCGCGACGGTGCCTGCTCCAGCTCCACGCTTAAGGAAGCCAATTCCTGGGGAAAAGTGGATTCGTCCTGTGAGCAAATGGTTTATGCCGAAGCCACCACCGTTCTACCGCTCCTGGCCAGCTACGCCTACCATAAAGGAAGTTGGAAAACCCGTAAGAAGTGGGAACTTTCCAAAATATTTAATGTTCAGGAAGGAAAGGCTAAGAAAAAGTAAATAAGCTGAAAACAAGAACTGATTGATTAGTGCTAATCAATCAGTTTCTTGTTATGATTTTATGACCAAGATTGACGGGCTGTAATTATTGACAATGTTAAAGTATATTCATTAGGATAAGACAAGTTCAAATAAGAGGAAAAATAATATGCCTTCCAAAGGAAATACAGCCACTTTTAATATAGAAATACCGGAAGAATTACTTGCCAGACTTAACCATCTGGCTGAAGTCACTCACCGGCCAAAGTCTTTTTATATCATTCAGGCTATCAAAGAATATCTTGAAGATGTGGAAGACTATAACTTGGCTCACGAACGTTTAGAAGACAAAAATGCTAAGTACTTAACTTCCGAAGAGGCTGCGAAATATCTTGAGCTATAAGGTTCTATGGAATATGAAAGCTCTTGACAGTCTCAAGGAGCTTGATGAGCCTGTTAGAAAGCGCATTTTCGATAAGATCAATGATTATGTCTCTAAGATCCAATAAATATTGGAAAACCATTAAAAAATAATTTATCCGGTTTTTGGCGTTATCGTTTTGGCGGCTATCGGGTTATTTATGCTGTCGATCTCGAAGAGAAGGTCATCACAGTTTTAGAAGCGGGGCACCGTAAGGATATTTATAAATAAAAGTGAAAAAGTAAACAAACTAATTACTTAAGCTTCTTTAACCAATCAGTATTATCATACCTCAATTTCCAGTCCATCATAAGCCAGATTAATCTTCAGGGGCGAGGAATCGTCGATCACCTGCAGATATCTCCGGGTGTCATTCAGAAACTCATCGAGAAATTCGTCATCGCAGGTGTGTTCATTATGAAAAAGGCAAAGATGCCGGACGCCGGCGCGCAGAGCCAATTCCACACCCAGAATATTGCTGGAATGGCCCCAGTTTTCCTTTGAACCGGCTGCATCCAGAAAACTATATTGGGCATCAAAGATCAATAAATCGGCATCCTTGAAAAACTCAATGAATTCATAGCTCTCGTCTACAGCATTTTGCTTGTGCTCTGAATCTGTAGAATACACAATTTTTTTTCCATCCCGCAGAAAGCAATATCCGTAAGAATCACCGGGATGATTTTGCTTCATGCCGGTTATGTTCAATCCGGCAATGTCATATGACCGGCCCGGCTCAAGCACATGGAAATTGATATCGGCTTGCATCCCCTGCAAAGGAACGGGAAAACACGGATTATTCTGTTGACTGATAAATGCCTTTTCCAATTCGTCGTGAAATCCGTAAACATGGATTCCATTGCCGGGCAGATATGCCGGCGTAAAGAAGGGAAATCCTTGAATGTGATCCCAATGTACATGGGAGATAAAAATATGGAACACATCGGAACTGGCAGCTTTTCCGGTCTTTAAATAATGATTGCCAAAATCCCTCAGTCCCGTTCCCGCATCACAAAGAATGTATTCCACATCGTTGCGTATTTCTACGCATGGAGTATTGCCGCCGTAACTTGCCCGGACCGCAAAGGGCAGTTCTCTCTGAATAAATGTCTTTATTGCATTGTCCGTTTCCAGATGGAAAGACCGCGCCGCCTGTAATGCCTTGAATATCTTTCTTTCCACCATCCCGGCTGTTATGGAAGCGGGCAGCGATCCTCTCGATCCCCAGAAATGGACCTGCATAAAATTCTCTCCTTGGAATTACAAGCATATGGAACATTACTAAAGATACACGAAGGCTCTCCAAATAATAAGTTGCTGCCATTATTAGCATAAAATCGGCATGCCGGTCGAGACAAAAAGAACCGGATATATTTATTATTCTACCGCGAATTGTGTTGCTTTAATCTATTTGGCGGGAAAATATTGCCTGGGAAAATATTTCCAGAAATATGTCGGAAAAAAACATTCCTGCGGACGAAAATATGTAAAATACTTTTGAAAATCAATATCTTAAACTAATTTTTTGAAATTAATATGGCGCTGGCATATTTCCTGCGTTCTATCAATTAAAATGAAATTTTTGTGAGGAGACCGGCAATGATCGGACAAACTATAGGTTCTGTACTTCTTTTGATCATTATTTTCGTGTCCGCATTTAACCTAGGAGTGAAAGAGTTGGGAGTGGCCTCCAATCTCAATGCCCTCATGATCGTTCTCGGCGGAACTTTTTGTGCAACACTGCTCGCCTATCCTTTTAAAAAAATGATCATGACAATTGATTTTATCAAAAATTCTTTTTCCAGCCGCCGGGAAATTGAACGGACTATTGAAACCATTGTCCATCTGGCGCGCATCAACAAAAAAAGGGACATCCGTTTACTTGAGCAGGAAGGTCAAAAACTTCCCTCCGGTCTGATAAAAACCGGCATTGAACTGATCATCTATCGCTTCTCCAGAGAAAATATTGAGCAAATTTTGCATAAAGAGGCGCTTTTGCATTGCAGCCAATATGAGACAGCGCATAAAATTCTATGCAGCATGGCTAAACTTGCTCCGGCAATGGGACTTGCGGGAACCATCGTTAATCTTATCCGTGTTTACGAACATATAGGCAATCCGCAAAGTTTAATGGGATATATGGCGATTGCTCTCTTGAGCACATTTTATGGAGTAATTCTCGCCAATGTTTGTTTCGTCCCCTTGTCCAACAAACTGCAGGAGTATATGGATCAGGATTTACTGCGCATGGAAATTATTCAGGAAGGCATACTGGATATCTTTGACTACGAACATCCCCAGGCGATCCAGTATAAAATGTCAACCCTGGCCGGTATTCAGACAACTCCCTACCCTTCTCCAATCAGGCTTGCCGCACCTCTGCAGGCCGGTCACGGCCATGGAAAAGGTTGAGGTTGAAATTGCGATATGAATAATTTACAAACTCCTCAAACTTCCGAAAATTCCTTTAATCAGGTATTGCTTAAGAAAACGGGCAGTTCGCTACGCACACTTAAAAAATCCGCCCCGGCGGAAACGGGAAACGAAATCTGGTTTCTGACTTTGAGTGACCTGCTCATGCTGTTGATGATTTTTTTTGTACTCCTTTTTGGAATAACGCTCAAACAACAAAGTAATTCTCAAATGCTTTCTTCCCAGCGAACCGAACAGCAACCGTCTGTTGCCGCCGTTCAAGAGCAGCCTGCAGTCCGGCAATTGCCTCAGGAGCCGGCCGGTAATAATAAGACTGATTCACTTGTCTCCGGTCTTCAAAGTATAATTGATGACAATTCCGGATTGCAGGGAATGACTGTCGTGCGAAATTCACAATTTGTTGTTTTAACTTTGCCGGAACAAATCATTTTTGATTCCGGAAAAGCCGAGCTTAAATCATCGGTTATACCCAAACTGGAACAGGTCGCCGTTTTTATTCAGCATCATCCTGATTTATCTGTGGAAATCCAGGGCCATACCGACAACATACCGATTTCCAGCCGCCGTTATCCCTCCAACTGGGAACTTTCCGCCGACCGGGCAACGCAAGTTGCTAAGACGCTCATTTCCTTCGGCGTCAATCCGGTAAAAATTTCCACTAAGGGTTATGGAGAATATAAACCACTGTATTCTAATAACAGCGATTCCGAACGGCTGAAAAACCGGCGTGTTGAACTGCAATTTTCATTAGCTTCCCAATTTTAGGACTATGGTTCAAGAACAAACTACTCTCCTGCCGTTCAGAGTTTGCAGTCACGTTAACAGCTTTAAAAAATCAGTTACTGGAAAATTTTTTTATGATAACGAATATTGACGACATTGAGAAAAAAGGAAGGTGATTATTATGAAAAAAACAATTTTCCCCATATTTATTATTTGGATAATTTTTGCATCAAATTTCGTTTTTGCCCTCACGCCCCAGCAGGTTATCGATCTGAAAAAAGCCGGAGTGAGTGACAAGACTATTCAAACGATGATCAAGCAGGAAGAAGGAAAAGACCCCTACGCCACGATGGGAACAAGAGAAGTTAAAGACAAAGACGGCAATACGGTGACTATTTACACTACCGGCGAAAATTCAAGCAGTGCCGCCGATGAGGAAAAGGAAAATGTAGAAAGAGCATGGCAAATGCTCAACAATATAAAAATCATAAAAAAATAAGGGATAAAGCACGATATCTTCATAATTTGCTGCTTGCCAGCCTTGCCCGGACAAATTCAATGTGACCGCGCAATACATAGAACTGTTCGGCAAAAGAAACCGGGACTTTCATCTTATTGACAGCCCGCTCAATCTCTTCCAACTGCCGTTGTAATTCCGCGCACCGGTCTTTTGCGGAAGGTAAATCCATATTCTTTTCCAACACCATTAATGCCCGGTACCAACGATAAATGCGTAAACGTATTTGCCAGCGGAAGATTGCCGGAATGCTGCGCAATCCCGGGATCAGGACAAGGATCATCGGCACAAAAATAACTAAAATACGGTTGACAAGACTTGCCAGCCAAAACGGCAAATAACGGTAAAAAAACTTTTTACCGGATTTATAATAGCGGCCGGCATCCGAGCTGATACGGTATTCATGTTCGAGAGGTGCAGGAAATTCTCCCCGGTGCTGGGTCAGACCTACACGCCCGTGCACTTCTGTTGCCGCTTCCAGAAGCAAATCCGAAAGGGCCGGATGAAGATTAGACCTTGCCACCAGCTCAACTGTTGGACTGATCAGGTTAATATCATGATCAGGAATATCTTTTCCCAAATCAAAAGATCCTCTGGGCAAAGTTATTTTATTTAAATAACCGAGACGGCGGGTGTAGGCTTCAGCCTGATAAAAATCAAATATCCGGATATCCGGACTGCGCAGGAGGCTTCGCAAAGTTTCTGAAGATGCCGAATCACTCATCATGAAAGCCGCGTCAATTGTGCCCGCAAGGAGAGCGCTCTCAGCCTCTTCATCGTCCATCTCCAGGAGTGATGTCGGCCCGCCGGGTTTGATGCCGTTCAGAGAAAGCATCTCCAATGCCAGAATCCGTGTCCCCGTACCTTCTTCCCCGATGGCCAGTTTTTTACCGCTGAACTGTGAAAGTAAATCGAAAGGTTTTTCGCTACGATAGAAGATGTAAAGCGGTTCATAAGAAATGCTTCCCAGCGAAACAAGTTTATCGATATTCCTGCCTTTAGCGATTCCTGTCTGGACAAAACCGACATCAACATGAAAAGAGGAATCTTCCAGCCGTTCCAGATTTTCCAACGAACCTTCGGAGGGCAGAATCTTCAGTTTCACTCCATTACGAGCCAGAATTTTTGCATATTTTTCGGCGGTTTTTTGAAACCGGCTTCCTTGATCGCCGCTGGTGATAATAATAGTTTTAGGAGGAGCGGAATGAAAAAACCAGAATAATCCAATTACTATTACTGTACTGATAAAGATGATCGTGCTTGCTGTTGCGACAGGGCCTAGCCCAAAAGTCTCGGCGAGCATAACCTGCATTTTTTTAAAAAAACCGTGGAAAAATCTTAAGAAAGCGCCAACCGGCTTCTTTTTTTTCTCTTGCTGCACAACGGATCATCCTCTCTTCATGCGGCGTAAGAAATAGCACAATAATTTAGCAATAACAATCCGCCTCATTCCAGCTGGCCGATATTGTTCTTTTTAACAAAAAAATCATCTTCTTTCTTGATTCTTGTAATTTCATTCAGTTATAAAAAGCATTGAAAATAATTAAAATCCGGAGGAGGAAGCGCAATGGAAATTATTGATGCTATAAAAAAACGCAGAAGTATAAGAGCTTATAAACCTGATCCGGTTTCTAAGAAGGTAATCAGGGACATTCTGGAGATTGCGGGGCTGGCGCCATCGGCTATGAACACGCAGCCATGGGAGTTTATCGTTTTAACAGGAGATACTCTTGCGAAAATCGGTAAAGAAAACGTGGAAAAACTCAATGCAGGTGAACCTCCCCGTCCGGAATACCTTATTGCCGGATGGGCAAATGACAGCATTTACAGGACACGGCAAGTTGACCTTGCCCGGCATATTTTTCAAGTCCTGAATATTTCCCGGGAAGACAAAGTAAAACGGGATGCATGGCTGATACGCGGTTTCCGTTACTTCGATGCTCCCGCCGCCATTATTATCTGTGCTGACCGGACATTACCGGAAGCAGGTCCGATGCTTGATGTAGGTGCGGTTATGCAGAATATTTGCCTTGCCGCATTACCTTTCGGATTGGGCACCTGCATTCATGATCAGGGTATTATGTATCCGGACATTGTAAAAAAATACGCCGGTATCCCGGAATCGAAGCGCCTGATCGTCGCCATCTCAATCGGTTACCCGGATGAAGAAAATATTATAAATACCATTACCAGTAACCGTGAGTCTGTAGATAATTTAACCAGTTGGGTAGGCTTCCCCTGACCGTAACAATAGCTGTTCCATATCCTTTTTGGTTACATCATTTTATGCTTTCAGAGCACTTAAAATCAGGTTATGGATTTTATTGTTGATTTTTTCGGGATATTTTTATAATTATTTCTCGTTTAAATTTATATCATCAGATAACCATTAATGAATAAAACCTGGTTCCTAATAGACACGCAAAAAAAGGTACAGCCTGCTCTCGATGACTTGGCTAACTCAAGTATCCTGAGCATTGATACTGAGTACGATTCTTTCCGCTATTTTCGGGAAAAACTCTGTCTAGTTCAAATCAAAGCCAAAGCGGCAACTTATATTTTCGATCCTTTAAATAAAATAGATCTATCATTTTTAGGTAAATTTTTTGCAGATAAGGAAAAAGTAAAAATTCTTCATGCAGCGGATAATGATATCCGGCTTTTAAAGAGAGATTACGGCTTTATCTTTGAAAATATTTTCGATACTCACCGGGCGGCGTATATTCTGGGATTTCAACAATTGTCTCTGGAAAAAATGATTAATGCGTTTTTAGGTGTGGATCTGAATAAAAACAAGAAAATGCAGCGGTCGCGCTGGGATATTCGGCCTCTCTCCGATGAACAATTGCATTATGGCGTTCAGGATGTGATCTATTTGCCCGAACTTTACAAAGAACAGTTGGCCCAATTACGCAAAAGGAATTTGGAGGAAAGCGCCCGGGACGCATTTGTTAAAATCGCCTCCTGTCATTGGCAGGAAAAAACCATTGATAAACGGGGGCATACCAAAATCGCCAGTTATCCTTTTTTAAATCAGGAACAAAAAAATATTCTCAAAAAGCTTTATGCCTGGCGGTTTTTACGCGCAAAAGATGAAAACCGTGCCATTTTTATGTTTTTGCCGGACAAAATATTATCTGATCTTGTCCAAAGCGGCGATAAATGGCGGGAAGCGCTGCCTCCGGAAAAAGCGGAATTATATGGTGATGAATTGGAATTGATTCTCACCGGAAATTAAGATCAGCTCTTTATCTTACCGCATCTTTCTTAAGATCAAGCACCGCTCTGCTTATTTGGGAAAATTCAGCGGCAATGGGGGAACGCGGGAAGCTCATTATGGCGATTTCCTGTTTTAAAACTGATCTTGCAACAAGATCATTCTGTAAAACATAGCCCAGATAATTAAGGGGGAAACCTAAAAAGCGTCTGCTGATGGTATCAATATTTTTAAAAATACTCGTGCCATCTTTTTCATCAGGAATATTATTGGCAATGATGCTGAAGGACTGCCGGCCGAAAACCTGATACATGACTTTAACCATGGCATAAGCATCAGTTAAACTGGTCAATTCCTTATTGATTACCACAACATTCTGGTTGGCAAGCAAATTAAATTGCAAAACGACTTCAGCGATGCCGGCACCGGTATCGAGCAGGATTAAATCATATCCTTCAATTTCCAGCAGCATGTTCTTAATAATTTGTATTTTTTCAAACAGGAGCTGCGCCATTTCCCGGACACCGGAACTGGCGGGAATCAAATCAAATCCGCCTTTTGTGGGGATAATCACATCCCGTAAATGCAAATCGCCAAAAACAACGTCTTTTAAGTTTCGCTCCGGATTGATTCCCAGCATGATATCGATGTTTGCCAAACCTAAGTCGCAATCGGCCACAAGAACTTTTTTTCCCTGACGGACCAAAGCAGCGGCGAGATTAGTCGTGATAAATGTTTTGCCGACCCCGCCCTTGCCGCTGGTAATTGAAATAATAAAAGGTAATTTGGTATTCAACTCCTACTCCTGAAAAGTTTTCTTTTTTTGTCTCCCGATGGTTGAACCTTTGTAAAGAGCATTTTTTTCGGCCACTGTAACAAATTTTTCTTTCTTTTTATCAAGTTTTACACGCTGACCCGGATAGGAGATTTTATTTTTACCGGTTTTTTTGGCCTTATACAGCTCTTTGTCAACCTTTTCCAAAAATTCTTCTGCTGTAAATGTTGAAGAAATATCAAATTCATCAATACCTATTGACGAGGAAACATTTAAGTCCACTAATTCCATCTCGGAAGCTACCCGTTTAATCAGGTCATGCCACCTCTGAGCAATGGAAATTCCATCGGTTAAATAAGTGGCCGGCATGATGATGACAAATTCATCGCCGCCGTATCGGCAGGCAAAGTCCGTCGGCCTTATTTTCCGGCAAATCTGAAAACTAAGATTAATGAGAAATTCATCACCCTTCACATGACCAAACGTGTCATTGACGGATTTAAAGTTGTCCAGATCAATAAACATCAGACAAAACGGTTGACCGGTTCTTTTGGCGCGGGAAATTTCAATCTTCAGCTGTTTTTTAAAAAAACGCTTGTTATATAATCCTGTTAGTTCATCGGTAAGACTTAATGCCCGTAAATAATGATAGTCACTTTCAAGTTTCAAAAGGCGGTTGAGAATATCATCTTTCAGACTTAACATAATACCCTTCTTTGATTTCAAAAGGATGGGTACCATATCAGGAGGTATGTCTTCCTTGAAAATAATAAATATTTCCTCTTTTTCTATCGAAGGCTTGCTGCTTTTTGGTTTTAATTCTTGAATAATATCTTGAACAGGTTGATTTTTTCCTGTTGTTAATGGGACTTTCAGAGAAGGTTGCACGGTTTTTTCTAAGGGCTTCATGGTAAATCGGTCCAATCACATCAAATCGACTGCTGCGGATTGCCTTTAATCAATTATGCCGAAGGCTAAAATTTTAACCGGCACTGACTTTGCCCAACTCCTGAATGTTAAACAATTTCAAGAGGCTCGAAGACACCAATGGTCAAACCATAATTGTTGTACTTTATAAATATTTCCTTAAAAAAGTCAAGAATGGGAATTCAAAAGCAAAAAGATATTTGTTAAACAAAGTAAAATTTTAACATGGTAATTTGAAGCTCGTAAAAGGCGGGAAATGTCCGGCATGATGCCGTTAATAAAAAAATATGCGAAAAGCTGCCTTACGAAGGCAAGGCTTTTAAAACAATGTTGACCAAGTCGCTTATAAAGCAATCGGGGGTTAACCGAGTAAATCAGCTAACCCCCTATTTTCATTTATGGTGCCGAAGGCCGGACTTGAACCGGCACGGGTTTTGCCCACTACCCCCTCAAGATAGCGTGTCTACCAAGTTCCACCACTTCGGCTGACCAAAAATTTTTAACTCCGGTCTTATAAGGCCTGACTGTGCAGTTGTCAATAACAAAAGAGTTTTTGCTATTTTTTTGCCGGTGCCGCAGGTAATGCCGCCGGTGGTTGTTTTGCCGCATCTGCCGGATTTACCGCACTTGGAGCCGGCGCCGCAGGTGTTGTCTGTTGTCTCGTCACCGGTGCCGGAGCGCCTTCAAAAAGCGCTGAACCTTTGCGTGATACGGTATAGGTAAGAAAAAGGGATGTAAGCATAAAAATTATTGCCACGGCCGCGGTCATCTTGCCTAAAAAGGTACCAGCTCCCGAAGAGCCAAAAACCGTCTGGCTGGAGCCACCAAAAGCAGCACCCATATTAGCGCCTTTTCCTGCCTGCAGCAGAACAACAAGAATCAGAATAAAACAGGCTAAAATATGGATGATCGTTATCGCAGTTTGAAGCATAAAAATTCCTTTAATCAAAATTAATAATTGCTGAAAATGAATCCAGATCGAGACTTGCCGAACCGACCAGCGCCCCGTTTACTTCCGGCGCCGCCATCAATGAGCCGATATTGGCGGCAGTCACGCTGCCGCCATATATTATCGATGTAGCCGCTGCTTCTTTTTCCCCGTACATATCACTGACTAAATTCCGGATAAATAAATGAGCTTCCTGAATTTGCCCGAGTGTTGCCGTTTTGCCGGTACCGATTGCCCAAACCGGCTCATAAGCGATGACGATGTTTCCTATATCACCGGCCTGAACTTTATTCAATCCTTCTTTTAATTGCCGGGTAAGGACATTAAACGTCTCTCCTGAATCTCTTTCCGGCAGGGTCTCACCTATGCAGAAAATGGGTTTTAAGCCATAATTCAGTGCTGCAATTATTTTGGAATTGATAAAATCATTGTCTTCATTAAACAGCCTGCGCCGTTCCGAGTGACCGATTATGCAATAGCGGCAACCCACATCTAAAATCATTTCACCCGAAATTTCGCCGGTAAAAGCGCCTGCTTGAGCCGGATGCATATTTTGCGCTGCAAGCAATATATTGGAATCCTTAAGTTCCGCAACCAATGAGCCAATGCTTGTAAAAGGCGGGGCAATCACGACAGTTGACGAAGCAGGCTTTTTTAAAAGGGCTTCTTTTAATCCACGGACAAATTCAATTGCTTGTCCGGTTGTTTTATTCATTTTCCAGTTGGCGGCAATAATGGTCTCGGCCATCGCGGCTTTTATCCTTTGCTGGCTATATAAACAGCTAAATCACGCAACCTGCAGGCATAACCACCCTCATTGTCATACCACGCAAAGACCTTTACCAATTTGTCACCTACCACCTGAGTCAGCGGAAGATCGACAATTGAAGAATAAGAACTGCTCGTAAAATCGATCGAAACAAGCTCTTCATTACTGCAGGTTAAAAAACCCTTCAGCTTGCCTTCAGCAGCTTCCTTAAAGGCATCATTGACTTCGGCGACAGTTACAGGCCTGGCTACTTCAACTGATAAATCAACCAGGGAAACATTCGGCGTCGGCACGCGCAGTGCAATACCTTCCAGCTTTCCTTTGAGGGCGGGAATTACCTCACCGATAGCGCTCGCCGCTCCGGTGGAAGTGGGAACTATACTCAAGGCCGCCGCCCGGCCGCGCCGTAAATCTTTATGGGAGCCGTCCAGTAATCGCTGATCCATCGTATAAGAATGAATCGTGGTCATTAAGCCTTTAACAATTTCAAATTTTTCATTGAGAACTTTGGCCACGGGCGCCAGACCATTTGTTGTGCAGGAGGCATTGGAAATGATATGATGTTTAGCGGGATCATAAGTATCTTCATTTACACCCATAACAAAAGTACCGTCGACACCTTTACCTGGAACGGCTAAAATGACTTTTTTAGCACCGGCCGCAATATGGGCTTTAAGTTCCGCACCTTTACGGAATTTCCCGGTAGATTCAATAACAATATCGACGCCCAATTCCTTCCAAGGCAAATCAGCCAGATTGGAAAATTGAGTTATGGCAATTTTTCTGCCGTTTACAATGATATTATTTTCATCAGAACTGACGTCAGCCTGGATTTTACCGTGAACGGAATCATATTTTAACAGATGCGCCAATGTTTCGGCCTTCGCCCGCGAATTTACAGCTACGATTTCTATATCCTTATAATCGAGGCAGGCGCGAATCATATAACGGCCTACACGTCCAAAACCATTAATTGCAATTTTCATCTTTCACCTCCGGTTGTCTGGGATAGACAACCTTAATTATTTCAAAATCAAATAATAATAGCCAAATCAATGGAATTCGTCAATATTTTTCTTTCAGCGGCTGGCGGTTACCCCGACTCGGTCACAATATTTAAAAAT
>CAZWCA010000030.1:0-37856 GCA_964632255.1 uncultured Smithella sp. | reverse complement strand
TCGGCTATTGAGGAAACATCATCGTCACTGGAAGAGATGGCCTCCATGACCAAGCAAAACGCGGGAAATGCCACCCAGGCGGATAGTCTTATGAAACAGGCTAACGAAGTAGTACAGAAAGCCAATGCCTCCATGGCCAGCCTGACCAGTTCCATGAAAGAAATATCGGCGGCAAGTGAAGAGACTTCCAAGATTATTAAGACAATCGATGAAATTGCTTTCCAGACCAATCTTCTGGCTTTGAATGCAGCCGTGGAAGCGGCCCGGGCGGGAGAAGCCGGAGCCGGGTTTGCGGTAGTTGCTGAAGAGGTGAGAAATCTGGCTATGCGTTCAGCGGATGCCGCTAAAAACACCTCAGGCCTGATTGAAGGAACAGTAAATAAGATTAAGGATGGTTCTGATCTGGTAACAAGGACAAATGAAGCATTTGCGGAAGTGGCCGGCAGTACTTCTAAAGTTGCCGAACTGGTCGGTGAGATTGCCGCCGCATCTCAGGAACAGGCGCAGGGAATAGACCAGATCAACAAAGCAGTGGCGGAAATGGACAAAGTAACCCAGCAGACGGCAGCCAATGCCGAAGAATCTGCATCGGCATCCGAAGAAATGAACGCCCAGGCCCAGCAAATGAAAAACATATCTCTGACCCTGGCCGATATTATTGGAGGAAGCTCAGGCAATGCAGTAAGTAATTATCGACCGGAAGACTTTCAGGTAAAAAAAACAATACGTAAGGCGCTGAATACGGTCACCGCCGGAAAAGAGTCAAACAAGAGCATTATACCTTACAAAAAAAGTAAAAAACTTAGTCCTGAAGAGATAATCCCCATGGATGAAGGTCAATTTAAAGATTTTTAAACAACACCATGCAAGAGCAGGTAACCTTGGGCACATAATTTTCTGGGAGGTTAAGGTAAAATGGCGGAATCAACAAACACAAGGGAACAGGCAGCAGGCATCACGATTGACCGCGAGGGAAAATACCTGACATTTTCCATGGCGGCGGAAGAATATGGAATCGGTATTTTAAAAGTCAAGGAAATCATCGGCATGATGCCGGTCACCTTGATTCCCCGGACGCCGCCGTATGTTAAGGGGGTTATTAATCTTCGCGGAAAGATTATCCCTGTAGTGTCGTTGCGTCTTAAATTCGGTTTGGAAGAGATTGATTACACGGATCGAACCTGCATTATTGTTGTAGAAGTCAAGACGGGCACCGGGAACGTCCTGATGGGTATTGTGGTGGATGCCGTATCCGAAGTACTGAATATCAGGAATGCCGAAATTGAAGATACTCCGGCTTTTGGAACTTCGCTGAAGACTGATTTCATATTAGGCATGGCCAAAGCAGGTAATGGAGTCAAGATTCTTCTGGACATCGACAAGGTTATCAGTGCTCAGGAAATGGAGTCTGTATTGCAGGCTGCATAGAGGATATTCACAGCAAGAATCTAAGAATGTTTTCTTTGCAGAAAAAAGAGGAAGATCCATAAAAAGATTTGGATCTTCCTCTTTTTTATTAAGGGTCTTTCTTGAAAGCAAAACCGGGATTATTCGTCCGGTTTTAAATAAGGCAGGGCCAATTGTACTTTTTTTAATGCCTGTTTTTCAATCTGACGGGCACGTTCACGGGTGATCTTATACCTGTCGCCTATTTCTTGAAGTGTTTCAGGATTATCCGCCATAACCCGGTGCTTAATAATATAACTTTCCCGTTCGTTAAGCTTGGCCAGAGCTCCGGCAATATCACGTTTAACCAAACCCATTTCTTCGTTTTTAATTAGCGATGCTTCCTGATCCTCCCCTTCATAAGCAAGAAAATCAATATATGAGGATTCTCCTTCATCACCGATAAATTCATGCAAAGAAACATCGCGCGAGCCCATGCGCAGGTTCATTTCCTCTACTTCGGACCCCTTCACACCCAATGAACTGGCAATTTCAGTAAATTCCGGATTTTTTTGAGAAAGTTTCTCCAATTGTTTTTTCGCCTGGCTCAATTTGAAAAATAATTTTCTCTGAGCCTGCGTCGTCCCGATTTTAACAATGCTCCAGGACTTAATAATATAATTTTGTATGTAGGCGCGAATCCACCAGACGGCGTAGGATATAAGACGATAGCCCTTATAAGGATCAAACTTTTTTACGGCGTGAATCAGACCGATATTGCCCTCCTGTATCAGATCAGCCAGTTTGAAGCCGTAATTGCGGTATTCATGAGCAATTTTCACCACAAAACGAAGATTGGAAACAATCAGCGTCTCTGCAGCCGCCATGTCATTATGCTTTTTCAAACGAACGGCGAGTTTGAATTCCTCTTCCGGTGTAAGCAAAGGAAAACGGTTTATTTCTTTAATGTATAAATCAAGAGTACCGGTAACCAGAGGCAGTTTCAATTTATCAGGTCTCCATATAATTCATACCGGGTTACATTTAAAGGCTGGTTTCGTCAGGTCTATATATTTGATGTGCCATGATCTTTACCAACAAAAAACCGGCTCAGCGAAGTTCCAATAAAACCTCGTCATTCGTGGTCTCGATCTTGCCAATTCTGATTCTTTAAAGGCAACCTGGAGTTATTAATTTATATTTTTTATCAAAATGATTTTCCGGTCAAGTCATATTTATCAGCTGAAGTCTTAACCAGGAATCAAAATGATTAAGCTTATTATTCATTTAACTATAAAATAAATAATATAAGGCCGTTAAATTCAGTGTCAACGAAGAGATGAAAATTTGTATCTCAAAAACTAATAAACCAGGCATTTCAGCAATAATATCTTTACTATTGAATATAAAGCTTCAGCGAAGAAGAAATCCGCTATTATATTAATGGATATCCTGCCTACGGGAAGGAAGCATAAGGATAAACTTTAATAAACCCGTTCTCTTGACATAGGATGCTTTCATGTTTAATGTACTTCCAATTCAATTTGGGGCGTAAAATGCAATCAATAAATAAAATAATGATCGATTATTCGATGAAAATTGCACAAGAAGTGCAAGCTGACTCTCTGCTTGTTTGTATTGATGTCAAAAAAGACATTGCCGCATTGCCGGAGGAAATAAAAAAGATGGCCGGCATTGTCATCGTGACCCGTGATGATGACGAGTCGGATGACGTTTGGAAGTACGCCAGGAAACTTGATATTCCTAATGTTAATCTGACCCGTGTGGGAACAATTAAAATAGCGATCGCCAAAGGCATAGTTTTAGGATTTTTCAAGAAAGGGGATAAAGTAGTTTGTTTAAGCGGCGTACCCAAGTTCGGTTATGCCGACAGCATTTTTGTCCTTGATGTCGGAAAAGAATTTGAAATTTTAACTTCAGATTATATTAACGATATTATTGAAAGTGTTCGCCCCGAAGTTTTTAATGCCGTTCTGAATATTGCCTGTGAAATCGCCGCCCAGGGAAGAGAAAGTAAAAAAATCGGAACCATATTTGTACTGGGCGATGAAGAAAAAGTATTACAACTTTCCCGGCAAATGATTATCAACCCTTTTTTAGGATACACCGAAGATCAACGTAATCTTCTGAATCCGGATCTGGATGAAACGATCAAGGAATTTTCCGCCATTGACGGCGCTTTTATCATTAAAGAAAACGGTGCAATCATTACCGCCGGAAGGCATCTTAACGCGGCTCTGGATAGCCGTGATTTTCCAGCCGGCCTGGGAAGCCGGCACATTGCGGCAGCAGGTATTACCGCCGTAACCAAAGCAGTATCAATAGTGGTTTCTCAATCTTCCGGAAACGTCAGCGTATTTAAGAACGGCAAATTATTTGTTACTATCGAAAAGCCGGTGGAATAGTGAGGAAAGATTATGCGTTTTGATAAATTTACTTTAAGAGTGCAGGAAGCACTACAGGAAGCTCAGTCCTTGGCTTCTTCTTTAGGTCATCAGGCCATTGAACCGGAACACCTTCTTCTTAGCTTTTTAAATCAGGAAGATGGTATTGTCGGTGCCATTCTGAAAAAATTAAATATTCAACCCCAAAAAATTGAACAGGAACTAACCAGTTATCTGAAAAGACAGCCAAGTGTTCAAGGTGCCGGTACAGGCCAGGTTTATCTTGGAAGCAGGCTGAATAAAATATTTGACAAGGCGCTGACTGAAGCGGCCCAGCTCAAAGATGAATATGTGAGCGCCGAGCATGTCTTAATTGTTACTACTGAAGAAAAGGAAGGTCAGGCCGGAAAAATTTTACGTGCCGCCGGGGTGACCAGAGAAACCATTTTTAAAGTTTTAGTTGATATTCGCGGCAATCAACGGGTAACGGATCCTAATCCTGAAGGCAAATATCAGGCACTGGAACGTTATGCGAAAGATTACAACGAACTGGCGCGTAAAGGTGCCTTCGATCCCGTTATCGGCCGTGACGAAGAAATCCGCCGTATCATGCAGGTACTATCGCGGCGGACCAAAAATAATCCGGTGCTGATCGGCGAACCGGGTGTCGGCAAGACAGCCATTGTGGAAGGGTTGGCCCAGCGCATCGTCAACGGTGATGTGCCGGAAAATTTGAAAAACAGGCGGGTAATCGGTCTGGATGTCGGCGCTTTGATTGCCGGAGCAAAGTATCGCGGTGAATTTGAAGAAAGACTCAAGGCGGTCTTGAAAGAAGTAATCAGTTCGGAAGGTGAAATTATCCTTTTTATCGATGAAATTCATACTGTTGTCGGTGCCGGTGCGGCTGAAGGATCAATGGATGCTTCCAACATGCTCAAACCAGCACTGGCGCGTGGTGAATTGCGCTGTGTAGGCGCCACGACACTCAATGAATACCGCAAGTACATTGAAAAAGACGCTGCTCTGGAGCGGCGTTTTCAGCCGGTTATGGTCAACGAGCCGTCGGTGGAAGATACAATCGCCATTTTGCGCGGTCTGAAAGAACGCTATGAAGTGCATCATGGCGTGCGGATAAAGGACTCGGCCATCATTGCCGCAGCTACACTTTCCAATCGCTATATATCGGACAGATTTCTCCCGGACAAAGCTGTCGATTTAATTGATGAGGCGGCGTCACGCCTGAGAATCGAACTGGACAGCATGCCGTCGGAAATTGACGCCATTGACCGGAAAATCATTCAACTGGAGATTGAACTGCAGTCTTTGAAAAATGATACGGACAAGACCGCTCTGGAACGGCGGGAAAAATTAGAAAAAGAGTTATCTGAACTTAAATCCAGTATGGATACGATGAAGGTCCACTGGTCGGCTGAAAAGGATACCATTAAGAAAATTCAGCAAATTAAAAGCCGGATAGAAGCGCTGAAGATCGAAGAAACCAACGCCCAGCGGGAAGGTAATCTGGCCCGGGCCGCGGAAATCCGTTACGGACAGCTTGTCGCGCTGAACAGAGAATTGGAAGCCGAGCAGGTGAATCTTGAAGAAGTTCAGAAGAATAAACAAATGCTCAAGGAAGAAGTGGATGCCGAGGACGTAGGAGAAGTCATTTCCAAATGGACGGGTATTCCTCTTTCACGCATGATGGAAAGCGATGTGCAAAAACTCATTCATATGGAAGAACGCCTGAAAATGCGCGTGATTGGCCAGGACGAAGGCATCCAGGCGGTATCGGCCGCTCTGCGGCGGGCACGTTCCGGCCTGCAGGATCCCAATCGTCCCATCGGATCATTCATTTTTCTTGGTCCCACCGGCGTCGGTAAAACCGAACTGGCCCGTGCTCTGGCGGAATTCATGTTCGACAATGAACAAGCCATGGTGCGCATTGACATGTCGGAATATATGGAAAAGCATGCCGTAGCCAGATTGATCGGCGCTCCGCCGGGCTACGTCGGCTATGAAGAAGGCGGACATTTAACCGAAGCTGTTCGTCGTAAACCTTATTGTGTTTTGCTTTTTGACGAAATCGAAAAAGGTCATCCGGACGTTTTTAATATCCTGCTGCAAATACTCGATGACGGCCGTCTTACCGATGGTCATGGACGCACGGTTGATTTTAAAAACACGATAGTTATTATGACCTCCAACGTCGGCGGGCAATGGCTCCAGGACGCCGCTCTTGATGATCAGGAAAAACATGCAAGGACACTGGAAGCCCTCCGGGCTACATTTAAACCGGAATTTTTAAACCGGATTGACGATATTATCAATTTCCGGGCCTTAACACTGGAAGACATCAATAAAATTGTCGATATTCAATTGGCGGCAATTGAGAAAAGGCTTAAAGATCGCAAATTGACTATTGAATTGACGCCGAAGGCCAAAAAATATATAGCAGGCGTTGGTTTCAGCCCGGTATACGGTGCCCGTCCTCTCAAACGGTCATTACAAAAGCTGATCTTGGATCCTCTCGCACTGGAAATTCTGGCAGGCCGTTATGCGGAAGGCGACCATGTAAAAATTGATTTATCTTCTGAAGGGATAATTACATTCAAGAAAAAATAAGGAGATTAAACAACAATGTTTAATTCAATAAAAACAGTACTTTTGCTGGGAGCATTAACCGGACTGCTGATGTTTATCGGCGGTTTGATCGGTGGCCGGGGAGGCGTTTATATCGCCTTTATTTTCGCCTTGGTCATGAATTTCGGCAGTTACTGGTTTTCTGACAAGATAGTGCTGAGAATGTACAGAGCACAGGAAGTTTCGGAAAGTGCAGCGCCCGGTCTTTACGGTATTGTCCGCAACCTGTCTCTGAAAGCCAACCTGCCGATGCCGCGGGTTTACATTATTCCCGAAGAAACACCCAATGCTTTTGCAACCGGCCGAAACGAAAACCATGCGGTAGTTGCTGTAACGGAAGGAATAATGCGTATTTTAAACAAAGAAGAACTGGAAGGTGTTATTGCGCATGAACTCAGCCATATTAAAAATAAGGATATGCTGATCAGTTCCATTGCCGCAACTATTGCCGGAGCGATTAGCATGCTGGCCTCGATGGCTCAGTGGGCGGCCATTTTCGGGGGCGGCAGCAGTAGCGATGATGATGATCATGGCGGGATAATCGGTCTTATTGCCATGGCCATTATTGCACCCATTGCCGCAACTGTCATTCAAATGACCATATCCCGGTCCCGGGAATATCTGGCTGACTCCAGCGCCGCCGGAATTACGAAAAATCCTTATGGATTGGCCGGCGCTCTGGAAAAACTGGAGCGGTCATCACAAATCATACCGATGGATGCTCAACCGGCAACCGCTCACATGTTTATCGTCAATCCGCTTTCGGGAAAGGCCTTAATGAATCTTTTCAGTACTCATCCCCCCATTGCGGAAAGAATTGCCCGGTTACGAAGCATGAAACCATATTAATTCCGAAAACTTAGAAAACTGATTAAAGCAAGCTTCGGCGGGAGATCATTTGCGTTTGGAAAACTTACAGTCTGGCTTTTCGTAGCCGGATTGTAAGTTTAATTTTTAATATGCAGGCACCAAAGGAGGTACTATATGGCCGATGAGAAAAAAGAATCAGGGTTTGTAATTAAAGATAAACGCATTCTAAGTGAAGATAATGAAACAGGTGGAGAAAGCACCGATATTAAAAAAGAAAATGAGCAAAGCCGGAATATCCAGGATGAAAATTTTGACTATCCGCCGATCACTTTTTCAAATTTTGTTTTATCCCTCAGTACCTCCGCGTTTCTTCATTTTGGCGATTTTCCCGATCCCATTTCGGGAAAAGCTCAAAAAGATTTGCAGGCTGCCAAACAGACAATTGATATGCTCGATATGATTAATGAAAAAACAAAGGGGAATCTTGACGATCAGGAAAAAAATTTAATTCAGGGAGTTCTTTATGAATTAAAAATGCGCTACGTCAAAGAAAAAGGCTGAAATGCTCAAAAAATCAGCTCCAGCAAAGATAAATCTTTTTCTGCGTGTTTTGAGGAAACGTCCCGATGGTTATCATGACATCGTTTCTCTCATGCAAAAAATAACCATCTTTGATGAATTAATTTTTACGCCCCGCCCCCGGGGCATCGTTCTCCAATGCCCGAACAGCGATTTGCCCGTATCGGAAGATAATTTGGTTATTCGTGCGGCAAAAACCATTTTTTCCCATACAGGCTATTCATCCGGCGTAGAAATAATTTTAACAAAAAACATACCCGTCGCTGCCGGCCTCGGTGGAGGAAGCTCCGATGCCGCTACAACTCTACTGACTTTAAATGAAATGTGCCGGTTAGGTTTAGAAAAGACCGAACTTATGAAAATGGGTGCAAAGCTGGGAGCGGATATTCCATTTTTCATATTCGGCAACAGCGCCTTTGCCACCGGCATCGGCGATGAACTGGAAGCATGGGAAAATCCACTAAAACTCAATATTGTTTTGATTAATCCTTGTTTTTCCCTCCCCACAAAATTGGTTTACGAAAGTCTCAATTTAAGATTGACAAAGGAACGAATTAATTATAGCATTCCGCGGTTTTTAGAACTGAGCGATATCATCCGGGAAATGCATAATGATTTAGAAACTGCATCTTTAAGAATGCATCCGGGCCTGATGGATATACAGCAGCTATTGCTTCGGCATGGTGCTTTGAGTGCAATGATGTCGGGTAGCGGCCCTACGGTCTTTGGCATTTTTTCAGACGAAAATACGGCAAAAAAAGCCGCGGAAGTTATAAATGATGAAGTTTCCGGTCAATTCCTTGTCTTTTTTGCCCAATCGTTTTTGTAATTGCTATCTTCCTGTCAACTTGACGTTAATAATTAAATTGAACTTGATGGGGCGTCGTCAAGCGGTAAGACACAAGATTTTGGTTCTTGCACTCGGAGGTTCGAATCCTCCCGCCCCAGCCACATAATTTTTAGGGAAAGGTTTTTAATGTTAGAAAGAATTAGAATATTTTCCGGTAATGCGAACATTCCTCTCGCTAAAAAGATTTGTGAAAATTTGGGTGTATCTTTAGGTAAAGCCAATGTCTCGACATTCAGCGATGGTGAAACTCGTGTTGAAATAAATGAAAATGTTCGCGGTATGGATGTTTTCGTAATTCAATCGACCTGTTCCCCGGTCAATGATGCCTGTATGGAATTGTTGATCATGATCGACGCGCTGAAACGGGCTTCCGCAGATCGCATCACTACCGTCGTACCTTATTATGGTTATGCACGCCAGGACAGAAAAGTCGCCCCGCGCGCCCCTATTTCGGCAAAACTTATTGCCGACCTCATTACAACAGCCGGCGCCGACCGCGTCCTTTCCATTGACCTCCATGCCGGGCAAATTCAAGGTTTTTTCAATATCCCGGTTGATAATCTTTTCGCCACTCCTGTTTTGCTCGAATACATGAAGCAAAATTATGTAGATAACACAGTAGTCGTCTCCCCGGATTCCGGAGGTGTGGAACGCGCCCGGGCTTTCGGCAAAAGATTGGGAGCTTCTCTGGCAATTATCGATAAAAGACGTGAAGGTCCAAATGAAGCACAGGTAATGAATATCATTGGTAATATCCAAGGAAAAAGCGTTATTCTTCTGGATGATATGATAGATACGGCAGGAACCGTTGTCCAAGGTGCCAATGCTTTGTTGGAAGCCGGCGCTTTGGAAGTATCCGTCTGCTGTACACATCCTGTTTTATCAGGTCCGGCCATGGACCGCATTGAAGGCTCAGCTATTAAAGAAGTCGTGGTCACGGATACAATCCCGCTTTCCGAGCGGTCTGCAAAATGTTCAAAAATCAAGGTCTTATCGGTGTCGGGACTTTTAAGTGAAGCTGTACGCCGGATTTATTATAACGATTCTGTAAGCTCATTGTTTATATAGGAGGAATAAATGGAGGTAACTGATTTAGCGGCTCAAATTCGTAAAGAACAAAAAAAAGGACCGGCACGCCGTTTCCGGGAAAAAGGACTTATTCCTGCTGTTTTTTACGGCAGGTCTATCGAAAATATTTTATTGACAGTAAATAATGATGATTTACTCCAACTGCATAAAGAAAAGAAAGACCATGCCTTTATCAAACTTGTTATTGATGACGGCGGAAAACAGATAGAAAAACTATCACAAATTAAAGAGTTACAATTTCAGCCTTTAACCGGAAAACTCTATCATGCCGATTTTTATGAGGTTGATCTGAAAACCAAACTCACATTTGAAGTATCTCTGAAATTTGCAGGTAAAGCTATTGGTGTTGAAAAAGGCGGTGAATTACAGCATTTCAAACGTGACGTAAAAATTTCCTGCCTGCCGGAAAAACTCCCCGATCAAATTGAAATCGATGTTACTTCCCTCGATATCGGCGATTCCATTAAAATTAAGGAAATGAATCTCGCGGATGGAATAACGGCCCTGGATCCGGCTGACGCGGCTGTAGTTGCTGTTATTGCAGTTAAGGCGGGCAAGGCCGGTGCCGAAGAAGGCGCGGCAGCAGGTGCGGCTGGAGGAGAGAAAGCCGCCAAGTAAAAATAAAGCAATAATACTCAAACGGAGAAAGCATATTCCTCAATCTGAAAAAATATTTTTTAATGCGTTGCGAAGCGGGCGCAAATCATGTACTTTGTTGTTGGTTTAGGAAACCCGGGCAATCGTTACCAGTTTACCAGACATAACATCGGATTCATGGTTCTGGAAAAACTGGCGCAAGAGCTCGATATTGATTTAAAGCAGAGAAGTTTTGACGCTGTATGGGGTAAAGGAAAAATAAATAGTACCAACATCCTCCTGGCCATGCCCCAGACATACATGAACTTAAGCGGTACGGCGGTACGACAGTTAGTTGCATTTTTTAAAGCGGATGTAAGCAATTTAATTGTAATTCATGATGACCTTGACCTGCCATTTGGCACAATCCGCCTGAAAACAGGTGGCGGTAATGCCGGACATAAGGGACTGGCATCAATAACAGAGAATTTGGGTTCCTCCGACTTCATGCGGGTGCGCATAGGCATCGGCAGACCATCTGACAAATCCCGCATTGAAGGTTACGTGCTTGAACCTTTTAAATCTGATGAAGAACTATCAATGCTTCCGGAAATTATTCAGACAGCATCAGAGGCAAGCGCTGAGATTGTTTTATCCGGCACTGAAAAAGCAACAGCCAAGTGCCAGAAAAATATTTTAGTTAATTATTTAAAGAAGGAGGAGGAATGATGTTACAAATTAGAAGAAGTATTTGGACATTTTTGGTGAGCGGCTTGATGCTCCTGCTTACCACTGGCGCTGCTTTTGCCAGTGAAGCGGACATTAAGCTGCCGGATCTGAGCCAGGTCAGTTTTATGGGTGGCTCCCTTTCCGGTATGACGATTCTCAATGTTGGTTTGATTATCTGCATTATTGGTTTGATTTTCGGTATTATGCAGTATGTGCAAACCAAAAATCTGCCGGCACACAAGGCCATGCTGGATGTATCCCAGACTATTTGGGAAACCTGCAAGACCTATTTATTCCAGCAGGGCAAATTCCTTATGGCGCTGTGGGTTCTTATCGCTATTTGTATGATTTATTATTTCGGCGCTTTGTCCGGAATGCCTGCGGGAGAAATTGTGATCATTCTTATTTGCTCGATTCTGGGTATTTTGGGTTCCTACGCAGTTGCCTGGTTCGGTATCCGTATTAACACCGTTGCCAACTCCCGCGCCGCTTTTGCTTCACTCTCCGGCAATCCCATGAATATCGTCAACATCTGCCTGCGTTCAGGTATGAGTGTTGGCCTGTTGCTGGTCAGTATCGAACTGTTCTTCATGATCATGATTCTTGGTTACATTCCCAAAGAAGTAGTCGGTCCCTGCTTCATTGGTTTTGCTATCGGTGAATCGCTGGGCGCTTCCGCTCTGCGTATCTGTGGTGGTATCTTCACCAAGATTGCCGACATCGGCTCCGACTTGATGAAAATCGTCTTCCATCTTCCTGAAGATGATCCCAAAAACCCCGGTGTTATCGCCGACTGTACCGGTGACAACGCGGGCGACAGCGTCGGCCCCACGGCAGATGGTTTTGAAACTTATGGTGTTACCGGTGTTGCTCTGATCACCTTCCTGGCTCTGGCGCTGGCCGGCAATCCCGAAATGGGCGGCAAGCTCATCATCTGGATATTCGCTATGAGAATCCTTATGATCCTCACTGCGCTGGTTTCTTATTTTGCCAATGACGGTCTTTGTAAAGCCGCTTTCGCTGGTAAAAAAGAATTTAACTTTGAACATCCGTTAACCTATCTGGTTTGGATTACCTCGATCGTCTCCATCGCCATCACTTTTATCGCCAGTAAGTATTTGCTGGGCTCTGATCTTGACCCCAAATACGCTGATTTGTGGTGGGCACTGTCCGTCATCATCAGCTGTGGAACCATCGCTGGTGCGTTGATTCCGGAATTTACAAAAATTTTCACCAGTACGTCTTCCCGCCATTGCGAAGAAGTTGTCAATGCCTCCCGTCAGGGTGGCCCTTCCTTGAATATTCTTTCGGGATTGGTTGCCGGTAACTTCTCGTCCTTCTGGCTGGGTCTCGTTATTGCATTCTTGATGTTTATTTCTTACTTAGTGTCACAAAACGCATCAGTCATAGCTCTGATGCCTGCCGAATTTGTTTTTGCAGCACCGGTGTTTGCCTTCGGTCTGGTGGCTTTCGGTTTCTTGGGCATGGGCCCTGTAACCATCGCCGTCGACAGCTTTGGACCGGTTTCCGACAATGCGCAGTCGATTTACGAACTGTCGCTGATCGAATCCCGTTCCGATGCGAAGGACGTTGTGAAAAAAGAATACGGTATTGCCCCTGATTTTGAATTAGCCAAACATTATCTGGAATCGGGCGACGGCGCTGGTAACACCTTCAAGGCTACAGCCAAACCCGTTTTGATCGGTACAGCCGTAGTCGGCGCCACCACCATGGTATTTGGTATCATCATCCTGCTGGAACGCCTCTTTGGCCAGGTTATTGCTAAACTCTCCCTGGTTCAGCCGGAAATTATTCTGGGCTTGATCATGGGTGGCGCGGTTATTTACTGGTTTACCGGCGCTTCCATTCAGGCGGTTACAACCGGCTCTTATCAGGCCGTTGTGTTCATCAAAAAGAACATCAACCTGGATAAAAAAGAAGCATCAATTGAAGACTCCAAAAAAGTCGTTCAGATTTGTACTCAGTACGCACAAAAAGGTATGGTCAACATCTTTATCGTAATCTTCTTCATGTGTTTGGCGCTGGCCTTCTTTAACCCCTACTTCTTCATCGGTTACCTGATTGGTATCGCCTTCTTCGGTCTGTACCAAGCGATTTTCATGGCTAATGCCGGCGGTTGCTGGGACAACGGCAAGAAGATTGTCGAAGTCGATCTGAAGATGAAAAACACACCGTTACATGAAGCCAGCGTTGTCGGCGACACCGTCGGCGACCCCTTCAAAGATACATCTTCCGTTTCTTTGAACCCGGTTATCAAATTCACGACTCTGTTTGGTCTGTTGGCAACAGAAATTGCCGTTACCATGACAAACAAGGGTTTGAAGATGGGTCTGGCCGCTATTTTCTTCGTTATCGCCTTGATCTTCGTATACCGTTCGTTCTATGGTATGCGAATTTCCGCTGAAAAGCTTGGTGAGTAAGTAATTCAGTTTAGAGTATAAAATTTAAACCAAAAGCGCCTCAATTGAGGCGCTTTTTTATTGCGTATATATTGGTTTTGCAATCAGGTAAGCATCATAAAAAACCGGGATTTAGTGAAAAGATATGCGCTTAGTTTGAATTTTTTCTTTGACATAGAATAAAGAAATACCGATCAACAATGGGACAAATAATCACCAAGCTTATTTACAATATGTAAAGGACGCAGGAAGCTGCAATATTAATTAATTTATTTATTTACACAATGCTTTTCTTATCGCACTCAGGTAGGCTGGAGCCGATTCTATTTGAGGAGAAATGCAGGCAAAGGCCCCCTTTTCTTTCAGCTTCCGGATATCGTAAATATTATTCACCGTTGCTATAAATATTGCTTTCGGATTTATTACTTTTACTGCATTTAACAAATCCGCATTGGAAGTATTTCGGAGGAATTCATCGCCGATGGATGAAATAACAACTTTTGCGGTAGCAATACCGGCGAATCTGAGCATTTCCGTATTGCTTATGTCTCCATAAACGATCTTAACTCCTGATGCGGCTATCCGGGAATGATTTTTCAAATTAAAATCAATAACAATGATTCGATTCAGCAACTCGGGATTATCATTAGTAATGGAATAAATCAAGGCCTCGGCATTGTGGTGATAGCCCAGCATAATAATATCCTTATATTCTGCATAATTGATTGCCGTTGCTTTTTCCTGGCTAACGCCTTTTGGAAATGATTTATTAAAACCCAAAATTCGCTCGCAGAATATGGAAAGTTGATAATTATATTTGATGGCGTACGTTGCCAAAAGCACGGAAAGCATCATTGCATATGAAATTACGGAAAAATCTCTCATTGTCAGCATATTATGGGCTATGCCGATAGGTAATAGAAGTAGAGAAAACTCACTGATTTGCGCCAAATTTATGGATGAGGCAAAGGCGACAATTGTTCCTTGTCCCGCAGCAAGAAGCGACGGCGTAAAAATGAAAAGCCGTGCTGCGCATACAAACAGGACAAGCCACAGGGCATCGATAATAACTGACAGAGAAGGCGGCGGTAATGATATGCCCAGTGAAATAAAGAAAAGGGCCATGAAAAAATCCCGTAAGCTTATTACCTTGGAGAGAATTTCGGAATGGATGGGCAAGCGGCCGATAGTTAAACCAGCGATAAGTGCTCCCATTTCAGCGGACAAGCCGATTTGGGAAAAACCTTCAGCCAGCAGAAAACACCATCCTAAAGAAACAAGAGCTATTAAATCAGGAGAACGAGCCAACTGGGACATTACCGGATTGAGAATCCAACGGGAAAGGCCAATGGCAGTAATCGTAATAACCGTCGCCCCTCCCAGCATGGTCAGTAATTTCATTCCATTTAATTCACCTTGCGCCGACACATAGGAAAGAGCCATAACTGCCCAAATATCTTGAGCAATTAAGGTTAATATCGTTACCCTGCCGGCCTGGGATCTCAAGTCAAATTTATCGGCCAAGAGTTTAACGACCACAGCGGTACTGCTTAACGCTGTAACCACAGCGTAATAAAACCAACTCGACGAACCGGAACCAAGCCCCGGTAATGAAAAACCGAGTTTTTGTGAACACCACTGGATAAATATAATTATTGCAATAGTAATAGGCGCCTGAAACAGCACCGCCATAGCAGTTTTTTTCCCAAGCTTCATTATGCCGCCCAAATCCATTTCCAGTCCGATAATAAAGAGCAGAAATACCAATCCGAGGTGGGAAACCTGTTCCATCACATGGACTGAGCCACCAATGGCATCGGCAAAAAGAGCTTGAATGATAAGACCGGCAACTATGTATGCAAGCAGTGCCGGTTGCTTTAATTTGTAAAATGTAACGGAAAAAATAGATGCGGAAATGACGGCAAGACCTATTGCGGCGACCAGACCAATCTCATTCTTGACAGCGGGAAAACTTGCCAAGGCTTCATCAGGAAAAAGGAAAAAAAATCCGGCAAGAGTAAATAAAGTGATTCTAATGAAAATTATCTGCGATTTATCAGCCATGTTACTTTAGTCGGTAATAATAAGCTAATAATATAAATTAAGATCTTTCTTAATTTTACTTCAGATACACGATCATGCTAACAATGAGCAAAGTCAGCTTTGCTAGACTTTATCGTACTCGGCAAAAATCATTGAAAAAACAGCCCGCCCCTGTGTGGCGGAGCGTAAATCCGTGGAATAACCGAACATCGCCTTTAACGGCACTTTAGCTTTAATTTCGCTGATGTTCCCCTTGGGATTAATGGCCTGAATTTCACCTCTGCGGGAGTTAATATCGCCGATAACATCTCCCATAAATTCACTGGGGGTGATAATATCAACCAGCATTACAGGCTCCAGGAGAGTAGGCTCGGCCTGATTACATCCGTCACGGAAAGCGGTCGCCGCCGCTATTTTATAACCTTGTACAGATGATTCACCTTCCCGGTAAGACCCGCCGATAATTTTCACTTCTACATCAATAACGGGATAGCTGCTGATTACCCCGCTTGTTAAGGATTCCTTTAAGGATTCAATAATTGCTTCATGATATTCCAACGGAATTACGGTCGGGTCCAGCATATTAATGATTTCATTACCCGAACCGCGCTTACGGGGCGCTAAAGCTAAACGGACATGTCCGAAATGTTTCTTTTCACCCAGTTCCTTTTCAAATATTCCTTCAGCTTCCACATCCTTGGAAATTGTCTCACGATAGACAACCCGCGGTTTGCCGACATTTACCTGGGCATTGAATTCTCTTTTCAGCCGGTCGACGATTATTTCCAAATGTAATTCTCCCATACCGGAAATAACTGTTTGCGCGGTTTCGTCATCGTATTTAACACGAAGCGTAGGATCTTCTTGAACTAACTTGGCTAAAGCCGTTGTTAACTTTTCCTGATCCGCCGGTGTTTTAGCTTCAATGGCCTGATTGATTACGGGTTCGTAAAATTCAATTTGTTCGAGAAGGATTGGATGTTTCTCATCACAGAGCGTATCTCCGGTAGTTGTTTCTTTCAAACCGAGGATAGCAATCAACTCACCTGCCGATGCCTTTTCGATTCTTTCCCGTTTATTGGCATGCATTCGTAAAATCCGGGAAATCTTTTCTTTTTTCTGCTTGCTGGCGTTATAAATTTCATCTCCGGCATTGATCTGGCCGGAATAAATTCTGATGTAGGTAAGCTTGCGGCCTTCATCCATAACAATTTTAAAGGCAAGGGCAGCCAACGGTTCTTTATCGGAACTATGGCGAACTTCCGCCTCTTTTGTAATTGGGTTTATTCCAGCAACCGGCGGAATATCGACCGGTGACGGCAAATAGTCAATCACGGCATCGAGCAATGGCTGAATTCCCTTGTTGCGCAAGGCGGTGCCGCACAGAACCGGAACGGCTTTCAAAGAGATAGTAACTTTTCTCAGAGCTTTTATAATTTCATCCGAAGCTATTTCTTCACCCGCTAAATATTTTTCCGCCAAATCATCATCCATATTGGCCAAGGCTTCAATCAATTCTTCTCGTTTAGCTTCGGTTTGTTCAATAAATTCGGGCGGGATTTCATTAACAGTAAAATCCATACCCTGGCTTTTTTCATCCCAGGCCAGAAACTTCTTATTAATTAAATCAATGGTTCCACGAAAGTTGTCTTCGCTTCCGGCTGGAATCTGGATAGGCAAAGGGATGGATACAAAACGCTCCTTCATCATTTCCACCGCACCAAAGAAATTCGCCCCTACCCTGTCCATTTTATTGATAAAAGCGATTTTAGGTACACCATACTTATCAGCCTGATGCCAGACAGTTTCCGACTGAGGCTCCACGCAACCGACAGCGCAAAAAACAACGACTGCTCCGTCCAACACACGCAGTGATCTTTCTACTTCAATAGTAAAATCAACATGACCGGGAGTGTCGATAATGTGGATATCATTATTTTTCCAGGCGCAGGTTGTTACTGCGGAAGTAATGGTGATACCCCTTTCCTGTTCCTGAGGCATCCAGTCCATAACCGCTTCCCCGTCATGGACTTCGCCTATTTTATAAGACTTACCCGTATAAAAAAGGATTCGTTCGGTGACAGTTGTCTTTCCTGCGTCAATGTGGGCGACAATGCCGATATTACGGATACGGGATATTTTTGATTTTGGTTGTGCCATAAAAAATTAACTCTTCTCTTCTTTCGATGGTGCAAAAAGATCCGGATCGGGAATAAATGCATTTTTGGTCGATATATGTCCTTTAATTGACGGCAATTCTTTACCATCTACTAATATTTTAACTTTCTTTACACTGGAAACATTTTCCGTCACAGAGTTCGTTAAAGAATATATTGTCGCCATCTCCGCAGTTGATCCGCCCGGATGAAGTTTGATTAAGTTTTTGCTAAAATTAATAAAAGCTGTTCCTTCATCATCGACTCGGACATCTTTTACACCTGCCCCTGTTGGAAAAGTATTAACCAGCTTAGTCTTGGATCCGTCAACTAACGCTTTGGCGATTTCCTTGACCTGCGAAGCGGAATCGTTTTCTATATAAACATAGCGCTTTTCAGGCACTAAAAAACGTTCCTGTTGATCGGAAAAATAAATCACGACCAGATGCTTTTCTTTCTTTTTTAAGGAATCCATGGCAACGGGAGGAAACACCGCGTTAAATAAAACAACGAAGAAAAATATCAGCACAATGGAAATTCCTCCCATAATGAGAGAAAAGTAGAAAACTCTTACCGATTTCTTCTTCTTTCTATCAGTTATTTCTTCAAAACGACGCTGTCTTTTTGTGGCCATAAAATCTTAACTCCTCTTTAGCAAAACTCGGCCAATCTAGGGTATTTTCCCTTTGCTGTCAAGAAGAACAAGCATAGAGATTAAGCACTTGTGTTTTTTTCTTTAATCTGGGCCAGCTTTTCTTTATCCAGATAATACCTGCCATTCGGCGTTCTAATAACCACACCATCGGCAATCAGAAGATTGAGTGCCTTAGGTCGAATATTGCCGGTGCCGACACGAAAGAAATTTTTTCGTTCATCCTGTATTTTCACTGCTTTGCTTGCTTTGAAAGCACGGGCTTCCTCCATTTCCGCAATAATTCTTAAACACATTTTCCGCACCCCCCACCCTCCCGCAAATAGAGCAAGCAGAACAAAAATTATAAAAGCAGCAGTCAAGAGAAGTATTTGTAAATAAAGGGGCATATTATTGTTTCTCCAAATGAATAATTTTTTTTATCACTGTGTTCACGGCACATCGGTGCACATAGATAGAACACGGGGTTGCAACCCCGTGTTCTCCGGAAGATTATGCTTTTCCCTGTTATGCATAATATAGGTTACCGCATTACACAACTGGTCGTCGGATTGCACAAGCCATTTGTTAAACTTTTGCGCCCAGAGATGAAATGAATCTTGCGCCTTCTTATCAAGATATTCTTTTATAGAGTTACGATGATTTTCCTTTTATCTGTCTCACAATATTACTAATTTCATTATCTTTACATTCAATAAGCATGTGCACATGATCCCGGCAGATATTATAGGCATACACCTTAAACCTTTTTTCGTGTACGATGCTGCTGATTATCTTTGTAATTTTTGTCTCGGCTTTTTCATCCAAATGTATTCCTTGTTGTTTTTGAACATGATAATCGATCATTCGCTGTGATACTCTGGAATTGTGTGTCGCCCACGTTACATGGTAGATCCCCGCAAGGTAATATGTTTGTCTGCCGTCTTCATTGTGTTTTTTCCCGGAATATGGGCTTTGGCAGAACAAGGGGTTGCAACCCCTTGTTCTACATATGGCTGCAGCCGCATGACTTCCTTTAATTTGCCGCGGAGATTACTATAGAATAATTGAAAAAACAATGTGATAAACTGGACCCTTGATTATTTCATATGATTGTTATTTATATAGCGAACGGTAAATGTAGAATTTTTTATAAAGTGTTATTTAATTCAGGAGGATTAACATGGCCACGGTAATTCCGGAAGGAGAAAATATTAAAAAAGCTATTAAATGGATATCATTAAATTTTGAAGAAAACGAAAATCAATCGGTGCGACAGTTAGTAGAAAAAGCTGTCTTTAAATTTGATCTTTCGCCAAAGGATGCTGAATTTTTGGCAGGTTTCTTCCGTAATCATAAAGCGAAAAGATAGGCGGCAAAGTGATAGCTCTAGACCCGCTATAACCGAAGTTCCGTTAGATCGACCTTGCTGATTTGATCAGGTTTCCAGTGCGGCATATCATCTTTGTCCAGAATTCTTGCCCGCACACCTTCAATATAGTCAGGATGGCGGATAATATATTCCGCCCCTTTCAGTTCAGCGGCAAATACTTCCGGCAACGGTCGGCCTTCGTTATGACGCAATAATTTTAAAGTCAAGACAAGCGATGTAGGTGATCGCTCTTTAATGCCGGAAAATACTTCATCACAACGTTTTGTCTGGAGAGTGCAGTATGATAATGGTGTCAAAATTTCATCCAAATCCGCTTTGCCGGCAAAATATTCGGCAACCCATGAATCCATTTCCCGATTCAGGTGGATATTAAAATCAAAGAAGGGTGCCAAATGGTTTTTAATTTCCAACACTAATAGCTCTTTATCCGATGCTTCCGCTGGTTCGTATTCCTCCAATGATTTGATAAGGGATGAAATATTGGTCGAATTCATAAAATGAGTAGCCAGGCCGAGCCGCACACATTCCCTTCCTTCCATTGCATAGCCCGTCAGAGCAAGGTATTCAGGATAACCGCGGGGGCATCTCAAAAACAGCCATCCCGTTGCCCCGACATCGGGAAAAAAACCAATTCTTGCTTCCGGCATTGCCATACGAGTTCGCTCCGTAGCTATTACAATATTTGCACCGGCGGCAATGCCCAGGCCGCCGCCCATAGTGACTCCATCGGCAATAACAATAACAGGTTTCGGGGAGTTATGGATCATCAGATCAAGGTTAAATTCGTCTGCAAAAAATGACTTTGCCTGATCAAAGGCTTTTTCCTTTACCTTCTGCGTCAATTCCTTAATATCGCCGCCGGAACAAAAACCCTTGCCGCCCATACCGTAAAACAGGATAAACTTACACTTTTCATCGGCAAGAGCTTCACGGAAATAACCTGTAAGAACAGGGATCATTGCCATGTTCAGACTGTTCAAGACTTTTGGCCGGTTGAGAATAATTGACGCCATTGATTTTGACCGGATGAAGATTACCTCTTTATTTTCATTCATATGTCCGTCCTGTAATTGTTTAATTTAGCGAGCATGAATATTATGCTTAGGAGAACTTTCCTCGTATTTTTCATAAGTATCAATATCAGGCGTGTAAATAATAACTTCCTTGTCTCCTTTCATTTGCACTGGTGCCGTGGCTGAAAGTAATGAATACCATACTCCGATTTGTTTTCCGCGATTATCCAGGACGACAAAGCCAAATTGGTCCTGTCCGATATTCAGTGCTCTTAATCTCATGTCAGAAACCTTTGTCTGGAGCATTGCCGGGGTCATTTCCACTTCTTTCCATAAAGTGGAAACCAGTTTATATTCTTTGTTTAATCCCAATATTGCATTGGGATAGACATCCGAACCACTTATATAATAAGTAAGATTCGGATTAACCTGATAAGTCTCAAATTGTTTTTTTACTTCGCTTTCAGGCTCAATTTGACCCCAATTTTTAAGAGCGGCGTTTCCACACGATGTACAAGTGATGAAAATCAATAGATAGAATAATATTTTGCTATATTTTCTCATTTTCCACTCCTTCCTTAGGTTAATCTTATCATTGTTTTCATTCCGGCCATTGCAAGAAACCACATTACAGTGAAACTATATTGTATTTTATATGACTCCATTTTTCTACCTTATTTCAACCTCAGGCAAATCGCAGATAATTTCCAGATAGTGTCCATCCGGAAATCAAATAGCGCATTTCTTTGGCTGCAGTTTTATAATTTGATAAGAATGACGCCATTTAAAATAATACTTGGATTAAAATAAATTAAAATTATTCTTAGTGCAGCAACAAAATCAAGACTAATAACCGGGAGCTAAAGGATATATTATTTGTGAAAGGAAACCGGCTGGACCCACTTTTTACTTTCGCCGTCGTAAAACCATTTATCAGGAAAACCGCGACGGCAAATAAATGATGGGCTGTCCGCCCAGTAAAGCAATTCTTTATAAGCCTCGTGCAGCTTTCTAAAACTTACGGCATGCCCCCCGCTGTCCGGGTGATGAATTTTAGCCTGACTGCGGTATGCACTTTTGATAATTTTGCGTAAATCGGCAGACCGCAGGTCGGTTTTATTAATTTGGAGGTAATTAAGTGATTCGGCTTTAACAGTAGGAATCTTAACCAGTGAAGGCCGTACCGACAAAATTGGCACGGCGTGTCTGGTTGCCAGTTCCAAGACCTGACGAGAAGCCAGGTATTTCTTGTTTGTTCTTTTTTCTTCTTCCCACCAGGCGGTACCCAGCATATTGGTCATTTTGCTGAATTCCTCGGCAGGCTTCAGTCCGGAAGTCCGCATTTGTGTATAACGGAATATTTCCTTATGCCCATAGGGAAGGACATCCATTATAATTGCGGTATCCGAAAAATAAAAGGTAGCATAACGCGCATTAAGTACCTGTAAAAGACCGTTCCTTACATTAAGTTTCTGCCGTAAATCCTGCCGGCAACGCACTGAACAGTATTTACGGTTCTTCATATTGCTCTCCGTCCCGCAGGACAAACAGCGATTCCTTCTTCTTTTTTCTAATATAATAATTTCATTAATTGGTGCAGCTTCTTCTCTCATATACTACAATTTAACTATTTATTTAAAAATACAAAACCGGCTATTTCTTTTCAGCGGCCAGATAACCCCGCGCCAAATTAACATTGACATGGACAACGCCTTTATTCATATCTTTCATCGGATAATCTTCAGTGATAACAGGAAGATTATCGGCATCGGCCTGATTTTTAATTACCGATCCCGCCGGCACGTAGCGGCCGTCGGCAACGTTAACGCCCATTAAAACCGATGCAGGCTCGATAACACAATTTTTTCCGACAAATGACCGGAATACCAGTGATTTCATTCCAACAAAGGTATTATCCATAACCACGGCAGGCCCATGAATCTGCACCTGATGCGCCAGAGACACCCGGCTGCCGACGTAAACGGCATACTTCTTCCCGTTTACTTCCATTAAGTTTTTTTCTATGGGAGAGCCGTTCATTTCCGTTTCCAAAGCATGAATTACCACGCCATCCTGAATGTTGGAATCATCGCCGACAAAAAGGGGCTGCCCTTCATCTCCCCGCACTGAAGCGCAAGGTGATACCATTATATTTTTTCCTAAAATGACATTACCGATAACCGCCGCCAAAGGATGGACATAGCTCGCGGGATCGATAACGGGTGAAACAGCCTGAGCGCTAAAATCAGCCACAACATTTTTCTCAATCATTTTTTTCCGCCTCCGCAAAAATAATATTATTTTGGAAAACAACTACCCGCAAAGATAGACCGGTTTTTTCAAGATTTTTTTAAACCAGCCTTTTGTTTTTCGCGCTCGAGCAGTTCATTCCAGATTTCCTTTACTTTTTTTTCAGTTTCTTTAATTGTTCCCCGATTATCGATAGCAATATCAGCCAAAGCCACCTTATCGTTAATGGGCATCTGGCTTTTCAACCTTTTTTGAGCTTCATCCCGGGTCAAACCGTTGCGTGCTATAAGACGGCAGATTTGCTCTTCCGGAGGAATCAACACCAGAATAGTCAGGTCAAACATCCGCTGCATTTGTTCTTCAAACAAAAGAGGTGTATCGGACAAAATAATTGCATGGGAATCGCTTGTTTTTATTTTTTCCAGACGGCTTCCCCATTCCTCATACAGGCATGGATGAATTATATTATTTAATTCTTTAAGTTTCTCAGGATAACTAAAAACAATGGCGGCCAATTTATTACGATCAATTTTCTTGTCTTGCCCCAAAATATCACATCCGAAATGGTCGACAATCCCCTGCCAGGCGGCCCCTCCAGGCTCCTGAACTTCATGGGCAAGCTTATCGAAATCAATCAAGTAAGCACCGAGACGGACAAACATCTCTGCAACTGTCGATTTTCCGCAGGCTATACCGCCCGTCAATCCTACGTTTAACATGGCTTGGAATTCAAATTGTAAATAATAAGCAGACCGTCCAAAGTCAACATCTCCTCAATTTTATCGATGCTTTTTGTTTCCGCTGCGACAACCTTGGCCAATCCTCCGGTCGCAATCACGAGTGGCTTGGATTTAACTTCAGCCTTTATGCGCTCCACAATTCCATCCACAAGTCCTGCATAACCGAACATTATCCCTGCCTGCATTGCACTTATTGTGTCCTTGGTAATTATTGTTTTCGGTCTGCTGAATTCGACCCGCGGCAGTTTTGACGCCCGCTCAAAAAGCGCTTCACTGGAGATTACTATACCGGGAGCAATGCATCCGCCCATGTATTCGCCTTTTTTAGATATGTAATCAAAGGTGGTTGCCGTTCCGAAGTCAACAATAATCGATTCCCGTTTATATTTATTATAGGCGGCGACAGCATTGACGATCCGGTCCGCGCCGACTTCTTTAGGATTGTCATAATAAATCGGCATCCCCGTTTTAATCCCCGGACCGACGATCATTGGTTTGACATTAAAATATTTAATACTTAGAGGTTCCAGAATATTAAGCATAGGGGGGACAACGCAGGAAATAATAATACCGGTAATGGGTTTTATTTTTTTATCTTTAGTCCGGCTCGATTTGTACAAATTATAAATAAGCATACCATACTCATCGATGGTATGATCAATTTCCGTCCGGATACGCCAGTCGTACACCAGCTTATCACCATCATATAATCCCAGAACCGTATTGGTATTTCCCACATCAATTACTAACAACATATTTAATTACTCTCCCTTGTCAAAATCGTTACACCTTCGGCAGAACAAGGGGTTGCAACCCCTTGTTCAATATTGTCGCATCTCCCGCTGAAATTTTCAGTTCTTGATTGTCCGCCGTACGGACAATTAAAGAACCGTCGTCGTTAAGGCCAAGAGCTTTTCCAATTATTTTTTCATTTTGGAACATTATTTGAACATTCTTACCGATCATCGGCGAGAGACTAAGCCACTTATTCTTGACGGCATCAAAACCATTTTGCAACAGAGTTTTATACCATTTTGCAAAATTTTCATATAAATTGATTATTAAATTTTCGCGGGCAATCACCCGCCCCGTCTCAAAAGTTAAAGATGTAGCAAGTTCTCGTATTTCATCAGGAAAGTAACTAGGCTGAATATTCACATTAATACCTATTCCCACCACCACAAAATCAATTTCCTCGCCGGCTGTTTTCATTTGCGCCAGGATACCACAGATTTTCCTGCCTTCAACCAAAACGTCGTTAGGCCACTTGAGCTCTACCCGACCTGAACAATACTGTTCCAGAAGCTCAGCCACAGCCACGCCGGCGACAAGTGAAATCTGCGGCGCTGCCGCCGGTATAAGACGGGGACGCAAAATAAGCGAGGTATAAATGTTGGAACCAGCCGGTGAGTGCCATACTCTCTGCATTCGTCCCCTGCCTTGAGTTTGGCTGTCAGCCAGAACAACCGCGCCTTCAGGTGCGCCGGCAATACCAAGACGGTAAGCCTCATCATTGGTCGAATCAATTTCCTGAAAATAATAAAGTTTATGACCGATTAAATTACCGGCCAGCTTTGCGGGAAGGAACTTTTGGAATTCCTGAATATTACTATCAAACATTGGAACCATTTTTTCTGAACTTCTTCAACTTCACAATAAAAAAAGTGCAACTGGCGCCGGCGAGCTATCTCTCCACCGGGCTTTGTCATAATTTTTCTTTACTATCACAAATCATAAAACAGCAAAAGCGATTTACTTTCGATTTAGATATAACTATTGATCTATAGTTGATAATATCGGAAGAATTTGAGAAGCAGGCAAAAACTTAAAATAGCTTTAAGATATTTTTTTTAATCTTCTTGCAAATATGATAGTAATTAGCGTTTTTCTTTGTATTATTTTAATTATCTATGCGGATTTTTCAAGAAATCCCTTGATGTCGCCGGTCATTTTTTATATAGAATAGACGTGGAAGAGCTGCTTTAAGAAAGGTTCTAAAATTTTACATGGAAAGGAGGTAAAAAAGCTTTTATATATCGCTATTTTTATAGTGGTAAAAAGATCATTGTGAAACGATTTGATAATAAACATTATTGAAGCGTACGCATTGACGGTGGAATCTGAAGACATTGATATTTTTTGACACTTTTATTTATTATTTATTTCTTGAAGGAGGGTTAAAAGAATGGCTGAAGAAAAGACTATGCCACGGTGGATTCCTCTTTTAGGGGGGTTGTTAGGAAGTACCACGTGTGGTTTACTACTGTATGCTTTTAGTGTTTTTATCAAACCACTGAGAGAACAGTTTCATTGGTCGGCAACCGAAGTAGGCCTGGCTTATGCAATTGTTGTTCTCGTTTTTGGTCTTACGACCTTTCCGGCGGGCAAGCTGAATATGAAGTTTGGTCCCAGAGCAGTTGTGCTTGTCGGTGGTATAATTTTGGGAATAGGTTTCTACCTTGTTTCAACAATCTCCACAACAACGGAATTATATATATATTACGGACTTATTGCCGGTTTCGGCGGTGGTTTGGTTTATCTGCCGCCTATTGCAACGGCGCCCAAATGGTGGCCTGATCGCACCGCGCTGGCCACCGGTATGGCGGTCGTTGGTCTTGGCTTGGGTTCATTTATCATGGGCCCCTTGGCTACGTGGATGATTAACAACCCGGCAATTGGTAATGGAAGCGCTCTTCCCGTATTCAAGTATGTCGGTATCGCCATGTTAGTTATGGCCATCATTGCTGCTTTTTGTTTGCAGAATCCCCCGGCCGGATTTAAACCCGCCGGCTGGAATCCGCCTGCCCCGGCACCGGGTGCTGCGAAAACAGCAGGACAGGACTTTACATTTGGGGAAACAGTTAAAACAGGAGCATTTTGGAAGCTTTACTTCGCTTATTTCTGCGGCGCCTTTGCCGGTCTTATGGTAATCGGCGTTATGGCTGCTCATGGCACTAACGTTATGCTGCAGGAATTGGCTACCTTAAAGGGAGTTACCGTAGCGGCTTTGAAAGGTACACCGGAAGCCAAAGAGATAACCATGAAGGCCGCTTTGGCATTAAGCCTTTTCAACGCCGCCAATGCTCTGGTTAGAATCCTGATTGGTGCTATTGCTGACAAGGCGGGAGTAAGGATATGTTTCCTCGTAACCTTTACTCTCCAGATCATTGCCATGCTGTTGCTCTTCCCTGCAGCTAAAGTCTTCATTCTGCTGTGCATAGTTGCCATTGTTATTGGTTGGAACTATGGTTCAATGTTCACATTGTTCCCGGCTACTTGTATGAAATACTTTGGCCCGACGGCACAGGCTCTGAACTACGGTTTACTGTTCACCTCCTGGGCTATAGCAGGTTTTACATCAAGTTTGCTGGCAGGAAGAATGTTTGATATTTTTGGAACTTATATGGTGTCATTCGTTGTCGGTGCGATCTTTGTCGCTTTAGGCACAATCACACTCTTTTTTACAAAAGCTCCAGAGCGTAAATAATGCTGCTTGATATTGATCTAATTAACATCTAGTTTTCTAATTCAGCGCCCCGGGAAGTCCCTGGGGCGCTTTTCTTTCTACAAAAGAGCCCTCTGAAAAATCAGAGGGCTCTTTTTCAAACTCGATAAATTAATTTTTTGTTGATTCAGTTTAACTTAGTTTTTCAGCCGTTTGACTAGTTCACGCATAAATACTTCTCTCTCTTTAAGAAACTTATGAAATTCCTTATTCTCCGTATGAACAGTTTCAGTCTCAAGTTCCGGAAGGTATCTCTCAAGGATCTCCAAGAGAGCCTTTTCTTCTTCAGGTGTCAAATTTAATTTAGACATGGCGAACCTCCTCTTTCATGGCAATTCCACCATCTTTTGACAACCATAAATGACAACCAACACTCCTTTTTTTAATTTAATTCAGTTCTGTTATAACACAATTGACCTTAAGGATATAATTATCCTCAGGTCAGTCGCAAAGGTAATTTTAATATAATCCTCATCGTTCACCTCGATGGATAATGACCTATTTCTTTGATTTTAGTTTAGCCATACCCAACCACATTGTCAACAGGCTGCCTTCCATATTTGCGCTGTAAGGTTATTATTAATGCTTGCCTTAGGATGGCGTCTTTAATCCTTTTTTTCCAGCGCTTCTTTTGCCTCTTCTTTGGATTGAAAAATATGCGGCGCCATATTCCGCCGCTGCAAGTTATCGCCCAGTTTCATACGTAAAAATGCACTGGTTGTGTATCTGGTAACATCGGTATAAAATTCAGAAACAACATATTTGACCATATTGATGTAGTCATCTTCCAATTCCGGAACAATTGAGAAGTTATCATAGTTAACGATGGTTTTAACCCTCTTCCCAAGTGGTTTGCAAATTTCTTCAACCGCCGCCTTGATGTCCTCAACATCTTTTTTGGTTCGGACAGCAAGTCCTTCAAAATTAAGATATAAAATGTTCGTCGCTGCATCGTAAGTCATACGATCCCTTAGAGGAATACTTAGCAGATCTTCTTTTATACCCATGGGCGGCAGTTTGAAAATTCTTTCATCCATCAGGCGAGGCCCATTGATAATCGGTTTAAAATCCATATGAGCAAGAATATCTTTTTCCAGATCAACTCCGGGAGCTACTTCAATTAATTCGACACCTTCTTTCGTCAAAACGAAAACACAACGTTCGGTTACGTAAAATACTTGCAAGTTGTTCATTTGGGCTGTCTCGCCGCTGAAAGTTACATGCTCGACAATATTTATGAATTTTTTAAATCCGCCTTCTTTTTTAATCCTGAGCTTACCATTGTCAACTTCCACCTGCAAGTCACCCGCCGTAAAAGTGCCCGCAAAGATAATTTTTTTCGAATTCTGGGTTATGTCGATGAATCCGCCGCAACCAGCCAGCTTGGGACCGAATTTGCTGACATTGACATTGCCGAACTGATCCATTTGGGCCAGCCCCAGGCATGCCAGATCAAGGCCGCCGCCGTCATAGAAATCGAACTGCTGATGCATATCGACCAGGCAATCCATATTTGTTGAAGCGCCAAAGTTCAAACCACTTGCAGGAATGCCGCCAATAGAACCAGCTTCCGCAGTCAGCGTCAGGTAGTCAAATATTCCCTCCTCGTTGGCTACATTGGCGACACCTTCCGGCATGCCGATTCCCAGATTGACGATCATATTGGGTTTAAGTTCACAGGCAACACGGCGGGCGATTATTTTACGTTCATCCATTGCCAAAGATTCAACTGTAGCCGTGGGAATTTTAAATTCACAGCTGTAAGCAGGATTATACTGTGTTACATAAGTCTGCTTGTGGTTTTCCGGCTTTGCCACAACAACGCAATCGACCAGAATACCGGGAATCTTAACCTGTCGGGCATTCAAAGCGTGCCGTTCGGCGATTCTTTCCACCTGGACAATTACGAACCCTCCACTATTTTTTGCCGCCATGGCCACCGGCAAAACATCTAGGGTTACGGGTTCCTTCTCCATGGTAATGTTGCCGTCCATGTCGGCTGTAGTACCCCGTAAAATGGCAATCTGAATGGGGAATGTTTTATAAGCAAGATAGTCCAGGCCATCGAATTGAACAACTTCAACCAAATTCTCGGTAGTTATCGAATTGATTTTTCCTCCACTATTTCTGGGATCTACATATGTGCCGAGACCGACACGTGAAATCGTGCGTGGATTGTTAGCGGCAATATCCCGGAAAAGGTGTGTTAAAACACCCTGTGGAAAATTATAGGCTTCAATTTTATTATCAAAAGCCAGTTTTTGCAGTTTTGGCGTTAATCCCCAATGACCGGCGACAACACGTTTGAGCAGCCCCTCATGTCCCAGTCTGTTTAATCCCTGATCCTTGCCGTCACCGAGGCCGGAAGCGTATAAAAGAGTCAGATTTCTGGGTTCTCCAGTAGACAAAAACCTGTTTTCCAAACAGATGATCAGCTCTTCGGGAATTAAGCAGCCGACAAAGCCATCCAGCGCTACGGTATCTCCGTCACGGATGACACGTACGGCATCCTCAGCCGATACAATTTTGCCGCGTTTCATTTTTGTTTTGATATACGATATGGCGGGACTGACTTCAGAATTGGGTTTCATTAAGGAGCCTCCTTTCGGCAGTAAATTCTGCAATACTATTTCTGCAATACCAAGTTGACTTCAACGCATGATGAAAACAGCAAATAAGAGCAAGAAAAATATTATAGAACAATTTTTGGAGAGCCGTCAGTCAACAAAGTTAAAGAATGCAACTCGGTGTCAGACTTCAATTTTAAAAACGACGAGATTTGCGGGTCGCGTCGTTAATTACATGAAAGGAATAATAAAGATCAGCAACTGGCTTTTCTTTTCGCCTACTGAATTATGTTCAATGAAATATCTGCAGCACGGACAGAATGAGTAAGTTCGCCGACGGAAATTAAATCTACACCTGTAGCTGCAATTGAAGCAACTCTCTGCAGATTGACATTTCCGGAAGCCTCCACAAGCGCTCTGCCGTTTATTAAAACCACTGCCTGTTTCATTTCTTCCAGAGACATGTTATCAAGCAAGATGATTTCCACGCCGCAATCAAGCGCTTCCCGAACTTCCTCGATATTTTTTGTTTCAACTTCAATCTTAAGGATATGCGTCAAGCAGCTTTTTTGGGCTTTGACTGCCGCGGCGATACTCCCGGCTGCGGCAATGTGATTATCCTTAATCAGGACGCCATCATAAAGCCCCATGCGATGGTTAAATCCGCCGCCGGTTTTCACAGCCATTTTATCTATCAAACGCAAGCCCGGCATTGTCTTGCGAGTATCCACAATTTTTGCCTTTGTTCCCCGGACAGCTTCGACATATTTTCCAGTCAGCGTAGCAATGCCGCACATGCGCTGAAAAAGATTGAGCGCGACACGCTCAGCCTGTAAAATATAATAAAGGCTACCCGAGATTTCAGCAATAATATCCCCTTTTTTGACATTGTTTCCGTCGGAAACCAAAAAATTAAATTGGGTATGATCGTCTAGGCACCAAAAGACCTCTTTAAATATATCTATCCCGGCTACGACGAAATCTTCCTTGGCTATTGCTTGCGCCTTCCCTCTTTGTTCGCGACTGACGATGGCTGACGTAGTTATATCGCCGGTACCTATATCCTCAATTAAAGCCGCCTCTATAATCTTTCGAATTTGTAGAGAAATCATCGCAACCTTTCTATTTATAATTTAACTTCAGGAATTATCAGATTTGAATCTCTTTTAATTTATTCAGAGCCTTTTCCAAAGCAGCATGACGTTCTTTCGACTCTTTTAATTTATCTTCTTCCTTCCTGACGGCTGCCTCGGCGGCCTTTTCCCGAAAATCACGATTGGCCAGTTTGCGGGTGGACTGATCCAAATCCTTTTGCACCTTGGCGATTTCTTTTTCCAGGCGGGCCTTTTCACCGGCGATATCCACGATACCGGTGAGGGGAACAAATATCAATACAGGTCCAACCACACCGGTTGCGACTCCTTTGGGTTCCGCCAAATTTATCTCCACGGTCATACTCTCAAGATTGGCCAGATTCATTATGTAATTACTTCCCGTTTCGACAATGGTTTGCAAATTTTGATCGGGAACCGATATAAGAACAGTCAGCTTACGGGAAGGCGGTATTTGCATTTCCCCGCGAATATTACGAATACTGGTGATAATATTCATCAGCAGTTCCATTTCTTTTTCGGCCGCTTCATCTTCCCAAGCCTGCTCGGCAACGGGAAAAGAACTGATCATGATTGATTTTTCATCGTTCTTATTTAATACCTGCCAGAGCTCTTCCGTAACAAAAGGCATAAATGGATGCAGCATCAGGAGCATTTTCTTGAATACTTCATGTAAGGTTCGCTGCGTGGCCAGTCTTTGCTTTGAACTGACTTTACCATAAAACGCGGGCTTGCTTAATTCCAGATACCAATCGCAGAATTCATGCCATATAAAGCGGTAAATGGCGGCTGCCGCATCGTTAAATAGATACTGATCCAGACTGCGCGTGACTTCTTCGGCAGCGCGGTTTAATCTGGCTTTAATCCATTTGTCGGAAAGAGAATCCTCGGCATCAACAGCATTCTTTTCATCATAGTCTTCCAAATTGGCAAAAGTCAATTTAGCGGCATTCCAAATTTTATTGACAAAAAATTTGTAGCCTTCGATCCTTTCGGCGGACATGCGGACGTCGCGCCCCTGCGCAGTGTACGCCACAAGTGTAAAACGGAAAGCATCAGTGCCGTATTTATCGATCATGACCAGCGGATCAATACTATTCCCTTTGGATTTGCTCATCTTTTCGCCTCTTTCGTCGCGGACCAGAGCGTGGAGATAAACATCCCTGAAGGGCACCTCTTTCATTACGTATAATCCCATCATCATCATCCGGGCAACCCAGAAAAAGAGAATATCAAAGCCGGTAATCAGTAAAGAAGTCGGGTAAAAGGTTTTCAATGCTTCCGTCTTTTCCGGCCAGCCCAGAGTGGAAAACGGCCAGAGAGCGGAGCTGAACCAGGTATCAAGCACATCCTCATCCTGCTTTAAGGATGCTCCGCCGCAATCCGGGCACTTATCGGGATCAACCGTCGACACAATAACCTTGTGGCATTCATCACAATACCAGACGGGAATGCGATGTCCCCACCATAATTGACGGGAGATGCACCAGTCCCGGATATTATTCATCCATTCAAAATAAGTTGCCTCCCAGGTTGCGGGCACTATCTTTGTTTTGCCTTTTACCACCGCGGCAATGGCCTGCTTGGCCAGCGGTTTGATTTTAACAAACCACTGTTTGGAAACCATTGGCTCGATGTCCGTTTTGCAGCGATAACACTGGCCGACACTATGAGCATAAGGCTCGGTCTTAACCAGATAACCTCCCTTTTCCAGATCGGCGACAATTTGCTTTCTTGCTTCATAACGGTCCAAGCCTTTATAAGCGCCCCCCAATTCATTAATGTTGCCGTGGCCATCAATAACCGAAATTATTTCCAGATTATGACGCTGCGCTATGGCGAAGTCATTGGGGTCGGAGGCCGGAGTAATTTTAACTGCGCCGGAACCAAAGTCGGACGTAACATAATCATCGGCAATAATCGGAATTTTCCTGTTGACCAAGGGAAGAATAACGTATTTGCCGACCACGTCTTTATACCTGTCGTCATTGGGATTAACCGCTACGGCGGTGTCACCGAGCATTGTTTCCGGGCGGGTGGTGGCCACAATAATTTCTCCGCTGCCGTCTTCAAAGGGATAACGTATATCCCAGAGAAAACTTTGATCCTGTTTGAATTCCACTTCCAGATCAGAGATAGCGGTGTGACAACGCGGGCACCAGTTGACAATATAATCTCCCTGATAAATCATGCCCTCATTATAAAGCCTTACAAAAACTTCACGCACTGCTTTGGACAGGCCTTCATCCATGGTAAAACGTTGGCGTTCCCAGTCGCAGGAGCAACCCAGCCTTTTGAGCTGATTAATGATTACGCCGCCGTATTCTTCTTTCCATTCCCAAACCCGGGCGATAAATTTTTCCCGGCCTAAATCATGGCGCGATTTTCCTTCTTTTGCCAATTCCTTTTCAACAACGTTCTGCGTGGCAATGCCCGCATGATCCATTCCCGGCATCCAGAGAGTATTATAGCCCTGCATTCTTTTGAATCGAACGATTACATCCTGTAATGTATTATTCAAGGCATGTCCCATATGCAGCATTCCGGTAACGTTGGGCGGTGGAATGACAATTGAAAAAGGTTTAGCCTCGCTCTTGTCCTCAGCGTGAAACAGCCTGTTTCTCACCCAATAGTCATATAATCTTTTTTCTGTTTCATGTGGTTCAAATGCTTTGCTCAACTCTCGCGTAGCCATTTTTGTTGCTCTCCAATCTAATCTGATATGTAAATAAAAAGGCTTTTAGCCTTTAATTTGTTTGAAAAAGTGCCTATCAAACTACAGGCGGGGCATATTGTCCCGCCTGCAGTAAGTTCATTTTATTCAATTTTTAATTAATCAAATTTTAACTCTTGTTTAATTTTCCGAATGATCAAAAGGGAATCCACTCCGGGCACCGGATTCAAGGGTGCAAATTCACCGGAAGCCATATCTTTGGCTTCCATAATGCCGCGGGAAGTAACCACCATAACCGCATTGAAATAAGGTAAATCGGCTCTTAAATCGGGAAACGGCGAGGTGGAACCGATGAACTTCGTGGCCAGCGAATTGTCGCTGGTTACCTTCATCAATATATCTTCCAGCATCATGGCATAGGCGGCTCGTGTCACAACTTCCTGCGGATGAAAATTGCCGTCCGGATAGTTTTCCAGACCACGCACACCTACTTCGAGAATTCCCTCGATATCTACTTTCAGAGGATGATCGGCAATGTCCTTGGCCGTAACTTTAGCAGGTTTTACAGCAGACTTTTCGGGATCCTTGAAAGATGTATCAAAAGTCTTGGGAGTCCGTTTTTTGTAAAGCTGATCTATTTTTAGCTCTTCCATAAATAACGCCGCTGCATCCGCACGGGTAATCCGGTCAACAATGGCAATTATTTTTCCGTTAATTGTTCCCGGCATCGCCCGCTGAATTTTCTGGATTAGATTCCACTGAGCATCGGCTTCACTTATGTAATCAGTCTTCAGATCGAGAACTTTGGAAAACATCCGGCCCGCTGAATCGAATTCCAATCCAGCCTTGTAAGCCAATCCCATGAAATAATATGCAGGAGCATGTTTTGGATCGATAAGAACGGCATTATCAAATTCATCCTTAGCGAGACTGAGCCATTTTGATTCCAGCTTACTCGCCGAATAGTAACGAATCCGGCTGACATAAACGAAAAGTTTTTCATCATCGGTACCGGCGTATTTCCAGCCTTTTTTCAGATTATTCCAGGCGGCGGGAAAATCTCCTATGGCAATTTTAACCAGAGCAATGCCGGTGTGGGCTTTAGAAAATTTGGGATCAAGCTGCACGGCCAGATCAAACTCCCGCTGGGCATCGCTGTATTTCGCCTGATCAAGAAGGCGTAAACCTGTAGAAGTATGATGATCCGGAGTGTCCAACTGATTTGTCGGTATCCTTGCCTTGGGTCCGCAGGAAATCAACAAAAGAATTACCATCATAAGCATGCAGAAAGTGATTGATTTTTTTACTATCATTGGACGCATCATAATAATTCTCCTTTCATTAAAAGGCTGCAATTTTCGCTCAAATAAAAACCGGTGTTCATCTTTAAAATGCACCGTATAATTAGCCGCAGAGACGTTGTAAGTCAAGTAATATTGCATTTTTGGTAAATCATGTATGCCCCTTTTAAGAAGGAATCTACATTTTTTTTTATTTCATCTGATGGTCCCGAATGCCACTCAATTTCTTTATCCGCGGCAAACCAGGTCATCTGCCGTTTGGCATAGCGCCAGGTTTCATGGTTAATTTGCCGGACGGCGCTTTCCCAGTCGTACTTTCCCTTTAAAAAATCAATAACTTGCTTATAACCTAATGATTGCATCGACTTCAGGTTTTCTCCATATCCCCGTGCCAAAAGCCCCTTGACTTCATCCACAAGTCCCCCAGCAATCATTTTGTCGATCCTTGCGGCTATTCTCTTTTTCAGCACTTCACGGTCCGGTTTCAGGCCGATTTTGTAAGTATTGTAAGTATTTTCACGAAAAGAATGCCTTTGTTGCAAAGTCACAATTGATTCACCCGTTTGCTCAAGAACTTCCAAGGCTCGAATAACCCGTACGGAATCATTGGAATTTATCCGCCCAGCCGCCTCTTTGTCTTTTTGCTGCAAAAGATTGAATAAATGCTCCCGGCCCAGCGTATCCCGCAAGCCGCGATAATAGTTTCTTATATTTTCATCAACTTTGGGTGTCTGAATGATGCCGCGGGTAAGTGCGCGTATGTAAAGGCCCGTCCCGCCCGCAATAAAAACAGGCTTGCCTGACCCGGCTATTTTTTTAATAATTTCACTTGTCTGTTCGGCAAAAATAGCGGCATTGAATTCCTCATCCGGATCAACAACATCGATTAAATGATGCCTGACTTTACTTCTTTCTTCCAAAGTCGGTTTTGCCGTACCAATGTCAAGATAGCGATAAACCTGCATGGAATCGGCACTGATAATTTCACCGCCGAAGGACAGCGCCAATTCTATTGCCAGCTCCGTTTTGCCTGTTGCTGTGGGCGAATTAATAATCACCAAAGGCAATTTCATTATTTCCTCTTAAACATTCTTTCAATTTCGCCCAAAGAAAATTTGATGATAATCGGCCGGCCATGCGGACAGGTGGCGTTAAAAGGTGTGGCTTCCAGATCGCGGCAGAGCGTTATTACCTCTTCAGCAGTAAGTGCGGCATTGGCTTTAATTGCCGCCCGGCAAGCCAGAGATGCCGATATCTTTTCCTTTTTCTCCTGCAAATCAGGCAATTTAATTTGATCCGCCAGTTGATCCGCAATATCAGTGATTATTTCGCCAGGTTGAGTTTGCGACAAAATGGCCGGAAGGGCCTTGACGACAACGGCATCGCGACCGAATATTTCTATTTCCAGACCTATTTGACTCAATAATGCGGTATTGCCGGATAAAATGGTTACCTGTCCGGGACTTAAACTGACGACTTCCGGCAAAAGCAATGGCTGGCTGATAATTTTCTCATCTGAAGATTTTTTTAATTTTTCAAAAATAATTCTCTCATGGGCTGCATGTTGATCAATTAAAATAAATTTATCGTCACCCGTAAAAATCAGATAGGTGCCGGCAAATTGTCCTATATATTGAAGATTTTCAAATGTAATTTGTTCATTCTGATGAATATAGCCGCCGGATAAAGAATTTTCTCTTACCCCGGTTGATTCCCCGGGCAGGCGAGATAATAAATCAGAGGTAATCGCCCGCTGCAGATTTTGCCGGGAATATTGCCCTGACAAACCTTGGGGCAGGGATTCATGATGTCGTGGGAAATTAAAATTCGGCGTTTTTTCACGAGGTGTTAAACGATAGGCAAAACCGGCATCAGCAACATTATCCGGCACAGACAAGCCTTCGGCAATCGTCCGGGAAACCAAGTCATAAACGCTACGGGAATCCTTAAACCGGACTTCCATTTTGGCGGGATGGACATTAACATCTACTTCTGCTCCCGGTATTTCCAGAAATAAAACCGCCGATGGATACCTTCTTGCCTCAATAATCTGACGATAGGCCGTAAGAACCGCGTGAGTTATGCTGTTATCGCGAACAAATCGTTTATTGACAAAGAGAAAAATATTTTTGGAATTTGATCTGGTAAATTGGGGCCGTGAAATAAACCCGGATAATTTAACGCCTCCTTTTTCCGTATCAACATTCAGGCAATGGTCGGCAAAATCGGCCCCCATGACAAATGTAATTCTATCCGCTATGTCTTTTGCCTCAGGTGCAGCAAGTACTTCTCTTCCATTGGCAATAACTTTAAAGCTGATTTCAGGATGGGCCAGGGCGAGCCGGGCAATGGCATCCAGACATAAACCCTGTTCAGTCGATTCAGTTTTTAAAAACTTGCGGCGAGCCGGAACGTTTTCAAATATCTTTGTTATATGAATCTGCGTGCCGGCAGGTGATCCCGCAGGCGCAATTTCTTTAATTATTCCCCGTTCAATGACTGCTCTTGTTCCGGCCAGGTCGTGAGGACGGCGCGTAATCATTTCTACCCTGGCAACGGAAGCGATGCTGGGCATCGCCTCACCCCGGAAGCCGAAAGATGCGACCTGATAGATGTCTTCGAAATGATGGATTTTGCTGGTGGCATGTCTTTCAAAAACAAGAGGAACATCTTCGTATTCTATCCCTGAACCGTTATCAATTACCGCAATTGATTCGCAACCGCCCTTCTTCAACTCCACCCGGATATCACTTGCCCCGGCATCAATCGAATTTTCCACCAATTCCTTGACAATGGACGCCGGCCGCTCAACTACTTCACCTGCGGCAATTTTATTGGCTGTATCTTCATTTAAAACAACAATACGTGCGGACAATCTTTAGCTCCTGATCATATATAGAAAGCTTCCGGTTTATTCCCTGATGATTTTTATCACCCATACTATTAATTTATAAAAAATGAAATAAACTTCATGATTAATTTTATTA
>CAZWCA010000029.1:0-39073 GCA_964632255.1 uncultured Smithella sp. | reverse complement strand
ATGAAAGAAGGTTGGGATATATGAAAATAACTACAACGAACGAAATTTCCTCCCTCCAACCCAACAGAGGAAGGAATACAGAAAAGGTTTCCGGAGAAGGCTTTCGGGACATCCTCAACGAAAAGATGGGCAATCAACCGGTGAGCGCCAATCCATCCGCCGCCCTGCCGCCGATGAGTAATTTGGACAGCATCCGCTTAGAGTTAGCGAGTCAACCGGACAAGAAGCAGACCCTGGCCCAAATGGACCGCTTCCTGACTCTTCTTGAAAATTATCAGAAACAAATGGAAGATCCGCGGATCAGCCTGAAGCAAACCGCGACCATTGTAAGTCAGATGGAGCAGCAGACGCAGGAACTCCTTCCCATTCTGGAAAATCTTCCTGAAGGAGACGGAATCAAGGATCTCCTCAACCGGATGCTCGTGACCTCTACCGTCGAAACCATCAAATTCAACCGTGGCGATTATCTGTGAGTTGCCATATCTCTGACAGTCCATTCGCCCGAGCCTGCACAACTATATGTCTTGAAAACGGCGGTAAAAAAACCAATATTTTCTAATAGACGGCAGCTGTTCAAAATAAAAAAGAAGCAGGGGAGTAAAATATGAAGAATGTAAAGTTGAGCACCAAGTTGACAACAGGTTTTATCTGCATTGCCTTTATTATTATTGTCGGCGGAACTGTCGGGTGGTATGGGATCTATCAAACGGAAAATGCACTCAAAGATGCCAATAGCGTGCGTTTGCCCGGCGCCAAAGCTCTCGCCATCATGAAAGAGTCGCTAACGTTGCTCCGCGTATCGGAACATTCTCTTTTAGTCCCGGAATTAGTTGCCGATAGCGAACTCAAAAATCGTCAATTCAATAATGCCGCTGCCGCCATGGAACGTGTGAATGAAGCCTCAAAAACATTCGAGTCCCTGCCGAAGAGTAAAGACCAGACGAGCCTCTGGAGTAGCGTGAAAACATCCTGGGAGGCATGGAAGAATGATTACAACCGATACCTCGACCTCGTGAGAGCGGACAAGAGAAAGGATGCCCTGGACTTATCGAATGGCCAACTCAAAGACAGTTATTCAACGGTGTTAAAAAATATTGATGATATGATTTCATTAAATATGAAGGAAGCCAACAATGACGAAACGAACGCCGAAAAAGCCGCAGATAGAATAAAGCTCCTGGCGTCTGTCGGTTCATTTCTAGGCGTAGCTCTGACAATTGCCTTTGGAATTATTTTTCCCATTATGATTACCCGGCCGATCAACCGCGCAATTGCCGGCCTTGGCGAAGGTTCCGATCATGTCGTAGCAGCTTCCACCGAAGTAGCCTCATCAAGCCAGGCACTTGCCGAGGGCGCCTCCAGGCAGGCATCTGCTGTTGAGCAAACATCATCATCGCTCGAAGAGATGTCTTCCATGACGACACAGAATGCCGAAAATGCGAAACAGGCCAAAACTCTGCTGACTGTCGACGGCAGGGAGAGTTTCCGGGTCATCACCGAAAAAATGAACCTGATGCGCGAAGTCGTCAACGCCAATGTCAAAGCGAGCGAGGAGACATCCAAAATTATTAAGACTATCGATGAAATCGCTTTCCAGACCAATCTCCTGGCTTTGAACGCCGCGGTGGAAGCGGCGAGAGCCGGAGAAACAGGTGCGGGCTTCGCCGTCGTGGCCGAAGAAGTGCGTAACTTGGCTATGCGGTCGGCGGAAGCAGCCAAAAACACGGAAAACCTGATCGCCGAATCTACGAACAAAATCACTCAGGCGTCTGACTTATTTGAACAAGTCAGCAATGAGCTCTCCAATAACCGTCATATCGCAAGAAAAGTGACGGAGCTTGTCAGTGAAATCGCGGCCGCTTCCGGAGAACAGTCCCAAGGTATAGCCCAGATCAATAAAGCAGTCTCGGAGATGGATCAAGTCGTTCAACAGAATGCAGCCAGTTCGGAGGAGTCTGCAAGTGCCGCGGAAAAGATGAATTATCAGGCGCAAACAATGAAAGGTCATGTTGATGAACTCATCAAAGTCATTAGCGGCGAAAGTCACGCTTCTGTTTCCCCTGTATCTGAGCGATGGATCACTGGAAATACTAGCACTGCCGATAGACAGAAGGGAAAAGAGCAACTAGCGCTTAATTACAATAATAATTGAAATAATATGGACTCCTTATAACATACTCAATCCACAATGGAGCTATTTTCATATAAGCATGAAAATAGCTCTGTTGATTTTATCATATTCCGAATTAAGCAATAATTCCTGCGCATTAGGTACTTCAAAACATCGATTGACATGAGTCAAACATACCGACAGTGGGACTCTGTTGTTCGTTCCCGGTTATCAACTCCGCCCTTTTGTCTTTCTTGTCGGAATGGCGTTCCAGGGATCATAAGGACAGGTATGCTTCGGATAACGGCCTTTCAGCTCTTTTTTGCTTGCGGGTAACCGGTATTCCAGAACTGTTTCAGCAGCATAATCAATCGGAATGCTGGTAGACATAAGTAGGGTAATAGGTAATAGTATAGGTAATAGGGACGCCCTTAAGTTTTTAAGTTGACGAAATAATCATTTTCTTCATGATAGACAAGAGGCTAGTTCGGGAATTAAAGGCAGGTCCACGGCTTTCGTTACGCGGCATAGAGCACCTCTTGCTCTGAAAGTATCGCACGCCGGCGATAGGGATTGCGTATGGCCTCTTTTTCTACAAGATCAACCTCACGGCCAAATATGGTCTTGAGTTCATCTTTCATATCGACAAGATCATACAGGCTCCACGCGGAATTTTCTTCAAAACTCAGCAAAACATCTATATCGCTGTCCGGCCGGAAATCATCGCGAAGCACTGAACCAAACAACGAAAACTCCACGACCTTCCATTTCTCGCAAAAAGCCCTGATTTTCTCCATGGGAATGTCAATTCTGGGGCGAGTCATGCTTCACCTTTTTATTTAGAACATTTGATTCCATAATTTTAAATTAAATTATTGATATAATAAGAAAAAGCTCATCCAAGTCAAGGATAAAAGACTTTGCTCCCGGTTATCAACTCCGTCCTTTTGTCTTCCTTGTCGGAATGGCGTTCCAGGGATCGTCGGGCCAGGGGTGCTTCGGATAGCGGCCTTTCAGCTCTTTTTTCACTTGCGGGTAACCAGTGTTCCAGAATTGTTTCAGATCCTGCGTGATCTGAACAGGCCTGCGGGCGGGCGAAAGAAGATGGAGAAGCAATTTCACCCGGCCACCGGCAATAGCCGGGGTGTCGGCCAGACCGAACATTTCCTGGAGTTTGACGGGCAGGATGGGAATCTCGCCTGAAACATAATCAATCGGAATGCTGTGGCCGCTGGGTACGGCAATGGTCACGGGAGCGCGGTCATTTAGAAGACGCCGCTGACTCCATGTCAGTTTTTCTGCCAACGCCGGTTCGATGTTCAGGGCGGCAAGCTGCTGGGCATTGCGGATGCCGGAAAGCAAGGGCAAAAGCCAGTCTTCCGGCGCGGAGAGAAGCGTTTCTTCCGACAGATCAGGCCAGTTTTCTTCGGGAAAATTTTCTTTCATCAGGCGCACACGGGCCTGAAAAGTCTTGATCTCTTTGCTGAAGTTGAGTTTGACTGTCTTTGACCTGATGGCTTCACAAAGGAGCAAAACGACTTCCTCCTCCGACGGGTTCACCTGTTTAGTGGAGAGCGTAATCGCCCCCATGCGTTCTTCGAGAATAGCGATAATCCGGCTTTCCAGCTTGTCCCATTCGACCCGCCGCTGGATCTCGATTTGTTCACCCAATTCCTCGCGGATAAGCTTCTCCGCCAGCGGCTCGGCTAGATGCACCGTGCCCTCCGCCTTTTTGCCCTTGTCCACCACAACAGCAATTATATATGGACTTTCCGCCGGGATGGACTTTGCGGAGAGTCTGACTCCTCTTCCCTGCCGCATTACATAGCGGCCGCCTTCATCTTCGCGCCGCCTGGCGATGCGGTCGGGAAAAGCGGCCAGAAGCAGACGGGGAATCATGCCGCTTGTTTCTTTACCGGAGGATTCACTTGATTTGCCTGTCAGGTGCCGGAGTTGCTGCGCTGTTCTGTCGACGGCACGTAATGCCGAAGCGTCGGTCTCATAGGAGTGTTTCTTCTCCTGCCGCCATTGCTGCAGGAGTTGGATACGGTAACCAAGATCAACTCCGCCGGTTGGCTGCGTGAAAGATGAACCGGAATGGCGGATGATGTCCCGCTCGGACAGGATGGCGGCCAGATCCACTCCCAGTGATGGGCAACGAAGCTCTGCCGCTTTTAAAAGCAGGCGGCTCAAGCGGGGATGAAGGGGCAGGCGCGCCATATTTTCTCCGGCAGATGTAATTGAACCTTTGGCATCCAGGGCGCCTAATCCTTGGAGCAGATCATGGGCCGCACGCCAGGCGGCGGGCGGCGGCGGATCGAGCCAGGAAAGCAGACCCGGATCTTGAACGCCCCAGGCGGCTAAATCCAGTACCAGAGACGATAAATCGGAAATGGTGATTTCCGGCGGGGCAAAGGGAATCAGGGATTGGAAAGTGTGTTGGCTGTAAAGACGATAGCAAATGCCCGGCCCCAGACGGCCCGCGCGGCCCTGACGTTGCACAGCCTGCGCCCGTGAGACCGTGACGGTGGCCAGACGGTTCATGCCGGTAGCGGGATCATATTGAAGCCTTCGGGTTAATCCGCTGTCAATTACGACACGGACGCCTTCAATAGTCAGGCTGGTCTCGGCGATGTTTGTCGCCAGGATGATTTTCCGCTTTTCGGCAGGAAGGATTGCCTGTTCCTGCTCAGCAAAAGGTAAATCGCCATAAAGGGGATGAAGCGAAATACCTCCCATCGCCTTATCTTTGAGCGTTTCCGCGAGGGCGTCTCTTACGGCGCGAATTTCTCCGGCTCCGGGCAGAAAAGCGAGGATATCGCCCGACGTCTCCTGTAACGCTCGTTGGACAACATTTGCCATGCGCACCGTAACGTGCTGATCCGGGTTGTCCCTGCAATAGCGCTCCTCCACAGGGTGGGCCTGGCCGTGCGCTGTAATGATCGGTGCCCCGTCCAAAAGGGCTGAAACCGGCCCGCCGTCCAGAGTGGCGGACATCACGAGAATCTTTAGATCTTCCCGCAGGGCGCGGCGGATATCGAGACAGAGGGCGAGCGCCAGGTCAGACTGAAGGCCCCGTTCATGGAACTCGTCAAAAATAACCATGGCCACGCCTGCCAGATCAGGATTGGCCAAGATGCGCCGGGTCAAAATCCCCTCGGTTACAACTTCGATGCGGGTTTGCTTCGAGATCCGGGAGTCAAAGCGGATAGAATAACCCAGTGTCTGACCGATCTCCTCACCCAGAGTCTTTGCCATCCATCGGGCGGCAGAGACGGCGGCGATCCTCCGGGGTTCCAGCATGATGATCCGCCCCTTTTCAGGTGACAGGACATCAAGGAGCGCCAACGGAACCCGTGTTGTCTTGCCGGAACCGGGCAGAGCCTGAAGCACAACAGCGGGATGCTCTCGAATGGCCGCTGTCAATTCCGGAAGAATGTTATCGATGGGATAGAAGGTCAAATCTTGTCCGCTACTGATTTTCTTTTGCATGGCGGGAGTATAGGGAGGGCAGCCCTACATGTCAATACAATCAATAGACAGAGTATGGAATTCAAAGGAAATCAGGCGGCGACGGTAAAAATTTAATTGTACATTGTCTATAAAGTTAAATATAGATCGTAACATTCAAGGACGTCCAAAAGAAACTGGATTGCCCGGTCAAGCCGGGCAATGACATTGAAAGTAAGCCGGGAAAATGGAGATGATTGATTATGCAATTAACTTAAACTATTGGTAGACATGTTGAAATTAAATATTAAATTAAACCACGTCAGACCGCAATTAAAATCGTCAACGCCGTTTCGAAGAGACTTGGCAGGGAAGTCATCTATCAAAAAGTAAATAACCGGAAGAATATTTCATTTAAGATTTAGCATTTTCATACTTCAAAGAAACTGATAGAAATATGCGAATTGCCGCGCCGCCGGAGATGCGGCGCGCAATGGCAAAGAGTTAGAATATTATGGAAAAATTAAAAATAATTACAAATTTTGTTCCGTCGGGCGATCAGCCGCAGGCGATAGATGAATTGGCGCGCGGTGTTGCCGCAGGCAAGCCGCATCAGGTATTACTGGGAGTTACCGGTTCCGGTAAGACATTTACGATTGCCAATGTAATCGAACGTGTGCAGCGGCCCACGTTGATTATTGCACATAACAAGACACTGGCCGCGCAGCTTTATGAAGAGTTCAAAAGCCTCTTTCCCGAGAATGCCGTCGAATATTTTGTCAGCTATTACGATTACTACCAGCCGGAAGCCTATCTGCCGGTAACCGATACCTATATTGAAAAGGATTCAGCCATAAATGACGAGATCGACAAGCTGCGTCACGCGGCGACCTATGCCCTTTTGACCCGCCGCGACGTCATTATCGTTGCCAGCGTTTCCTGCATTTATGGCCTGGGTTCACCGGAGGCTTACCTCGGTATGATCGTCCAACTGGAAGTCGGCATGGATATTCCCCGCGATGATGTTTTAAAGCGCCTGATAGAAATACAATATGAACGAAACGATATCGACTTTCACCGCGGCACGTTCCGTGTGCGCGGTGACATTGTCGAAATATTTCCGCCTTATGAAGACGAACGGGCGCTGCGCGTCGAATTTTTCGGCGATACTATTGAATCCATGACACTGATTGATCCATTGCGCGGCAAAAAAATAGGGACAATAAATAGAACTGCTGTTTATCCCGGCAGCCATTATGTAACCACACGTGACAATTTGAAAAGGGCGACTGCCGACATTCGTGTGGAGTTGGCGCAAGTGCTTGCTGAATATAAACAGCAAGATAAATTGCTGGAGGCACAGCGTCTGGAACAGCGTACGAACTTCGATCTGGAGATGATGGAAGAGATGGGCTACTGCCAGGGCATTGAAAATTATTCACGTCATTTGACCGGTCGCAAACCTGGCGAACCGCCGCCCACCCTGATGGAATATCTGCCGCACGATGCTTTGATTATCATTGACGAGAGTCATGCCACGCTGCCGCAGCTCGCCGGTATGTACCGCGGCGACAGGTCACGAAAAGAAACGCTGGTGAAATATGGATTCCGCCTGCCTTCGGCTCTCGATAACCGGCCTTTGCGTTTTGAAGAATACGAAGCGCTGCCCAATCAAAGAATTTATATTTCGGCAACTCCTGCAGTTTATGAAGTAGAAAAAGCAGAGGGGATAAAGGTCGAACAAATCATTCGCCCGACCGGGCTGATGGATCCGGAAATTAAAATCAAGCCGGCTGCAAATCAGGTGGATGATCTTCTCGAAGAAATCCGGCAGCGGATTAAAAGGAAGGAACGGGTTCTGGTGACTACGCTCACCAAACGGATGGCGGAAAATTTAACCGATTATTACTATGGTCTGGGCATCCGCGTGCGCTATCTGCATTCCGATATTCATACGCTGGAACGCGTGAGCATCATTCGTGATTTGCGCCTGGGTGAGTTCGATGTATTGGTTGGCGTTAACCTGCTGCGCGAGGGTTTGGATATTCCAGAGGTATCACTGGTGGCAATCCTGGATGCCGACAAGGAGGGGTTCCTCCGTTCCGAGCGCTCATTGATTCAAACTTCCGGCCGGGCAGCCAGAAATGTTGAAGGCAAGGTTATTATGTATGCCGACAAGATAACTAAATCCATTCAGGCTTGTGTTACGGAAACAAAACGCCGCCGTATCATTCAGGCACGGTTTAATAAGGAAAATAATATCACACCGGAAACTATTAAGAAAACGATCAGCAATGTTCTTGGATCTATTTATGAAGCGGATTATGTTACTGTACCCGTCGGTGTAAAGGACAGAGCTATTCCCGCCAAAGAAGAAGATTTGCCCGCGCTTATCAAGAATCTTACCGCGGAAATGAAGCAGGCGGCCAAGAATCTGGAATTCGAAAAAGCCGCCGCCCTGCGCGATGAGATAAAAGAGCTCAACAAAATATTTGTCGAAATGAGCTGAAAGCCCGGTAATGATATTGACTAAATTGTTCTGCCAGCCGGAAACGGGTAATGAATTTGTATGTCTTTGCGAGAAGCAAAGTGGCAATTTTTTTTTCCGCATTTTTAGGAGTGGACCCAATGTCATTGACTTAAGCCCTACAGCTTCTCACTTTTCTAAAAATCCCCCTAAATCCCCCTTTACGAAAGGGGGACTTGGAAGGTACATTTCTTAATTCAATGACATTGAGAGTGAAGCTGCATGTTCGCCCTGGTGCACGTTCCCGCTGGACAGAAGCATAGGTCTGCCCAAACCGCAATGAACACGAAGGTGTTTAATGAAAATTGCCGAAAATCAGGCCGTTGTGGATATTGCGAAGAAAAAATGTTAAAAAACGAAACTCGATTTTGTTCTTTTTTTAACTTCAGGAGATTTTCTGTGGATATTATTTTGGGGATATTGACCTTCATTGGCCTGTATATAGCAAAGCTCTACAGTTATCCCTTGTTTCACAGTCTGGCCGAGCTCTTTTCAATAATTATCGCCTGCGGAATGTTCGTCGTTGCCTGGAATACGAGAAAAATCGCGGATAATCATTACCTTCTTTTCATTGGCGTTGCCTACCTGTTTGTCAGTTCCTTTGATCTTGCCCATATGCTGGCCTATAAAGGGATGGGAGTATTCACCGGATATACGGCTAATCTGCCGACCCAGTTATGGATTGCCGCCCGATACATGGAGAGTTTATCACTGCTGTTCGCCCCTTTTTTCCTTCAGCGGAAACTGAAATTGCCTCTGGCTTTTATTGGCTATGGTCTGGTTGCCGTTGTGCTTTTTCTGAGTATATTTGTGTGGGATATTTTTCCCGCTTGTTTCATTGAAAAAACCGGATTAACGGCCTTCAAAATCGGCAGCGAGTATGTTATATGCGCTATCCTTCTTCTTGCTCTGGCCGTTTTATTCCAAAACAGAGCCGTACTTGATTCATATGTTTTTAAATTACTTTCCGCTTCGATTATCCTTACCGTTTTCTCCGAGTTGTCCTTCACTCTCTACGCAGATGTCTACGGCTTTTTTAATATGCTGGGACATTACCTGAAGGTCGTAGCATTTTACCTTATTTATAAGGCAATAATCGAGAGGGGTCTAACTCAACCCTACACGACCATTTTCCGGGATTTGAAAAGAAATGAAGCCTTGCAACAGGAATTGAAGGAAGAGCAGCAGATCATACTCGATTCCGTACAGGCCTGGATATATTATAAAGACAGAGAGAATCGATTCCTGCGGGTTAATAAAAAATTTGCGGACGTCATGGGGATGTCCAGGGAACATTTGGAAGGCAGGTCACTTTTTGACATTTATCCCCGCGAACAGGCTGAAGCTTTCTGGAAAGATGATTCAGAAGTAATTACATCGGGCAGACCAAAGATGAACATTATCTTGCCCATTGATACGGCCAGCGGCCGACGCTGGGTTTTAAGCGATAAAATTCCTTATCGTAATGCCCAGGGCGATATTATCGGCGTTATCGGGTTTTCCATGGATATCACTGAACGGCGGCAAATGGAAGAGGAACGGGAAAGACTGATCGCGGAGCTGCAAAAAGCTCTCTCGGAAGTTAAACAATTGAGTGGATTGCTTCCTATTTGCGCTTCCTGTAAAAAGATACGCAATGCGGATGGATCCTGGGAGCAAATAGAAAGTTATATCAAAGATAGATCCGATGCCGAATTCAGCCATAGCATCTGCCCGGAATGTGTGGAAAAACTTTATCCGGAATTCCACCGCACCCTCCTCATGAAAAAAAATAAGATTAATAAGGGTGATGACGGAACATCGAAGGAACAATGATGAAAAAAATGAACCCGGTCTTAAAAGGTCTTAAAAGGCCGGATCTGGCGTAGAAATACTTTAATTTATGGAAAATAATGCATTAAAGGAAAAGATGATTTCCGCTCCGCGCAGTCCCGGCGTCTACATTATGCGGGATGGGCAGGAAAAAGTAATTTATGTCGGCAAAGCCAATGATTTGAAAAGCCGTATTTCCTCGTATTTTACCGGTAAGGATACGCGGCCGATGGCGCCGTTTTTAATGGCGCGGTTAAAAGATATTGAATTCATTACGACCATTACGGAAAAAGAAGCGCTGATTCTGGAAAACAATCTGATTAAAAAGCACCGTCCCCGTTATAATGTCGTTTTGCGCGATGACAAAACTTATTATCATTTATCGCTCGATCCTTCAGAGAAATTTCCCCGCCTGCAACTGGTGCGTAAAAGAACGAACAATGCTTCGCTTTATTTCGGCCCTTATCCATCAGGACTTGCCGCCCGCGAAACTTTGCGGTTTGTTCAACAGGTTTTTCCTTTGCGCACCTGCCGTAACCGGGATTTTCAATTGCGGACAAGGCCGTGCCTGGAGTTTCAGATCGGGCGCTGTCTTGCACCCTGCAAAGGCTTGATCGATGAAGCGGCCTACAAAAAATTGGCCGATAACACTGTTTCCTTTCTACAGGGCCGGAAGCGTGAGCTTGTTTCCGATTTGAAAAAGCAAATGGAAGAAGCGGCTGAGGCATTTAATTATGAAGAGGCCGCACGTCTGCGCGACCGCATTCACGCGCTGACCCATGCTTTGGAAAAACAAAATGTGGATTGGGCTGGCAGTCAAGACCAGGATATACTGGGTGTCTACCAGGAAGGCGATGTATATCTTTTCTGCATTTTGTTTGTCCGCGACGGAAAATTACTCGGCAGCAAGTCTTTTAAACCGGTAAAAACGAAAGCAGATGCCGCAGAAATTATTTCGTCGGCGATGCCCCAATACTACGACGGCTCCAATTTGCCGGAAGAAATTATCCTGCCCTTTAGCCTTCCTGACGAAAATATTATAGCCGAATGGCTTTCCGATAAAAAAGGGAAAAGAGTGCTCCTTACCGCGCCTCAGCGCGGCTCCAAAAAGGCGCTCTCTGATATGGCCTGTGCCAATGCCCGTGAATTAATGGGAGCCGCCCAGCGAAAAGAAGAGCAGAAAAAAGCATCAATGCAGATTTTGTTCGAAAAGTTATTTTTGACAAAACTGCCGCGGCGGATCGAATGCTACGATATATCCAATATCAGCGGAAAGAATGCTGTCGGCTCAATGGTCGTTTTTCAGGATGGCGAGCCGGATAAGTCCGGTTACCGGCGCTTCCGCATTAAGACCCTGGATGAACCGGATGATTATGCAATGATGCACGAGGTGCTGAACAGACGTTTCACAGGCAGTGAAACTTTTCCCGATTTGGTTGTTGTTGACGGCGGCAAGGGCCAGCTTAACGTTGCGCTTTCCGTGTTCAAAGATTTGAATATAAAAATAGATGTTGTTGGCCTGGCTAAAGAAGAACGCACCTTCATTTCAGGCCGGAAAATCGTAAGGAAGAAAGTGGCAAAGTCGGAAGATCGAGTTTATCTTCCGGGAAGAAAAGATGCCGTTTTCCTTTCTGCGTGGCCGGCTGCGCTTTCTCTTTTACAACGGTTGCGTGATGAAGCGCATCGGTTTGCCGTAAGTTACCATCACCGGCTTAAGCATAAAGATGATTTCAGTTCGATTCTGGATGCTATTCCCGATATCGGTAAAAAGCGGAAGAAAGCACTGCTTAAAGCTTTCGGTTCAGTCAACCAAATACAAAGCGCTTCACCGGAAGATCTGCAAAAAGTAAATGGAATTGGCAAAGAATTGGCGGAGAAAATTTATTCATATTGGAAAAAAAATGATTAAAAAGGCCGGATGGCCGATGCCTTCTTTTTATTTCCCTCCAGCAAAGAAAATATCTGTATAAATAACTATTTTACTTAAGTATGTCTCTCGTTTCGCCGATAAAAACACAAATACGGTAAAAAATAATTTTGTACAATGTCACAAACAAAGAGGTGTGCTGAAAATGAAAATGATCGTTGCAGATGATTCGCGTTTAATTCGCGGTATTATTGAGAAAACGGCAACTGCGATTGGTTTCCAGGTTTTTCAGGCAGCCAACGGCAAAGAAGCGTTGAACCTCCTGGAGACAAACAGCGAAGATATAAATCTAGTGCTCCTTGACTGGAATATGCCCATGATGAATGGAATTGACGTTTTACGAAATATGCGGGCCGATAATCGTTTTAAAGAGATTCCCGTACTGATGGTTTCCACTGAGTGTGAAGAAGACAAAATAAGAGAAGCGATTGCTGCCGGCGCCACAGGTTATTTGGCAAAACCCTTTAAAGCGGATAAATTGGCAAATGCCATTCATCAAGTGTTGAGATAATACATCACCATCACATGAACAGGGTGAGATTTTGAAAACCATGCTTTAGAATTTCAGCAAGCAAACCCGTTCATTTACCAGGAAGGGAAGGAGATTTATAATGAGCAAAATAATTGGGATTGATTGCAGCCCAAAAGTTGAAGCGGCTGTTTTGAATATGTTGGGGGGAAAGTGTGATATTCAATTTCAGCAATTTCGCGATGAAATGAGCTTCAACGATTATCAGATGATCATCCTCGAACTCGGCAAAAGCCAGGAGTATGTTGCCAAACAGATCCGTAAATTGCGCTATGCCTGCAATTTTCAAAATATTCCGATTATTCTTATTCATGATAGCGATAAGGATGTTTTTCTGCAGCCTTATATGATTGCCGGGGCTACTGAGATTCTTTCCCTTTATGATCCGTTACCGGCCTGCAAACAGATTCTCAGCGGCTATTTAATTCCCAACAGGGAACCTCTGGCCGAAGAACTGGAATACCTGAAGCCTTTCATCAAAAATACCTGCCACATCCTTAAAACCATGGCGGGGCTGGATGTGGAATTTAAAGAAGTTTATTTTTCCAATTCTATTAAAATATTTGGTGATGTTTCCGGAATCATGGGTCTTGCGGGTAATGTCGAGGGAACTCTTGTTGTTACTTTTTATTGGGATCTGGCCAAAACGATCATAGCGAAAATGATGGGCACGGACGAAAATACCATTGATGCGGAATTAATTCATGACGGCGTCAGTGAAATCATCAATATGATCAGCGGGACAACAAAAAAAGAGTTTGCCGGCAGCCGGTATTATTTTGAAATTACGCTGCCCTCGGTGGTCGTCGGTCCGGGGCACCAGATTGGTCACCTGCAGGACACATCAGTTTCCGCCCTTATATTTCAAGTGGGAAATCAATCTTTCGCCCTCCATGTTTGCATCAAACCAAAAAACAGCAAGGAAAAAGTTTGATGAAGAATGCAAAAGCCAAATGTGGTAAACGGCAGCGGATATATATAAGAAAATTTTTCGTTTGAAACCTATGAATATTAAAGGTTATATACTCCTGATCAACCGGGAAAAGAAATTTCTGGAAACTGTTCAGAAATCTCTTCTTGATGCCGGATATTCCGTTCTTACTTCAACGACAATGAGCAGCGCCGTGAATTTGCTTTCGAATAATACAGTGGCGCTTGTTATTTGCGATAGTGAGTTGAAGGATTTCAGCGGCTATGATCTTCTAAGGTTTGTTAAAAACAATCCTCAACTGGAAAAAATTCCGTTTATGTTTTTTGTTCCGGTTCACGATCAGGGAAATGCCGGCAAAGCTTTCAAGTGGGGAGCAACGGATTTCATTGTCTATCCTCTTGATGGAAAAATTCTCCTTGAACGCATTGCTGAGATACTCTCCCCGAAAGATGGCGAAGAAAAAAAAGCTGTTGTTCCACAAGAAAATGTACCGGAGCCAATTCCACCATCAGTTAATATCGCCTCTCCCATACAGAAAGAACGCCGGGAAAGTAACAGAGTTGTCCTTCAAAACGCCGTAAATATCGAAGTATCGCGTGACGCCATCCTGTGGCTGCCGGGCCAGATAAAAAACATTAGTAAGCACGGATTCCTGATGGAAACTCCCTTGCTTGGCAGACCCGGCATGTTGCTTTATATCAGAGTGCAACTGTCTCACGCCAAGTGTGTTATAGAGAGTCAGGTGAGGCATGTTTCAATCAGTAATTATCAGCTCTTGGCGGACATTGGAGTTGAAATAGTTGATTCAGAAACGTGGACTGAAGTACATAACTTCATCATGGAGGTGGTCGATAAAGGGATAAATCCGGCAGCGGAAAGACCTTCGATTTCCATGACTTTAACTGACAGCAAAAAGTTGAATCCGGTTATTTCTCAGCCTGAATCGGAAACGATTGTTATAATGAACAATAATGAAACGATTTATTCGCCGCCCAGTCAGCCTGAGTTCAGTGAACCCCCGAGTGGGAAGGCGCTTGAAATCAGATTTTACCATAGTCTGGTTGGCAAGCAGTTGGGCAATTATAAAGCAGTGTCGTTTATTGGAGCGGGAGCTATGGGAGGCGTCTTTAAAGGATGGGATATCGTACTCGAACGAAATGTGGCTCTGAAAGTTATTTCTTACAAACTGTCGTCAATCGCATCCTTCAGAGACATGTTTGTCAAGGAGGCGCGATTAATCTCGCAATTGAATCATCCCAATATTGCTCAAATATATTATATTGATCAATCAGATGATGTTTTTTATTTCGCCATGGAATTAATCAACGGCGGTACCTTGAAGGATATGATCAGGGAAGGCAAAAATCTTAACGGTACAAAGGGGTTGGAATACCTCATTACTGTATGCCGGACGCTGGATTTTGTCAGCGGAAAAAATATTATTCATCGCGATATCAAACCGGAAAATATCATGATCAGCGATGATGGAACATTAAAAGTCGTGGATTTCGGCGTAGCCGTTGTCAATGACGGCCAAAATAAAAAGGGGAAATCCGAAAACCTGGTCGGATCGCCTTATTATGTATCCCCCGACTGCATTAAAGGACTGCCTCTGGACAGCCGCAGCGACATTTATTCCCTGGGTGCGACATTTTACCATTTTTTTGCCGGTGCGCCTCCCTTTGACGGAAATAATGTGGAAGAAGTTCTCCTCAAACATCTAAATGACGATTTGGTTCCGTTAAAGATGAGAAATCCCGCGGTTTCCAACTGGCTGTCGGATATCATAACTAAAATGATGGCGAAAAGTCCGGAAAACAGGTATCAGGGATACAAAGACATAATCGCTGATTTGGATTTATTGATGCATTGACCATTCTCTGTAATCTTCATGCAGTTTTTGAAACAAGTCATATTTTCTTTTCTTTCACGTCTCTTCTTTTATCACTCAAACTCATCAGGCAAAGCAGCCGGGAGCATTTGCAAAATCTTGGCGTAATTGGTAAGTGTTGGAGGTAAAAAATTTTAATTCTTGTTGAAAAGACGCCTTTGCAAAAAGTATGAATATGTCCTTGGGAGAAGCGACGCGACAATCTCTATAGAACAAGGGATTGCAACCCCTTGTTCTATAGCTTCACTTCGTTCGCAATGACGGTGAGAGTGTTTTGCAAAGGTCTCGAAAAATGAAAAGAGCATAGTGATTAAATATGAGTCCGGCAACTATTATTCTTCTGGCCGTCGCGTTGAGTGTCGATGCCTTTTCCGTGGCGATTGGAATTGGCGCAACCAATAATAAAAAATCTTGGATGCCGGTGTGGCGTCTTTCCCTCTCCTTTGGTCTTTTTCAGTTTGCCATGCCGCTCATCGGCTGGCTGGCCGGTTCAACGGTCGTGGAAATTATCGCCGGTTTTGATCACTGGATCACCTTTGCCCTGCTCGTTTTTATCGGCGGTAAAATGATCATGGAGGGCTTTGAAAAGGAAAAAGATGGGGAAAAAGCCGATCAGACGCTCGGCTGGCCGTTGCTTATGCTTTCGATTGCGACAAGCATTGACGCACTGGCTGTTGGTTTCAGTTTTTCTTTGTTGAAAACTCCCATCTTATTTCCAGCCGTCGTTATCGGTGTTGTTTGCTTTGGAATGACGGCGATAGGCATGGTTTTCGGCAAATGGCTGGCGAAATTGTTCGGCAGAAAGGTGGAGATATTCGGTGGCTTGGTTTTGATCGCGATTGGCGTGAAAATTCTGGCCGAACATTTAAGATAAGCTTTTTGGCGCAGGATGTAATAAGATTATTAAATTATAACAAACAAATAAAGAATTTGAGGTATCGTATGTATTATCAGATGATCAGAGCTGGCAAAGAAGAAATCGGGCTGGTTTGGCGGTTTGCTGAAAATAAGCCGGTGATAGAAAACATTTTTCTGCCTTGCCCGCACAATCAGTTGATTTTAAAAATAAAAAATAAATACTGGGAAATAAATCTGACTAGGCGGAACATTCCAGACGGCATTGATGAACAGATCGGAAAAATCTATTCCGGATTGAAAACCGATTTCGATCATTCCCTTTTGAATTACGCAAAACTCACAAAATTTTCCGCACGGGTCCTGAAACAAACGTACAAAATACCAGCAGGTTCAGTGGATACATATTCCGGATTGGCCGCTAAAATCGGCTCTCCCGGAGCCGCCCGCGCGGTTGGAAATGTGATGGCCAATAATCCATTTCCGATAGTTATTCCCTGCCATCGGGTGGTAAGGGCTGATGGTTCCCTGGGTGGTTTCGGCGGGGGAATCGGGATGAAAAAGGAGCTGCTTGGCAAAGAAGGCGTGGTGATAGCGGATGGCAAGAACCGGGTAGCGGAAGAGTACTTTGATCGGGATGGTTATATGTTTGCCTAATACAAGGTCAGGAGATCAAACAAAGCACGGAATGGTTTACAGATTTAAGAATTTTTGAGGCCGCAACAGGATCGTGTTCAATTACTTTTCGCCATGAAAATCAACGAGATAGAAGCCAAAAGTATCTTATCCAAATCCCGGATTTATGACTACGCCCTGAATCCTTATGTCGGCTGCCAGCATGACTGTGCCTATTGCTACGCAAGATTTATGAAAAGATTTACCGGGCACAAGGAAAAATGGGGAGAATTCGTCGATGTGAAGATTAATGCTCCCGATCTTTTAGCCCGCGAAGTAAAAGGCAAAAGAATGGGCAGAGTATGGATAAGCGGGGTGTGCGATCCTTACCAGCCTTCGGAAAAGACGTACCTGCTAACCAAAAAATGTCTCGAAATTCTTGTGGAAAATAGTTGGCCGGTCACGATCCAGACTAAATCCGCTCTTGTCATGAGGGATATTGATATCCTGAAAAGAGCAAAGGACATTGAGGTCGGCTTTACCATAACCACGGCGGATGAAAAGATAAGAAAAATCTTTGAACCGGGTGCGTCACCGGTAAGGGAGAGGATTGAAGCTCTGGCGGCTCTGCACTTCGCAGGAATCAGAACTTTTGCCATGATAGCTCCGATTCTGCCGGGTTCCGAAGGATTGGCAAGCTTGCTCAAGGGTAAAGTGGAGTACGTGCTTGCCGACAGGCTGAATTACCATTATGCAGACCGGGTATATAAAAAATACGGAATGCAATGGGCCAGGGAAGACAGTTTCTTTTTACACAAAAGTAAAGAATTGAAGGCGGCATTGGAAAAAGAGGGGATTTCCTGCCGGATAGTATATTAAAGATCTTTTTACAATATCCTCCGCAAGAAAGATCTTTTTCAGGTAAGAAAACCGGGCCGGATTTAGCCCAAAATGCTTTAAACCATTGTTAATGCTGTGTTTCAGTCGGCACAAAGGGCGGCAGCGGGCAGTGCAGGGCAAGGGAGATAACGCGGAGGAGTTCTTCTTCTGCTACTGTGGCTGTCCTGTCCGCAAAAGCGCAATGGGCGCAGGCATCAATTATCATCTGCTTTATTTTAAAGGATGAACTGCTAAGCTTTTTCAATGCCGTGTTGATTTCAGCAAAATTAATGTTTTCACTGTAATAATAATCAGGGTTTTTGCAGGCCAATTCCGGAATACGCGCCACACCGGCATGGAAAGCCTGGCATGCCGCCTCGGCATTTCCCGGATTTCCGGCATTAGCCAGAACTCTCAAAATTATTGAAATTTGGTATCCTATCTGAGAAATATGAAAAAAAGCAGGCTCTCCTAAAACCTTCTTATTTTCAGAAACCAGATGCTGTTTGATTATCCATTGTACACAGAATTCGAATAAAGTAATTTTTTCATCTGCGCGAACAAGAGAATCAATGATTTCCAGGAAGTCTTTTCTTTCCGTGAAGGTCAAGCCGCGAAGTGAAGGTATAGCAAGTTCCACTAGGGGCAAACGTTGATTATCTTTCAGGGTGGCGATTAAATTACAGATGTTGGATACTTCTTCAAAACCGCTGATCGGCGATTTTTGCAGGATGCTTAATTGCACATCTTTTTCTGCACAATCTTTTCCTAAAAGCAATGCGTAAATTAGAGTGGCGGCGCCTGACGGAGTATTCAATAATTTATTCAACTCTTCCGGAATGGAAGCCCGAATGGTGGAACCGTATCCCAGATGATCCGAAGTTGGGCTGCCGATGTAATCAATAACAGCCGCGGCTTTGGCGGCTCTAGTTATTGCAGGTTGTGGAGTGTATATGGTGGAGTCAGGTTGAGCAATTCCGGAAAAAGTATTTTCCTGGGGCAGGATCGAAAAAGCTTTGCTGTCTACCTGTAACCTGGGAAAGGTGCCGTCAAAAGCAGGATCAAGCAATTTGATCCTTTCAAGAAGCGGTGGGTGGGTGGCTAAAAAATCCGGAAAAAGGAAATCGGTGCCTGTTTTTCCGAAGAATAAATGACTGGCCTGGCGGGCCTTTACAGATGTAATTTGCGACCCGTAAAGATAGCCGCCGATTTTTTTTAAAGCGGAAGCCAGACCCAAGGGGTTGCGGGTAAATTTTACTGCCGAGGCATCGGCCAGAAATTCTTTTTGCCGGGAAACAGCGCTTTGAATCAAACGCCCCGTAAATGTTCCGATGTAACCGATTACAGCCAGTAATAAGCCGCCAAGAAAGATGATCGTGGATTTTGATGAGATGCGGTGATTTTCGAGGATTTCTTCCCCAATAATACCGATGACCAGGATACCGTAGATTACTCCCATCAATTGAATATTCAAACGCATATCTCCGTGTAGAATATGGCTGAATTCATGAGCGATAACACCTTGTATTTCGTCCCGGGAAAGATTATTGAGGGTGCCTTGGGTGACAGCGATGACCGCGTCATTTATGGTCAGCCCGGCGGCGAAAGCATTAATGCCTTTTTCTTTATCCAAAATATAAACCAGTGGTACGGGAAGACCGGCAGCTATGGCCATTTCCTCGACAATATTCAACAATTGTTTTTCGGATGGAATGTTTGTGCCTGTTGCGACAAGTCTTCCTCCCAGCATTTCGGCGACAATTCTGCCTCCTTTTTGCAATTGCTGCATTTTAATCATGCCGGCCGCGAAAATAAACAAAGTAACTATAATAAAAACCAAAATAAAAGATGCAGGATCCCACCATAAAAAGGAGCTGCCTCTAGTAAACTTCTCTGCTGAGTAATTTGAATGAATGACGTTAGTCATTAAATTGATGTAACAAATTAAACGGAAAGCAAAATAAATTGCTGTGTTAATAATTAGAACCGCCAGGACAAAAAACAAACACAGTTTTCGGCAGTTACTGCGGGCCTGGATTTGCCTGGCAAAAAAATCGGTTGAACGCTGAATGCTTTTTTTATCCATATTCAAGCAAATTATAATCAGCTAAAAGATACTCTCGGCGCTTTCCGTTCTTCAGTTGATTCGATGGATTCCAAAAGCCGGGCCGATTGAAAATTATAGGAACCGGCGATTAAGCTTGCGGGAAATTGCTCACGTCTTGTATTATAGTCGGCAACGCTGTCGTTATAAGCCTGCCGGGCAAAGGAAATTTTATTTTCTGTTGATGTCAATTCTTCCATCAGTGAACTGATAGTCTGGTTGGCTTTCAGGTCGGGATATGATTCTACAACGGCAAGCAGTTTGCCCATCATAGTATTTAAAAATCCTTCAGCTTTTGATAATCCGGCCATAGCCTCGAAATTACCGGGATTTCCGGCGGCTACACGGCTTGCATCGAAGGCGATATTGCGGGCTTTAATAACTTCTTCCAGTGTTCCCCGTTCATGCGCCAGATAACCTTTGGCTATTTCCACCAGATTCGGTATGAGGTCGTACCGGCGTTTCAATTGAACATCAATTTGTTTGAAGGCGTTCAGGTACTGGTTGCGCAAGAAAACCAGACTGTTGTATATGTTCACAAAATAGAATCCGAATACGGCAATGATAGCGACCAATACAATTAATGGAATCATAAGCCCTCCAAATATATTATTTATTAGGCTTTTCGGACAAATCAGAAAAAAAATAAAGAAAAATTTTGCCTTCTGTAATATTAGCCGGGGAGAAAACTGAGATAATTTAAATTCTTCCTAATCACCTGAGAATTGCCGCTAAATGGTATAGTAAAATCAGGTTTTATATCTTTCTAATTTTATTATTATTTATAACTGGTTATTGTTATTTAAGATATTTGATGATTTTATTTAGAACAATATTGAAGAAGAGAATTAGGAATGTCAAAAAACAGCAGACAAGAATCTTTCTGGAGCGGCGTTATCCATTCAATGGGAATAGTTTTTGGCGATATCGGAACAAGTCCCATTTATACTTTGACCGTAGTATTTACCCTGACACCGAAAACCGAGGAAAGTGTCCTTGGAATACTTTCTCTCGTAGTATGGACGATGCTCATTCTTGTTACTGTCGAGTACGCCTGGCTGGCAATGAGTCTTGCCTATAAAGGGCAGGGCGGTGAAATAATGTTACGGGAAATTCTGACAAACAAACTCAAAACCGGCCGCAAGCTGGCTTTCGCGGGACTTCTTGCCTTTCTCGGCGTTTCGCTGATGTTGGGCGATGGGGCCATAACGCCGGCAATTACTATTTTATCTGCAGTTGAGGGATTATTGCTCATTCCGGGTTTTGAAAACATGCATCTGGAAATATTGATAACAATCGCAGTTGCAATTGCCATTGGACTTTTTGCATTGCAATCCAAGGGAACGGATAAAGTCGCCAGAATTTTCGGTCCGGTTATGTTGTGCTGGTTTATTTGTCTGGCTGTAACAGGACTTATATCGGTTGTCACCATGCCGGGTATATTAAAATCCATTAGTCCCTATTATGCTTTTAAATTCCTTATCGAAAATGGAATAGCGGGATTTTTTGTTCTTTCCGAGGTTATTCTCTGCGCAACCGGAGGAGAGGCGCTGTATGCTGATATGGGACACCTGGGCAAAAAGCCGATTCTGCATGCCTGGTATTTCGTTTTTGCCGCGCTTCTTCTGAATTATATGGGGCAGGGAGTTTTTGCAATCAAACACCCTGAAGTCAAGTCCCTGCTTTTTGGAATGATCCAGCACCAGATTTCATTTCTTTATATACCTTTTCTCCTGCTTACCGTTCTGGCGACCATTATCGCCTCGCAGGCGATCATCAGCGGAATATTTTCCGTAGTGTATCAGGGAATTACAACAAGAATCATGCCTTTGATGAGAGTTACCTACACCTCAAGCCAGATCAAATCCCAGATCCATATTCCAGTTGTTAACGGGCTATTGATGTGCGCGGTGATTTTCATGATCGTGATCTTTGAAAAATCGGTAAATCTGGCCGCCGCCTACGGCATGGCGGTAACCGGGTCGATGACGATTACGGGCTTGATGATGGTTATGATATTTTCGCAACTTAAGAATTTAAAGTGGAAACTACCCATCGCCGCTTTTGTGAGCATTATTGCTTTTACCTATTTTGTATCCACCCTGAGCAAGTTGCCTCATGGCGCCTACTGGGCGCTTGTGCTGGCGGCTATCCCTTTTACGCTGATTCTCATTTGGACAAAGGGGCAGCAACGTCTTTACAGGTCTTTGCGGCCGCTGGATCTGGAAACATTTCTTATCAGTTATGAGCAGATATATGCCAAAGGAAGAAACATTGCCGGAACAGCCCTGTATTTCTGCCGTGGTTATCAAATGGTGTCGCCCTATATCGTTCACAGTATATTTCGCAGCAATATCATCTACGAGCGAAACGTCCTGATTTCCATTAACCGGACTGACGAGCCGTTTGGCGTCAAGGTCAACCTTAAACAGGATCTGGCGCCCGGTCTGGAAGCTTTGGAGGTGCAGGCCGGTTACCGGGAAATGCTCGATATTGAGGGCTTGATCAAGGAATGCGGCATTCAGGAAAAGGTTATCTTTTACGGTGTGGAAGATATTATCACACGTAACCCGATCTGGCGGATATTCAACTTTATCAGACGAATTACCCCTAATTTTGTTCAGTTCAGCAAGCTGCCGCCCAGCCGGCTGCAGGGAATAGTAACGCGTGTAGAAATGTAGGGATGAGCATCGTCTCTAAATCCGGAATTATGTTATTGAACTATGTTACTGGACGGGGGTAAATTTTTATCGGAGCGGAAAAAGCCCTTTCCGGACGGACACTAATTAAACCCGGATCGGCAGAATTACTGTTTCGATACCTTCCCATTGCAGACGGCGTTGAATGGCGTACGCCGTTTCATTATGAAGTAATTTCTGAAAGACGTGTTCCTCACGGAAAATCAATTTTCCGGTGAAAACCATGGAACGGGGAAATTCCTTAGCCAGGGATTCACACATTCGGGCTGCCGTATCAACTACGTCTGTTCCGGTATCTATTCTGTAATCAGCCGCCAAACCGTAAGAGCGGACGAGCTGCACATATTTTTTCAACCCTTCTTCCACCGATAATTTCAACTGTTCCATCTCTGCCGATCCTTTAAATGATTCCTGATCGACTTCCGCAATCGAGATAAAAATAAAGTTTTTATAAAAATGCGGAAATTTCCGGTTTATGGAAAGCCAGGTATGTAAACCGAATCCGTTAAATCCACTGACCAGCAAAACAGCGGTTGGCTCCCGCGGATTCAACGGTTCATTATTGATATTTTTGCCCGTATGAATTTTTTGCAAAATATTTTCCAGTTTTTGCGCCCCTTCCCGGACTTTGCCATAATGCCGTTTGATCAGGTAGCACAAAGCGATAAAGACGGATGTTATGACCAGCGTCGCCCAGCCGCCTTCACCGAATTTTTCATAAATTGTCACGCAAAGTATTGTCACGCAAAGAATAAAACCGATGATGTGAATGCTTATATGCATCTTCCAGTTTTCATCTTTCCCTTTATTGCGGAGGAAGAAATTGATCATGCCGAATTGAGAAAGGGAAAAGGTCAGGAAAACGTTGATTGAATACATGACGACTAATGCCGAAATTGATCCATGGGTATAAAAAAGCAGAATAATGGAAGCCACGCCCATCAATAAAATGCCGTTATGCATGGTCAGTTGTTCGGAAAGCATCGCAAAACGCCGCGGCACCCAGAAATCGGTGGCCATGTTCGCCAACACCCGTGGACCGCCAACGAAACCGGCTTGTGTCGCCGCGATCAGCAAAGCTCCTTCGGAAAAAATGGTAATGAAGGCAATCCAGCCGCCCAACGGCCAGTTACGAAATACTTCTGCGGCCAGTATCGCGTTGAGTGTTCTGCCTGCCTCCGGTTTGAGTTGAAAAAGGGCGTAACAGATCAATAAACCACACGCCGTAAAGGCTAGGGATAAGGCCATATAAGCCATTGTCCGTTTTCCTGTCTGTATTTTCGGCTCCCGCATGATCTGCATACTGTTGGATACAGCCTCGATCCCCGTATAAGTTCCGCCGCCCATGGAGAATGCCCGCAAAAAAATTGCCAGTATGCCGATAAAACCTATTGTTCCCATATCCATTTTTAAACTGCTGTGAAACTGACTTAAAACAGGCCCGACCTGGTTGGCATGAGAAAATATGCCGTAACCGATGAGCAAAACATGAGTTAAAAGAAAGATGGCGAAAATAGGCGTGAGGACCAAAATCGACTCTTTGACACCGCGTAAGTTCAGGATAATAAGGACAACAATCAAAAAAACGACAAAGAACATCTTGTATTGTTGAAAAGTTAACGGCAGAAAGCTGAATATGGCGTCTCCGCAGGAAACAAGTGAAACGGTAATCGTTAATATATAATCCACAACCAGTGCGCTGCCGGATACGACACCGGCGCTTTTGCTGATCGTTTTTGTCGAGACGACATATCCTCCGCCATATGGGAAATATTCAATTATCCGGGAGTAGGCATAGGCGATAATAAAAACGGTTAAAGCGGTGGCCAGTCCGATAAGAACAGCAATGTAGTAATGGCTGCCCAGCGCCCGGAAAGCTTCTTCCGGACCATAGGAAGATGAAGACAAGCCGTCGGCGCCGAGACCGATCCAGGCCAGAAGGGGAATAAGCGAAATTTTATGGAAAATGGACGGTTCATTGATATTGCGCGGTTCACCGACAAGCTTATGCCAGAGCTTGTGTTTCAGGCTTCTATTGTGTGCGGATTCTGAATTTTCCATAGGAAACTTCTTCGGTTTTTTTTGCCTAAAAAAATAAAATTAATTTGATTATATTTTGTAAGGGGGATTTTGTCCGGTGATGGCCAGATTATCACGGTGAATGACTTCTTCGTAGTCTTTGTGTCCCAGGACCTGTTCAATTTTTGCTGTTTTCAGCCCCATAATTTTCCGGATTTCAGCAGAACTGAAGTTGACCAGGCCCTTTGCTATTATTCTTCCTTCACTGTTTACACAACTTACAGGATCACCAACTACAAAATTTCCTTCGACACCGGTAATTCCTGAAGGAAGGAGGCTTTTTCCTTTTTCCAGCAAGGCCTTGCACGCTCCTTCATCGACGATCAGCTTGCCGCGGGAGCGCAAAGTAAAAGCAATCCAGCATTTCTTGCTGTTCAAGCGGGCAGTCATCGGCAGAAAAAGCGTGCCGATTTCTTTTCCATCAATAATATCCGTTAAGACTTTCTCCTTTTTTCCGGGGGCAATGATACAGGGAATGCCTAATGCCGTAACTTTTTTGGCGGCCAGAACTTTGCTTTTCATGCCGCCTGTGCCTACTGATGATGTTTCGGCTGTGGCTATGGCCTCAATTTGATCCGTAAATGTCGATACCAAAGAAATAAACTTCGCGTCCTTGAATTCCGCCGGGTTGCAATCGTATAATCCCGCCGTATTGGTCAGGTTGATAAAAAGATCAGCCTCAACAATATTAGCAACCATCGAGGCGAGGTTGTCGTTGTCGCCGAATTTTATTTCGTCTACCGCCACACTGTCATTTTCATTGATGATCGGTATGACTTTCCAGTCCATCAGTGTGGAAAGAGTGTTGCGGATATTTAAAAATCTTTGCCGGTCCGTAAGATCAGCAAGAGTCAGCAGTATTTGAGCGACGTGCAGATTGTTTTTCTCAAATAACTTGGAATAAACGCGCATCAGACGTCCCTGCCCGACGGCGGCGGCAGCCTGCTTTTCCGGGATGTTCTTCAGTTTGCCGCTGATGTTCAGACGGTGTTTTCCGGAAGCTATCGCTCCTGAACTTACCAGCACTACCGAATAACCCCGGTTGATCAGATTTGCAATCTCGGCGACCAGGGAATTGATAATCTTTAGATCAAGGCCGTCAGTGCCGGTGAGTACCGCCGAACCGATTTTGATGAGAATTTTTTTTGTATGGGCTAAAGTTTTCAAACGTAAGTCATGCATGGTTCAATTTTTTCGAACTCACTAAAAATTATTGATTTTGGCTTAGTATTTCAATTATTTTATTCAATATTTCTGTTATACCTTCACCGGTTGCGGCGGAAAAAGGATGCAGTATTATGCCCTTTTTACTGAATCGTGCAACCTCTTTTTTGACCCGCTCTTTAACGAAAGGCAGGTCAATTTTGTTAAGAGCGACAATTTGCGGTTTGTCCAGTAATTGCGGATTATAAAAGCCCAGTTCCTTATTGATCGCCTGAAAATTGGCCCAGGCATTGGTATCGGGTTCTGTGGAAATGTCGATGATGTGGAGTAAAAGTGATGTCCTTTCCACGTGCTTTAAAAACTGAATGCCCATGCCGTGCCCTTCATGAGCTCCCGGAATCAATCCCGGAATATCAGCCATGACGAAACTGTTGCTGTCAAGATGTTTAACCACACCCAAATGGGGAGTGAGAGTTGTAAAAGGATAATCGGCAATTTTGGGACGGGCTGCGGAAACGCGGGAGATGAAAGTTGATTTTCCGGCATTCGGAAAGCCGACAATACCGACATCGGCCAGCAATTTAAGCTCCAATTTAAGCCAGCGCTCATCACCGGGCATGCCCTCCTGGGCAAAACGGGGTGTTTGATGGGTGGACGTGGCAAAATGAGCATTACCTTTTCCACCAATTCCTCCACGCCCAATGATAAAGGTTTGTCCATTAACGGATAAATCAGCAAGTATCTCCCCGGTTTCAAAATCTTTAACGACCGTTCCTACTGGTACTATTATTTCCAGATCTTCTGCACTTTTCCCGCTGCGGTTATTCCCTGATCCAGGTTCTCCATTTTTTGCCAGATAGTGCTGCTGATACCTTAAGTCCAGTAAAGTGCGATGGCTTTCCGATGTTCGGAAAATTATATCGCCGCCTTTGCCGCCATTACCACCATCAGGACCTCCGCGCGGGATAAATTTCTCTCTGCGGAAACTGACACAACCGGGTCCGCCATGCCCAGCCCTGATAAATATTTTGACTTCGTCAACAAATTTCATGAGTTTTTAATAAATGAAAAAGGCGCCTTATCTAAGCGCCTTTGTAATCATGATATTGCGTTTAAAAAAAATTATGCAGCGTAAACGCTTACCTTTTTTCGGGTTTTGTCAAGTCTTTCAAATTTAACTACACCATTGATTAAAGCAAAAAGAGTATAGTCTTTTCCAAGTCCTACATTGTTACCCGGATGAATTTTTGTCCCTACCTGCCGAACGATTATTGATCCCGCATGGATTTTCTCGCCGCCGAATACTTTAACGCCGCGTCTCTGGGCGTTACTGTCTCGACCGTTGCGAGAACTTCCCTGGCCTTTTTTATGTGCCATGACTTCCTCCGCTTATACCGAAATCTTTTTTATTTTCATGTTGGTTAAATCCTGGCGATGTCCGGTTTTCTTTTTAAATCCCTTGCGCCGGGTCATTTTGAAAACATGGATTTTCGGACCCTTCTTTTGATTAATGATTTCACCGGTAACCGTGGCGCCTTCCACAAACGGCTTGCCGACTTTAACATTGTTGTCGTCGGAAACCATCAGTACTTCATTAAAAATAATTTCCGTGCCCTTGTCGCCGGCAAGCTTTTCTACAGCCAAAACATCGCCTTCGCTTACCTTATGCTGTTTTCCACCTGTTTTTATAACTGCATACATGAGCTTATCCTTATCTTTTGATTAAGACCGAAGCTTATAGTTAATTTATATCTGTTTGTCAATAAGATTTAGCTTCGATGATGACTTTTTTAATTTTTGCATTTATTGGTTGAAAATGCCGGAATAACGAAGATATTTTCAGGTGAGCAGAGTCGTTGTTTTAACAATACGAATTTGCCTCATTTCTTCTTCGTTAAATCCCAGGATGTGTTCGATTATATCCTGGGGTCTGGCTGACCCCTGTTGGGCATGCCGGATTATTAATGATACCTTCTTTTCAGTTGAATTACTAATAATTTTTTCTACAAAGGGACGGATATCTCTTGAAATAATCTTTCCTTTTGCTTTCCGCTGAATGATAAATTCCGGCGAAACCAGAAAATTTTTAATATTATCTTCCAATTTATTAATACGGTCGGCATTAATGCATGCGGGAAAGTTCAGTTCATAGCAAAAGCCCCGCAGTGACTGGGCCAGATCTTTTTCACCGAAAGCCAGTTCCCGAATTTCCAATACTTCCACACCCCTGGGCAGCGCGCTGTTGATTTCGCTCTTCAGAAAGGCTAAATCCCCCGGGTATTTTTGAGCAGTGACATCGGCAAATTCCTGGAGACTTTCCATACCGACTGATGTTGCTACAGCGAATGATATTTTCGGGTGCGGATGGTAACCTGCAGAATAGGATAAAGACAGGCTGCTGCGGCGCAGGGCGCGGGTTAATGCAGCAGACAATTCCAGGTGCGAAAGGAAGCGGGCGCGCGAAGCCTTGGTAAATATAAAGCGGTAACGCTTTTCAATAACTGGAAGGTTGGAAGAGGGGCTGGGTGCGGCTATTACCTGATCAGGTTTGCCTTCAGTTGTGGAAAAAACATTCTTTGTGTTTTCAAAGTCACAAACGCCACATCTTTGGCAGCCGTGAGTGCGGCAATCATCGGTTTCGAAACAGCCGGCGGCCTTTTCCCGTTCCGCCAGCATAAATTCACGACTTACTTCGCAATCAATATTTTCCCAGGGTAATTTTTCGCCGATGCTTCGTTCGCGAATATAATCTTCCGGATTAATTCCCGTTTCCGCCAGCGCTGCCAGCCAGAGATCGAAATTGAGCACATCGGTCCAGCCGTCAAAGCGGCATCCTTTCTGAAATGCTGTTTCCAGAAGCCTGCCAATTTTTTCATCGCCGCGGGAGAATAATCCTTCCAGCAGACTCATCCGGGGATCATGCCATTTTACGCTGAGATTGCGGTGGCGTATCCGGCTGCGAATGAAATCCTGTTTGGCGTAGGTTTCCGGAAGCGAAATCTGGCGGTGCCATTGAAACGGTGTATGCGGCTTGGGAACAAACGTGGAAAGGCTGATCGTCACCTGGCCGCGGTTTTTTGCCGCCCGCAGCGCCTGGTAACTCAAGTCGATAATTCCTTCCAGATCATCCTGTGCTTCTCCGGGCAGTCCGATCATAAAGTAAAGTTTGATTGACTTCCAGCCGGCGGAAAATACCTTATCAATTGTGGCCAGCAAATCTTCGGCGGTATTTCCTTTATTGATAATGCGGCGCATTTTATCCGTTCCCGCTTCCGGAGCCAGAGTAAAGCTGGTCTTGCGGGTTCTTTTAATCTCTTCAATTAATGCCGGGGTAAGTGATTCGACCCGCAGGGAAGGCAATGCCAGAGCAACCCGGTCCGAATAATACCGGTTCATCAGATCTGTTAACAAAGGTTCGAGGCAACTGTAATCACCGGAGCTCAAAGCCAAAAGTGATATTTCATCATGGCCGGTTGCTGTTAATGACTTTTCAGCCATTTCTTTAATCAAGGCCGAGTTTCTTTCCCGGTAAGGCCGCCAAAGCATTCCCGCCTGACAAAAACGGCAGCCGCGGGTACATCCCCGTGCGATTTCCAGTGTAATGCGGTCATGAATGGTTTGCATTAAAGGAATAACAGGTGCAACAGGGTAGGGCCGGGAATTGAGATCGATGACCTTTCTTTTTTTAATAACGTAATTTTTATCATGTACCGCGGGAACATAAATACCGGGAATTTGGGCCAGCCGTAAAAGCGATTGCTGCCGGGGAAGGTTGTTTTTTTTGCAGGCCAGAATTGTGTCGGCAATTTCCCGGACAGCTTCTTCACCTTCGCCAATGACAAAGGCATCAATAAAATCAATCAATGGCGCGGGATTATAACAGCAGGGTCCTCCGGCAATTATCAATGGATCTTTTTCCCGGCGATTGCTGCTCCTCAGAGGAACACCGCCCAGCTCCAGCATGTTTAATACATTTGTATAAGATAACTCATATTGGAGAGAAAATCCGACAATATCAAAAGCAACAAGAGGCTTTTGAGTTTCTAAAGAAGTCAGGGGCAAGGCCGCCTGACGCAGTTGTTTTTCCCGGTCCGGCCACGGCGCAAAACATCTTTGCGCCGCCACATAAGGAATTTCGTTCAAGATTTCATAGAGAATCTTCAGGCCCAGGTGCGACATGCCGACTTCATAAGTATCCGGGAAAGCCAGAAGAAAATTTATTTCGGCATTTTCTTTGTAAACGGAATTGACTTCGGAACCAATATAGCGGCTGGGTTTATCGGCGGCCAGGAGCAGTTCATCAAAATTGTATTTGGTCATGTTTCTTCATCATATGCTCTAAACTTATATTTGTATGGATACTTTCTGATATCCCGGAGTAGTGATTGAGCATATTTTTGGGCAAAATTTTTTGTTCCTAAATATTGTAATATATTTTTTTTGAATGTATCGATTAATTCTTCACGGACGACGTTACATTTGTCTTTTTCAACAAAAGTTCTTTCCTCTTTATTCTCAAATACGAGCTTGTCGCTGAAGTTATTTTTTACATCCTGATAATCCTGAATATTTTGAAAAAAAGACTCTTTTAATTCGATTTCAATTTTAAAAGCAACTTCAACTTTTGTTGTATCCGCGGCTATATCGCGCGATAAATCAAAAATATTCAACTTAAGTCCGTTGGGAAGGATTATTTCTTCAATCAGATTCATTAATATGCTTTCTCCTGTTTGTCTTACCTGAAGGCGCTGTCTATTAACATTTTTGAGCTTGACCTGCAACGTCAATCCTTCTATAAATCACCCGGTTAATTCTACTTAAAGGTTTCCTTATGAAAGATGTTCATGCAATCCTGCTTTTATCCTGTCCCGATCGTAAAGGGCTGGTTGCCAAAATTTCCAATTTCATATTCAGCCATAATGGAAATATAGTCCATGCCGACCAGTATACCTCCAAAAGAGGCAAAATTTTCTTCATGCGCATAGAGTGGGAACTTAAAGGTTTTGCGCTGGGCCGTGACGAAATTCCGGTGGAATTTGAAAAGCTGGCCTCTCCGTTTGAAATGAAATGGGCTTTGCACTTTACCGACTATGTACCCCGGATGGCTGTTTTCGTATCCAGACATCTCCACTGTCTGAATGACCTGATTTTACGTCATCAAATGGGTGAATTTAAAGCAGAAATACCCCTGGTGATCAGCAATCATGATGATGCCCGTGAATCTGTGGAACAATTCGGCATTAAGTTCTTTCATTTCCCGATTACTCACCAAAATAAAGCCGGCCAGGAAAAACTTGAAATTAATCTTTTACGGGAGATGAATATAGATGTGGTTGTGCTGGCAAGGTACATGCAAATTTTGACTGCAAAATTTCTGGAATTTTATCCTTATAAAATCATCAATATTCATCATTCCTTTTTGCCGGCTTTTGCCGGGGCCAATCCTTATCAGCAGGCTTATGACCGCGGCGTAAAAATTATCGGGGCTACCGGCCACTACGTGACGGAAAGTCTTGACGAAGGCCCGATCATTGCTCAAGATGTTATTAAAATCAGCCATCGTGATACAGTTGCCGATATTCAAACCAAAAGTAAAGATCTGGAAAGAATAGTCCTTGCCCGTGCTTTACGCCTGCATCTGGAAAACAAAATTCTGGTTTATGGATCAAAGACAGTTGTTTTCGAATAATTGCTCAATATGGGTATGCGTCTGTCTGTTTACCTTGAACATGCCTCTACTTGATTAAAGGTGTTTCGGTCTGCATGTAAATTAAAATCATGCACAATGTTAATTGTTAATATTTATTTATTGAATAAAGATATAATATTTTTAATGAATTACATTATTGATGTGTTAAATGTTACTTTGCTCAATATAAATATTCTCCGGCAAATTGCCCGTCGGAGAAGGAGGAGAATGCTGCAACCTGAAAAAGAAGCTTCCAGAAAATATGTAATCAGTTTTGATAATAATTACCTGTTGCGGGGGATTATGAAATCCTTGGATGAGAAAGGGTTCTTGCCGATAAAAGATTAAATTATAGGAAATAGAAAGGATAAATCGTTGCAAACAGAATCAAATTTAGTCGTTCTTTGCCAGCCGGACTATCGCAAGTCCTGCGGAGCCTGCTGCGGTCTTTACAATTACGTAGACAGTTCCCGTGAGTCGCTGGTGAAGAGATTACGTGGCCGCACGAAGCGTTTTCGTGAACTGGTGAAAGATCAGTCTGATTTAAACCATTACGCGGAAATCACATTTGCCTGTGAAGATTTTACTCCGAGATACGAGGTAATTTATTGTTGCGAATATCTCGGTTTTTTGGACAATGAGGAAAAGAAGGTCGGTTGTCTGCTGCATCCTATGCAAAACTCCGGTGTGGATATGCGCGCCGTTTCTTTTTACGGCCAGGAAACCTGCGCCGGCCATATCTGCCCCAGTCATCATTTTATTCCCGCCCAACAATCGCAAATTCTGGTTAAGATAATTGATGACTGGTATTTGTTCGGTCTTTGTCTTACCGATATTGATCTGGTCGTCGAATATTTCCGCTTTCTGGCCGATAAATTAGGTGAAGAGATCAAACCGGAAGTCTTTGCCGATGAAAAGTTGAAAAGTATTGCTCTGGAGTATTTTAATTGGAAAATAAACTGGCCCTTCCGGTCAACGGAGACCAACCGGCTGGGAAAATATTATTTTGACGGCTCGCAATATATGATTAGTTATATTGACTATGAGAAGTTAGGCCGGGAAATTTCCCGTTTTGATAAAATTTTCATGAGCCTTTCTTCGGAATTTGCCGACGCGCAGGAAGTTTGCGCGGCGGAAGATTTGATTACTGACAATATACATAAATTTGTCTCTGCATATCAGAAACGCTTCTGATTTCCTATTGACAGGAAATTCATATTTTGTCTAAGGTAATCCGCAAATTAATCTGGGGGATTTTTTTAATGGATAAACTGCACAAGGAAATCCTTTTTTCCCGGGATGAAATTCAAAGGCGGGTAGGGGAGATAGCATCCCAAATTTCCGCTGATTACAGTGGCCGTGAATTATTAGTAATCGGCGTTCTTAAAGGTGCTTTTATTTTTATGGCCGATTTGATCCGGGCTCTTTGTATTCCCTGCAAGGTAGATTTTGTCCGGATTGCAAGTTACGGCGCAGGGCAGGAAAGTTCCGGCAAGGCTGTCCTGACTAAAGATATTGAAACTTCAATTAAAGGCCGGGATATCCTGATTGTGGAAGATATCGTCGATACGGGCGTAACTTTAACCTATCTGGTGGACTGGCTGAAAGAAAGAAATCCGCAGTCACTGAAGGTCTGTGCATTCCTGGATAAGCGGAAAAGAAGAAAGGTATCCTTCGAAGCCGATTATGTCGGCTTCACTATAGACGATGGTTTTGTAGTTGGTTACGGACTTGATTTTAATGAAAAGGCTCGTTTTTTACCGGAAGTCTATATTATCAAACCCGAACTGTAGAGGTTAAAGAATGATCATTCAATGCCGGCAATGCCGGACTAAATTTCGTTTTGCCGATCATTTGATGGAAGGTGACGGCGTATGGCTACGGTGCAGTCATTGTCAGCATGTATTTTTTCAGGACAATCCGCAAACAGTAAAGCCTGATTATGAGCAGGCCGGAAAGATGGAAGAGTCACCGGCGGACAAAACCATGGCTTTACATAGAGTATCCGGTGACGATGGTGATACCCTTGTTATTGATAATGTGTCGAAGTTAAAAAATAGTTCCAATCCGGAATCATTTCCGGAGATAGAAAAGCCGCTGGGCGATGAAAACAAAGAGGAAAATATTACGGCCGCCGATTCCACATTGGATGAAGATAATCAAAGGGCACGGAAGTCTCCTCGAAAACGTTCATTGAAAGCGTTAAAGATTGTCGCCTGGATCGTTGCTGTAATTGTTATAATTCCCACGCTTATCTATTATTTTATTTTTCCCAAGATGGGAAATCGCTTGCTGAGAGTTGTTAATCAATATGTCGATATCGGCATTCACCCCGCGCCTTCCCGTCCTGAAGTTGTGACGGGCCAGGTTAAATTACAGGATATAAGGCAGCGGATTGTGAATAACGATATTTTAGGGCAGATTCGCGTCGTTGAAGGAACCGCTGTGAATCAGGCGGATTACCCTGTTTCCCGGATCGCCGTTAAAGGTGAAATTGTTGATGCATTTACTGTAGTATTGGGCGAAAGAGTTACATATGCGGGTAATGTTTTAACTGATGAAGAGTTAACGTCTTTGTCGGAAGAGGCGATGCTTGCAAAACTTACCCGTCCGGAAGGCAGTAATAATAGTAATAACAAGGTCATGCCCAACGGGATAATACCTTTTATGATCGTTTTTGCCGGCGAACCGGGGGGAGTGATTAAGACAACGGTAAGAACGGTGGGAGCGGAACGCCTGCCGTAAAGCTATATTTTTTACCTGCCGCTGAATTTGCAGGCTGCATCTCCGCAACTTCATCAATGCCGGCAAATAATCGACAAAAATTAAAAAAGGCGCGTTAAGCAACGCGCCTTTTGCTTTAAATGATTGATAAGTAACTAAGGCAAGGCTCCGGTATGCGCTGTCCCGGACGCTGTCCCGGTAATTGAGGAACCGCTGATAGTTCCGGCTGCACCGCCCTGGAATGTATTGGTCCCGTTGAATCCACCAGTTCCCGCAATGCTTGCCGCCCATTTATTATTACTGCTGTCCCATTTGCGTACGGTAAAGTCAGCTGCAAATCCACCCAAACCCGTCAAATGTGTAGTCGTACCGGTAGCAACACTTGCGGAAGCGGCAGTACCGGAGACATTATTGGAAGCCCAAATCAGCGGCTTGGCGCCGGTTGTATAAGCATAAAAGCCGATATCATTAATGCTTAGACTGCTCCAGTTGGCATCACTTCCGGATAGATTGACCGTTCCAACGAGCACTGATGGAATATTCAAATCGGCAAGCTTTGACCTGCCTGCGGACGTCGAGGCCAAGTCGATGAAGGCGGCTGTTTCGATTCTTGTTGCCAGAGCAGACGCATGCCAGCCGGTTGATGCAGTTGATGCGTCAAAAACTCCTTTAACTGTTCCGCCGAAAACAGCGGTCGATGCACTTTGCCAATCAGTCGCCGCCCCCGCGATATTGCCGCTGAAATAACCGCCGTCCGACGCAGACCAGGCGGCAGCTTTTTGAGTATAGACAACGGATTCCGTTCCTGCCGCGTAATTTCGATTATAATTAAAAACCGCATCACCCGTCGGGTCTGTTTCGCTGATGTAAGTACCGGATAAATCGGTTTTTGCTATTCCCCAGGACTTATATGAACTATCCGTGAAATCAAGGAAGGTTGAAGTCATTCCTGTTAATATCAATGACGGCCCGCCGCTGAGTAAATTGTTGTAAACGCCGGGCTCCAAAGTAAATAAGCCGCTGGTGGTTCCTGAACTGACAAAAGTACTTGCCGGTATTCCTGTTCCCGTAGCCAGTTCAATCCTATTTAAAGTGCCATCGGCTTTGAAACCATATTCATCCGGATAAACCGAACCATTGAGATTGCCACGCAAAATTCCGATATTGCCTGCTGCATCCACATAAAGAGCAAGCGCATCAGTATTTACCGTGTTGGTAGAGGAGAGCAGAAGCTGTGTATTGAGATATCCTTTGTATGCTCCTCCTTCATCATTGGTTAAGTATCCGGAACCGGCGCGGTAATTATAGCTTTGCCAAATTTCAGGCAGAATATTGTAGTTAACAGGATAATAAGTGTATTTGCCCAACGCTGTAAAGGTAGCGGAAGCATTGGACCAGATATTTCCCGTCGATCCGATAATTCCTTCAAATGATGAAAATTCACTGGCAAAATTCATTGGTTGCAACTGGAAAACACCACTGCTAATCGAAGTATAGATCGAGTCGGCGTAATAGCCGAAATGATTCATGGACAGAGTGCCCTTATAAAGCGTACTGAGATAAGAGAAATCGCCGCTGATGCTGACTTCCTTTGCCGCCGTATCAATTATGCCTGATATATTTTCACTATAAAGAAATGCCTTTTTATCTGCGTCGTATTCCATATATCGTTTGGTAAGGCTGGTAATTTCACCGCTGTTATAATAAAAACCGCCGTAGCTGTAACCGCCCCAGACACCTATTTTTCCGCCGCTGAGGTCGATGCCTTTGGCTTGACTTTGACATGTGGCACTGCTGCAATTGAAGTATGCACCGTCGTAATAGATGGAAATATTACCGAACACAGGCAGGGCGATATCGGATAAAGTAGTCAAACTGAGTGTTTGCGGGGTAAAGCCGGTTGTGGCAACCGGCGCATATTGATAAGCAAGGCCGGTACCCGAAAAGCTGGTGGAAGTAAATGAAGCGGTAAGCGGACCCAGAAGGAAACCTGCCTGACCGGAATTGTTTACGTACACTGTGGATAGAAGGGCTTTAGCGCCGGTTCCGGCCTCATTGGGGAGACCCATCATGTAGCCGGACAAGCCGTAAACAGTGGTGGAGCCATCTGTAATGGCGCCGTTAACCAAGCCCGCCCCCGGATGATCAGCGGTACCTGTCATCGCCCCCGATCCGGTTAAGGTATAGGTCGTACCGTTGTCGGATGTTGTTCCGGTGATTGTACCGTTGTCGATTGTATGAGCAAAAGATTCTGCCGGACTAATATTCAAACTGAGAGTGGAAGTGGAAGTGGTCTGAAGCGGCTGTACGGGCGGCGGTATTGTTATTGGTGGTGTAGGAGATGGCGCAGATGGCGGAGTGGGTGAAGAAGTAGGTGGAGGGGTTGAATTATCAACGCCGCCTGTCGATCCTGAACCACTCGAACTTCCCGAATCACCTGCACCACCGGTAGTGCCGGATGTTCCCGATATTTCGGTCGCATTTTTCATTTCATCGAGTTGTTGATTGGAAACGCTCCGTAATTGAGCACCCAAAGTAGCGCTTGGAACAAACATACCCTGACCCGCCGTAATTGTTTTCACATCGGCAGGATTATTCTTGCTGTAACCATAACCGGTGCCTTCCTGGAAAATCGACCCCGAAGCGCCGGCCAGATAGAAATTAAAAAAATGAGTGCCTCTGACACCACAGACGGCAGTTGGAGTGTGCACTTCATAACGGCCGCCTGCAGAGCCGACGGTTTTGACGATATTTTGAATTCTTCCGCGAAAAAGATTGAAAAGGCTGGAGTTTCTTTTCTCACCGGACATATATTCCGTAATTCTTACTCTGGTATTTTCGGCAAGCCGCAGTATATTTCCTTCATTAAAAGTAATTTCCGCCTTGGATTTACTTTTGGTGCGGATAAAATCGCCGATATTGACAAAATCGCCCTGAGCCGCAATCCGGGCAGCCTTTCCGGCGACGGTAATATCTGCATTGCCCGTCAAATTGGTAATTTTACCCACAGGTGCGGCCAATACCGCCAGGGGTAAGAGCAGCATCAGAGCAAAAAAAGCTGCGATATAATGTTTTAATTTAATCAAGACCTGCCTCCTATAGTTTTAACCTTATCGATCACATTAAAATCTGAATTCTACACCGGCCGAGTATAAATTACGTGTATATTCATAAACCGGAATATTGGAGTCCCATTTTGTGTGTGTGAATTGCAGTATACAGCTCCAGTTTTTCGTTATATCCCAGTTTAAATTTACTGAACCATTATAAATTCTGTCTTCTCTGCGGTTTGATTTGGCAGATCCGTCAACATCCGTGTATGGTTGCGGATAAGAATAATCCTGCGCCGTAAATCCGCCTGTCAACTGAAGGTACAGAAAACCGGTTTTCTTGGCGATATCGTCAGGTAAAACCGGTACAACCAAACTCGCCGAAAAACGGTTTGCCGTATTATCCCAATATGCTCCATTGGCAACTTCCCTGCCCACGTCATATCTCAAGCTAAAGAAACCATTATTTAAATAAAACCAGGTCCAACTCAGGTATGCCCGGAATCCCTCTGCATCCCGCATGTTGTCCGGAGATGTAATAACCTGGTTGTAATAGTTTTTCTTATCATAGCCGGCAAAAACTTCGAGAATCTGCTTTTCCGTCAGCATTAATTTGGCAATCGGTCCGAAGGTATAATAATCTTCATAATGTTTGTATCCGGCATTGCCGTCGGGAATCAGATCGGAATCGGTGCGCAGTGAATAGTAAGTATAACTGCCTAACATGCTGGTGGAAAATCTTCCGAAATTATAGCCTGGAATTATCGAGAATGTATGCGATATCGAATCCCGGGAATGAACGAAGTGTTCGTTAAAGGTTGCGGAAGTGAAATACATGGCATTAAAAAGCCAGGGGCCTTCCAAATTGGGGACATATTCGATCCGTAACGAAGGCGAAATGAAGCCGCCGCCGGGATCGCCGATTCCTCCGGCTAAACTTTCCTGACGGGGCTTAGAAATAATGTTTGAATCGTACCCGCCGGAAAGGTTTAAAGTAACACGCAACGGCCTCGTGTAGAACAGGTTGCTTTCGACTGCTTCCAGATATTGACGGGCATAAGCAGCAAGATCGGAATTGGGATCGTAAGAAGCCGTTGCCTTAAAGCGTTCCTGGGCATTCTTATATTTTCGGTCATTAATGTAGCACAGGCCGATTTGATAGTCAGCCGATTGTTCCAGCTTCTTATCCAATGATTTGGCTTTTTCAAACGAGGTAATGGCATCGGCGTAGTTCCTTTCCCGTGCCAGCACCATTCCCTCCAAAAAAGCGATGTCGGCGGAGGCAATGTTTTGCTCCTTGGCGACTTTGATCCATTTTTTTGCTTCAGCCAGTTTGTTTAAATGGAAAAGGACATTTACATATTCCACCAATGCCTCTTTTACGGCCGGCTTTAATTTTAATGCATCTTCCAGATTAGGGGCGGCTTTTTTAAAATCAATCGTCTGTTTATAGGCCATGCCGAGGAAAAATGCGGCAATTGGGGACTGCGGATCCTGTTGCCTCACCTTTTCCAGAATTTCGATTGCTTCTTCGTAATTTTCCGCCTGATACTGTTTTATACCTTCTTCCAGCAAGGGATTTTGGGTTTGGCAAAAAGCTGAATGATTAAGAATAATTATTGATAAGAGAAAAATACCGGTTATAAAAGCTGTTTTTTTTATCATCGTAACCTGCCAAAAATGGAATAATTACAATAAATTCGGCAAAGAATTCATTGTAAAAGGTAAACCTGCTCGATCTTGTTTGCTATTGCTTCAAAATGATATGAATGTCAATGAAAATATCGTAGAATAAAATTAAAATTGAAGGGAAATATTGATGTTTTTATGCCGGTATAAAGGATCAATGACGAATAAGGTATTTACCAAGACATTGATAATCAATTACCCCTTCACGCAGGATTTGGGGAGGATTGAATGTGACGTCGATTATTGTGGAGCCCTTTCCCCCCGGCGTTTCTCCTAAATCGATAATTGCATCGATTTTATTACCTATTTGCCGGGCAACATCAATTGCATTGGAGCATTCCGGGGCGCC